>NZ_JBHVGV010000005.1:233748-315879 GCF_042800555.1 Streptomyces sp. NPDC057617 | reverse complement strand
GGAAAGGGAAAGGGGGGGGGGGGTGGGGGGGGGGGGGAGGGGGGGGGGGTGGGGAAGAGTTCGGCCCCGGGCTTTGTGGTTTGGGGTCCCGGCCAGCCTCAGCGACACCTGCCTGAGCAGCGATACCTACTCCGCGGCCCCGGTCTCCGGAGCGCCGCCCGTCACCGCGGCCGTCTGCGCGCTCTGGTCAGGAGCGTTCTCCGGGTGGTGGCAGGCCGCCTGGTGCCCCGTCGCGAGCTGGATCAGCGGCGGCTCGGTCGTCCTGCACACCTCCGTCGCCTTCCAGCACCGGGTGTGGAAGCGGCAGCCGCTCGGCGGATTGATCGGCGACGGCACATCGCCCTTGAGCAGGATCCGGTCGCTCTTCCCGCCGCGCCTGCTCGGGTCCGGCACCGGCACCGCGGACAGCAGCGCCTTGGTGTACGGGTGCTTGGGCGACTCGTACAGCGACGCACGGTCCGCCAGCTCGACGATCTTGCCGAGATACATCACCGCGATCCGGTCCGAGACATGGCGGATGACCGAGAGGTCGTGGGCGATGATCACATAGGTCAGGCCCAGCTCCTTCTGGAGGTCGTCCAGCAGGTTCACCACCTGCGCCTGGATCGACACGTCCAGCGCCGAGACCGGCTCGTCCGCCACGACCAGCTTCGGGTTGAGCGCGAGCGCCCGGGCGATCCCGATGCGCTGGCGCTGGCCGCCGGAGAACTCGTGCGGATAGCGGTTGTAGTGCTCGGGGTTGAGGCCCACCAGCTCCAGCAGGTTCTGGACCTTCTTCTTGACCCCGCCCTCGGGCGTGACGCCCTGGAGCTTGAACGGCGCGCTGACGATCGTGCCGATGGTGTGGCGCGGGTTCAGCGACGAGTAGGGGTCCTGGAAGATCATCTGGACATCGCGCCGCATCGGGCGCATACCGCGTACCCCGAGATGGGTGATGTCACGGCCCTCGAACTCGATCCGTCCGCCGGTCGGTTCGAGCAGCCGGGTGATCAGCCGGCCCATCGTCGACTTGCCGCAGCCGGACTCGCCCACCACGCCCAGGGTCTCACCGGCGCGTACGTCGAAGTCGAGGCCGTCGACGGCCTTGACCGAGCCGACCTGCCGCTTCAGCAGCCCCTTCCGGATCGGAAAGTGCTTCTGGAGCCCGGCGACCTTGAGCAGGGTCTCGCCGGGAGCGGCGTCCTTGTTGAGGAGACCGGTCCCTTCACCCGGGGCGCCATCGCTCTGCGCGGGAATCGTCACGTCTTGGTCCTCGCTCACAGCTTCGGCGCAATCTCTTCGGTCCAGATGCGCTGCCGGTCCTGCTCCGACATGTGGCAGGCGGCCCAGTGTCCGCGCTCCGACTCCGTCAGCTCCGGACGGGTGGTGCGGGTGATGCCGTCCTTGGGCACATCGGCGTACGGGCAGCGCGGGTTGAAGGCGCACCCGGACGGGAGGTTGATCAGGGACGGCGGGGAGCCCTTGACCGGGATCAGCCGCTCGGTCTGCTCACGGTCGATCCGCGGCATCGAGCCGAGCAGACCCCAGGTGTAGGGGTGACGGGGCTCGTAGAAGACCTTCTCCGCCGGGCCGCGCTCGATACAGCGTCCGCCGTACATCACCAGCAGATCGTCGGCCAGTTCGGCCACCACACCCAGGTCGTGGGTGATGATGATGACCGCGGAACCGAACTCCTTCTGGAGATCGCGGATCAGATCCAGGATCTGCGCCTGGACCGTCACGTCCAGAGCCGTCGTGGGCTCGTCGGCGATCAGCAGTTCCGGGTTGTTCACCAGCGCCATCGCGATCATCGCGCGCTGGCGCATTCCGCCGGAGAACTCGTGCGCATACGAGTCCACCCGCTTCTCGGGCTGCGGGATGCCCACCCGGTCGAGCATCTCGATGGCACGGCGGCGCGCGGTCTTCCGGTCCACGTCGTTGTGGACCCGGTAGGCCTCGACGATCTGCTTGCCGATCGTGTAGTACGGGTGCAGCGCCGACAGCGGATCCTGGAAGATCATCGCCATCTCCCGGCCGCGCAGCTTGCGCACGGCCTCGGGGGACGCACCGAGGAGTTCCTGACCGTTCAGCCAGATCTCACCGGAGACCTGGGCCTTGCGCTTCCCGTACTGCCCGGTGGTGTGCAGCCCCATGATGCCCATCGAGGTGACGGACTTCCCGGAGCCGGACTCGCCGACGATGCCGAGGGTCTTGCCCTTCTCCAGCTGGAAGCTGAGCCCGTCCACCGACTTGACGACACCGTCGTCCGTCGGGAAGTGCACGCGCAGATCGCGCACTTCGAGGAAGGCCTCGGAGGGGCGTGTCCCCGTGTCGACCGGCTCGCCCACGGCACCGGTCTTGCTCAGGTCGGTCATGCGAGCCTCACTCGGGGGTCGATCACGGCGTACAGGATGTCCACGACGAGATTCGCGACGATCACCGCGAGGGACGTGATCAGAGTGACGCCGAGGATCACCGGGAGATCACGTTCACTGATCGCCTTGAGCACCGCCTGGCCGAGGCCCGGAAGACTGAACGTCGTCTCGGTGAGGATCGCGCCGCCGATGAGGGCGCCGAGGTCCATGCCGAGCAGGGTGAGGATCGGTGTCATCGTGGAGCGCATGGCGTGCCTGCCGATGACGGTGGGCTCGCCCAGGCCCTTGGCCCGTGCGGTCCGGATGTAGTCCTCGCCCATGACCTCCAGCATGGTGGCCCGGGTGATACGGGCGTACATCGCGGCGTAGAGGAAGGCCAGGGTGACCCAGGGCAGGATCAGTCCGCCGAGCCAGCCGCTGAAGCTCTCCTCCAGCGGTACGTACTGCCCGTCGATCCAGCCCAGTCCATAGCTGAAGATCGCCAGCGAGAGCAGACCGGTGAAGTAGATCGGCAGCGAGACCCCGCCCAGGGCGATGAGCATCGCCCCGCGGTCCCAGCCGGTCCCCCGCTTGAGCGCGGAGAGCACACCCGCGGCGAGACCGAACAGCAGCCACAGCACCGCCGCGCCCAGGGCGAGCGACAGCGTCACCGGCAACCGGTCGGTGAGTACGGGCCAGATGGCCTGCTCACTCCGGAAGGAGTAGCCGAAGCACGGGGCGGCACAGTGGGTGACATCACCGCCGGCGGAGTAGGTGCGCCCGACGAAAATGCCCTTGAAGAACTCCAGGAGCTGGACAAAGATCGGGTCGCCCAGTTGCAGCTTCTCCCGGACGGCCTCCACGGCCGCGGCATCGGACTGCTTGCCCACGTACATCGTGGCCGGGTCGATGCCCGCCCACTTGGGGATGAGGAAGAAGATGCAGAAGACCACCAGCATGATGACCACCAGCATCACTGCGACGGCCAGCAGCCGCCTGATGAGGTATGCGAGCACTGCTCTCGGCCTGCGGCGGGCCACGGGCCACCGGAGATCGTCCGATGGCCCGCGGTCACACCGCTCCGGCCTTCACCTGCCTTTCGTGCCGTACGGCGGGTGTACCGGTGGTGGTTACTTCACAACGCCCAGGCTGGTGAAGTCGTACTGACCGCTGTACGCGTCGGTCGTGTAGACGTTCGTCAGCCGGTCGGAGCGCCAGTTGATGAACTTCTCGAAGACGAAGGGCAGGTAGTACCCGCCCTCCATCACCTGGTGGTTGATGTCTCTGGCGATCTGTTCCTTCTTCGCCGCGTCCAGCTCGACGGAGAACTTGTCGAAGTTCGCGTCGATCGCCTTGTCGTTGATCATGGCGAAGTTGTTGTTGCCGCTGTCGAGGATGTACTTGCTGCTCCACAGCGGGGCGCCGTAGCCCTGGACCGACGGGAAGTCGGGGCCCCAGCCCATGATGATGATGCCGTAGTTCTTCTGCTTCACCACGGTCGGGTTGCCGATGATGCCGGAGGTCTGCGAACCGTCGTACTGGTCGATCTCGACCTCGATGCCGATCTTCTTCAGCGACGCCTGGAGCGACTCCGCGGTGGCCACCTCGACCGGCTTGTTGTTGCGGACCGCGATGGTGGTCTTGAAGCCGTTCGGCTGGCCGCAGGCCTTCAGCTCTTCCTTGGCCTTGGCGGTGTTCGGCGCGCCGTCGTTGGCGGCGAGGCCGTACGGGTCGTACTTCTGCAGCTCGGAGCCCGGGACCGACGGGGGCAGCATGTTGGTGCCGATGTCACCGCCCGCGAGCGGGCCGCCGCGCGCCGTCTGGAGCGACTTGTGGTCGGCACCGTAGATGACCGCCTTGCGGCAGTGGATGTTGTCGAACGGCTTCACGGTCTGCGGGAAGACCGCGTACCGGATGTAGCCGGAGACCGGGTTGTCCAGGTTGGCCTTGTGCTCCTTGAGGGCCTTCGTACGACCCTGCGGGGAGAGACCGGTCTGGTTGATGTCCAGGTCGTAGTCGCCGGCGATCAGACGCTGGTCCATGTCGTCGGCGTTGCTGAACAGGGTGAGGCTGATCTTGTCCGGGAGCGCCTTGCGGACCGGGTCCGAGGACTGCTTCCAGTTCTCGTTGCGGACCAGCTTCAGGGACTTGTTCGGCGAGTACGACTCGAACTTGTACGGGCCGGAGGAGAACGGACGCAGACCGTACTTGGACTTGGTGTCCTTGTCCTGGCGGACCGGCGAGGACGAGGTGAGCGCGAGGATCTCCTCGAAGTCACTGTTCGGGGCCGGCAGGTGGAAGGTGATGGTCTTCGCGTCGGGCGTCTCGATCGCCTTCAGGCCCTCCTTGGAGGTGTCCTTGTACGGGCCCTTGTACTTGCCGTCCGGGTCCAGGATGTCCTTGAGGTAGACCGGGCCGCCGGACAGCACGTCCTGCGCCCACTGGCGCTCGATGCCGTACTTGACGTCCTGGGACGTGATCGCCTTGCCGTCCTCCCAGGTGACTCCGTCACGCAGGGTGTACGTGTAGGTCTTGCCGTCGGCCGAGATCTTGGCGCGATCGGTGGCGAGGTCCGGGGTCAGCTCCGTGCCGGCCTTGCCCGGCTCGGTCTTCCCGGTGACAAGCTGACGGCTGTAGTAGCGCATGAAGTTCCACGCGAAGCCGTAGTAACCACGCGTGGTGTCCCACGAGTCGGCGTCCTGCACGCCCGCGAACTTCAGCTCGCCACCGGTCTTGGTGGAGGCGTTGGCGACCTTGTTGTTGGCCGCGTCGAAGCCCGCGGCGGTGCCCTTGCCGCTGTCGTCCTTGCTTCCGTTGTCGCCGCCGCCGCACGCCGCTGTGGTCAGCAGTGCCGCGACCACGGCGGCAGCGGCCATGGCCTGCTTGCGCCGCCCTGTGGTGCGTTGGGTAGTCACGATCTCGGATCCTCCGTATGGATTGACGGCCCTTGGAAGTGCGGGCCCTGGTGTACCGCGGTTCAGCGGGAGCCCTTGGGGTCGAGCGCGTCACGCACGCCGTCGCCGAAGAGATTGAAGGAGAGCACGGTGATGAAGATGGCCAGACCCGGGATCAGCATGTACATCGGGTCCGAGTCGTAGTAGCTCACCGCGGACGAGAGCATCTGGCCCCACGACGCGGTGGGTGGCTTGACGCCCACACCCAGGAAGCTGAGCGCCGCCTCGGTGAGGATGTTCGTGGGGATCATCATCGTCATGTAGACGATGATCGGAGCGATGATATTGGGCAGCAGTTCCTTGAAGAGGATGTACGCCTGCCCCGCCCCCAGGCTGCGGGCCGCCTCCACGTACTCCCGTTCGCGCAGCGAGAGCGTCTGTCCGCGCACCACACGGCCGACATAGGGCCAGCCGAAGAAGCCGATCACCAGGATCATGACCAGGAGGCGGACGCCGCTGCCCGACAGGCCGAGCATCTGGTTCGGCATGACGGAGACGAGCGCGATGATGAAGAGAAGCTGCGGGAAGGACAGCAGCATGTCCATCACCCGGCTGATGAGGGCGTCCAGCCAGCCGCCGAAGTATCCGGCCAGCACGCCCATCACGGTTCCCACGATGACCGCGACCACGGCCGACAGGAACCCGACGAGCAGCGAGACACGCGCTCCGTAGACGATCCGCGCGAACACGTCCCGGCCGTTGACGGGCTCCACCCCGAGCCAGTGCTCGGAGCTGATCCCGCCCCACGAGCCGATGGGCGTGGAGAACAGCGGATCGATCAAGTCTTCATGGTGCTCCTCGGGAGACTGACCGGCGAGCCCCGCGATCAGTGGCGCCAGGACCGCGATCAGGATCAGCGCGAGGACGACGATCCCTCCCGCGAGGGCCAGTTTGTCCCGCTTCAGTCGCTCCCAGGCGATTCGACCGAGCGAACGGCCCTGAACCGAACTCCCCTGAGCGGCGGCGACCTCTTCCGTCGCACTCGGGGCCGCTTCCGTGGTCGGCTCATGCAATGGTGCCGTCATCGTGGCAAGAACCCCTCTCAACCGGTGGTAACCGGCCCGCACTTGCCGCTGTAGCGGCCGTTCCCATCAGCAGCGCGAGCGGCGCACCGACTCTGCCAGATAGGCCGGGCCACTCGCACGACGGGGCGGACCACTCGCACACAGGCCCGAAGGGCCCTGCATGCCGGGAGTCTTCATGGCGCCAGTGATCACCCGCCAGCCCTCCCGGGGAATGTTTGCTCAAACGTGATGCGGGTAGAGGGGTTCCGTTATCCGGACACCCCGGCCGCCTCAGCGGACCAACTCGGCCACTCTCATAACAGACCGGGCATACCGACCAGCCCGCTCGATACTCGGCGGAATCAGAGCATCCGTATCAGTCGTCAGTACGCCCGGGAGGCCGGCGGCGGATAGCCGTAGCCCGTCGCGGGCGCCGCTGCGGCAGCGCCGTGCGCCTCACGGGCGTAGAACGGGCGGGAGTTGGCGCGCAGCCACATCGTGACCGGGTCGTACTCGTCGGACATCGCGACCGTCGACACCGGCAGCCCGTCCGGGACCGCCGTGATCGACTGCCGCATCATCGTCCGTACGGAATCCACGGACGCCGGGCTCGTGTCGTACAGGTCGAGGCCGATGGTCAGATACGGGACGCCGAGCGCCGGCTGCACCCAGGCGCGGCGCAGTGAGCGGACCGCGGGGGTGCGATGGGCGTTCTGGGTCAGCAGGGCGTAGAACTGCGGGAGTTCGATGGCCGGTTCCGACAGGCGCAGCGGGCCCGCGGGCATCCGGTCGAGGCCGGTGGCGATCCGCCGCAGATCGAGCCAGGGGATCCCGACACCGCCGCCCGGGGCGTGCGGATTCAGCCAGATCCCCCAGCGGTCGGGGTAGAGGGCGCGGGCGATGTCGCGGCCGGTGACCACTTCATGCGCACGGGTCCAGCCGCTGGCGGCCAGCTCCTGTGCGGAGGTGACACAGGGCGCGTATCCCAGGCCCTCGATCTCCATGTTCCCGTACTGCGCGTCGGGCGAGCCCGCGCTGCCGTGCCAGAGCAGCATCCAGACGCTGTCGTCGGCGAGGGCCTGGAGCAGCGCCTCGTACGCGTCGTAGCGCCCTGGCGTCACCTGGCGCAGCATGTGCTCGACCTTCCCGGCCGCCGCGGTGCCTGACGCGCTCACTCTGGGTCCCGCCCCTCTTCGATCCACCATTCGGCCAGCTCCCCCCGAAGCTCCCCGGCCCCCCGTCCCACAGGGCCACTCCGGGCACCCGGTCGTGGAGGCTGAGTCATCAAACCAGCTTAGGCGGCGGCTCTGACACCGGCGTGTGGTGTGCCGGGCCCTGTAAGGCGAGCCGCTCTCCCTCGCTGTCGTACCCGCGAGGACCGGGCGTACCCGTGGCGGCCCGGCGTACCCGTGGCTACGCCCTTTGGTAGAAGGGCCGTACCTTCGCGAGCAGATAGTCACCGACCGGGTCCTGCGCCACGTCCAGCAGGATGAGGTTGACCGGCCAGCCCACCGACACGCGCCCCAGCGCGCGCCCGAGCGCGTCCAGTGGCGCGTTTCGGTCAGCGGCCTCCCAGGACGAGAGCTGTACGCCGATGAAGAGCGCCGGCGGGTCCCCCTCGACGCTGGCGAGCGCGCGGCGGGCCGAGAGCACCACCCCTGATGTCTCGAACTCGCTCCCAGCGGCGGCCAGGAAGTCGACCGGGTCCTCCTGCCAGTCCGGCTCGAAGAGCCTGACCCGGCCGCCGGTGGCCGGACCGTCCAGCGGGGAGCGCCCCGACCGGCACAGCTCGGCGACCGCGGGCGGCGGCAGCGGCATCCCGACCATCCCACCGGGGTTGACCGCTATACCGAGCTGCGGGGGCAGGCCCCGGGCGAACTCGCGCGCGGGGGCGATCGTGAAGGGCATATGGGCGCCGACGCACTGGAGGAACTGTCCCTGGGAGCTGAAGACCGGAACGTACGGAACGCCCTCGATCTCCAGGGTCGGCAGATCGAGGCCGGGGCTGTCGGGACCGCCGCCGTTGGGCAGCGGCACCCACACCTCGCTGCGCCCGAGCACCTCCACCAGCCGGCCGCCCGCTCCCTGGCTGCCGAGCGAGGCGGCGAGCACCTCTTCCAGCTCATTGCCCGGCCATGCTGTATTCACTGTCGCTTCCTCCGTGCTCGTACCTGCGGCAGCACCCTAACGCCGCAGGCGGCGGCCCGTCCCCGCCCGTCCACGGCTCACCTCTCGGGCTTCTCCAGGAAGGCGATCCGGTCCAGGGCGCCGGCCGCGGACCGGTCCAGGAGCACCGCCGTGGCACAGCCCCGGGGCAGCCGGCCCGACTCGGCGGCGGCCAGCAGACGCCGTACGGCCCGGCGGTGGCGGGCGAACGCGTACCCGGAGACGCCCCGGCCGCGCTCGCGCTGCCCCTCGCGGGCCACCTCCGGCGGGACGTCCAGCAGTACGAGATGGAGCCGGCGGCCACGTCTGCGGGCCTCGCGGGCGAGCCAGCGGCGTACCCATCTCTGCGTACCGCAGTCGTGCACGACGACGCTCTCGCCGGAGCCGAGCGCGCGCCGCAGCCCCGCGTAATGCGCCATCCGGACGAGCGGGCGGTAGACGGCGTAGGGGAGCCGGGCCGGCAGCCTGCGCTCCCAGCGGTCCCTGGCGTCCTGGGAGTCGATCCCGCCGGCCTCTGCGGCCCGCCGGATCAGGGTCGACTTGCCGCTGCCGGGCAGTCCCGAGACCACCACCAGATCGCCCGCGGAAAAGGCCAGGGCACCGGGCACCCGGCCGGCGCGCCCGCGCAGATCCCGTACCACCGCGACCGGCCGCGCGACCGCTTCCCGGTCGGACACCCCCTGCTGCGCCGGCACTCCCGCGGTCGTCGCATACGCTCCGGACCCCTGCGACATCATCGCCGTCCCCCCTGTCGATCAGTCGGCGTCAGCTCCGTCGGCCTGGCCCATGGCCCTTGCCCACAAAGTGTAAAGAATTGGTAATGCGCCTCAAGCCTTTCACGCCGAACGGCGTAATACGGGCCGGGCGACCCGGTCCGCCCGGATGCGTGCGATGATGTGCCCGCCAACTGCATACCGGCCGTTTGAATCCGCGCGGGAGAGTCCCGGTCACTCAGTGCGCCGGGCGCCGAAGGAGCAAGTTCCTCCCTTGAATCTCTCAGGCCCCGTACCGCGTGGATGAGGCAGATCTGAAAAGCGGGCCGCAGCCCTGCGGCTCCACCCAAGGTGCAAGTCATGACCCCTGGTACGGGTGGTCGTGGTGAACCTCTCAGGTTCCGATGACAGATGGGGAGGACCGTCCTCGCCGTCATGCCCTGGGAGCCCTTGCGATGAACCACGCCCCCCCGAGCAGCACCCCCCGTAAGACCGCCCTCGACGCGGTGCACCGCGCCCTCGGCGCGACCATGACCGACTTCGCGGGCTGGGACATGCCGCTGCGGTACGGCAGCGAGCGCGACGAGCACACCGCGGTACGGACCAGGGCCGGGCTCTTCGACCTCTCCCACATGGGCGAGATCACCGTCTCGGGCCCCGCGGCCGGTGCGCTGCTCGACTACGCGCTGGTCGGCAATATCGGCTCCGTCGCCGTGGGCCGTGCCCGCTACACCATGATCTGCCAGGAGGACGGCGGCATCCTGGACGACCTGATCGTGTACCGCCTCGGCGAGGACACGTACATGGTCGTCGCCAACGCCTCCAACGCGCAGACGGTCCTCGACGCGCTGACCGGGCGCGCCGCCGGATTCGACGCCGAGGTCCGCGACGACCGTAACGCCTACGCCCTGCTGGCCGTCCAGGGTCCGCAGTCGCCCGGCATTCTCGGCAAGCTGACCGACGCCGATCTCGACGGCCTCAAGTACTACGCCGGTCTGCCGGGCACGGTGGCCGGGGTCCCGGCGCTGATCGCCCGTACGGGCTACACCGGCGAGGACGGTTTCGAGCTGTTCGTCGAGCCCCGGTACGCCGAGGGACTGTGGCGGGCGCTGACCGAGGCGGGCGCGGGCGCGGGCCTGGTGCCCTGCGGGCTCTCCTGCCGCGACACGCTCCGGCTGGAGGCCGGGATGCCGCTGTACGGGAACGAGCTGAGCACCGCCCTCACCCCGTTCGACGCCGGTCTCGGCCGGGTCGTGAAGTTCGACAAGACCTCGAACGGCGGCGCCTTCGTCGGCCGCGAGGCCCTGGAGGCGGCGGCCGAGCGCGCCGCCGGCGCCCCGCCGCGCAAGCTGGTCGGCCTGATCGCCGAGGGCCGCCGGGTCCCCCGGGCCGGCTACCGGGTCGTCGCCGACGGGGCTCCCGTCGGCGAGGTCACCTCGGGAGCGCCCTCCCCCACCCTGGGCAGGCCCGTCGCCATGGCGTACGTCGACGCCTCGCACGCGGCGCCGGGCACGCCGGGCGTCACGGTCGACATCCGCGGCTCGCAGGAGCCGTACGAGGTCGTGGCGCTTCCCTTCTACAAGCGCCAGAAGTGATACGGACATCATCAGCGCCACCCCCGTTCCGCCTTCGTTCCACAGGGATGCCGTCCCGGTGCCGTTCGGTTCCGGCTCCGCCCATCTCGCTCCGTCTCGCTCCGTAAGACAGCCGTTCCGCACCACTCCCCCGCGTACAGGAGAATTCAGGTCATGAGCAACCCCCAGCAGCTCCGTTACACCAAGGAGCACGAGTGGCTGTCGGCGCCCGAGGACGGTGTGGCGACGGTCGGGATCACCGAGTTCGCCGCGAACGCCCTCGGCGATGTGGTGTTCGCCCAGCTTCCGGAGGTCGGCGACACGGTGACCGCGGGCGAGTCCTGCGGCGAACTGGAGTCGACCAAGTCGGTCAGCGATCTGTACGCCCCGGTGACCGGCGAGGTCGTCGAGACGAACCAGGACGTGGTGGACGACCCCTCGCTGGTGAACTCGGCTCCGTACGAAGGCGGCTGGCTGTTCAAGGTACGTGTCGCCGAGGAGCCGGACGAACTGCTCACCGCCGACGAGTACCAAGACTTTTCCGGCAACTGACGCGCTCCGGCCACCGAGACCCCAGGGACTGTGATGTCTTCGAAGTCGCTTCTGAACTCCTCGCTCCATGAACTCGACCCGGACGTCGCCGCCGCCGTCGACGCCGAACTCCACCGTCAGCAGTCCACCCTCGAAATGATCGCCTCGGAGAACTTCGCTCCCGTGGCGGTCATGGAGGCACAGGGCACGGTGCTGACCAACAAGTACGCCGAGGGCTACCCCGGGCGCCGCTACTACGGCGGCTGTGAGCATGTCGATGTGATCGAGCAGATCGCCATCGACCGGGTGAAGGCGCTGTTCGGCGCCGAGCACGCGAACGTACAGCCGCACTCGGGCGCCCAGGCGAACGCGGCGGCGATGTTCGCGCTGCTCTCCCCCGGCGACACGATCATGGGCCTGAACCTCGCGCACGGCGGGCATCTCACCCATGGCATGAAGATCAACTTCTCCGGCAAGCTCTACAACGTCGTCGCCTACCACGTCGACGACGAGACCGGCCGGATCGACATGGCCGAGGTCGAGCGGCTCGCCAAGGAGTCCCGTCCCAAGCTGATCGTGGCCGGCTGGTCCGCGTACCCCCGCCAGCTCGACTTCGCGGCCTTCCGCCGGATCGCGGACGAGGTCGGCGCGTATCTGATGGTCGACATGGCGCACTTCGCCGGGCTGGTCGCGGCGGGGCTGCACCCCAACCCGGTGCCGCATGCCCATGTCGTGACCACGACCACCCACAAGACCCTGGGCGGCCCGCGCGGCGGTGTGATCCTCAGTACGAAGGAACTGGCGAAGAAGATCAACTCGGCGGTCTTCCCCGGTCAGCAGGGCGGTCCGCTGGAGCATGTCATCGCGGCCAAGGCGGTCTCCTTCAAGGTCGCGGCGACGGAGGAGTTCAAGGAGCGGCAGCGCCGCACCCTGGAAGGCGCCCGGATCCTCGCCGAGCGGCTGGCGCAGGCGGATGTGGCCGAGGCGGGCGTGTCCGTACTGTCCGGCGGTACGGACGTCCATCTCGTCCTGGTCGATCTGCGGGACTCGGAGCTGGACGGGCAGCAGGCGGAGGACCGGATGCACGAGATCGGCATCACGGTCAACCGCAACGCCGTCCCGAACGACCCGCGCCCCCCGATGGTCACCTCGGGTCTGCGCATCGGCACCCCGGCGCTCGCCACCCGCGGCTTCACCGCCGAGGACTTCACCGAGGTCGCGGAGATCATCGCGGCGGCGCTGAAGCCGTCGTTCGACCGGGAGGGGCTGGCGGGGCGGGTCTCCGCGCTGGCAGTGAAGCACCCGCTGTACCCGGGCCTGAAGTAACCGCTCGTAAGGCCCACTGGCCCGTACGACTGCCGCATCGCTTTGTCGCCGTACCGCTACACCGCTTTACCGCTACACCGCTGTACCCGGATCCGACGTCACCCGTACGGCCGGGGTTCACGGGGCGCCGCGCACACTGAACCGTGGAGCGCGGTGCCCCGGACCGTATGGGCCCGCCCCACCCCGGCGGGCAGCGGCGTCCACCAGCCAGCAAGGAGTCACCACCGTGGCCATCTCGGTCTTCGACCTGTTCTCGATCGGTATCGGCCCGTCCAGCTCCCATACGGTCGGTCCGATGCGCGCGGCCAGGATGTTCGCCCGCCGCCTCAAGAACGAGGGCCTGCTGGCCCACACCGTCACGGTCCGCGCCGAGTTGTACGGTTCGCTCGGCGCGACCGGACATGGCCACGGCACCCCCAAGGCCGTTCTGCTCGGCCTGGAGGGCAACTCACCGCGCACGGTCGATGTGGAGCACGCGGACGAACAGGCGGAACGTATCCGCAGCAGCGGCAGGCTGAGTGTGCTCGGTATGCACGAGATCGCCTTCGACGCCGGTACGGACCTGGTCCTGCACCGCCGCAAGACCTTGCCGTACCACGCCAACGGCATGACCCTCTTCGCGTACGACACCGACGGCGGCCTCCTGCTGGAGAAGACCTACTACTCGGTGGGCGGCGGCTTCGTGGTGGACGAGGACGCCGTCGGCGAGGACCGGATCAAGCTCGACGACACCGTTCTCCGCTACCCGTTCCGCACCGGGGACGAACTGCTGCGGCTCTCCCGTGAGACCGGTCTGTCGATCTCCGCGCTGATGCTGGAGAACGAGAAGGCGTGGCGCACCGAGGACGAGATCCGGGCCGGGCTGCTGGAGATCTGGCGGGTGATGCAGGCGTGCGTCTCACGCGGGATGGCCCGCGAGGGGCTGCTGCCCGGGGGTCTGAAGGTCCGCCGCCGCGCCGCGCACTCCGCGCGCCAGCTTCGCGCCGAAGGCGATCCGCAGGCGCACGCCATGGAGTGGATCACCCTCTACGCGATGGCCGTGAACGAGGAGAACGCCGCGGGCGGGCGGGTCGTCACCGCCCCCACCAATGGCGCGGCGGGCATCATCCCGGCGGTTCTGCACTACTACATGAACTTCGCGGCGGGCGGCGCCACCGCACAGGAGAAGGACGACAGCGTGGTCCGCTTCCTGCTGGCCGCCGGCGCCATCGGCATGCTCTTCAAGGAGAACGCCTCCATCTCCGGCGCCGAGGTCGGCTGCCAGGGCGAGGTCGGCTCCGCCTGTTCCATGGCCGCGGGCGCCCTCGCCGAAGTCCTCGGCGGCAGCGCCGAGCAGGTCGAGAACGCCGCCGAGATCGGCATGGAACACAACCTGGGCCTCACCTGCGACCCGGTCGGCGGCCTGGTCCAAATCCCCTGCATCGAACGCAACGGCATGGCCGCGGTCAAGGCGGTCACCGCCGCCAAAATGGCCCTGCGCGGCGACGGCACCCACAAGGTCTCCCTGGACAAGGTCATCAAGACCATGAAGGAGACGGGCGCCGACATGTCCGTCAAGTACAAGGAGACGGCGCGCGGCGGCCTCGCGGTGAACATCATCGAGTGCTGAGGAAACACGGCAGCCGGTGATGGTGACGCGCGAGACGCCGCGGTGTCAGGGAGCGCTGTCGCCGAACCGGGCGGGCGGCGGGGGAACGCTTCTGCCGGGATCAGGTGGTGGCCGAGGGCTCGGTCTGCTTCGGGGTCGACAGTGCGGGACGCTCCTTGACAGCCAGCAGGGAGGCCAGCAGGGCCGTCGCCACGGCGAGCACCGGCAGCGCCAGCAGTGCGACGCGCACGCTGCTGTGAGAGGCGAGGAAGCCGATGAGCGGCGGGCCGGCGAGGAAGGCGAAGTAGCCGGTCGTCGAAACCGTGGCCACGGCGGTACCGGGTGAGCCGGTGTGGAGCCGGCTGGCGCCGCTGACGACCAGCGGGAAGGACGCGGCGATACCGAGGCCGACCAGCGCGAAGAACACCACCGCCACCACCGGGTTCCCCGTCACGATCACGACCATGGCTCCGGCCGCGGTCAGCAGGGCGCCGACGCGGACGACCCGGACGGGGCCGAACCGGCCTGCCGTCCAGTCGCCGCCGAGGCGTCCCGCCGTCATGGCCACGGCGAAGGCCGCATAACCGGCGCCCGCCAGGCCGGGTCCCGCGTCCAGCGAGTCCGCCAGATACACACTGCCCCAGTCGGTCACCACCCCCTCGATGAGCAGCACGCACAGCCCCAGACCGCTGAGCAGGAGCAGCCGGGGGGTGAAGCGGGAGACCGGGGCCGGGGCAGGAGCGGTGGCGGAGCTGCCCGGGGCGGAGCGGGCACGCACTGGCCCGGGGGACTGGTGCGCCGCGGGCCGCAGGGCGGCCGCCGCCGCCCCGGCGGCGAGCACCGCGACCACGGCCGACGCGGTGAACTGGGCGCGCGGTGTCACGCCCCCGGCCGCGGCAAGCGTGCCGACCAGCGCACCGGCCAGCGCGCCCGCGCTGAAGAGGGCGTGGAAGGAGGACAGCCGGGCTCGGCCGCTGCTCCGTTCGACGTCCACCGCGTGGGCGTTCATGGCGACATCCAGCGCACCGACCGCGGCGCCGAGCACGGCCAGGCTCACCAGGAGTTCGGTCAGCGAGCCGGCCAGTCCTGGCAGGGCGATGGCCGCGGCGTACAGCAGGACCGCGGTCCGTGCCACGGTCCGGCTGCCGAAGCGGTTCACCAGCGAGCCGGCCGCCGGCATGGCCGGTACGGAGCCCAGCGCCACCCCGAGCAGGGCCAGTCCGAGCTGCCCGTCGGACAACTGAAGCTGTTCCTTGACCTGGGGGATGCGGGGCGCCCAGCTCGCCAGGACGAGCCCGTTGATGAAGAAAACCACGTAGAGCGCGACGGCGCCGCTGTTCCCGCGCCCGCCCCCGCCCTCCTGCCGCATGCCGGCCGTGCTCGGCGCCTTCATCGCGGAGTGGCACACAGGGGGAGTCGTACGTCGTCCCCCGCCGGTGTCAGATCGAGTGCCGAGGTCGCGGGGTGGGAGGGAGCACAGGTGAACGCCTCCGCGTACCGGACGCCCACTTGCTGTCCCCGGTACTCCGCCTGCTGTTTCGTCAGGTCCACGAAGTCGGCTCCTTTGCGCTGCCGGCGCGCGTCGTTCTGGCTGAGGTGCTCCGACAACATGGCTTCTTTGGCCTCCATGGTCTCCGTGATGTCCACCCACACGTCGGGGGTTCCGCCGTTCGTCCCCAGCAGGGTGTCCATGTAGAACAGGGGTGCCACCCTGTCGGTGGCCGGATGCGGCGACGGGAGCGAGGGTTCCCGGGCCAGCAGCCTTGCGGCGCTCGCCAGTTGGCTGACCGCGCGGTGGTCGGGGTGATAGTCGCCGGGATGGTGCGCGAAGATGACATCCGGTCGGCTGCGGCGCACCACGTCCACGGCCTCCCGGCGCGTGTCGGGGGTGTCGAAAAGGAAGCCGTCCGGAGCGCCCAGCCAGAGCAGTTCCGCGCCCAGTACGCCGACGGCACGGAGCGCCTCCCGCTCACGTACCGCCGCGGTCTCCTCGGGCGAGAGGGTGCGGGAACCGAGTTCCCCGTTGGTGAATATGGCGACGGTGACGTGCGCACCCTGCCGGACGTAGTGGGCGAGAGTTCCCGCACAGAAGAGTTCGACGTCGTCGGGGTGGGCGCCCATGGCCAGAATACGCACTGCTGTTCCTTCTCCTTCGGTCAGCTTGAACAGGTCCGAGCGGCCTCTTGAACGGCTGGTCCGAGCGGCCTCAGTGGACCGGTGCGGCATCCGACAGGACCCGCGCGAAACTCAGCACGTTGCTGTCGATGAGGAAGTGGCGCAGGACCCGCTCACGCCCGTTCCTGCCCAGTTCGTCGGCGTAACCGCGGTCCCCGAGCAGGCGGTTGATCGCCTCTCCGAGCCCCTGGAGGTCGCGGGGGCCCGAGAGGAGCAGCCCCGTCGCGCCGTGCTCGATCTGCTGCTGGATGCCGCCCACCGGAGCGGCGACGACCGGCCGCCCCTTCCAGGCCGCCTCGGACACGGTCAGACCGAAGCCCTCGGCCAGGCTCTTCTGGATCACTATGGTCGAACGGCGCTGGATGGCGTTGATCGTCAGCGCGTGCTCGGACGGGTTGTCCGTCGGTACCTGTACGAGATGCACCCGCTCCCGTCCCTTCCCCAGTGCCGACCAGATCTCACGGCATTCCTCGAAGACCTGCTGCGCCTGCCGGTCGCCCGTGGTGCTCGGGCCGACCAGCAGCAGATGGGCGCCGAAGGCGGGGTCGACATGCTCGGTGAACCCCCTGATCACCCCCGGTATGTCCTTGACCCGGTCCCAGCGGCTCACCTGAGTGACCAATGGAGCGTCCACGGGCACCGGGCCGCCGCTCCGGACGATCCGCACGGGGTGCCGCAGAAGGAGGTCGTTGAAGGCGTGCACGCCGGGCACCGCCTCGATCCCGTTCTGGATCAGCCCGGCGGCGGCCAGCAGCCGCGACGGGTCGATGCCGGGCTGGAGGAAGAGATTCTTGGGGGACAGCGGGTTGATCGACGGAGGGACGATATGGCTGTCGGCCTCCGAAAGGTTGGCGGGCAGGACTCCGAGGTACGAGGCGATGTGCCGGTGCGCGGAGGGGAGGTAACGGCTCAGGAAGTCCCAGGCGGGCGCGGCCAGTTCCTGCCGCAGCGCCGAACCGATGTGCGCCCGCCACAGCACGGTGCAGCCGGCCTCACGCAGATGAGGGATCAGACCGGCCGTCTGGTGATCGTGGAGGACGACGACGGAGCGCCGGTCCATCACGGAGGCGAGCCTGGCCGCGGCCTCCTTGCACACACGCTCGTACAACCGGCGGCCGTGTTCGAGATCCGTCGCCGGCATGGACTTCTTCGTGGGTGACGCCGGCGCCACGCCGCACAGGTGGTAGTACAACGCCTTGGTGAACTGGCGGAATTCGGGGGGCGCGTCGAGAGTGGCCCATCGTGTGGAGATGCCCCCGCCCGACAGGTAGGGCAAGTTGCCCCGCAGGAGTTCGGCGACGCCGCCCCGCGCCGGATTGTCGCTGATGTGCCACACGGTGCGCCCGTCGAGGCGATCGCTCGCCGCTCGTAACTCGGCCTCCACGCTCGCCACTCGCTCCGTTCCCACAATGGGTTCGAGCCAGGAGAGCGGTGCGCGGGATAATCGCACCTCGTGCGCCGTCGGCGCCGAGGACATGGAGTGAGCCGGACAAGGGAACCTTGAATTCCTCCGGCGCTCCCTCGCCGCCCTTTCCGCCGGTGTCGACGCCGACTGTGCGGAGAGTTTGTGCAACAGCCTGTTTCCATGCCGCAAACGAGTCACCGAATACGCCTTCCCCGAAGTGGAACAACTCGCGAACCGGATTGATCCTTACACAGGCCGGCAGCCCCACCGAGTGTTCCAGCCATTCTCACGTGACGCGCATACGCGTTCCCGGACCGGGAAGTTGTGCGCGCACCGCACGTCACTCATCTGCATCGTTGCGGACGACGCAAACAGCACTTCGAATCGACGCTACGCGCGTTTGCGAAGAGTTAACCTGCAAACAGGCACGATGTCCATCCCCTTCCTTTTCTCCGACACCTCTTCGCAATGCGCACTGTCGTGTTCGCGGCGCTCCAATTATCTGGACGCGGGTGCGGCAGGACTCAGCAGCGGGGGAATCGCGCCTCATAAAACGAACGAAGGGTAAATGGACCGAGGCCGTCCTGGCAGCCGAGTTCGAAAAGTCGTTGCCGCATCTGGACGAGCGTCAGCGTCGGCCGGCCATGGGGCCCGCACGCCGCGGGCCGGACACGCCCCGGTTCGCGTGCGGGGATGGCAACTTGGCCGAAATCAGGGGGATATGCGCCCGACAAGGAGTGCCGTTTCGATGCTCTGGCCAAAGGTCCGTTTCCCCTTCGCCAGGAGCATACGATCGACACCAACTCCCCGGCCCGCGAACGGTTCAGCCGCCGCCATGCCGCAGCCCTCGCCCTTGCCTTGCTGATGGTCGCCGCCACGGTCTCGGTGACCTCGTCCAGAGCCGGCGCGACCGGTCACTCCTCCGGAAAACCGCTGTCCATCGACCTTGAGAGCGCGACCGTGGCCCAGCTCGACGGTCTCCTCGACTCGGGGAAGATATCGAGTACGAAACTCACCGAGGCCTATCTGGACCGCATCCGGGCCCTCAACTCCCAGGGCCCGTCCCTCAATGCGATACGTTCCGTCAATCCGAACGCCATGAAAGAGGCGGCCGCGGCCGACCGGATGCGGCGCGGCAAGGGCCCGCACAGTCCGCTGCTCGGTATACCGGTCGTCGTCAAGGACAACATCGATGTCGCGGGCATGCCGACCACCGCCGGGTCCGTGGCGCTCGCCCGCTCGTACCCCGCCAAGGACGCGCCGATCGTCGCGCAGTTCCGCAAGGCGGGCGCGGTCATCCTCGGCAAGGCCAATCTCACCGAGTTCGCCAACTACCTCACCTCCGGGATGCCCGGCGGCTACAGCTCGCTCGGCGGCCAGGTGCTCAACGCGTACGACGGGAGCCAGTCCCCCAGCGGCTCCAGTGCCGGTTCGGGTGTCGCCGCGTCGGTCGGCCTCGGCGCCGTGACCGTCGGCACCGAGACCTCCGGGTCCATCCTCAGCCCCGCGTACTCCAACTCCGTGGTGGGCATCAAGCCGACCGTGGGGCTGGCCAGCCGTACGGGCATCGTGCCGATCGCCGCCAGCCAGGACACCGCGGGCCCGCTCACCCGTACCGTCGCCGACGCGGCGGCCACGCTCACCGCCCTGAGCGGGAAGGACCGCGAGGACCCCGCCACCGCCGCCAACCCGCTCGTCGGGCACGACTTCACCGACGACCTGTCCACGACCGCGCTGCGCGGGGCCCGTATCGGGGTCGTCGCCAGCCAGGTCCCGGCCGCCGGGACCGACAACCGTGCCCTCTGGGACGCGGCCGTAACCGCTCTCAAGGACCAGGGCGCGACGCTCGTCGATGTCACGCTGGACACCTCGGGCCACAGCTCGACGGTCCTGTCGTACGAGTTCAAGCGCGACCTCAACGCGTATCTGGCCAGGCTGCCCAGGAACGCCCCGATGAAGAGCCTCGCCGACATCATCGCGTACAACACCGCGCACCCCACCGAGGCGTTGAAGTTCGGACAGGTCAACGCGCTCAACTCGCAGGCCAAGGACCTCGGCGCGGACAGCGCCGACACCGCCGCCTACAAGGCGAGCCGCGCCCAGGACCTGGCCGACAGCAAGGACCGTATCGACGCGGTCATGAAGGACAACGATCTGACGGCCCTGCTCTTCGCCAACAGCGGCAGCGCGGGCATCGGCGCGAAGGCCGGGTACCCCTCGGTCAGCGTCCCGGCCGGCTACCAGGCCGCCAACCGGCGCCCGTTCAGCATCTCGTTCCTCGGTACGGCATGGAGCGAGCCGGCCCTCGTCGGTTACGCGTACGCCTACGAGCAGGCCACCAAGCTGCGCCGGCCGCCGTCGGTGATCAACCCGGCGCCGTACCGCTGCACCGCGCTCACCAGCTTCACGGAGACCTGCGCGCCCTGACACACCCGCTCGCCCACCCGGCATGCGTCGGTCATGCCTGTCGCGCACGGCAGGCATGACCGATGGCGAATCGAATCGGATCGAATCGGGCTGTTCAGGAGCGAAGCGGCTCAGGAACTCAGTGACCGTACGAGCAGGGGCGCGCCCAGCTCCTGGTGTCCGCCGCTCGCCAGCATGCGCACCTCTCCCCGGTCGCTGATCTCCGCCCGGACGATGCCCGTCTCGTCCTCGTAGACGGGGAATCCGCCCGCTCCCGTGGCGGCCGTACGCCGGACGATCACCACGTCGTCCTCCACGGCCGACGCCTGGAACACCAGCTCATAACTTTCCGGATAGTCATCCATCGGGGCCTCCCGACAAGGCTCTCGCAGGGGACTGCGCCTGCGTCCTCCCATGGTTACCCAGACCCGGACCCCGCGCCTCACGAAACGGACACCGGTCGGGACACGTTTCACGGCGCGCACGGCGCGCCGGCCACCGCCCCGGTCACTGCACGCTGAGCCAGTGCGGGTCCGGTACGACCGTGAGGATCGCCGAGAGCAGGACGACCACCGCCAGCAGAACCAGCTCCGCACGGGCGGGAGCCGTGGGATCCCGCCCGTGGCGCAGCCGGCGCCGGGCGGTCAGGGCCAGCGCGCTGACCACCGCGACCAGAACCAGTTTGGCGATCAGGACACGGCCGTAAGCCGTGGTCAGGACCACATCGGCGGGGAGCCTGCGCAGGGTGGAGACCGTACCGGTGGCGGCCAGCGCGACGAAGGGCCAGACGGCGAGACGGGCGTACCGCACCAGCACCGCCCTGGCCCCGGCCGGATCGCCGCGCCGCAGCCGCAGTGTGCGCAGGACGTACAGCAGGGAGCCGGTCCACAGCGAGGCGGCGGTGAGATGGACGACGGTCAGCGCCACGCCGAGCACCGGGGTGTACGGCTCGGGATGCGCCCGTAGCGACTCCGCGCCGATGACCGCGGCCAGCGGGAGAAGGGCCCAGCCCGGGTGGCCCAGGGCGGCACAGCCCGCGGCCAGCAGAAAGCCGTTGGCCATCACGAGCAGCAGACGGCCGTCCGTGGTGCCGTACACGGTGGTGATGTCCAGCCCGCTGACGGCGGCCAGGACGAGGATCTGCGCCGCCGAGGCGGCGGCCCCGGCGAGTGCGGCGGGCACCGCGCGGCTACGGGGTGCCGGTCCGGTACGGGCGAGCCGGCCGCCGGCCAGTTCGCCGAGGTGCAGCGCGAGGGCGGCGAAGACGGCGAGCCGCAGCGCGGTCGTACGGCCCGAGCCGGGTATTCGCAGCTCACCGGTGCCGCGCCCGGCCGCGTCCGCGCCGAGCAGCGCGCCGAGGACGGCGAGCGTGGCGGCCAGGGTTCCCAGGGCGATCAGGCTCCCGGTCACGGCCGTGCCGCGCCCCGGAGAGCCAGTGGTGTCATCGGCGGACGGACCCGGAGATATCACCTTCTGATCGTCTCTTCCGGGTGCGGGATACGGCAACGCGACCGGCGCGCACGAGGGACCGGCGGGCCTGCGCGGGCCCGCCGGCCGCCGGGACCGGTCGCCGCGGTCCTTCTTCTCGCGCCTGTCAGCCGTTCTTGCGGGAGGCCAGGAACTCGTCGAAGGTGAGCAGCCCGTCGCCGTTGGCGTCATGGGCGTTGATGACGGCCTGCGCGACGGTCTCGGTGACATGGAAGTCCCCGAGCTGCGCCATCACGCTCTTGTACTCGGCCGCCGTGATCAGTCCGTCGCCGTTCGCGTCGAACCGCTCGAACGCCTTGCGCGCGTCGTCGATGTCTGCCACTGTCCCGCCCCTTCGTGGTGCCGTTCTGACGCGGTCAGATTATCGGCTCGCGTGGAGTCACCCGCGCCAGGGCTTGTAGTGCGGATTGTCCACGCACTCCGTCATGATCTCGGTCTTCTTCTGCTTGTCGACCGGGCAGACACCGACGATCAGCTCACGCGAGATCCCACCGGGGAAGGCGACCTCTTCCTGGTCGGCCCATTTGTGGGTGGCGCCGATCGTCCTGTTGACGTCGATACCGCCGGGGGCGTCGATGTAGTAGTTGAAGCCGCTCTTGTACCACTGCTTGTACAGGTCGTGGTCGTACGAGGTGGAGACATACGGCGAGGGCTGGTTGACCAGCACGTACTTCTCGACGTCGTACTGGCCGTCCAGGGTCGCCTTGGGGTGGAAGCCCTGCTCGAAGACGATCTCCGGCGGACGGCTGTCGGCACGGTAGAGCTGCTTGCAGTTGGTGCGCCAGGACGGTGCCGGGGTGATCCGGTTCAGCTCGACCCTGCGGTCCGCCGCGGCGAACAGCGGGTCCTTGACGACGGGGCAGCGTTCGGCGGCGACCGCGGTGGCCGGCACCGCCGGAGCGGCCCCGGTGAGGGTCGGTCCGGTGAGCGTCGGACCGCCGGTGGCGGGCGCCGAGACGGCGGGCCCGGAAGCGGTGGGCGCGGCCTCGGTGGTGGTGACCGGAACGAGAAGGGCGACGGCGGACAGGACGACGGCTGCGGCCCGCTGCCGCGAGCGAGAGGTGATCATGGGGAGCACCCTCTCCGCTGGACGGCGACGGGCCGTGGACCATCACCCGAATGGGGGCGTGTCGGCCCCGAACAGCGGCGAACGGAAGGCGAGTTGACAAAGGGCCCGGTCTCCCCGACCGGGCCCCGACGAGCCCCTCGGCCCAGTCCCGTACGGGCCCGTACCCGCTCCGGCCTGGCCCCGTCCCTCAGCGGAAGACGCCCGTGTGCCCCAGCGAGTAGCGTCCCGGCTGCGGATAGACCGCCAGCCCGTGCGGCCCGCCGTCGACCGGGATCCGCGCGAGCTGCTTGCCGGTGACGGTGTCGATCGCGTACACCTCCGAGTCGTACCGCCCGGACAACCACAGCACCTTGCCGTCCGCCGAGACCCCGCCCATGTCCGGGCTGCCGCCGTCCGGCAGGTGCCACTTCTTGGTCAGCTGGTTCTTCGGGAAGTCGAAGATCGAGACGGAGCCCTCGCCCCGGTTGGAGATGTACATCACCCGGGAATCGCGGCTGACATACAGCCCATGGGCGCCCTTGCCGGTGGGCAGCAGCTTCGGGGTGGTGAACTTCTCGCCGTCCAGCACCCACACACCGTGCGCCATCATGTCGGCGATGTAGAAGGTCTTGCCGTCCGGCGAGATCTTCACGTCCTGCGGCATCGCGCCCTGGAAGGGCAGTTTCTGCTGGGCCGTCACCGCCATCTTCTCGGTGTCGACCTTCAGCAGCTCGCCGGAGAACTCGCAGGAGACGATGAAGTAGCGGCCGTCCGCCGAGAAGTCCGCGTGGTTGACGCCCGCGCAGGTCACCGGCTCGGTCTTCTTGACCTTCATGGTGTGCGGGTCGCGGAAGACGAGCTGGCGGTCGAGCGAGGCCATGACGACCGCGTACTTGCCGTTGGGCGTGAAGTAGAGGTTGTACGGGTCGTGTACGTCGACGGACTCGCCCACCTTGCCGGTGGCGGGGTCGATCGGGGTGAGGGTGTGGCCGCGGTTGTTGTTGACCCAGAGGGTCTTCAGGTCCCAGGAGGGGACGACGTGCTGGGGCTGTCTGCCGACCTCGATGGTCTCGATGACCTCGTAGGTCGCCGGGTCGATGACCGAGACGGTGTCGGAGTTGGTGTTGGGGACGTACACCCGCGAGGGGAAGCGTTTCACGACCGGCGAGAGCATGTTGGGCCGGTCCGCGGCATAGATGTCCTTGGGGTCCTGCACCGGCGGCATGCCGGGCAGTCCCGCGGGCGCGCTCGGCCGGGCCACGGCTGGCCGGGCGGTGGCCTTGGAGGCGTTCGCCCCGCCCCTTCGGTCGTCGGGGCTCGCGCAGCTCGCGAGCAGGGCGAGGCCCGCGGCACCGAGCAGGGCGGTGGTCCGGGTGAGGGGAGGAGGAAGCATCAGGTCAGCAGCTCCGTGGTCGTCACCGCGCGCAGGCCGCGGCGTTCCAGTGCGTCGAGAAGGGCGGGCAGTGCGGCGACCGTGTCCGCGTAGCCGAAGTGCAGGCTCACCACGGAGCCGTTGCGGATCTGCCCGGTGACGGTACGGACGACGGCCGGGGCGCCGGGCGAGGTGAAGTCGAGGGAGTCGACGTCGTACGAGAGGACGTGCGGGTAGCCCGCCCGCTGCGCCAGCCGCCGGACGAGCGGGGTGGCGTGCTGGGTACGGGAGGGGCGGAACCAGGTGCCGATGGAGCCGGTGAGCCGGCGCAGCCGCTCGGCGCAGCCGGTGATCTCCGCGTACGCCTCGGTCTCGTCCATCGCTGAGATGTCGGTGTGGTGGAGCGTGTGGTTGCCGAGGTCGTGGCCGCCGTCGAGGACGCGCCGTACGAGAGCCGGGTGTTCGTCGGCCCAGCCGCCCACGGCGAGAACGGTGATCCGGGCTCCGGCGCGCTCCGCCTCGTCCAGTACGGCGGTGGCGGTGGCGGGGTCGCCCTGCCCGTGGAAGGTGAGCGCGACCCGGGCGCGGTCCCGGGGGCCGTGCGCGATCTCGGCGGGCTGCCCGGGAAACCGCCGGGGCGCGGGCGCGGTACGGGCGGCCGGCCCGGTACCGCGCCCGTGCGGCGGTACGGAGGACGGCGGCGGCCGGGAGCCGGGCGGTACGGAGCCGGGCGCGCCGGAGACGCTGTCCGTACGGTCCGTACAGCCGGTGGCCAGGGCGCCCGTGACGGCCGCGCCGGCTGCTGCGCGCAGTGCTCTGCGACGGTCGATCGGGATCACTCCCCCATTTAAGGGGCGCCCGGGGTGAAAGGTGACGATTGACCCGGATAGGTCGTGTCTGCCACATAGCGTCCTCCGCCCGCAGAGAACGGCGCGGCGGAGGGCGGCGGGGGCGGACCGGAGGGCAGGGGACCGATCGGCTCGGGGAGGCCGGACGGCTCAGGGGATCCGGCGGCCCGGAGTGCTCGCCGGCTGAGGCCCGCCCGCGCGGCTCAGTGGGTCTGGCGGTCCGCCACCCGCATCTCGAACCAGGTGTTCTTGCCGCGCGGCAGCAGGTCCACGCCCCAGCGGTCGGAGAGCCGATCCACCAGGAAGAGACCGCGCCCGCTGGTGTCCATCTCGTGCACCGGCATCAGACAGGGCAGCCCGCGCGAGGGGTCCCGTACCTCGATCCTGATCCAGCCGCGGCGGCGCAGCATCCGTAACCCGAAGACCCGCGCGCCGGTGTGCCGTACGGCGTTGCCGACGAGTTCCGAGACGAGCAGCACCGCGTACTCCGCGGTCTGCGGCGAGAGCGCCCACTGGCGCAGCACCACACTGTGGGTGATCCTGCGGGCGGCCGAGGCGGACTCGGGGCGGGAGGGCAGCCGGACTTCAGCCTCCGTCGGATTGCCGAACAACTCCAGCGCCCTGAGCGCCTGTTCGTCATCGACGGACGGTATCCCCCGCGCAGCGACCGCATGACCGCGCTGCCGCGGTTGTTCCACACCCTCCAGGCCCGCCATGCCCCCCATCATGGCCGCCCAGAGGCCGTTCCGGGGCCGTTCCGGGGGAATAGACCCCCCGGAATGAATCATTCCAGGGGGCGCGAAGGGCATATGCCATTGACAGAACTTGGCCTTGCACAGAGGTGCTGACCTGCGATGACGCCTCGCGATCCAATGATCGCCAAGAGTGATCACGCGATGACACTTAAGGTTCTCTTAAGGCCCCGCTAAGCCGAGCGGGCCGGTGCGCCGGGTTGACGCGGTGGCTCTCCGTGTCCAAGCGGGCCGCTCTCAGAGGAACTTGGCCTTGCCGGGACCTTCCTCCACGAAGGACCGCATGCCGCGCTCGCGGTCCTCCGTCGCGAACAGGCCCGCGAACCAGGTCCGTTCGACGGCGAGGCCGGTCTCCAGATCCGTCTCCAGACCGGCGTCCACCGACTCCTTGGCGGCGCGCAGCGCGAGCGCGGGCCCCTGGGCGAGCTTCCCGGCCCACGCCAGCGCCTGCTCGTACACCTCCGCCGCCGGGACCACCCGGTCGACCAGACCGATCGACAGCGCCTCCTCGGCCTTCACCTGACGGCCCGTGAAAATCAGGTCCTTGGCCCGGGAGGGGCCGACGAGGCGGGCCAGCCGCTGGGTGCCGCCCGCGCCGGGGATCAGCCCCAGCAGGATCTCGGGCTGGCCCAGCTTCGCGTTGTCCGCGGCGATCCGGAAATCGGCGCAGAGGGCCAGCTCGCAGCCGCCGCCCAGGGCGTATCCGGTGACCGCGGCGACAACGGGCTTGGGGATACGGGCCACCGCGGTGAACGACTCCTGGAGCGCCCGGGAGCGTACGACCATCGCCGCGTGGTCCATGTCGCGCATCTCCTTGATGTCGGCGCCGGCCGCGAAGACCTTCTCGCCGCCGTAAAGGATCACCGCGCGGACGTCCTCGCGCCGGCCCGCCTCCTCGGCCAGCTCGCGCAGCCGGTCCTGAATGGAGGTGTTGAGCGCGTTCATCGGAGGGCGGTCGAGCCGGATGGTGCCGACGCCGCCGGAAACTTCCAGGTTCACGAATGCCATAGGACGCAGGTTAACCGGCGCTAACGACAACGGACCCGGCGCACTGTCACCGTGCGCGGGTCCGTGGCCGTATCAGCCCGGTGGAGGGCCGCCGCTACTTGACCCACTCGTCCCAGGGCATGTTCCAGCCGTTCAGGCCGTTGTCCGGGGCGATCTGCTTGTCCTTGGAGTTCTTGACGACGACCACGTCGCCGATGAGCGAGTTCTTGTAGAACCACGCCGACGGGGTGCCGTTGTTCCCGCCGCCCCGGATGTCCCGCAGCCCGACGCAGCCATGGCTCACATTGGCCGAGCCGAAGGTGGACCGGGACGCCCAGTAGTTGCCGTGGACGAAGGTGCCCGAGGTGGACAGGCGCATCGCGTGCGGCACGTCCTTGATGTCGTACTCGCCGCCGAAGCCGACCGTCGCGCCGTTCATCCGGGTCACCTCGTACTTCTCGCTGATGACCATCTGCCCGTTGTACGTGGTGGTCGACGGGGCGCCCGCGGTGATCGGGATCTTCCTGATCTGCTTGCCGTCCCGTACGACCTTCATCGTCTTGGCGCGTGCGTCGACGGTGGAGACCTGGCTGCGGCCGATGGTGAACGACACGGTCTTGGCCTGCTTGCCGTACACGCCCGGGCGGCCCTCGACGCCGTCCAGGTTGAGCTCGACCGTCACCTTCGTGCCCGCGGCCCAGTACTTCTCGGGCCGGAAGTCCAGCCGGTCGTTGCCGAACCAGTGGCCCTCGACCGGTACGGGCGGGTCGGCCGTCACCGTGATGGCGTTCTCGACGGCCTCGGGCGCGGTGATGCCCCGGGTGAAGTTGATCGAGACCGGCATCCCGACGCCGACCGTCGAACCGTCCTCCGGCGTGTAGTGGCCGATGAAGGTGTTCTTCGGGACGAGGGTGGTGAAGGTGGTGTCCTTGGCGGACTCACGGCCGTCGGCGTCCTTGGCGATCGCGTGCACCTTGTACTTGGTGGCCCCGGCGAGATGCTGGAGCGGCTCCCAGGTGGCGGCGTCCGCGGACAGCTTGCCCTCGACCGGATTGCCCTTGTCGTCCTGGACGGTGACGGTGGTCAGTTTGCCCTTGGCCGCGGAGACCTTGAGGGCGCCGGTGGTCGCGACGCCCTTGGCGCTGTCCTTCGGCGCGATGGTCACGACCGCGACGGAGGCGGCGTTCCGCACCTTCGCCGCGTCCTTGCCGCCGTTCTTGTCCCCGCCGTCCTTGCCGGAGGCCCCGCCCCCGCCGCCGCACGCGGTGACCACGAGGAGGAGCGCGCCCAGCATCAGGGCCAGCGGCCCCGTTCCCCCATGTCCCCGCCGCTTGCCCGGTATCGGCAGCTCGTTCACTCTGGTCGTCTCCCCTCGCACGGCCCAGGCCGTGTCTGACAGATAGCGTCGTCCGCCCGCAGGGCGGGGCTCGCGGCGTCTGGTGCGTGCGATCGCAAGGCGGAGGATCGCCCGTGTACTGGACGTACTCGGGCGACTCCGACAACGCAGCGAGCGTGCGTGCCAGGCGTCGCGAGCCAGACGGGATCTGGCAGACACGGCCTGGCCCCGCCACGGCCCGCACCCCCGCGCGCTGAAGTGCACGCGCACGACAGATAATCACACCGCGCGCGACACGGTGAGCACACGAATGTCACCGTTCCGTCCCAACAAGTC
The DNA here is from genome assembly GCF_042800555.1 of Streptomyces sp. NPDC057617. NCBI lineage: Bacteria > Bacillati > Actinomycetota > Actinomycetes > Kitasatosporales > Streptomycetaceae > Streptomyces > Streptomyces sp. NPDC057617. The sequence continues at coordinate 287,537 of NZ_JBHVGV010000005.1, read as the reverse complement.
CGGGACGGCGCAGGTCATCCGGGCTGTACGAGTAAGGGTTCTACGAGCACGGGCCGGGGTCAGTGCAGGGCCGAGCCCGCCTTCCACTGCCGCCACGTCAGATTCCAGCCGCCGAGCCCGTTGTCCGGAGCGACCGTGCGGTCCGGGGAGTTGACCACTTCCACCACATCGCCGATCAGCGTCCGGTAGAAGAACCAGCCCGCCGGGGAGTCGGCAGCGCCGCCCTTGACGTCCTGGAGCCCGACACAGCCGTGGCTCACGTTCTCCGTACCGAACGTCTCGTCCGGCGCCCAGTAGTTGCCGTGCAGGAACGTCCCGGACGTGGTCAGCCGTACCGCGTGCGGCACATCCTTGATGTCGTACTCGCCGCCGAACCCGACCGTCTCGCCGTTCATGCGCGTGACGTCGTACAGCTCGGTCGCGACCATCTTGCCGTTGTACGTCGTGGTGCCGGGCGCGCCCGCGGTGATCGGCAGGGTCGAGAGCAGCTCGCCGTCCCGCCGTACCTCCATGGTGTGCTTCCTGGCGTCGACGCGTGAGACCTGGGACCGGCCGACCGTGAAGCCCACGGTCTTGCGCTGGATGCCGAACACACCGGGGGCCGCCTGGACGTCCCTCAGGGCGATGGAGATGGTGACCTCGGTGCCGGGCGCCCAGTACGCCTCCGGCCTGAAGTCGAGGCGCCGGCCGCCGAACCAGTGGCCCACCACCTCGACCGGCGGTTCCGAGGTGACCTCGATGGCGCGCTCGACGGCGGCGCGGTCGCGGATGCGCCGGTTGAAGTCGAAGGAGACGATCATTCCGGTGCCGACGGTGGCGCCGTCCTCCGGCGAGAAGTAGCCGGTGAAGCGGTGGGTGGGGACGTCCGTCGTGAACGTACTGTGCCGGGCCGAGCGGCGGCCCCGGCGGTCCACGGCCACCGCGTCGACGCTGTACTTGGCGGCGAACTCGATCCGCGCGCCCCTTTCGGGTGTCCAGGTGCGTCCGTCCGGGGAGAGACGGCCCGGCAGCTCGGTGGGGCGGGCGTCCTCGATCCGGACGACCCTGACCCGTTCGAGCCGGCCGTCGGGCACCCGTACCTCGATCCGGTCCGCCGCGCCGACGCCCTTCTCGCCGTTCGCGGGGCTGATCAGGATGGTGTCCCTCGGCGTCCGTGGCTTGCTGTCGGCGGACCTCCCCCGGTCGGCGCACCCCGCGAGACCGGCGGCCAGCCCGGCCAGCAGTCCCGTCCATGCCAGGGTGACGGCCACGCCGACCCCTGCCCGCTTCGCCCGTTTCAGTACATGTCTCACGATCCGCCCAACGACGACCCCCCTCGGGGGGAAACGTGAGTGCGGGCCCTCTGGCGGGCACAACAGTTGCGAGGACCACGCGAGGACAGCCACGGCCGGGACGCCGCGCGCCCCGCCCCGCGGGCCCGTGAGCCGCGGGAGGCCGAACAGGTGGCAAAGGCAGCCGACCGGAAGCCGGAGCAGCAGCCGACGAAACGCGCGCGGAAGGCGGCCGCCGCGAAGCCGGAGAAAGACCGGCCCGCCCCGGGCACGAGCACGCCGGGCGCGCCGGACCGAGCGGACCGGCCGGACCGGGAGACCCGGCCTGCCCGGGACGACCGGCCGAACCGAGCGGCCAAGAAGGGCCGGCCCGCCCCGGAGGGACGCCAGGCCGGCCAGACGGCCCGCGACGACCGGTCGGGCCAGGCCGCCCAGGCCGCTCAGCCCGCCCAGGCCCGGCGCTCCGGTGCTTCTCCGTTGTACGGGGTCAATGGGCGGCGCCGGGACCCCGCGGAGCCCGTGCCCCCCGTCTGGCCCGGCGCGCCCACTCCGCTCGGTGCTCGCTTCCGTACCGGGCCCGACGGGGTTTCCGGGACCAACTTCGCGCTGTGGGCGGGCGGGGCCGATGCCGTCGAGGTCTGCCTGTTCGACGACAGCGGCACCGAGACGCGGCTGCCGCTCGGCGAGCTGACGCATGAGATCTGGCACGGGTTCGTGCCCGGGGTGCGGCCCGGCCAGCGGTACGGGTTCCGGGTGCACGGGCGGTGGGATCCGTGGACCGGCGCCCGGTGGAATCCGTCGAAGCTGCTGCTCGACCCGTACGCCCGCGCCGTCGACGCCTCCGGCGGGAACGACTACCGCCGGCTGCCTCCCGAGGTGTACGGCCATGTGCGTGACTGGCCGCAGCGGAATGTCGCCGACACCGTGCGCGACGACCGCGACTCCGCGCCGTACGTCCCCAAGGGCGTCGTCGTCCACGAGGACGCGCCCGACGACGAGTGGGCGGAGGACCGGCGGCCTAAGACGCCCTGGGCCGATTCGGTGATCTACGAACTCCATGTGCGGGGCTTCACCAAGCTCCACCCCGGCGTCCCCGAGGAGCTGCGCGGCACCTACGCAGGCCTCGCGCACCCCGCCGCGATCGCGCATCTGCGGCGGCTGGGCGTGACGGCCGTCGAGCTGCTGCCCGTACACCAGTTCGCACACGAGGAGCATCTGCTGCGGCGCGGGCTGCACAACTACTGGGGCTACAACTCCATCGGCTACTTCGCCCCGCACGCCGCCTACGCCTCGGACGGCACCCGCGGCGAACAGGTCGGCGAGTTCAAGCGGATGGTACGGGCCCTGCACGCGGCCGGGATCGAGGTCATCCTCGACGTGGTCTACAACCACACCGCCGAGGCCGGCGAGCTGGGTCCCACCCTCTCCCTGCGCGGGATCGACAACCGCGGCTACTACCGGCTCCCCTCCGACGCCCGCCGCTACACCGACTACACGGGCTGCGGCAACACCCTCCATGTGGTCCAGCCCCATGTGCTGCGGCTGATCACCGACTCGCTGCGCTACTGGGTCACGGAGATGGGCGTCGACGGATTCCGGTTCGACCTCGCGGCGGCCCTGGCGCGCTCGATGCACGACGTCGACATGCTGTCGCCGTTCCTCGCGGTGATCGCCCAGGACCCCGTGCTGCGCCGGGTGAAGCTGATTGCCGAGCCGTGGGACGTCGGCAACGGCGGCTATCAGGTGGGGGCGTTCCCTCCGTTGTGGACGGAGTGGAACGACCGGTACCGCGACGCCGTACGGGACTTCTGGCGCGGCGCCCTGCCCGATGTACGGGATCTCGGCTACCGGCTCTCCGGGTCGAGCGACCTGTACGCGTGGGGCGGCCGGCGGCCGTACGCCTCCGTCAACTACCTGACCGCGCACGACGGTTTCACCCTGCGCGACCTGGTGTCGTACGAGCGGAAGCACAACGAGGCCAACGGCGAGGGCAACCGGGACGGCACGAACGACAACCGGTCCTGGAACTGCGGGGTCGAGGGCGGGACCGACGACCCCGCGGTCAACGCCCTGCGCCGCCGTCAGCTCCGCAATCTGCTGACCACGCTGCTGGTGTCGACCGGGGTGCCGATGCTCGTCGCGGGCGACGAGATGGGCCGTACGCAGGGCGGCAACAACAACGCGTACTGCCAGGACAGCGAGGTGAGCTGGGTCGACTGGTCACTGCTGGACCCGCCGGGTGCACAAGCGGATGAGCGGGCGGCCGACCCGTACGGAGCACGCGGTCTGTACGAGCTGACCACCCGGCTGCTCGCCCTGCGCCGCGCCCATCCCGTCCTGCGCCGCCGTGCCTTCTTCTCCGGTCTGCCCCAAGCGCCGGACGGGCTGCGGGACCTGGCCTGGTTCACCCGGCGCGGCAAGGAGATGACCGAGGAGGACTGGTACGCGCCGGCCTCGACGCTCGGGCTCTTCCTCTCCGGGCGGGACATCCCCGGGCGGAACGAGCGCGGCGAGAAGATCACGGACGACAGCTTTCTGACGGTCCTGCACGCGGCGGGCGCACCGGCCGGCTTCACCCTGCCGGGACCGCCCTGGGCACGGACGTACGAACTGCTCGTCGACACCGCGCGCGAGGACCAGACACGGGCGCCGGGGACGGTCTACCGGGCGGGCGCGACGGTGACGGCCCCGGCGCGCTCCGTCCTGCTGTTCAGAGTGCGGACCTGAGCCGGTACGGGCACGAGGACCCGCGGACCTGAGGCGTACGGGCATGACGCGCCCCGGTCAGCCGAGGATGCCCCGGTCGTACCCCACCGCGACCGCCGCCGCCCGGTCCTTGACGCCCAACTTGGCGTAGAGGTGCGTGAGATGTGTCTTCACGGTCGCCTCGCTGATGAACAGCTCGGCGGCGATCTCCTTGTTCGGGGTGCCCCGTGCGACCAGTTCGAGCACCTCGCGCTCGCGCGCCGACAGCGGCTCCCGGCCCGCCGCGGCCGGGGTCCGTACCCGCGAGACCAGCCGGGAGGCGACGGCCGGCGAGAGGACCGTACGCCCGTCGGCGGCGGCCCGTACCGCCGTGAACAACTCCTCGCGGGGCGCGTCCTTCAGCAGATAGCCGGTGGCGCCCGCCTCGATCGCGGGAAGGGTGTCGGAGTCCGTGTCGTAGGTGGTGAGGACGAGGACCTTGGCACGGGCGCCGCGGCGCGTGAGTTCGGCGATCGCGTCGACCCCGCCGCCGCCCGGCATCCGCAGGTCCATCAGCACCACATCGGGGTCGAGCCGGGCGGCGAGCGCGACACCCTCGACGCCGTTCGACGCCTCGCCGAGGACCTCGAAGCCGGGCGCGGACTCGAACATGCCTCGCAGGCCGTCCCGTACGACGGGGTGGTCGTCGACGACGATCAGGGTGATGGTCCGCTGCTCAGCCATGGCGGACCAACGGTACGCGAGCCGAGACGGCCGTGCCCTGTCCCTCCTCGGACTCGACGGTGACGGTCCCGGCGATCCGCTCGGCGCGGGCGCGCATACCGTCCAGGCCGAAGCCGCCCGTACCGGAGCGCGGTGGCACGGAGAGCGGGTCGAAGCCGCGCCCGTCGTCCCGTACGTCGAGGCTGATCTCGTCGCCCATGTACGAGAGGGTCACGCCCGCGCGGGTGGCCTTCGCGTGCCGCTCGGTGTTGGCGAGCGCCTCCTGCGCGATACGGAGCAGGGTCGCCGCGACCTCGTCGTGCAGGGGCTCCTCCGTACCGGTGACGGTGAACCGCGCCCGGACGCCGGACCGTTCCGCCCAGGCCGCGACGGTCTTGCCGAGCGCCTCGGGGAGCGTGTCGTCCTCCAGCTCGGCCGGGCTGAGGTTCTGTACGGAGCGGCGCGCCTCGCCGAGGCTGTGCCGGGCGAGCGCGGCGGCACGCTCCAGGTGGTCGCGGGCCAGCGCGGGATCGGTGGTGGCGTGCACGACCTGGAGCTGGGCGATGATCCCGGCGAGGCCCTGTGCGATGGTGTCGTGGATCTCGGCGGCGAGCCGGCGGCGCTCGTCGGCGACCCCGGCCTCCCTGGCCTGTACGAGGAGCTGGGCGTGGAGGCCCGCGTTCTCGGCGAGTGCCTGCTCCAGCCGGGCGTTGGCCAGCTCCAGTTCGGCGATGGTCTCGGCCTTCTCCTTGGCCGCCTCGGCCTCGCGGGTGCCGAGATGGGCGAAGACGAGGGTGAGGCAGGCGTGCAGACCGAAGAGCCCGGCGAAGAGGATCCAGTGGACGGGGCTGACGGGTGGCAGTCCGCCCGCGTTGGAGCCCGCCATGGTCACGGCGGTGATCAGCAGTCCGAGGCGGACCAGGCGCCTGGGCAGGAGAGGGGCGGCGTCGAAGTAGCCGAGGACCGCGTAGACCGCGAAGAGCGGGTTGAGCCAGGTGAGGGTGAACGCGAGGGCGGTGCGCAGGCCGTAGTAGACCTGGCCGGGCAGCGAGTGCTCGGGCAGCCCCTGCCGTATCCGGCCCCACCAGAGCTGGAGGACGACGGCCATCGGGACGAGCGCCGCCGCCACATACATCTCGGTGCGGCTCATGGGGAGATCGGCGGCGACGGCGCCGCCGATCAGGGTGGAGAGGCCGAGCAGGACATAGGGGCCCCAGCGGTAGAACTGCTCCCAGCGCTCCTCTATGGAGACCGGCCGGCCGGAGGCGCCGTACGGTCCCGGGCCGCTCGTCCAGGCGCGGCCCGTCACTTCGCGCATCGCTCTCCCCCTCCCCCGCTCCTGTGGCCCCCGCGCCTCGCTGGTTTCACTGCCCTGACTGCCCTCACTGCCAGCGGAACCAGCGTGCCGCGGCCCCGGTGAGAAGAACAGCCCAGAGCGCGGTCACCCCGAGGTGCGCCCAGCCGGGCCAGTCCCCGCGCATCGCCTGGTCGAGTGCCGCGGAGGCGGCGCCGAAGGGCGTGAACTCCACGACGGTCCGCAGGGTGTCGGGCATCACCTGTACGGGCACCCAGACGCCGGCCGTGAACATCGCGGGGAAGAACACGGCCGAGCCGATGGCCCCGGCGATCTTCTGCGTACGGGACAGCGCGCAGACCGTGGCGCCCAGCGCCAGCGCGCCCGCCGCGGTGAGGACGAGTGCGACCACGTAGCCGGCGGGCTGCTCCGGCAGCCGTACGCCGAAGGCCAGCCGCCCCACGACGATCACCAGCACCGCCGAGGAGAGCGCGGTCAGGCCGTGCAGGACGAGCTGGGCGGTGAGCAGGGAGGCGGGCCGTACCGGAGTGGTGGACATCCGGCGCAGAATGCCCCGCTCGCGATAGCCCGTCAGCACGGGCGGCATGGCCTGGATCCCGGCCATGATCAGCGCGAGCAGTACGGAGACCGGCACATAGAGGTCGATGACCCGGCGCCCGCCGAGCCCCGGGTCGGTCTCGCGGAAGGTGGGGATCAGCCCGAGGATCGTGAGGAGGAGAGACGGGAACAGCACGACCCAGAAGAGGATTCCGGGTTCGCGGGCCATCAGGCGCGCCTCGGTCCTGAGGACGGCGGTGGACGCGGAGGACATGTCAGAGCCTCTCTTCGGGGCGGTCGGCGGGGGTGTACGAAACGACGGGGGCGGATCCGGTGTCGGGCGCCGCTCCGGCGGTGGGTCCGGGGACGGCTCCGGCCGTGGCGCCTGCCGTGGCGCCTGCCGTGACTTCCGCTGTGGCGTCTGCTGTGGCTTCCGCTGTGAGATCGAGGAACGCGTCGTCCAGCGAGGCCTCGGTGACCCGGAGCTGGCGGGCCGTGACCCGGTGCCGCGCGAGCAGGGAGATCACCGCGTTGACGGTCTCGTCCGTACCGTTGATCACGATCCGGTCCCCGAGGGTCTCGATGGACGCGGTCCCCGGCAGCGCGGCCAGTTCGCGGTCGTCGAGCGGGCGCGAGGGCGTGAAGGAGATGACGGTGGAGGCCGTCGACCGGGCGATCAGCCCGCCCGGTGAGTCGAGTGCCGCGACCCGGCCCTTGTCGATCACGGCGATCCGGTCGCAGAGCCGCTGGGCCTCCTCCATGAAGTGGGTGACGAGCAGCACGGTCACCCCGGAGTCCCGGATCTCCTCGATCAGGCTCCAGGTGTCCCGGCGGGCCCGCGGGTCGAGACCGGTGGTCAGTTCGTCGAGTACGACCACGCGCGGGGCACCGATCAGGGCGAGCGCGATGAACAGCCGCTGCTTCTGGCCGCCGGAGAGCTTCGCGAACCGTGTGGTCAGCTTGGGGGTGAGCCCCAGGCGCTCGGCGAGCGGTCGCCAGTCGGCCGGCCTGGGATAGAACGCCGCGTACAGCTCCAGCGCCTCCCGTACGGTCAGCTTCGCCTGGAGTTCACTCTCCTGGAGCTGCGCGCCGAGGACGCGCGTCACCTGCTCGTGGTCGGCGACTGGATCGAGGCCGGCCACCCGGACCGTACCGGCGTCGGGGGTTCTGAGACCCTCGACACATTCGACGGTTGTCGTCTTGCCCGCGCCGTTGGGGCCGAGGATCCCGAAGATCTCCCCCTCGGCCACGGCGAAGGACACCCCGTCCACGACGGCCCGGCCCCCGTACTCCTTGCGCAGTCCGCTCACTTCGATAATCGCCATGCCCCGAGCGTCGCCTCCGGGGCGGGCTCCGGGCATCGGCCATCACGCTCGAAAGGCCATCAGCCATTCGGTTGATGCGGACATACGACAGACGGAGCGCACACTCGACTGGCGGAAAAACACATGAGCGATGTCAGTGGTCAACCGTAGGCTCGCTCGTGATGTCCGAGACAGATGCAACCACCAAGGACCGGTCCTCCGTGCGCTCGTTGCTGCGGCTGTGGCCCTATGTACGACCGGTGCGCGCGCGGCTGTTGAGTGCGGCTTTTGTCGCGATAGTCGCGTCGTGCCTGAGTCTGGTGTTCCCGCTCGTCCTCAAGTGGATGGTGGACGGGCCGGTCACCGACGGGGACCCGGGGGGCGTATGGCTGGGCGCGCTGGCGCTGCTGCTGCTCGGGATCGTGGAGGCGGTGCTGTTCGGTTTCCGGCGCTGGCTGGTGGCCCGGCCGCTGTCGTCGGTGGAGGCGGCGATGCGCGCCGATCTCTACCGCCATCTCCAGCGGCTCCCGGTCGCCTTCCACGACCGGTGGCCGTCCGGCCAGTTGCTCTCGCGGGCGACGACCGACCTGATGCTGCTGCGGATGTTCCTCGCCTTCCCGCTGACCTTTCTGCTCGTCAATACGACGACGATCCTGGCGGGCTTTGTGATTCTGCTGCTCCAGGACTGGTCGCTGGGGGTGGTACTGCTGGCGCCGGTGGTGCCGCTGGTCATCCTCTGCTCGCTGTTCGAGTCGAAGTACTCCCTGGTGGCACGGCAGGCACAGGACCAGGTCGGCGATCTGACGACGGTGGTCGAGGAGGGCGTGCTCGGCATCCGGATCATCAAGGGCTTCGGGCGCCACCGCAGCCAGGCCGTCGCCTTCCGGGCGCTGGCGCAGCGGCTGCGCACCACGGAGCTGGGCAAGGCGCGGCTGCTGGCGGGCATCTGGGCGCTGATCATGACCATTCCGGAGCTGGCGATCGGCGCGGCGCTGGTGCTGGGCACGGTCCAGGTCGCGGACGGCGCGCTCTCGGCGGGCACGCTGGTGGCGTTCCTGTCGACGGCGCTGGCGCTGCGGTGGCCGGTGGAGTCGATGGGGTTCCTGCTGGCGATGAGCCAGGAGTCGGCGACGGCGACCGAGCGGTTCTTCGAGGTGATGGACGTCCAGGAGGAGGCGGAGCCGTCGCCCGGACAGGCCGCAGAAGCCGGTCTTCCTGAGGGCGGTCTCCCGGAGGGCGGTCCCTCGGAGGCCGGTCTCCCTGAGGGCGGTCTCCCGGAGGCCGGGGGCGGGCTGCGCTTCGAGGGGGTCTCGTTCCGCTATCCGGACGCCGGGCCGGACTCCCCGCCCGTACTGGACCGTATCGATCTGCACATCAGACCCGGCGAGACCATGGCCCTGGTCGGGGCCACCGGGTCCGGCAAGACCACGCTCACCGCGCTCGTACCGCGGCTGCACGAGGTGACCTCCGGGCGGATCACGCTGGACGGCGAGGACATCGCGCTGATACCGCGCCCGCGGCTGCGGGAGCTGGTGTCGGTGGCCTTCGAGGAGCCCACGCTGTTCTCGGCGAGCGTCGCGGAGAACGTGCTGATGGGCGCGGAGGACGCCGGTGAGGAGGCGCTGTCGCGGGCGCTGGAGGTGGCCCAGGCGGGCTTTGTCGGCGATCTGCCCCACGGTGCGCGTACGGAGGTGGGCGAGCAGGGGCTCAGCCTCTCGGGCGGCCAGCGGCAGCGGCTCGCGCTGGCCAGGGCGGTGGTCGGCCGGCCGCGCTTCCTGGTGCTCGACGATCCGCTCTCCGCGCTGGACGTCCATACGGAGGCGCTGGTGGAGGGGGCGCTGCGGCAGGTGCTCAAGGACACCACCGCGCTGGTCGTGGCCCACCGCCCGTCGACGGTGATGCTCGCCGACCGGGTGGCGCTGATCTCGCACGGGCGGATCGCGGCCGTGGGGACCCATCAGGAACTGCTGCGGGGCAGCGAGGAGTACGCGTGGCTTATGTCCGGGGCGGAGCGGGACACGGAGCCCGCGGCCGTCACGGGCACCGAGGCCGGGGCCGACGTCGTTGAGGAGAGCGTCCGATGACCACATCGACCAGCACCATGGGTACGGGCCCGGCCCCCGACGACGGACCGGCCACGGATACGGGCACGGGCACGGGCACGGGTACGGGTACGGGTACGGAGACAGTCACGCTCCAGAAGGCGCCCGCGACTGTCGAGCAGGAACCGGCGCCCCTCGCTCCCGCCGACGACCCGTTCGGCCGGGACGCGTTGCCCGCACCGCCCGGCGCCACCGGCGCTCTGCTGCGGTCGCTGCTGCGCGCCCGGCGTACGAGGGTCGCGGTGGCCGCGCTGCTCCTGCTGCTCCAGCAGGCCGCCGCCCAGGCGGGCCCGCTCCTCGTGGCGTACGCCATCGACCGCGGCGTACCCGCCTTCCGGACCGGCGACCACGGTCCGCTGATCGCGATCGGTGCCGGGTACGCGCTCTGCGCGGCCGGCTCCGGCGGCTTCCAGTACGCCTTCATCCGCGCCTCCGCCCGTGTCAACCAGGACGTCCTGCTCGATCTGCGCGGCCGTATATTCCGCCATGCCCAGGCGCTGAGCGTGGACTTCCACGAGCGGTACACCTCGGGGCGGCTGATCTCGCGGTCGACCACCGATGTGGAGTCGCTGCGGGAGCTGCTCAGCGAGGGCCTCCAGGAACTCATAGGCGTGGTGCTGGCCTTCGTCTACATCAGCGCGATGCTGCTCTGGCTGGACCTGGGCCTCGGCGCGCTGGCCGTGCTCTCGTTCGTACCGCTCTATCTGCTCGTACGGCTCTACCAGCGGCGCGCGGCCGAGGTCTTCGGCCGGCGCTCCACCGCGATAGCCGCCGTCATCGTGAAGTTCGCGGAGACGATGAACGGCATCAGGCCGGTGCAGGCGTTCCGCCGCGAGCGGGCCAACGACGCGGAGTTCCGGGTGCTCAACCACCGCCATGAGCGCAGCAACGGCGATGCCCTGCTGGAGATGGCCCGCTATGTGATCGGCTCGCGCCTCGTCGCCAACACCACCGTCGCGGGCATCGTGCTCTGGGGCGCCTACCGGGTGGCGGGCGGCACGCTGGCACTCGGTGTGCTGGCCGCGGCCGTGCTGTATCTGCGACGGCTGTACGACCCGATCGACCGGCTCGGCATGTTCCTCAACTCGTACCAGTCCGCGGCCGCTTCGCTGGAGAAGATCGCGGGGCTGCTGGCCCAGACGCCCTCGGTGCCCGAGGCGGCACGCCCCCGGCCGCTGCCCGCCCTGACCGGCGGGTTCCCGGGCCGCGAGGTCGTCTTCGACGGGGTGAGCTTCGCGTACCGTACGGGCGGCGAGGTGCTGCCCCGCTTCGATCTGACGATCCCGGCCGGACAGACGGTCGCGGTCGTGGGCTCGACGGGCGCCGGCAAGTCCACGCTCGCCAAGCTGCTGGCCCGGTTCTACGACCCGACGGACGGCCGGGTCCTGCTCGACGGTGTCGATCTGCGCGAGCTGGACACCCCCGAACTGCGGCGCGGGGTGGTGATGGTGACCCAGGAGGCGTTCCTGTTCTCCGGCACGGTCGCCGAGAACATCGCCATCGGCCGCCCCGAGGCCACCCGCGAGGAGATAGAGGAGGCCGCGCGGGCCATCGGCGCCCATGAGTTCATCAGCGGCCTGCCGGACGGCTACGACACGGACGTACGGAAGCGGGGCGGCCGGATCTCCGCCGGCCAGCGCCAGCTGGTCGCCTTCGCCCGCGCGTTGCTCGCCGACCCGGCGGTCCTGATCCTCGACGAGGCGACCAGCTCGCTGGACATCCCGGGCGAGCGGGCGGTGCAGCGCGCGATGGGCACCGTCCTGCACGGGCGTACGGCGGTGGTGATCGCTCACCGGCTGTCGACGGTCGAGATCGCGGACCGGGTGCTGGTGATGGAGCACGGCCGTGTCGTCGAGGACGGCACCCCCGCCGATCTCATCGCCGGCACGGGCCGCTTCGCCGGTCTGCACCGCGCCTGGCGCGAAAGCCTTGCCTGACAAGGGAATTCAGCACGGCATAAACGTTTCGCAGGCATTACCCATATATTAACCACTGGCTAGATTTTGCCTCTTCTGGGCCTGTACCGGTGTGTCGTTTTACGGAGTCTTGGTTTTCTGTAAATGTTTGCCCGTCACACCAGGGCCTGAACCCGTGACCGGGCGGGTTCTGAATTGAGGGAGAACCATGAGCTACGGCAATACCCTGCGAGAAGCTGTCGCGTCGGAGCGCACCACGCCTCTCATCGGTATCTATGACATGTACTCGGCATCGATCGCGGCCCAGCACTACAACGGATTCTTCGTCTCCGGCTTCGGTTTCGCCGCCTCGCATTACGGGCTGCCCGACATCGGTTTCATCGCCTGGCCCGACATGGTGGCCTTCGTGGAGCGGCTCCGGCTGGCCTTCCCGCAGCACCATCTGCTCGTGGACATCGACGACGGCTATGTGGATCCGGAGGTGGCCTGCCATGTGGTGCAGCGGCTGGAGCGCGGCGGGGCGTCCGGGGTGATCCTGGAGGACCAGAAGCGTCCTCGCAGGTGCGGGCACGCGGACGGCAAGCTGATCCTGCCGCTGGAGGAGTATCTGGCGAAGCTCGATCTGGTGCTGCGCAGCAGGGAGGATCTGCTCGTGGTGGCCCGTACGGACGCCACGGAGGAAGGGGAGATCATCCGCCGGGCCGAGGCGCTCGCGAAGTCCGGCGCGGATGTCGTTCTCGTCGACGGGGTGCGCAGTGTGGAGTGGATTCGTAAGATCCGCTCGGTCGTCGGCGACACACCGCTTCTCTTCAACCAGATCGCGGGCGGGAAATCGCCGCGGCTCTCCCTCTCGGAACTCACGGAACTCGGCGTCGATGTCGCCATCTACAGCACTCCGTGCCTTTTCGCCGCGCATGGCGCGATCGACGGAGCGCTGGCCGATCTGAAAATGGCCGACGGGCGGCTCCCGGACACCGCGGAGACCGGATCCATCGGGGTCAAGGGCTCCACGGAACTGCTGGAGAAGAACATCAGCAGGCATCACCGGATCCCTCAGCCGCTTTCGGTCTGAGCGCGCGTCGTCCGATGTCCGTAAAACTCTTCCGGTCCGGTTCCGGCCGGCACCGGCAGCGGAAAGCAGGACCCCTCGCGAGAGGGGCGGCCACGGCGGGCGTCGCCGTGGCCGCGGCGGCGGGTGTGCTGGGCGGCGCGGCGTCCGCCGCGACTCCGCCCACGCCCGTGACAGCCCCCCAGGACGACGACGAGGACGATTCGCCGGAGCCGCCCCAGGGCAACCGGAGCGTCGGCCTTATCGTGATCGACAACTCCTTCGCGGACTCGTGGCTGGAGATCGACCGGACGCTCAACACGCTGCTCCTCAGCCGGGGGACGGCGGGCAGCGACCACGACGGGGGCGGCGGCGCCATCGACGTACACACGGGGGACGGCTCGGGCGCCGGGGCCCCGCCGAAACCGGCCCCGGCCCCCGCGCAGGAACCCGCGTCCGAGCCGCGGCCCGCCTCCTCGGGCCACTGGATCGGCGAGATCGGCCATCCCCCGTGGCAAGGCGAAAGCGGTGAGTGACGTGGCGTCCATGACCTGGCTGAAGTCCTGGCCAGGCCGTTTGAGGAGGGCGGTCGACCTCTATGTCGTCGCCCTCCTCGGCACGGTGGTCCTGGCGGCCCTGCTGCCCGCGACGGGCCGGGCGGCAACGGTCGTCGGCAGCGGCGCCGATGCCGCCATCGGCCTGCTCTTCTTCCTGTACGGGGCGCGGCTCTCCACCCGGGAGGCGCTGGACGGGCTGCGGCAGTGGAAGCTGCATCTCGTGGTGGGGGCGAGCACCTTCGTGCTCTTCCCGGTGCTCGGTCTCGCCGTCGGCAGCCTCGTACCGTACCTGCTCAGCGAGCAGCTCTACGCGGGGCTGCTCTTCCTCTGCGTCGTCCCCTCGACGGTCCAGTCGTCGATCGCGCTTACCTCCACCGCGCGGGGCAATGTGCCGGCGGCCATCTGCGCCGGAACGTACTCAAGCCTGGCCGGGATGGTCGCCACCCCGCTGCTCGCGGCCTGGCTGATCGGTTCGAGCGTGAGCTTCTCGCTCCACGGTCTGCTCGCGATCGTCACCGAGCTGCTCCTGCCGTTCCTCGCCGGGCAGTTGCTGCGCCGGTGGATCGGCGGCTTCATCGGGCGGCACAAGAAGCGCATCGGTCTGCTGGACCGGTTCTCCATCCTGCTCGTGGTCTACACGGCGTTCAGCAAGGGCATGGAGGAGGGCATCTGGCGGCAGATGACACCGGTCCGGCTGCTCGCCCTGCTGGTGCTGGCGGCGAGCCTGCTGGCGGTCGCCCTGGCGACGACCTCGTTCGCCGCGCGGAAGCTGGGGTTCGGCCGGGAGGACCGGATCACCATCGTCTTCTGCGGCTCCAACAAGAGCCTGGCGACAGGGCTGCCGATGGCGGCGGTGCTGTTCGGGTCCTCGGCGGGGCTGGTGATCCTGCCGCTGATGCTGTTCCATCAGCTCCAGTTGATGGTGTGCGCGGTGATCGCGGGCCGGTGGTCGCGCGAGCCGGTGACGGCGAGCGCCGCTCCGCCGCCGCTCGTTCCCGTACGCGGGACGGCGCATCAGCCCTCAAACAGGCGGCAAAAATTCGGCCACGTTACGAAGTGATCCCGTCAGCGGACCGCCATGGCCCGCTCAACATCGCGTTCACAATTGGCAATCTCGCGCACAGCGCCGCCGCAGACCTCGAATCGGGCTGCGGCGGACCGCTGTTGGCACAGTGCGAACCCTCGGCGGCATCGCCACGATGATCGACGAAACGTCCGCTTAACGAACAGGGTCTGTCGGGCAGCGAACGATTTCCGGCCAACTTGTTGACGCGCTCCTGACAGTAAGCGGTCACGGCTGTCACTCTTCCCCCGTTCTCCGCACCACCTTGCTCCGCTTGCTCTGTCCGGGCTGCCCAACGAGCGGCCCGGTACCCCCCTCGCAGAAGGAGTTCGCGTGAGATCCACGCCCAGCCGCCGCGCCACCGCGACCGGCGCTCTGATAGCCGCAGCGGCCCTGCTGTCCGTAGGCCTGCAGGCCGGCACCGCCACCGCCCAGCCCGAAAGCGCACCCGCCGCACCGGTGGCCGGCAAGGCCGACCCCGGTGCGCAGCAGCGCGCCCTCTCCCCCGCGCAGCGCACCGCGCTGATCAAGGCGGCCGACGCGTCCAAGGCGGACACCGCCAAGGACCTCGGCCTCGGCGCGCAGGAGAAGCTCGTCGTCCGTGATGTCGTCCAGGACGTGGACGGCACCACGCACACCCGCTACGAGCGCACCTACCAGGGCCTCCCGGTCCTCGGCGGCGACCTCGTCGTGGCCGAGAAGGCGGGCGCGACCGAGTCCGTCACCAAGAACTCCTCGGCCGCTCTCAAGAACATCGCCACCGCCGCGGACGTCGCCCCGGCCGTCGCCGAGAAGCAGGCTCTGAGCGCCGCCGCCGCGGAGGGCTCGAAGCAGGCCGAGGCCGACCGCGCGCCGCGCAAGGTGGTCTGGATGGCGCAGGGCGCGCCGGTCCTCGCGTACGAGACGGTCGTCGGCGGGCTCCAGCACGACGGCACTCCGAACGAGCTGCACGTCGTGACCGACGCCGCCACCGGCAAGAAGCTGTACGAGTGGCAGGCCGTCAAGAACGGTGTGGGCAACACGCAGTACAGCGGCCAGGTCACGCTCGGCACCCAGCTTTCGGGGTCGACGTACAGCCTGACCGACACCGGCCGCGGCAACCACAAGACGTCCAACGCGGACACCGGCGCGCTCTACACCGGCCCGGACGACGTCTGGGGCAACGGCTCTCCCTCCAACACGGAGACCGCGGCCGCGGACGCCCACTACGGTGCGGCGGAGACCTGGGACTACTTCAAGAACGTGCACGGCCGCAGCGGTATCCGCGGTGACGGTGTCGGCGCGTCCTCCCGGGTGCACTACGGCAACGCGTACATCAACGCCTTCTGGCAGGACAGCTGCTTCTGCATGACGTACGGCGACGGTGCGGGCGACCTCAAGCCGCTGACGTCGATCGACGTCGCCGCGCACGAGATGTCGCACGGTGTCACGGCCGCCACGGCCGGCCTGATCTACAGCGGTGAGTCCGGCGGTCTGAACGAGGCCACCTCCGACATCTTCGCCGCGGCGGTCGAGTTCTACGCCAACAGCCCGCAGGACCCGGGTGACTACCTGGTCGGCGAGAAGATCGACATCAACGGCAACGGCACCCCGCTGCGCTACATGGACAAGCCGAGCAAGGACGGCGCGTCCAAGGACTACTGGTACTCCGGTATCGGCGGCGTGGACGTCCACTACTCCTCGGGCCCGGCGAACCACTTCTTCTACCTGCTCTCCGAGGGCAGCGGCGCCAAGGTCGTCAACGGCGTCTCCTACAACTCCCCGACCTCGGACGGTCTGCCGGTGACCGGCATCGGCATCGCCAAGGCCGAGAAGATCTGGTTCCGGGCGCTCTCCACCAAGTTCACCTCCTCGACCAACTACGCGGCTGCCCGCACCGGCACCCTCGCGGCCACCGCTGAGCTGTACGGCGCCACCAGCGCCGAGTACACGGCCGTCCAGAACGCCTGGGCCGGCATCGCGGTCGGTCCCCGCCCCGGTGGCGGCGGCACGGGCCAGTCGTTCGAGAGCACCACTCAGGTCGCCATCCCGGACGCCGGCGCCGCGGTGACCTCCGCGATCAACGTCACCGGTGTCACGGGCAACGCCCCGACGTCGCTCCAGGTCGACGTGAACATCACGCACACCTGGCGCGGTGACCTCGTCATCAACCTGCTCGCCCCGGACGGCACCTCGTACCGCCTCAAGGACGCGGTCGGCAGCGACTCGGCCGACAACGTCGTCGAGTCGTACTACGTGAACGCCTCGTCCGAGGTGGCCAACGGCTCCTGGCGCCTTCAGGTCCAGGATGTCGCGTCGGCGGACGTCGGCCGTATCAACAGCTGGAAGCTCACCTTCTGAGCTTCCGGACCGGGCGGTGAGACCGCCTGATCGTGGCTGAACCGGGAACCGCCCGGGGTGTTCCGACACCCCGGGCGGTTCTGCTGTGATGCGGTCCATGGAAATGAACCAGCAGGTCCGGCCGGGAGAAGCGGGCACGAACCGGCTCACGTACGACGATGTCAAGCAGGCCGGGGACCGTATCGCGGGCCGCGTGCGCCCGGTGGTCCTCGCGCCGGCCGATCCCGGCGCCACCGGTCCGGCCGACGGGTCCGCGGAGGTCTGGCTGGCGCTGGAGTTCCTCCAGCACACCGGGAGTTTCAAGGCGCGGGGCGCGCAGAACTTCCTCCGGGCCCACCGCGCCGCCGGCACCCTGCCCGGCACCGGCGTGACCATCGCCTCGGGCGGCAACGCGGGCCTCGCCTGCGCCTGGGCCGCCCGCGCCCAGTCCGTACCCGCCACGGTGTTCCTGCCCGAGAACGCCCCGCCGGTGAAGATCGCCAGGCTCCGGTCGTACGGCGCGGAGGTACGGCTCGTCGGCACCCGGTACGCCGAAGCCCTCGCCGCCTGCGAGGAGTTCGCCGCGGAGAGCGGAGCGCTGGCCTCGCACGCGTACGACCACCCGCTGATCGCCGCCGGGGCGGGCACCCTGCTGGAGGAGATCCACCGGCAGCTCCCCGGCCTCGACACGGTGGTGGTCGCGGTCGGCGGCGGAGGCCTGTTCGCGGGGGTCGCCACGGCGGCCGGGCATCATGGCGTACGGGTCGTGGCGGCGGAACCGGAGAACTGCCGGGCCCTGAACGCCGCGATCGAGGCCGGTACGGTCGTCGACGTCCCGGTCGACTCGATCGCCTCGGACTCGCTGGGCGCCTCGCGCGCCACCCCGCTCGCCCTCGCCGCCGCCCAGCAGACCGATGTCCGCTCGGTCCTGGTCCCCGACCCCGAGATCTCCCGCGCCCGCCACGCCCTGTGGACCGCCCACCGCATCCCGGTGGAACACGGCGCCGCCACCGCCCTGGCCGCCCTCACCACCCCGGGCGGCGGCTACCGCCCGGCCCCCGGCGAAAAGGTCTGCGTCGTCCTCTGCGGCGCCAACACGGACCCCGGCACCCTGGCCGAACACCGCTGAAGGGCCGCCGACGCGGCGGCGCGCCGCCCAGTGGCCCGGCTCACTGGACGGCGCGCCCCTGGGGCCACCAACTGATAAGGCTTCTCCGCTAGTTCGGGTTGCCCGCGTTCGTCAGTGTCTCCCAGGCCACGAACAGGTTGTTCGTGCCCGACGGCCGCTGCTGCTCGGTGAGGCGCTGCGTGTTCGTCATCGCGTATCCCAGCCGGGTGTTGAGGGCGTTGAAGCCGACCTCGGTGATCGGGCCGAGGCCGCGCTGCACGCTGCCGCCGCACAGGTTCGACGGTACGGGCTCGGCCTGCACCTCGTACTTGGACTGGAAGCCCAGCGCCTGCCGCAGCCGCTCGCCGACCTGCGGGAAGAGGTCCTGGCCCTGGATCCGCGCGGTCTCGTAGACATGCGAGACGGACGAGATGCCGTAGCCGGTGTGCACGAAGTCGCGGCAGGTCTCCTGGGTGAGGCCGGTCATGAAGGTGCCCTGGCCCTGCCAGTAACTGATGATCTTGTCGCGGGTGTTCAGGTTCTGGCTCGGAACGGTCTTGGGCAGATCGCCGTCGGACGCCAGATAGATGTACGCGGGCACCCGGACCAGGTACTTGCCGATCGCCTTGTCCCAGCTCGCCTTGTCGTCGAGGAAGACGGAGATGCTGACCGCCGCCTCCATCATCGTCAGCTCCCAGTTGCCGTTGGAGTTGGAGCCGTTGATGATCTCGGGCAGATAGACATTGCGCAGCATGGTGGAGAAACGGCCGGAGTTGGGCCAGTTGCCGTAGACGTGCTTGATGATCTCGGCGGCCTTGGGCCAGGACGAGCCCGCCCATCCGGTCTGGAGCGGGGCGTTGCTGTTGGTGTGGTCCTGGATGGAGTTGGACCACGCGTCCATGAGCTGGATGGACTTCTGCGCGTACCGGTCGTCGCGGTTGATGTACCAGGCCAGCGCGGTGGTGTACGCGGCGATCGCGTCCTCGCGCTCGTCCGTGCAGCCGTTGTTGGGGTTGGAGTACGAGCCGCACTCGACGACCGCGCGGGGCTTGGGCGTACGGGAGAGCGAGGCGTACTTGCTCGCCAGCATCTGGTCGTACGCGGCCTTCCAGGGCTGCGCCCCGGCCTGCACCTTGCCCCGTACGAAGTCGAGCTGGGCGGTGCTGAGGTTCACACCGGGGTGGGTGAAGCTCGCCGGAGCGGCGGCGACGGCGGGCGCGGCGGCGACAGCCGGGGCCGGCTTCGGCGCCTTCTCCGCGGAGGCGGAGGCGGGAGCCATGAAGGCCGCGGCCAGGACACCGGCGAGAGCGGCGGAGAGCCCGAGGAATCGGGGCAGTCTGGGGATGGATCCGGGGCGCATGTGGGGGTGCCTTCCGGTCAAGGGGTCGGCCCTCAACTCGATTCACTCATATGAACGTCGAGTGGAGCTGTGAACCTGTCATTGAGTCAGGAAGGTAGAACCATCACATGGACACGTCAAGGTCTGGACCAATGACCTGGGCCGCCGCACCCCCGTCTCCCGCCCGCCGCCGTCACCGCAGCAGGACCCCCGCGCCCTCGCCCGTAGCCTCCGTGGGCAGCGCGACCAGCCCCAGGTCCGCGCTGGTGGCGAGCAGCGGATGGGACGGCAGCACCCGGACCGTGTAGCCGTACGGGCCGGTACGGTCCAGGACGAGCGGCCCCTCGTACACCCAGCGCCCCTGCGCGTCGGGCCCCTCGGCCGGCTTGAGCGGGTAGGTCCGCGCGTCCACGAGTGTGTCGTCGGAGCCGACCCGGCCCGCGACGGCCTGCACCTCCACATCGTCCGGGCGCAGTTCGCCCAGCGCGGCCCGGACCCGCAGGGAGAGCGTGGAGCCCAGCTCGGCCGCGCCTCCGGAGGCCGTCGCCGCGACAGCCTCCACATGGTCCACCGCCACATAGGGCCAGAGCGTGCGCGTGCGGTACTTCCAGGACGCCAGCTCCGCGGCGGTCGCCGCGTCCATCGCGCGGTGGGCGTGGGCGGCGGGCTCGTACAGCCGCTCCACGTACTCGCGCACCATCCGCCCCGCGAGCACCTTCGGCCCCAGGTTGACCAGGGTGCTGCGGACCATCTCGATCCAGCGCTCCGGCAGCCCGGCAGCGCCGTGGTCGCCCCGGTCGTAGAAGCGCGGCGCGACCCGGTCCTCGATCAGCGCGTAGAGGGCGTTCGCCTCCAGCTCGTCCCTGCGGTTCTCGTCGGTGGCGGCGTCCGCGGTGGGGATGGCCCAGCCGAAGTCCGGCTCGAACCACTCGTCCCACCAGCCGTCCAGCACCGACAGATTGAGGCAGCCGTTGAGCGCGGCCTTCATCCCGCTGGTGCCGCACGCCTCCAGCGGGCGCAGCGGATTGTTCAGCCAGACGTCGCAGCCCGGGTAGAGCTTGCGCGCCATGCCCATGCCGTAGTCCGGCAGGAAGACGATGCGGTGGCGCACCCGCGGGTCGTCGGCGAACCGCACCAGCTCCCGTACCAGCCGCTTGCCGCCGTCGTCCGCGGGGTGCGCCTTGCCCGCGACCACGATCTGGACCGGCCGCTCCGGGTCGAGCAGCAGATCGGTCAGCCGGTCGCGGTCGCGCAGCATCAGCGTGAGCCGTTTGTACGAGGGGACGCGGCGCGCGAAGCCGATGGTCAGGATGTCCGGGTCGAGGACTCCGTCGATCCAGCCCAGTTCGGCGGCCTGGGCGCCGCGCTGGAGCCAGGACGCGCGCAGCCGCTGCCGTACCTCCGTGACGAGCTGCTCGCGCAGGGTCCTCCGTACGTCCCACAGGTCGGCGTCCGGGACCGCGGGCGACAGGGTGGCGTCCGGGCCGCCGCCGGACAGCCGGGCGATCTCGGGTGCGACCCAGGTCGGCGCGTGCACGCCGTTGGTCACGGAGATGATGGGCACCTCCTCCGCGTCGAAGCCGGGCCAGAGGCCGGCGAACATCTCGCGGCTGACCGCTCCGTGCAGGGTGGAGACGCCGTTGGCGCGCTGGGCGAGGCGCAGGCCCATCACGGCCATGTTGAAGAGATTCGGCTCGCCGCCCGGGAAGCTCTCCATCCCCAGGCCGAGGACCCGCTCGGCGGCGACGCCGGGCAGCTCGCCGTCGTCCCCGAAGTGGCGGGCGACCAGATCGAGGTCGAACCGGTCGATGCCGGCGGGGACCGGGGTGTGGGTGGTGAAGACCGTCCCGGCCCGGACGGTCTCCAGCGCGGCCTCGAACCCGAGACCCGCGCCGACGAGTTCGCGGATGCGCTCCAGGCCGAGGAATCCGGCGTGGCCCTCGTTGGTGTGGAAGACCTCCGGCGCGGGGTGGCCGGTGAGCCTGCAGTACGTACGGACCGCACGCACCCCGCCGATGCCCAGCAGCATCTCCTGGAGGAGGCGGTGCTCGCTGCCGCCGCCGTAGAGCCGGTCGGTGACCTCTCGCTCGCCGGGGCCGTTCTCCTCGACGTCCGAGTCGAGCATCAGCAGCGGGACGCGCCCGACCCGCGCCTGCCAGACATGGGCCCGCAGGGTGCGCCTGCCGGGCAGGGCGAGAGCGACCTCGGCGGGGGTGCCGTCCGCCTCGCGCAGCAGGGTGAGCGGGAGTTCATTGGGGTCGAGGACCGGATACTGCTCCTGCTGCCAGCCGTCCCGTGACAGCGACTGGCGGAAGTAGCCGTGCCGGTAGAGCAGACCGACACCGATGAGCGGTACGCCGAGATCGCTGGCGGCCTTGAGATGGTCGCCGGCGAGGATGCCGAGGCCGCCGGAGTACTGGGGCAGGGCCGCGGTGATCCCGAACTCGGGCGAGAAGTAGCCGACGGCGGCGGGCAGCCCGTCGCCCTGCCGGTCGCGCTCCTGGTACCAGCGGTCGCCGCGCAGATAGGTGTCGAGACCGGCCGCGGCGTCGGCCAGCCGGCCGAGAAACGAACTGTCCGCGGCCAGCTCGGCCAGACGGGCGGCGGAGACGGATCCGAGCAGCCGCACGGGGTCCCCGTCGGCGGCCCGCCAGCCGGCGGGGTCGACGGATTCGAAGAGCTCTCGGGTCTCGGTGTGCCAGGACCAGCGCAGGTTGCGGGCGAGGTCGCTGAGCGGTTGGAGTGGTGCGGGCAGGACGGGGCGGACGGTGAACCGACGGATTGCCTTCACGTGTTCCACCTTCGCAGGGACCTACGAGTCAGGGCGGGCGCACCACGGGTGTGCGGTCCGCCGTCCCTCCGACGGTAGTCCTCCGGCGCCGTACGCAACCACGGCGCATTCGCGCATTCACGCCCGGCGCTCCACGCCCCAGCGGTGACAGCCCGCCGGATTGCCCACCCGAGGGGAGGGGGAAGGCTCCTCCGGTACGCACAGCGCACACCGCGCCCTCCACCGCTCATACGCGGTGCCCGTACGGCAAACGAGCGCGTTTCCACCCGATTCCAGCGCTATTCGAGTGAACGCGGACAGGAGCGGCCATGCTCGCAGCCTCCGAGTCGTCCACCGAGCAGCTACAAAGAACATCCAAAACCTCCGGACCATCCCAAACATCACAGGCATCAAGAACCGGTAAAGCCACTCAACAGCCGGTAAAGTCACGCAACCCGCTCAATCCTCCCTGCCTGTCACGCCCGCACAGCCCACAGGTGATCCAGTGAAACCGCTGATTGGTCGCATTCCCGTCCTGGACGTACTCCCGCTCGTCGACTGCGGCAGACGCCCCGCGAAGGCGGTGAGCGGTGAGTCCTTCCAGGTCACCGCGACCGTCTTCCGCGAGGGCCATGACGCCGTCGCGGCCAATGTCGTCCTCATGGACCCCAGTGGCCGCCCGGGCCCCTGGACCCCCATGCGTGAGCTCGCCCCCGGCACCGACCGGTGGGGCGCCGAGGTCACCCCCACCGAGGAGGGCCGCTGGACCTACACCGTCGAGGCGTGGAGCGACCCGGTCACCACCTGGCGCCACGCGGCCCGGATCAAGATCCCCGCGGCCGCCGACGAGCACGACATCGCCCTGGTCCTCGCCGAGGGCGCGGAGCTGTACGAACGGGCAGCGGCCGGAGTGCCGAAGCGCGAAGGCCGGGAGGCCGTGCTCGCCGCCGTCGACGCCCTGCGCGACGAGTCGCTGTCCGCCGCGGACCGGCTGGCCGCCGCGCTCGCCCCGGCGGCGAACGCCGCCCTCGCCCGCCATCCGCTGCGCGAGCTGGTCACCGCCTCACGCCCGGCGCCCCTGCTGGTCGAGCGCAGACGGGCACTGTACGGCTCGTGGTACGAGCTGTTCCCGCGCTCCGAGGGCGCGGTCGTCAAGAAGGGCGAGCCGCCCGTCAGCGGTACGTTCCGTACGGCCGCCGAACGGCTGCCCGCGGTCGCCGCGATGGGTTTCGATGTCGTGTACCTGCCGCCGATCCATCCCATCGGCACCACCTTCCGCAAGGGCCGCAACAACTCCCTGGACCCCGGCCCGGACGATGTCGGGGTGCCCTGGGCGATCGGCTCCGCGGCCGGCGGCCATGACGCCGTCCATCCCGATCTGGGCACCATCGAGGACTTCGACCACTTCGTGGAGACCGCCCGCACCCTGCGGATGGAGGTCGCGCTCGACTTCGCCCTCCAGTGCTCCCCGGACCACCCCTGGGTCACCAAGCACCCCGAGTGGTTCCACCACCGCGCCGACGGCTCCATCGCGTACGCCGAGAACCCCCCGAAGAAGTACCAGGACATCTACCCGATCGCCTTCGACACCGATCTGCGCGGTCTGGTCAGGGAGACCACCCGAGTCCTGCGCCACTGGATGGACCACGGCGTACGGATCTTCCGCGTGGACAATCCGCACACCAAGCCGGTGGTCTTCTGGGAGAAGGTCATCGCCAACATCAACCGCACCGACCCCGATGTGATCTTCCTGGCCGAGGCGTTCACCCGCCCGGCCATGATGCGTACGCTCGGCGCCGTCGGCTTCCAGCAGTCGTATACGTACTTCACCTGGCGCAACGGCAAGCAGGAGCTGACCGACTACCTGACCGAGCTGGCCTGCGAGACAGCCGCCTTCATGCGGCCGAATTTCTTCGTCAACACGCCTGACATCCTCCACGCCTACCTTCAGCAGGGCGGGCGCCCCGCTTTCGAGGTACGGGCCGTGCTCGCCGCGACCATGTCGCCGTCGTGGGGTGTCTACGCGGGGTACGAACTCTGCGAGAACACCCCCGCGAAGCCCGGCAGTGAGGAGTACCTTGACTCCGAGAAGTACGAGCTGAGGCCCAGGGACTGGGAGGCGGCCGAGCGGGAGGGCCGCACCATCGCCCCGCTGATCACCCTGCTCAACCGGATCAGACGGCGGCATCCCGCACTTCAGCAACTGCGCGACATCCATTTCCACCACGCCGACAATGACGCGGTCATCGCGTACAGCAAGCGGGCGGGCACGGACATCGTTCTGGTGGTCGTCAACCTCGACCCTCACCACACCCAGGAGGCGACGGTCTCGTTGGACATGGAACGGCTCGGCCTCGAACGGCATGAGACCGTTCCGGTGCGCGACGAGCTCACCGGCGAGACCTATCACTGGGGCAGCTCCAACTATGTGCGCCTGGAGCCGGGTGTCACACCCGCGCACATCGTGGTGCTGCGACCGTCCCCGCCGATCGGAGGGTCACCCACATCATGATCGTCAATGAGCCCGTCCACGACACGTTCGAGGACACCCCGGTCAAGGACCGCGATCCCGACTGGTTCAAGCGGGCCGTCTTCTACGAGGTCCTGGTGCGTTCGTTCCAGGACAGCAATGGCGACGGCATCGGAGACCTCAAGGGCATCACGGCCAAACTGGACTATCTCCAGTGGCTCGGGGTCGACTGCCTCTGGCTGCCGCCGTTCTTCAAGTCGCCCCTGCGCGACGGCGGCTACGACGTGTCCGACTACACGTCGGTGCTCCCCGAGTTCGGCGATCTGGCCGACTTCGTGGAGTTCGTCGACGCCGCGCACCAGCGCGGAATGCGCGTGATCATCGACTTCGTCATGAACCACACGAGCGATCAGCACGAGTGGTTCCAGGAGTCCCGCAAGGACCCCGAAGGCCCGTACGGCGACTACTACGTCTGGGCCGACGACGACAAGCAGTTCCAGGACGCCCGGATCATCTTCGTCGACACGGAGACGTCCAACTGGACCTTCGATCCGGTGCGCAAGCAGTACTACTGGCACCGCTTCTTCTCCCACCAGCCCGATCTCAACTACGAGAACCCGGCGGTGCAGGAGGAGATCATCTCCGCGCTGCGGTTCTGGCTGGACCTGGGCATCGACGGCTTCCGGCTCGACGCCGTGCCGTATCTGTACCAGCAGGAGAACACCAACTGCGAGAACCTCCCGGCCACCCACGCCTTCCTCAAGCGGGTGCGCAAGGAGATCGACGCCAACTACCCGGACACGGTGATCCTCGCCGAGGCCAACCAGTGGCCGGAGGACGTCGTCGACTACTTCGGGGACTACACCCTGGGCGGCGACGAATGCCATATGGCGTTCCACTTCCCGGTGATGCCGCGGATCTTCATGGCCGTACGGCGCGAGTCCCGCTACCCGGTCTCGGAAATCCTGGCGAAGACCCCGGCGATCCCGACCAACTGCCAGTGGGGCATCTTCCTGCGCAACCATGACGAGCTGACCCTCGAAATGGTCACGGACGAAGAGCGCGACTACATGTACGCGGAGTACGCAAAGGATCCGCGGATGCGCGCCAACATCGGCATCCGCCGCCGGCTCGCCCCGCTGCTGGACAACGACCGCAACCAGATCGAGCTGTTCACCGCGCTGCTGCTGTCGCTGCCCGGCTCCCCGATCCTCTACTACGGGGACGAGATCGGGATGGGCGACAACATCTGGCTGGGCGACCGGGACGCGGTCAGAACGCCGATGCAGTGGACCCCCGACCGGAACGCGGGCTTCTCCTCCAGCGATCCGGGCCGGCTCTATCTGCCGACGATCATGGATCCGGTCTACGGCTACCAGGTCACCAATGTGGAGGCGGCGATGGCCTCGCCGTCCTCGCTGCTGCACTGGACCCGGCGGATGATCGAGATCCGCAAGCAGAACCCGGCCTTCGGGCTCGGTTCGTACACCGAACTGCCGTCGTCGAACCCGGCGGTGCTGGCCTTTCTGCGCGAGGCGCCCTCGCCGCAGGGCAACGGTGACGATCTGGTGCTGTGCGTCCACAACTTCTCACGCTTCGCACAGCCCACGGAGCTGGACCTGACGCAGTTCAACGGACGCCATCCGGTGGAACTGATCGGCGGGGTGCGCTTCCCGGCCATCGGGGAGTGGCCCTATCTGCTGACGCTCGCGGGCCATGGCTTCTACTGGTTCCGGCTGCGGAAGGACGGCCTGCCGGGCGTCACCTCGTAACGCCTTTCCTCTGCTTTCCTCTCCTTTCCTCGCAGCACCGCGTTCACGCCGTGCGAGGCGGTTTCCGCCGCCCCGCACGGGGCACGCTGTTTGTCCATAGGGAATCGAGAATCTGTACGGACAGAATCGAGCCCGTACGGATCATCCTCACCCGACACGTCCCGCACAGCCGGACAGCCATTGCCGCAATCCGGGACACTCTGCGCATCCTGTGGTGTGCCCGGGGAAAGGACGCGATGCCATGTCGAAGGCTGCATCCACCCGGACTACCCCGTGCCTCGTCACCGCCTCGCCCGCTGCCTCACCGGCCGCGTCGTCCGCGCTGTCGCCCGCCGACGCGAGGGCGCTCGTCGGCTCGCTCGCGCCGCTGCTCCATGACTGGCTGCCCCGCCAGCGCTGGTTCGCCGGCAAGGGCCGGCCGGTCACCGGCTTCGTTCCGCTGGCGGCCACCGAGCTGCTGCCGATGACCGCGGGGGGTCCGGGGCTGCTGCACCTTCTCGTACGGGTCGAGCAGCGCAGCGCGCAGGGCCCGCCTCCGGCGATTCCCTCCTCCACCCCCGCGGGTGCCACGTCCTCGACGGCGTGCGGCACGGCCGTGGGCGGCGACTGTTACCAGCTTCTGCTCGGGGTGCGCAAGGCACTGCCCCCGGCGCTGGCGTCCGCGCTGATCGGGCATGCGGCGCAGGGTCCGCTGGCCGGCCGTACCGTCTACGAGGGGCTGCATGATCCGCGGCTGGCCGAACTGCTGCTGGAGCGGCTGCGCGCGCCCGGCGCGCTGGGGCCGCTGCGCTTCGACCGCGCGGGCACCGTACCGGCGGGGCTGACCGGGCGGCTGCTCGACGCCGAGCAGTCGAACTCGTCCCTGGTGTACGGGGACGCCTTCATCCTCAAGATCCTGCGGCGGGTCTTCCCCGGGCCCCACCCCGATCTGGAGCTGCCGCTCGCGCTGGCCGCCGAAGGGTGCGAGCGGGTGCCCGCGCCGGTCGCCTGGTTCGAGGCGGCCGATCCGTCGGGCAGCGGCGACTCGCTCACCCTCGGGGTGCTCCAGCCGTATCTGCGCGGCTCCCAGGACGGCTGGCAGCTCGCGCTCGGCGCGCTGGCCAGGGGCCGGGACTTCACCAGGGAGGCGCGGGCGCTGGGGCGGGCCACCGCCGAGGTGCACACCGCGCTCGCCGCCGCGCTGCCCACGGTCACCCTGGGGCGGCGGCAGACCGCGCAGCTCGCGGAGGGGATGGCCGAGCGGCTGGAGGCGGCGGCGCAGGCGGTGCCGGTGCTCATGCCGTACGTTCCGGGGCTGCGCACCGCGTTCGACGCGCTCGCCGGTCTGGACGAGGCGGGGCGCGGCAGACCGGCCCAGCGCGTGCACGGGGATCTGCATCTCGGACAGACCCTGTGGTCGCCGGACGGCCGCTGGTCGGTCATCGACTTCGAGGGCGAGCCGGCCCGGCCGCTGGCCGAGCGCCGCCGCCCGCAGCCGCCGGTCCGCGATGTCGCGGGCATGCTCCGCTCCTTCGACTACGCGGCCCGCTCGCACGAGCCCTGGCGCCCGGACTGGGCGGCGCGCTGCCGGTCCGCGTACTGCGAGGGGTACGCACTGGCCTCGGGCACCGACCCGCGCGCCGAGCCGGAGCTGCTGCGCGCGTACGAGACGGACAAGGCGGTCTACGAGGTCCTGTACGAGGCGAGGCACCGCCCCGACTGGCTTCCGGTCCCGATGGCCGCAATCCGGCGGCTGGCCGGAGACGCCTGAAGCGGCGGTCCGGTACGGCGAGGGGGCGCCGCGTCGTCACACGGGAGCGGTGCCGTACCGGCCGGGCACCGGCCCGAGCCGCCCGATCAGACCCGATCAGCCCTGTTCCGTCCGATCCGCCCGACCCGTCTGATCCGTCCGAGCCGCCCGAGCCCTTCCGTCCATCCAGCGCGGCACCGCCGCAGCACCGCCGAGGAGGCAGCCCCCGTGACCGCCCGCACGCCGTCCGACCGTCCTTCGGAGCCCACGCTCCCCACCACCTCCGTCCCCGCCCCGGCCGCCGGGGCGGGGAAGAAGCCCGCGCGCCGCAAGCGCCCGCAGGACTCCGGCGCCACCGCTCCCCCGCCGCGCGACGACCCCGGCGGGCATGCGGGTGCGGTGCGGGCCGCGCCCGCGCTGGACGACACGGACCGGGAGCGGCTGCTCAACGGCTCGCACCACGATCCGCACGCGCTGCTGGGCGCGCACCCGGTGGCGGACGGCGTGCTGTTCCGGACGCTGCGGCCGTACGCGCGCGGAGTGACCGTCGTGGCCGTCATGGCCGGGGAGCCCGCCGGGAAGCGTGCCGTACGGGCCGCGCTGCACGACGACGGCGACGGCTTCTTCTCCGGGATCCTGCCGCTGGAAGCCGTCGAACCCGCCAGAACCGCCAAACCCGTCAAAGGCTTCGCAGCCGTACCGGAGTACACGCTTCTCGTCCGCTACAGCGACACCGGCGAGGCGCTCGACGAGCTGGAGGTGCAGGACCCGTACCGTTTCCTGCCCGCGCTCGGCGAACTCGATCTGCATCTGATCGGCGAGGGCCGGCACGAGGAGCTGTGGCGGGCGCTCGGCGCCCGGACCATGACCCACCAGGGCGTGGCCGGCACCCGCTTCACCGTCTGGGCACCCAATGCCCGGGGCGTACGGATCTCCGGCGACTTCAACTACTGGGACGGCACCGCCCTGCCGATGCGCTCGCTCGGCTCCACCGGGGTGTGGGAGCTGTTCGTGCCGGGGATCGGCGAGGGCGCGCTGTACAAGTTCGACATCACCCGCCCCGACGGCTCGCACACCCTGCGCGCCGACCCGATGGCACGCCGTACGGAAGTGCCGCCCGCGACGGCCTCCGTGGTCACCGAGTCGCACCATGTGTGGCGTGACGAGCAGTGGCTCGCGCGCCGCGCCGACCGCCCGGTGCACGAGGCGCCGTTCTCCGTGTACGAGGTCCATCTCGCGTCCTGGCGGCCGGGATTGACGTACCGTCAGCTCGCAGCGCAGCTCCCGGCGTACGTCCGCGACCTCGGCTTCACACATGTGGAACTGATGCCGGTGGCCGAGCATCCCTTCGGCGGCTCCTGGGGCTATCAGGTGACCGGCTTCTACGCGCCGACCTCCCGGATGGGCACGCCGGACGACTTCCGGTATCTCGTCGACGCCCTGCACCGCGCGGGCATCGGGGTGATCGTCGACTGGGTGCCCGCCCACTTCCCGAAGGACGACTGGGCGCTGGCCCAGTTCGACGGCCGGCCGCTGTACGAGCACGGGGACCCGCAGCGGGCCGAGCACCCCGACTGGGGGACGCTGGAGTTCGACTACGGCCGCACGGAAGTCCGTAACTTCCTGGTCGCCAACGCCGTGTACTGGTGCGAGGAGTTCCATGTCGACGGGCTGCGGGTCGACGCGGTCGCCTCAATGCTCTACCTCGACTACTCGCGCGAGGAGGGCCAGTGGACCCCCAACGAGCGCGGCGGGCGCGAGAATCTGGACGCCGTCGCCTTCCTCCAGGAGATGAACGCGACCGTCTACCGCCGCTGTCCGGGGGTGGTGACCATCGCCGAGGAGTCCACCGCCTGGAACGGCGTCACCCGCGCCACCCACCATGTGGGACCCGACGGCTTCGGCGGGCTCGGCTTCGGGCTGAAGTGGAACATGGGCTGGATGCACGACTCGCTGGACTATGTCTCCAAGGAGCCGGTCCACCGCAAGTACCACCACGGCGAGATGACCTTCTCCATGGTGTACGCGTACAGCGAGAACTACGTCCTGCCGATCTCCCACGACGAGGTCGTGCACGGCAAGCGCGCGCTGGTCTCCAAGATGCCCGGCGACTGGTGGCAGCAACGCGCCAACGAGCGTGCCTACCTGGGCTTCATGTGGGCCCATCCGGGCAAGCAACTCCTCTTCATGGGGCAGGAGTTCGCGCAGGGCGCGGAGTGGTCGGAGGGGCATGGCCCGGACTGGTGGGTGCTCGATCCGTCGTACGAGGCCGAGGCCGACCACCGGGGCGTACGCGATCTGGTGCGCGATCTCAACACTGTCTACGCGGCGACACCCGCGCTCTGGGAGCGCGACACCGTGCCGGAGGGCTTCGCGTGGGTCGACGGCGACGCGGCCGACGACAATGTCTTCGCCTTCCTCCGCTTCGATGCGGACGGCGCGCCGCTGCTGGCGGTCTCGCACTTCTCGCCGGTGGTGCGGCAGCAGTACCGGCTCGGTGTGCCCGAGGAGTTCGCGTCCTGGACGGAGATCCTGAACACGGACGCGGCGCGGTACGGCGGCAGTGATGTGCTGAACGCGGAGCCGGTGAAGCCGGAGCCGGTGGCGGCGCACGGGCGGCCCGAGAGCATCCAGCTCACATTGCCGCCGCTGGCGACGGTGTGGCTGCGGCCGGTGTGAGGGTTTTTGTACGGTGCGGCCCCCGCCGGGGTGATTCCGGCGGGGGCCGTTCCGTACCGTTTCCGCACTGTTTTCGTACCGTTGACGGTCGGGCGCGGTCAGGTGCGGTCAGGTGCGTACGATTCCCAGCCGCTGGGTCGCCCGGGTCAGGGCCACGTACAGGTCGTTCGTACCCCGCGGCGAGGCGTTCAGGATGCCGTCCGGGTCGGCGACGATCACCGTGTCGAACTCCAGGCCCTTCGCCTGGCGGGCGCCGAGCAGGACCACCGGCCGGGTGAGATCGGGCTCGGATCCCCAGGAGGCGTCCGGGAGTTCGGCCGCGAGGGCGGGCAGCAGAGTCGCCGGGGCGATCACCGCGAGCCGGCCCTCGCCCGGGTGCGCCAGCGCCGGATCCGAGGTCAGCGCGGCGGCCGTACGTACCAGAGCCGCCGGTTCCACCGTACGGACGAGCGGGGCGCGGCCGGTCGACCGTACCGACTTCGGGGGTTCGAAGAGCGGGTCCGCGGTCCGCCGTACCCTGGCCGCGACCTCCATGATCTCCACCGGCGTACGGTAGTTGACGCCGAGGCGCGCCAGCCGCCAGCGGTCGCCGGTGTACGGCGCGAGGATCTGCCGCCAGGAGTCGCAGCCCGCCGCGTCGCCGGTCTGGGCGGGGTCGCCGACCAGGGTCATGGAGCGGGTGGGGCAGCGGCGCATCAGCAACCGCCAGGCCATGGCGGAGAGTTCCTGTGCCTCGTCCACGACGATATGGCCGAAGGCCCAGGTGCGGTCGGCGGCGGCCCGTTCGGCGGCGCTCCGAGTGTCGGCCTCCTCCTGCCGGTCCGCGAACCGTTCGGCGTCGATGATGTCGTGCGCGGCGAGCACCTCGGACTCCTGGTCCTCGAACTCGTACGTCTTCGAGCCCTCGGAGAGATCGAGCACGCCCTGCGCGTAGGCGATCCGGTCCTGGCGTTCGGCCTCGGCCGCGGCGCGCGCGGCGCTGTCGTCCTCGCCGAGGAGTTCGGCGGCCTCGTCCAGCAGCGGTACGTCGGCCGGGGTCCAGGGGCCGTCGGACCTGCGGATCAGCTCGGCGTCGCCGTCCGGGAGGCGGGTGGGTTCGGCGAGGAAGTCGGCGATCAGCCGCTGCGGGGTGAGGAGCGGCCAGAGTTCCTCGATCGCGGCGTGCACCTCGCGGCTGGTGGCGATCTCCTTGCCGAGCTGGGCGATGTCGTCGGCGCCGAGCAGATTCTCACCGCCGAGGGGATCCGCGCCGAGCCGCTCCGCGAGCTGCTCGGTGAGGGCGTCGATGACATGGAAGGCGAAGTGCGGGCGCGCCAGATTGTGCGGAAGGCCGGTCTCCCGGGCGTGCCAGCGGGCGTCCTCGGCCATGGCGCGGTCGAGGAGGAGCGTTCCGTACCCCTCGTGGGCGATCTCGGTGGCACGGTGGGGCACGGTCTGCCGGTCGCGCACCACGCCGGCCAGCACCTCGGGCATCGAGGCCCGGCCCTTGATCTCGGCCGCGGCGGGAGTGTCCGTACCGGTGGCCCGTACCCCCGGGAACAGCTCACCGACCGTCGCCAGCAGCACTCCCGTCTCACCGAGCGAGGGCAGCACCTCGCCGATATAGCCGAGGAAGGCCGGGTTGGGGCCGACGATCAGCACGGCGCGGCGGGCGAGCTGCTCGCGGTGGGCGTAGAGGAGATACGCGGCCCGGTGCAGCGCGACGGCGGTCTTGCCGGTCCCGGGGCCGCCCTCGACGACGAGCACGCCCCGGTGCGGGGCGCGGATGATGCGGTCCTGCTCGGCCTGGATGGTCTGGACGATGTCGCTCATCCGGCCGGTACGGGCGGAGTTGAGGGCGGAGAGCAGGACGGCGTCGGCGTCCGGGTCCTCGTAGCCGGTACGGGTGGTGTCGGTGAGATCCATGATCTCGTCGTGCAGGGCGGTGACGCGGCGGCCCTGGGTGGTGATGTGGCGGCGCCGGCGCAGGCCCATCGGGGAAAAGCCGGTGGCGAGATAGAAGGGGCGGGCGACGGGGGCGCGCCAGTCGATGAGGAGGGGGGTGCGGTCCTCGTCGTCGAGGCGTATTCCGATTCGTCCGATGTGGTGGGTATTGGCGCCCGTGGCGGTGTCGCCCTGCGGGTCGTGCAGGTCGATGCGGCCGAAGCAGAGACCGCTCTCAACGGCATTGAGGGTGGAGAGGCGGTGGGACTGTTCCGCGACGCTGATGTCCCGCTCCACCCGGGCCTGCCGTACGGTCGTGATCTGGCCGGCCGACGCCTCCATGGCGGTCTCGGCCTGGTCCCGGAGGGCGTCGAGGCGCTCGTAGAGGACAGAGATGAATTGCTGCTCATTCCGCAATTCGTCGGTGGATTCCTGATTGGATCCCCGATTGGATTCCGTGGTTGACAATTCAGCCCCTGTCCGATACGCTGCACACTAATGAGTTTCCTGCACCTCACAGTCCAAATGAGAGCATGGAAACACTCAATATACGCAGACGAATACCCCGGCCGTCAATTCGGACCGGGGATTTTTTGTTGCGTCGCTGGTCAGGGTCGGGGGCGGTCCAGCCCGTCGGCCAGTCCCTCGTCCAGTTCCTGGAGCAGCTTGCGCTTCGGGCGGGCGCCGACCATCGACTTCACCGGCTCGCCTGCGCGGAAGAGGATGAGCGTGGGCATCGCGAGGACGCCGTAGCGGGTGGTGGTCAGCGGGTTGGTGTCCACATCGAGCTGTACGACCTTGATACGGGCGGCCTCCTCCTCGGCCACGGCGCTCAGGACCGGGGCGAGCTGGCGGCACGGCGGGCACCAGTCGGCGGTGAACTCGACCAGGACCGGGAGGCCGGCCTTCAGTACCTCGTCGTCGAAGTCGGCGTCGGTGACGGAGTCGACGCCTGCTGCTCTGGCGCCCGTTGCCTTGATCATTTGTGTTCTCCCTCGTTGGCTTCGTGGGTGGGGTGTTGTGCGGTGGGTACGGTCAGCTCGCACCGGGGCGGGGGCGCGGCGGCTTGCACAGCTTCCGCCTGCGCGGTCTCGGCCTGGGCGAGTTGCGCCCCGACCTGGGCGCGTACCGACTGGAGCTGGTCGATCAGACCGTCCAGTTCGGCGAGCTTGCGGCGGTAGACGGCGAGCGAGGCCGGGCACGAGTCCCCGGCCGGGTGCCCGGCGCGCAGGCACTCCACGAACGGCCGTGTCTCCTCCAGTTCGAACCCGAAGTCCTGAAGGGTCCTGATCTGCCGGAGCAGCCGGAGATCGCTCTCGTCGTACGTGCGGTATCCGTTCACCGCGCGCCGTGCGGGCAGGAGCCCGCGGGACTCGTAGTAGCGCAGAGTCCGGGCGGTGGTTCCGGCCCGCTCCGCCAGCTCACCGATTCGCATGCGGTCGACCGTAATCCTTGACGCCGACGTCAGGGCAAGGGCCGGCGGACACGGCTCGCGAGGGCTGGGGCACATGGCTCCCGAGTGGGTCGGCCGGGGCCATTGACGGCTGCCCGGCCGGGCACTACAAGACGTACTGAGAGCGCTCTCAGAGCATCGGGTTCCTGACCCCCAGGTCCTCTTCGGCACGCACCATCCTCACCGGAGGTGTTTCCTTGAGAACGAGCCGCACCAGACGCACTCCCCGTACCCCCCTCCTCGCCGCGGCCCTCGCCCTGGCCGTCGCGCTGGCGGGCTTCGTCGGACTGACGGCCGCGGGCACCGCGCAGGGCGCCATTCCGCCCGCCCCCGGCTGGACCGTCCAGTGGAGCGACGACTTCAACGGCCCCGACCGGGCTCTTCCGTCCGCCGCCGACTGGCAGATCGACACCGGTCACGGCTACCCCGGCGGGCCCGGAAACTGGGGCACCGGCGAGATCCAGAACTACACCGCGAGCCCCGACAATCTGAGTCTCGACGGCAACGGCAATCTCCGTATCACCCCGCTCAGGGACGGCGCGGGCAACTGGACCTCGGCCCGTATCGAGACCAAGCGCGCCGACTTCAAGGCCCCGGCGGGCGGCACCCTCCGTATCGAGGGCCGTATCCAGATGCCGAACGTCACCGGGGCCGCGGCCGCCGGCTACTGGCCCGCGTTCTGGGCGCTCGGCTCGCCGTACCGCGGGAACTACTGGAACTGGCCGGGCATCGGCGAGTTCGACATCATGGAGAACGTCAACGGGATCAACTCCGTGTGGGGCGTGCTGCACTGCGGGGTCAGCCCGGGCGGTGCGTGCAACGAGACCACCGGGCTCGGCGCGAACCGCGCCTGCCCCGGGGCGAGTTGCCAGTCGGCGTTCCACACGTACCGGTTCGAGTGGGACCGCTCGGTCGCACCGAACGAGCTGCGCTGGTACGTGGACGAGCAGCTCTACCACTCCATACGGCAGGACCGCCTCGACGCGGTCACCTGGGCCAATATGACCGAGCACGCCGGGTACTTCCTGCTGCTCAATGTGGCGGTCGGCGGCGCGTTCCCGGACGCGCTGGGCGGCCCGACCCCGACGGCGGCGACCGTGCCCGGCCGGCCCATGCTCGTCGACTACGTCGCAGTCTGGACCCGCGGCGGCGGCACACCCCCGACCGATCCCCCGACCGACCCGCCCACGGACCCGCCGCCCTCGGGGTCCTCGACGCTGTACCCGGCGGGCTCCGGCCTCGGCGCGGCCTCCGGCTCCGCCACGACGGCCACGCTCGCCTCGGCGGGCGGCGCCAACTACGACGGCACACCGCACAACCCGCAGGTCTTCACCTCCGGCGGTATCACCCGGACGTACAACGGCGGCGCGACGCAGTTCGACCTCTTCGTCGACTCGGGCGCGACGGTCGGCAACGGGCAGCAGGTGCGGGTGAGTTACGACCGTACGGGCGACGGCACGTGGGACCGTACGGAGACGTATCTGTACTTCGCAACCGATCCAGTGGCCGGCTACGAGCACTACAGCCAGGCGAGCGGCCTGAAGTCGGCGACCGGATCGCACGGCAACCTGGTCAACGGCAAGGTCCGTGTCGAGGTCTGGAACGCCATCGGCAACGGCACCAGCACACTCGGCACCGGCAACCAGTCGGTGATCCGGATCCCGTTCGGCTGAGCGGGCGCGGGGCGCGAGGCGCGGGGCGACGCTTGGCGACCGGCGACCGGCTCGTACGGACGCATCGGTGTCCGTACGAGCCGGTCACCGCAGCGAGGCCGGTCCGTCAGAGCCGTGTGCGGACGAGGCCGATGAGCTTCTCCGCGGTCGGACGGTCGGATTCGTCGGTCACGCTGGTGACGACTTGGAGCGTGCAGGCCCGGTCACCCACGACGAACTCGGCCATATTGCCGGAGCCGAATTCGATGTTGTCGGAGCCCGCGGACGACTGCCCAGGGACGGCCGTGCCGGGCGAGCCGATACTCAACGTGACGGAGTGGTAGGTGTCGGGGTTCTCCCACAGACACACACTCTCCCCCACCCCGCCATCGGGCCGCCCGCCGTCGTTCTTCCCGATGACCGGCGTGATCTCCGCAGCCTTGAGCAACGTACACGCGTCAACCGTCTCGGCGGACGCCGCGCCGGCATCGGTCTCTTTGACCGCCGAGGCACTGGGAGCGCGATCATCGGGCGCCTGCGCACCCGTGTCCGTATCCTCCGAGCCGCACGCGGCCACGGTCGACACCAACAAGAACACCAGGCTGACCGCGGCAAGTGATGAACGCTTCACGACTGTTCCTCCAATGTGGTTTTTATGTGAAGTTGCAGGTTGTGAACCAGGCATGGCACAGGGGCAGGAGCGGGGAGTCAAGGGCCGGGACTGATCGCCCGAACACCCCCAAGGACGGCCCCACTCAACCCACGGGTTGCGCTACCACGTGCCGATCACGTCCAAAAACGGTCACCGAACCGCCACCAACGGACGCGATCAGCAGGAGCGCGCACGTCGCATCCGAGGGTGTCGGTCAGTGCGCATCAGCCGGGTCCGTCCGTGGGTTCGGCGGGAACCTGAGGGTGGCCCGCGAGACGGCGGGCTTCGGCCAGGACCTCCGCATTGACCTGGTCCACTGTTCTGTCGCCGAATTCGAGGATGTCGTACTCGTCATCGAGTTCGGCGAGCCGTTCAGTCAGCGGTAGCTCATGCCCGTAGCGCTGGTGAATCCGGAAAGCGAACTCCCAAGGTGTCAGCTTGCCGGCGAGCATGCGGCGTGCGAGCGCCCGGGCGGCGGCTTCTTGGCCGGCGACGCCGACGACCGGATGAAAGGTGAGGTTGAGTTCGTCGAGTGCCGCGGGAAGCAACTCGTGGACGTCGTAGTCGGCCTCGGCGCGTGTGCACGCGGCGAGGATTCGAAGGCCGGGGCTGTCGAGTCCGGCGACGAGTGCATCGCAGGCGGCATTGACGACGTCGCTCGCGCGGACATCTCCGACGCTCCAGAGGATGGCGTAGTCCTGTAGGGCGGTTGCCGCTGCTTCGGTCGACGTCACGCGCTCATGATTGCGTTCAGGGTGCGTCCTGGTCGAGCAGGTTTCGTCGAAGTCGCTGTTCAGCGGCCTGTTCCAGCGAGGCTCGTGCGGAGTCCGCGTAGCGCATCGGGCCCGTGAGTGAAGGTGCCGGGGGTGGGCTGCTGCCGGGGATCAGGCGAACGGCATGACACCCGCCGGGGCTCGACTTCTTTTGGTTACTGCCCGCTCATCAAGAAATCAGCTCGCGGCCGTGATTTGACTCGCGCTTTCAACCTTGGACGGACGCTTGATCTGCGTTTGTCATCTCACGTCTGCCCAGCCTGGGCCGCTTCTGCATAGCGTCATTGCTGTATGAGCCATCGACCCGGGAAGAACCCCTATGTCCACGAACGGTGACGATCAGTCACAAGAGCCGACCGGGCAGAGTCGGCGAGGTTTTCTACGCAACACTGCGTTGGCCGGTGCGGGAGCGGCAGCGGCAGGAGTCGGCGCGTCCGCGCTCGGTGGAACGCCCGCGTTCGCCGCGGACGTCGCCAAGAGCGACAAGAACGGCAGGACCGGCACGTGGAGGCCGGATCCGACCGCCCTCCAGTTCACCCTCGCGGTCATGCCGGACACCCAGTTCCTGTACTGGGGCAGCCAGGACAGCGTCAACCGGACGCCGCAGGAGGAGTCGTTCCGCTACATCATCAACAACAGCGGGAACCCCGACAACAACATCGTGTTCATGGCGCACCTCGGCGACATGACGCAGGACGCCGACGCGTCGTCGTTCGAGCAGGTCGACAAGGCGTTCGCGCTGCTGGACTCGCACGGTGCCGCGTACAGCGTGCTGGCCGGCAACCACGACGTGACCGGCGACGACAGCCGCGGCGACACGCCGTACCTCCGGACCATGGGCCCGCAGCGGTTCCGGCACTCGAAGACGTTCGCCGGGTCGGACGAGACGGGCTACAACACCGCGCACATCTTCCAGGCCGCAGGCCGCTCGTGGCTGCTGCTGGCCCTGGACTGGCGGACCACCGATCAGGGCTACGAGTGGGCCAACAAGGTCATCAAGGCCCACCCGAAGATGCCGGTGATCGTCACGTCGCACGACATCGTCGCCTCTCCATACGATGACAACGTTTTCCCGTACGAGTCCGGCGACCCGGAGAACAACGCCGTGATCGTGGGCAACGGTCAGGTGATGTGGGACAAGCTGATCAATGACAATGACCAGGTCTTCCTGACCCTCAACGGCCACTACTGGCCGCCCGGCCGCATGACCAGGAAGAACGCCGCCGGCAACGACGTGTACATGCACATCACGAACTACCAGAACCGCTACTTCGGCGGCGGCGCCATGATCCGGCTCTACCACTTCGACCTGGCCCGCGACACGGTCGACGTCGAGACGATCAACCCGTGGATCCTGGCCCAGGAACCGGAGTCCCGCAACGAGCTGGCGGCCGAGCACGCCCGGATCACCGGCCCGGTCGACAACTTCTCGATCCCGATCGACTTCGAGCAGCGGTTCGCC
This sequence comes from Streptomyces sp. NPDC057617, assembly GCF_042800555.1. Classification (NCBI taxonomy): domain Bacteria; kingdom Bacillati; phylum Actinomycetota; class Actinomycetes; order Kitasatosporales; family Streptomycetaceae; genus Streptomyces; species Streptomyces sp. NPDC057617. The sequence goes on along the minus strand of NZ_JBHVGV010000005.1, from coordinate 248,915 downwards.
GGCTTCATCCCCGTTCCGGTCCGGCCCGCCCGGCCGGCAAGCAAGGAGCTGGTGAAGGGCACGCTGGCGTACTGGCGTTTCGACGGGCAGGGCGCGCCCGGCACCCCGCTCACTGCGGGCCAGACGATCCGCGACCTGTCCGGCAAGGGCAACGATCTGACGGTGGTGACCGTACCGGGCACCGCCGCCGACGCGCTGACCTGGTCCGACGCCCACCACCCCGACCAGCCCGGGCACGCCAGCCTGAAGTTCACCGGCGGCAGGAACCCGGTCCACGGCACGTACCTGACCACCGGGGCGAAGGCTCCGCTGAACGCCGAGACGTTCAGATCCGGGTACACGATCGAGACGTTCGTGATGCTGCCGCTGGACTGGGACTCCGGCAACAACGGCAACGCGTCGATACTCAGCCGCCGCGGTTCGGCCGGGGCAGCCGGGAAGCACGGCAAGAACACCGATCCGAACGAGCCGTTGGCGCAGTTCGCCATCACGAACAACGGCCGCGAGGCGCAGTTCAACCACTACCCGCTGAACGACACCTACCCGACGACCAACTGGGGTCACGGCATGGTGGAGCTCAAGTGGTGGCACCTGGCGGTGGTCAACGACGGTCGTTTCACCAGGCTGTACGTCGAGGGCGCTCCGGTCGTCGACAACCCGAACCGGGTGTCGGTCGGCCTCACCTCGCTCGGACTGCCCTGGCTGGTGGGCGGCCACGAATACGCCGGCGCCATCGACGTCGTCTTCCACGGCAACGTCGGTGACATCCGCGTCGTGAACCGTCCTCTGTCCATGGACGAGTTCCTGACCGCCGAGTAAGGCAGCCTCTCCCGTCTCGCGTCTCCTGTCTGCCGCCTTCCGTCTCCCGTCTGCCGTCTTCCGTCTTCCGTCAACCGTTTCCCGCCCGTCTCCCACCCGTCTCCCGTCTCCGGCCGATCCGCCGGGGGCGGGAGACACCCATTCCAGGAGGCGGCGTACGTCGGCGGCCACCCGCACCCATTTGCGCTGCCCGAGGCATACAGCCGAAAAGAGGGAGGTACCCATCCCTCGCTCGCAACGTCCGTCTTCTTGGCCGGATGACCGTACGCGCTCGTTATGGAGTACGCGATGACCGAAATTGGCGAAACAACCACCTGTCCGTTCGATTTCAGCGAAGGCCTGGAATTCGATCCCCTGCTCGCGGACCTCATGTCCAGGAATCCGGTCACCCGGATCCGGCTGCCCTATGGCGACGCGGACGCGTGGCTGGTGACGGGGTTCGAGGGGGTGCGGCAGGTGACCACCGATCACCGGTTCAGCCGGGCGGCGATCACCGGGCGCAACTATCCGCGGCTGACGCCGGAGCCGATCGTCTCGCCGGAGTCGATCAATGTGATCGACCCGCCCCGCAGCACCCGGCTGCGCCAGCTCGCCTCGCAGGCGTTCACCAAGCGGCATGTGGACCGGATGAGGCCCGCCGTCGAGGCCATCGCCAACCAGCTCTTCGACGAGATGGAGGAGCACGGCGCGCCCGCCGACCTCGTACGGCATCTCTCCGACCGGCTTCCCCAGCACACCATCTGCGAGCTGCTCGGCATCGCACCCGCGGACCGGCCGCGGATGCAGGAGTACGCGCACCAGCTCCTGTCCACCGGACAGAGCACCCGGCAGGCCGCGGCCGACGCGAAGTCGGCGCTGCGTGAGTACTTCGGCGGGCTGGTCACCGAGCGGCGGCGCAAGCCGGGGGACGATCTGATCAGCACCCTGGCCGCCGCGAAGGAGGGCGACGACGCCTTCGACGACCAGGACCTCGCGGTCATGGCACTGACCCTCATGCTGAGCGGGCACGACACCGCGACCTGCGAGATCAGCAATATCGCGTACATCCTGCTCGGCCGGCCCGATCTGATGGAGCAGGTACGGAACCGGCCCGCGGAGCTGACGCGGGTGCTGGACGAGCTGCTCCGCTTCATTCCGTTCCGCAAGGGCGTCGGCATTCCCCGTATCGCCACCGAGGACGTCGAGATCGAGGGGGTCACGATCCGGGCGGGCGACTTCGTCCATGTCTCGTATCTGACGGCGAACCGCGATCCGAAGAGGTTCACCGACCCGGATGTCATCGACCCGGACCGTACGCCCACCCCGCACATGACGTTCGGCTGGGGCGGACACCGCTGTATCGCTGCGCCGCTGGCGATGGCGGAGCTGGAGGCGGCGATCGGGGGGCTGGTGAACCGTTTTCCGCGGCTGCGGCTGGCGGTGCCGGCGGAGGAGGTGCGCTGGGACACGGAGACGATCCGGCGGTTCCCGATGGAGCTGCCGGTGAGCTGGTAGCGGACGGTGCGGTGCGGGGGCTCGGAGCCGCCGCGCCGGTCGTACGGAACGGGGTCCTGGAGAACGCATCCGGGGCCCCGTTCTCGTACCCGTACCGTTCGCGTACGCGTACCATTCCCGCACCCGTCCCGTTCTCGTACCCGTACCGTTCTCGTACTCACCAGCTGCTTACCAGCGCGGTACGGGCGGTGTCGTCCAGTCGGGGTGGGCCACCCGCATCGCGGCGGCGTCGTCACGGTCGCGCATCGTGCCGTCGTCGTCCAGCCACCGCTGGTGCAGTACGGCGAGCCGGTCGCGGTCGAGTTCGACACCGAGCCCGGGGAGGCCGGGCACGTCCAGGCACCCGTCGCGGAAGGTCAGCCGCTCCTTCGACGCGTCCGTGATGACGTCCTCGGTCTGCCAGGGGTAGTGGCTGTCACAGGCGTAGTCGAGGTTCGGGACGGTGGCGGCGACGTGGGTCATCGCGGCCAGGCTGATGCCGAGGTGGGTGTTGGAGTGCATGGACAGGCCGACGCCGAACGTACGGCAGATCGCGGCCAGTTCGCGGGTGTTGCGCAGCCCGCCCCAGTAGTGGTGGTCGCTCAGCACGACCTGGACCGCGCCGGTCGTGAAGGCCTCGCGGATCTCGGGGAACGTGGTGACGCACATGTTCGTGGCGAGCGGGACGTCGGCGTGGGCGGCGACCTCGGCCATGTTTCGCGTACCGCTGGTGGGGTCCTCCAAGTATTCGAGGACGTCGCGCAGTTCGTCGGCGACCTTGAGCGAAGTCCGCACGGACCAGGCGCCGTTGGGGTCGAGGCGGAGGGGCTGCCCGGGGAAGCGGCGGGCGAGGGCGCGGATGGCGGCGATCTCCTCGGCGGGTTCGTACACGCCGCCCTTGAGCTTGAAGGAGGTGAACCCGTAGTCGCGGGCGAAGCGTTCGGCCTGCGCGACGATGCCGGACGGGTCGAGTGCGGCACCCCAGTCGTCGGTCTCGCCCCGTGGATGCGTGGCCGGGTGTGCGGCCGGGTGCGTGGCCCAGCGGTAGAAGAGGTACGCGCTGTACTCGACCCGGTCACGGACCTTGCCGCCGAGCAGGGCATGTACGGGGAGGCCGGCGGCCTTGCCCCAGGCATCCAGGCACGCCACCTCGAAGGCGGACACGACAGACAGGCGCAGCTTGTCGGCGGTCTGTACGCCACGGAGTCCGCCGACGTCGACGGAGTCGTCCACGCGGGCCTCGTCCACGGCGACCTGGTCGGCCAACGCGAACAGCCCGTTCAGATCGGTGACCCTGCGGCCCGGCAGCCGCTCGGCCAGCGGACGCGCCAACTCCAGGTACTTGGTGTCCCCGTACGTCTCACCGATGCCGACCGTCCCGTCGGCGGTGACCACTTCGACGATCAGGCGCGGGGTGTACGGCTGGTGGACGCCCTGGGTGTTGAGGAGGGGCGGGTCGGTCACGAGGACGGGGGTGAGGCGGACGTCGGTGATGGTGAGCATGTGAGGCATCTCCCTATGCGCGCGGCGTCCACGTACAGGACTGGAGGCTAGGGATGTGAACGGGGTGAGTCAATGGGGACGCTTGCCTGGCAGGGGCGGGGGGCACGGAGTTCGCCGGGCCCGCCCGGCAGCCGGTTCGTCCTCAATCGCCGGACGGGCTTGATTTGTCGGCCGGCACCGACCACGCACCCGGGTCCGGGGGCATCGGTTCCGCCCTCAAACGCCGGACGGGCCGGAATTCGGCAGAACCAAGCCCGTCCGGCGATTGCCATCACCAAGCGCGCACCACGGCCCGAGCCGCCGCGAGTGGGTCTCGGTCGTGCGCCTGAGCGGCGACCGCGCCGAGTCCCATTGGCTGACCGAACGGGACTTCGAACACGGTCACCGATCCCCGAGGATCCAGCGAGAACTCCGCCCCGAGCAAGGCCCGCACCGTCATCCCGCCAAACGCTCGGCTCAGTTCCACAACTGCCGGCACCGCACGGGCAGGCTCGGGCGAAGCGGGGCGTTCGCAGCGTGCCGCGTGCACACCGACGTACACAGCAGACGCCTCGTCCGTCCGGACCGCGGCACAACGGCCGCCTTCCACGATGATCACCGCGGCTCCATTCCCCAAGCCCGACACCGGTTGTTGCCCGACGTCAGTTGTTGCTGAACATACGGACGCTGCTGCCCGTTCAGTGGTCGAGAATTCCCAAGCCGATACCGTAGACGGCAATACTCTCTTCCCGGCCCAGGGAATAGCGCTCCATGGTCCGGTCGGCGTGGGGGTGAGCGGGTCGTCCGGCCGCCGGATGCGGACTCGGCGTGGGCGGGGGATGTCGTCGGCATCCTGGAGGTCGGCGAAGTCGGCGTGCGCCTGGGCGACGGCTTCGGGGTACGCCTCCTGCTTCTCGTGCTCGGCGAGCGCCCGGTAGATGCTCGCGACGCCAGGCGCCCGCCCCTTGCGCTTGCCGGTGGGGATGATCAGGTCGGGCTGGATCTGCTCGACCGACTCGCCGTTCGCACGGCGGCGGAGCACAGTGTGCAGCATGTCCTCGGTGATGACGGGTGGCCGGCCGCCGTGTTTGCCCTTGCGGGCCGCCGCGTCGAGTCCTTCGAGAGTCGACTCCCGGATGTTCTCCCGCTCGGTCTCCGCCATCGCGGCGAAGAACGCGAACAGCAGGCGGCCGGGCCCGCTGGGGTCGTAGATCCCGGGTAGGGGCCCGGCGAGCATCTCCAGGACCAGGCCGTGGGCGGTGAGGTGGTCGGCGAGCGCGGTGAGTTCGGCGGCGTCGCGGCCCAGGCGCTTCATCTCGTACACGGTGAAGATGACCCGGCAGTGCGGGGCGTGGGCCTTGATCTGGCGGGCCAGCGCGAGCGCGGCCTCGAACTGGGGGCCGGCGACCGCGCCGGAGCGCGCGCGGCACGGCGAGCCGGGTTCAGCCCGGCAGCGTGGGCAGGGGTGGCGCTCGACGTCGTGCGTGTTGCCGGAGGGGTAGCGGGCGTGAAGGGAAGCCGAGCCTCTCGCGACCCTGTTGCGTCAGTCCTTATAGAGGGGCTGGTCGCCGGTCGGGGTGTAGATCTGCATGCCGTAGCCCTCCAGGAAGAGGCCGTGGTTGAGCTCGTTCACCGCGGCCTTGCGGAAGGGCTGGGTGAGCAGGTGTCGAGTGAACCGGCGGGTGGTGGTGGGCTTGACCAGAAGCTTGTTGGCGACTTCGTGGGCGCGGGCGAGTACTGCGTCCTTGGGGACGACCTCGTTGACGGCGCCCCATTCCTTGGCTTCCTGGGCGGTGAGTTTCAGGTCGGTGGTGAGGAAGTAGCGCGCGCGGTTCTGCCCGACGACGAGCGGCCAGACCACATGGACACCGTCACCGGGGACGACGCCCTGCGCGAAGTGGGCGCGGTCCATGAGGGTCGCGTCCTCGGATGCGATGACGACGTCGCACATGAGGGCGAGTTCGGAGTGAAGTTCGGTCGGCCCGTTGATCGCGGCCACGCAGGGGACCTGGATGTCGAGGAAGTTGGTGATGAGCTGGTAGCCGGACCAGCCCAGCCGTTCCATGAAGACGGCGGGAATGGGCTCGCCGGAGTCTCCGTAGGTGTAGTCGACGATGAAGTTGTCGCCGGCGCCGGTGAGGATGAGCACCTCGACCTCGGGGTCGCCGGCGACGTCGGAGAAGGCGAACGCGACCTCGTCGTGCGCGCTTCCCGGCGCCCAGACAATGCTGTCACCGTCGGTGTGCAGGGTCATGGTGACCACGCCCTCGGGGGTGCGGTCGAAGCGCACGTTGTCGTACCGGTCCTTGTAGTCCTCGAATCGCGTCAGCTTCGACATGGTGCTGGTTCCCTCTTCCTTGGATGGGCGGAGCGTTGGCCGGGGTCTGGGGTCAGGGGTCAGGGGTCAGGGTGCGACGGTCATGGGGTGTGCTGGGACCGCGGCGGCTGGTGGTGCGTCTCAGGTCAGGGGCGTGAGAAGTCCAGGACGAATCGCCCGCGGACTCCTCCGGCCTCCAGGGCCGCGTGGGCGCGGCCGGCGTCGGCGGGGTCGATCACCTCGGCGACGCGGGGGGTGAGTTGCCTGGCTTCCACGGCCTCGGTGAGGTCGCGCAGGCTGCCGGGGATGTCGGGGTTTTCGTAGAAGCCGAAGTAGCGGTAGTCGATGCCGCGCGGGGCGGGTTCGGGGAGGGGGGTGGTGCCGCGTTCCCCGATGGCGCGCAGACTGGAGTAGAGGCCGTTGTCGGTGACCGCGTCCAGAACGTCGGCGCCGAGGAGGGCGGCGTCCGCGAGGGCGTCGGCGCCCTCGGGGATCTGCCGGCGGACGTCGGCGGCGTAGCCCGCGCCGCGGCGGGCGGTCAGGTCGGCGCCCAGGCTGCGGACGAGGGCTTCGTCGGCCTCACTGGAGTCCGCGATGATGCGTGCTCCGGCACGCTTGCCCAGTTCGATGAAGTAGCCGCCGAACGCACCGGTGGAGCCGGTGACCGCGAGGGTTGCGCCGGGGCGTGCGTTGAGGACGTTCAGGCCCTGTAGCGCGGTGAGGCCGTTCATCGGGACGGTGGCCGCCTCGATCAGGCTGACGTTCTTCGGTGCGGCTGTCACCTGTCCGGCGGGGACGACGACGTACTGGGCGTACCCGCCGTTGTGGGGCCGGTCGGGGATGACGACGGCCATCACACGGTCGCCCGTGCTGAACGCGGAGTCGCCGGGGCCGACCTGGTCGATGACTCCCGCCACGTCCATGCCGAGGATGTACGGCCCTGGCATGGCTCCCAGGTCGACGTCGCCGATGCGGATGAGGGTGTCGGCCGGATTGACGGCGGCGCCGTGGACACGGATGCGTACTTCACCCGGCCCTGCCTCTGGGGCAGGGAGGTCCAGTTCGGTGAGAACGTCAGGTCCTCCGGGCGTGTGGAAGCCGACGGCTTTCATCATGTCTCCTTGATCGTTTTCATGGTTGTCCCGCAGGCGGCGCAGGGCGGGCCTTCTACGCACGCGGGAGGTCAGCGCGTGGAGCGGGAGCGCGCGCTGCGCTTCATCACCCGCAGCAGGCGGATCGTCAGCAGCATGGTCAGGCCCAGCCCCTTGCGGCCGGGCAGGATCAGGGCTTCGGGGGTCTTGCCCTTGGCGACCAGGTCCCAGGCGGTGTCCGCGATGCGGTCCGGGTCGAGCAGGTAGGCGTCGTCCGACTGCCCCGAGGACGACATGGCCGTCTGGATGTCGCTGCCGTTGATCAACCCGCCGATGAGCAGCACACCGGCGAAGACGCCCTGCTTGGCGAGCGCGGCGTTGAGCGTGACGGCGTAGCTGCGGGCTGCCGCCGCCGGCACCGTCATCGCGCCGAGCTCCGGAACGGGCAGGACGGCGCTGATGGCACTGGTGAACAAAAACGCACCCCGCTTGCGTGCAAGCATCCCGGGCAGCGTCCTGGCGACCACGTCCGCCGCCGGGTGCACCATGGCCATGGACGCCTCGACGTCGGCCCCTGTGATCTGGTCGATCGACTTCTGTGTCTCGGTCATGTTGTGCGGCGACGGCCCGTAGTACACGAAGTCGATTCCGCCGAAATTCCGCTCGATCTCGTCCAGAGCTGCGCCCAGCCCGGCGGTGTCACGCACGTCCGCGGCGAAAGCGGCCGCCTCGATCCCCAGCCCGGCCAATTCCCGAAGGGCGTCATGGTGACGATCGGGGTTACGTGAGACCAGCGCGATTTTGTATCCCCCGCGCCCGAAGCGCCGAGCCATCGCGATGCCGAGGCCCGGGCCGGCTCCGATAAGGACTGCAGTAGGCATTGTTAATTTCTCATTCCTGACAGTGACAGTTCGCGCTCGCTTTCTCCGGCGGAACGGTGGAGCTATCGTAAGCAGACAATCGGACAGGGTTATCCGTTTGCGGGGAAGTGGGAAAAATGACGGCGGAAGAGTCCCAGATACCAGTGGAGGGCGCGCCCTCCGAGGCGGAGGCGCCGACGGCTCTGCGTGCCGATGCCCGGGAGAACCGGCACAAGATTCTCGACGCGGCACGGCGCTTGTTCGCGGCGAAGGGCATCGACGTGCCCATGTCCGCGATCGCACGCGAGGCCGGAGTGGGCATGGCCACGCTGTACAGGCGCTTCCTCACCCGGCAGGAGCTGCTCACCGAGGTCTTCGCCGACCAGTTCGCCCAGTGCGCCGCCATCGTCGAAGCCGCTCTGGCGGATCCGGACGCCTGGCGAGGGCTGCGCACTGCCGTGGAAGGGCTCACAGCGATGCAGGCACAGGACCACGGCTTCAGCGCCGCCTTCGTCGAACAACTTCCGCAAGGGGCGATGGTCGAGGAGAAACTGCGGCAAGGAGTAATCGGATTCAAGCAACTCATCCAGCGCGCACAGAAATCAGGACAGCTCCGCCGTGACTTCACATTCGACGATCTCGCGCTGGTCCTCATGGCCAACAGTGGAGTAGTGCAGCACGCGCCGGAATCCGCAGCCGCGACATCGAGACGGCTCGTCGGCTACCTTCTCGACGCTTTCCGAACAGACGGCACGGCCCGGCAGCCGCTCCCGCCTCCCGTCCCCGCTGACCTGTCCCAGGTGGCCTTTCCACCAGCCCCTCGATGAAGAAAACCAACGCTTATGGGCTGACAGATCTGAAAAACCCGGCAAGAGCCGTCAGTCGTCGTCCTCGGCAGCATGGGGGTCGCGGAAGGGGCGCAGTCCCCGGCTGGGCCCACTGGCGGTGATGCTGAACAGGCAGCGGCCCAGGAAGTTGATGTGCCGGTCCTTCAGCAAGCGCCGGACGGGCTGGTAAATCGCGGCCCGCGCCGGAAGTTCGCGGCCCGCGACGGAAAGTCACCCACCGACCGCCCAAGCCCGTCCGGCGATTGAGGACGAACCGGCACCCCGACGCCGGGGAACCATCCGGTACGGGCACACATGAAGACCGGCCCGTACGGAAGCGTCTCCGTACGGGCCGGTCTCCGGGGGAGCCGGGGCGGGGGGAAAGGCCCCGGCGGGGTGGCCGGGGTTGGGGGGAGGAGCCCCGGCCTGGTCGGAAAGCGGGAAGCGGGAAGGGAAAACAGGAAGCGGAACCGGTAGGCAGGAACCGGGACCCGGAAAGCGGAACCGGGAAGCGCAGAGCGCCTCGGGTCAGACTGTCGCCTTGTCCGTCGTGCGCTGGTCCGGGATCGTCGGACCCGCGTCCGCCGCCCCCGTGTCCCCGTGCCCGTCGTCCAGCAGCGTCTTCTCGTCGAACGGGATCTCGCCCGCCAGCACCTGGTCCACCCGGGCCTTGTCGATCTCCTTCGTCCACGTGCCGACCAGGACCGTCGCCACCGCGTTGCCCGCGAAGTTCGTCAAGGCGCGGGCCTCGCTCATGAAGCGGTCGATGCCGACGATCAGGCCGACGCCGTCGACCAGTTCGGGGCGGTGGGACTGGAGGCCGCCGGCCAGGGTGGCGAGGCCCGCGCCGGTGACGCCCGCCGCGCCCTTCGAGGCGATGATCATGAAGAGCAGGAGGGAGATCTGCTCGCCGATGGAGAGCGGGTCGCCCATGCCCTCGGCGATGAAGAGCGAGGCCATCGTGAGATAGATCGCCGTACCGTCCAGGTTGAAGGAGTAGCCGGTCGGTACGGTGATGCCGACCACCGGCTTGCTCACGCCCAGGTGCTCCATCTTCGCGATCAGACGCGGCAGCGCGGACTCCGACGACGAGGTCGAGAGGATCAGCAGGAACTCACGGCCCAGGTACTTCAGCAGCGAGAGGATGTTCAGACCCGCGACCAGCCTCAGCAGCAGGCCGAGGATGACGAAGACGAAGATCGCACAGGTGGTGTAGAAGCCGATCATGATGATCGCCAGCGACTTCAGCGCGTCGAGACCCGTCTCGCCGACCACCGCCGCGATCGCGCCGAACGCGCCGACCGGGGCCGCCCACATGATCATCGCGAGGATCCGGAAGACCAGGCGCTGGAGGTGCCCGATGCCGCGCAGGACCGGCTCGCCCGCCGAGCCCATCGCCTGGAGCGCGAAGCCCGCCAGCAGGGCGACCAGCAGGGTCTGGAGGACCTGGCCCTCGGTGAAGGCCGACACCATCGTCGTCGGGATGATGCCCAGCAGGAAGTCCGCGGTGGACTCGCTCGCCCCCTCCGCCTGGGCCGCGCCCGCGCCGCGGGTCGCCTCGGTGAGGTGCAGTCCCGAGCCGGGCTCCAGGATGTTGCCGACGACCAGGCCGATGGCCAGCGCGACGGTCGACATCACCATGAAGTAGCCGAGCGCGAGCCCGCCGACCGCGCCGACCTTCGCGGCCTTTCTGACCGAGCCGACGCCCAGCACGATCGTGCAGAAGATCACGGGCGAGATCATCATCTTGATGAGGTTCACGAAGCCGGTACCGATCGGCTTCAGCTCGACGGCCACACCGGGAGCCGCGAAGCCCACCAGGATGCCGAGCGCGACGGCGGCGATCACCGCGATGTACAGATAGTGGGTGCGGTCCCGGCGTGCGGCCACGGGTCCTCCTTGACTCGTACCAGCGATTCCCCCCGTCCCTGTCCGTGGGGGTCCCGGCGACTATCCATCAGCATGTGATGCCGGTCACGGTTACGTTCATTTCGTTCATATGAATGCGGCGATGCAGACTTGCGCCATGCACCTGCCCCGGCCCCGCAGCCTCGCCGCCCAGCTCTTCGCCATGCAGGTCGTGCTGGTCGCCGCCGTGGTCGTGGGGTGCGCGCTCTTCGCGTACATCACGGGACGTGCCCACGCGGACGAGACCGCACGCAAGCAGGTTCTGGCCACGGCGCACGCGCTGGCCGATTCGCCCTCTGTACGGGAGGCCATCCGTACGCCCGATCCGACGGCCGTGCTCCAGCCCTACGCGGAACGGGTACGGCGCGACACCGGCATCGACTTCGTCACGATCATGAATCCCCGCGGGATCCGCTGGACCCACCCCGATCCGGCGCAGATCGGGATGCCCTTCCTGGGGCGTACGGCGCCGGCGCTGCGCGGGGAGACCTTCACCGAGACGTATACGGGTACGCTCGGCCCCTCGATGCGGGCGGTCACCCCGGTCTGGGACGGTGGCCGGATCACCGGCCTGGTGAGCGTCGGCATCACCGTGGACCGGATCTCCTCCGAGGTGACCCGGCAGGTCAAGGTGCTCGCGCTGGTGGCGGGCGCGGCGCTGGTGCTCGGCGGGCTCGGTACGTACGTGATCAACGCGCGGCTGCGCAGGCACACGCACGGGATGAACGCCGCGGAGCTGAGCCGGATGCACGACTACCACCAGGCCGCGCTGCACGCCGTACGTGAGGGGCTGCTGATGCTCGACGGCGGGCTGGGCGGAGGGCGCAGGATCGCGCTGATGAACGACGGCGGGCGGGAGCTGCTCGGGCTCGACGAGTCCGCGGTGGGCCGTCCCGTACCAGAACTCGGGCTGCCCGCGCCTCTCACCGACGCGCTGCTCGACCCCGGGCCGCGGGTGGACGAGCTGCATCTCACCGCCGACCGGATCGTGGTCGTCAACACGCGGCCGGTGGTCGGCGGGGAGCGGCGCGGTACGGTCGTGACCCTGCGCGACCACACCGAACTTCAGGCGCTGTCAGGGGAGTTGGACTCGGAGCGCGGCTTCACGCAGGCGCTGCGCTCGCAGGCGCACGAGGCGGCGAACCGGCTGCACACGGTCGTCTCGCTGATCGAACTGGGGCGGGTGGAACAGGCGGTGGAGTTCGCCACGGCCGAACTGGAGCTGGCCCAGGCGCTGACGGACCGCGTGGTCGGCTCGGTCGGCGAACCGGTGCTGGCCGCGCTGCTCCTGGGGAAGGCGGCGCAGGCGAACGAGCGCGGGGTGGAGCTGGTGCTGGCGGAGGACAGCCGTATCGACGACGGGGTGCTGCCGGCGACGCTCGCGCCGCGCGATCTGGTGACCATCCTGGGCAATCTGATCGACAACGCGGTGGACGCGGCGCAGGGCGGCGAGGGCGCGCGCGTGACGGTCACGGCGCTGGTGCAGGACGCGCAACTCCTGCTGGGCGTACGGGACACGGGGGCCGGCGTCGACCCGGCCGCGATGGACGAGGTCTTCCGCCGAGGCTGGTCCACCCGAGGCCCGGACCGCGGCCTGGGCCTCGCCCTCGTACGCCAGTCGGTCCACCGCGCCCACGGCACGGTCACGCTGACGCGCGGCGCGGAGGGCGGTGCGGAGTTCACGGTACGACTCCCACTGAGCGCGGGGCAGGGGGCGGCGGGGACGGTCCCGGCGCAGCGGGCGGCCAGTACGAAACCGGCGCCACCAGCGGCTGCCGGTACGGTCGGGCCCGGCCTGGAAGCCGAGAACGCACCGGGCTCCGGTACGGCCCCGGCCGACCGTACGGGGCGCTCCCCCGGCACCCAAGCCGCGTCGGCCCATCGCGCCGAGCCCGGCGACGACGACCCGGCGTCCGGTGCCGAGGTGACATCGTGAGTGTCAGACCGCCCATCCGTGTGCTCGTCGTCGAAGACGACCCCGTGGCCGCCGACGCTCATCAGCTCTATGTCGGGCGCGTCGCCGGGTTCGCCGTTGCCGGGGTCGCGCATTCGCGTGGGGAGGCCGCTCGGGTGCTGGAGCGGGCGGACATCGATCTGATTCTGCTCGATCTGTATCTGCCCGACGGGCACGGGCTCCAGTTGCTGCGCGGGCTGCGGGCCGCCGGCCATCACGCCGATGTGATCGCCGTGACCTCCGCCCGCGACCTCGCCGTCGTACGGGAGGGCGTCTCGCTCGGGGTCGTGCAATATGTCTTGAAACCGTTCACGTTCGCCACGCTCCGTGACCGCCTCACACGCTACGCCGAGTTCCGGGCCGCCGCCGGGGAGGCCAGCGGCCAGGAGGAGGTGGACCGCGCGCTCGGGGCGCTCCGGGCGCCGCAGCCGTCCTCGCTGCCGAAGGGGCTGAGCGCGCCGACGCTGGAGGCGGTGACCCGTACCCTCCGTGCCTCCCCCACCGGGCTGACCGCCGCCGAGGCCGGTACGAAAGTCGGTATCTCGCGGATCACCGCACGCCGCTATCTGGAGCATCTCGTCACCAACGGGCGCGCGGCGCGCAGTCCGCAGTACGGGCAGGTCGGGCGGCCGGAGCTGCAGTACCGCTGGATCCCCGCACCCCACTGAACGGCCCACCGATCGGCCCGCCGAACACCCCGCTGCGCCGGGGGGCGCCAACTACCGGTCGTTGCACGGGGATTGACCATGGTAACGGCCCAGTCCTACGGTCGCCGGGCAGCCCCCTGTGGCTCAGAGGAGGTCGTGCCCGTGCGCCCCACCGCCCCGCTCATCCTCATCGCCGCCCTCGCCGCCGGTTCCCTCACCGCCTGCGGCGGCGGTTCCGGCAGCGACCCGGACACCGTCAAGGTCGCGTACAACCGCAACACCGACAACAAGATCCGCTTCAAGGACAACTATCTGGACTCCGTGAAGCGCGAGTTCGAGAAGGCGAACCCCGGCAAGAAGGTCGAACTCATCCCGATCCAGGCGCCGGACAACGACTACGCCACCAAGGCGCAGCAGATGATGCGGTCGCCGAAGACCGCGCCGGATCTGGTCTACGAGGACACCTTCCGTATCAACGCGGACATCAAGGCCGGCTATCTGCGCCCGCTGGACGACTACTTGGCGAAGTGGGACACCTGGGACCAGTTCGTCGACACGGCGAAGGCGGCCGCGAAGGCGGAGGACGGCAAGACGTACGGCGTACCGGACGGCACCGACACGCGCGGACTCTGGTTCAACAAGAAGATCTTCGCGCAGGCCGGCCTGCCCGCCGACTGGTCCCCCCGCACCTGGGACGACGTCCTGGACGCGGCCCGTACGGTCAAGGCGAAGGTCCCCGGGGTCATCCCGCTGAACGTCTACACGGGCAAGGGCCCCGGCGAGGCGGCCGTGATGCAGGGCTTCGAGATGCTCCTTTACGGCACGGGCGCGGCCGGCGAGGACCCCCTGTACGACGCGTCCGCACGGAAGTGGGTCGCGGGCGGGCAGGGTTTCCGGGACGCGCTGGGCTTCGTCAGGACGGTGTACGGGGAGAAGCTCGGCCCGGACGTCTCGGACGCGCTCGACCCGAACGTCGGCACCCGGGTCGCGACCGAGTGGTTCCCCGAGGGCAAGCTGGCGATCTCGCTGGACGGCTCCTGGATGGGCCAGAACTGGATCAACGAGGGCCCCAAGGAGTGGCCGCGCTGGTCGACGGACCTCGCCCAGGCACCGATGCCGACACAGCGCGGTCAGGCGCCGGGCGCGGTGTCGATGTCGGGCGGCTGGGCGTGGGCGATCCCGCAGAAGGCGAAGAACCCCGATCTCGCCTGGGAGTTCATCAAGACACAGCAGACCGCGGAGAACGCGGTCGAGTGGGATGTGGTGGGCGCGCAGATCGCCGTACGGAAGGACGTGGCGGCCGATCCGCGGTATCTGAAGTCCATGCCGGGCATCGAGTTCTTCACCGGCCTGGTCCAGTACACCCACTACCGGCCCGCGCTGCCGGTCTATCCGCAGGTGTCGACGGCGATCGGCGAGGCGATGGAGAAGGTGACGACGGGGGACGCGTCCCCGGAGGACGCGGCGAAGGAGTACGACGAGCAGCTCAAGACGATCGCCGACGGCGCGGTCGTCACGAAGTGAGCGCGAACGGGGGCGAGTCGCCGCGGCGGGAGGGGCCGGAGGGCGAACCCGGCCCGGGGGCCGGGTCGGCGCGACCGGGCGGCGGCCCGATGCCCGCGGGCGGCAGGCCGGACGGCCTCGAAAGCGGTTCGTCGTACTCGCCGGACGTGCCGGCCCCGGCACACGGGCCGGCGCGGACAGAAGGCCCGTCCGTACGGCCGACCCGCCCGGGGGGAGGAAGTAGCAGCGGGGGGGGGGGGAGCGCGCACACACAACCACGTTGGGA
>NZ_JBHVGV010000005.1:109352-233738 GCF_042800555.1 Streptomyces sp. NPDC057617 | reverse complement strand
CACCTGCCGGTGGGAAAGCCCGCGGGCCCGGCGGCCGGAGACCCCGCCGCGGACCCGGCGAGCGCCCCGGAGGCGGCCGGGCGTGCACGGAAAGTGCGGCCCTGGCGGTGGTTGCCCCTTGCTCCCGCCACCCTCCTGCTGCTCCTCTTCCTCGCCGGGCCCATCGTCTACTGCGTCTGGATCGCCTTCACCAACACCCAGTTGACCGGCTCGTCCTCCTCCGACTTCGTCGGGCTCGCCAACTTCCGGCGGGCGTTCGCCGATGAGGACTTCCGTAACGCCGTCTGGCTGACCCTCGTCTTCACCGTCGTCTCCTCGATCCTCGGGCAGAACACCCTCGGGCTGGCGCTGGCCGGGCTGATGCGGGCCGCGTCGCGGCCCGTCCGTACGCTCACCGGGGCGCTGGTGATCGCCGCCTGGGTGCTGCCCGAGATCGTCGCCGCGTTTCTGCTGTACGCGTTCTTCCGTCGCGAGGGAACCCTCAACGCGATCCTCGACTGGCTTCAACTGCCGTCCCAGCACTGGCTGTTCACCCTGCCGATCCTGGCCGTGTCGTTCGCCAACGTCTGGCGCGGCACGGCCTTCTCGATGCTGATCTACTCCGCCGCGCTCTCCGAGATCCCCAAGGACATCACCGAGGCGGCGCAGGTCGACGGCGCGGGCGGGGTGCGGCGGGTCTGGTACATCACCCTGCCGATGATCCGCCGCTCCATCGGGACAAATCTGATGCTCAACACCCTGTCCACGCTCTCCGTCTTCGGGCTGATCTGGGCGATGACGCGCGGCGGTCCGGGCAACCGCAGCCAGACCCTGCCGGTGTTCATGTACGACCAGGCGTTCCTGAAGAGCCTGATCGGGTACGGCACGGCGGTGGCGCTGCTTCTGCTGCTGGTGGGCTCGCTGTTCTCGCTGGTCTATCTGCGGCTGATGAGGGTGGAGGTCTGATGGCCCGGTCACTCGGACTCACGCGGCCCGCGCCGGCCCGCCGCGCACCCGCCCGCCGCACGCTCACCCGGCGTACCCGCGGCGGGCCCGTACTCACCCAGCGCAACCGCAGCCGGCTCGCAGCCGATGGAGCCCTGCTGCTGACCGCCGCCGCCTTCGCGCTGCCGCTGCTCTGGCTGGTCCTGGCGTCGGTCGACGCGGACGCCGATATGCGCGTACGGGCACCCGCCTCGGTGACCGGGGAGAACTTCAGCGCCGTCCTCACCGACGAGATCACCTTCACGCCGATGCTCAACAGCCTGCTGCTGTGCGGCAGCGCCACCGTGCTCGCCGTCGTGTGCGCGGCGCTCGCGGCGTATCCGCTCTCCCGCTACCGCTCGCGCTTCAACCGCCCGTACCTGCTGACCATCCTGTTCACGACATGTCTGCCGGTCACGGCGATCATGGTGCCGGTGTACGGGCTGTTCGTACAGGTGGATCTCATCGACACCATGTACGGTACGTCGCTCTTCCTCGCCACCTCCCAACTCCCGTTCTCCATCTGGCTGATGAAGAACTTCATGGACGGGGTGCCGACGATCCTGGAGGAGGCGGCCTGGACGGACGGAGCGTCGCACACCCAGACGCTGACCCGGGTGGTCCTGCCGCTGATGGGCCCCGGGCTGACGGTGGTGACCATCTATACGTTCATCCAACTCTGGGGCAACTTTTTCGTACCGTTCATGCTGCTTCTGACGCCCGAGCAGCTCCCGGCCTCGGTCTCGATCTTCACCTTCTTCGGCAACTACGGATCGGTGATCTACGGTCAGCTCGCCGCGTTCTCGATCCTCTACTCGGCGCCGGTGCTGGTCCTGTACATCCTGATCTCGCGGCGCCTGGGCGGGGGTTTCGCGCTGGGCGGCGCCGTGAAGGGCTGAGCGCCCGGCGTGAAGGGCTGAGCCACAGGGCCCGGGGCGGGGTCAGAATCCTCAGAAAACGCTCTCAGCCTCGAACATCCGGTCCTCCGGCACCGTCTTCAGCCGAGTCACCGCCTCCGCCAGCGGCACCATCTCCACCGCCGTCCCCTTCAGCGCCGTCATCACCCCGAACTCGCCCCGGTGCACCGCCTCCACCGCGTGCCAGCCGAAGCGGGTCGCCAGCACCCTGTCGTACGCCGTCGGCGTGCCGCCGCGCTGGACGTGCCCGAGGATGACCGGCCTGGCCTCCTTGCCCATCCGGCGCTCCAGCTCCGCCGCGAGCCGGTTGCCGATGCCCCGGAAGCGCTCGTGCCCGAACTGGTCGATCTCGCCCTTGCCGTACTCCATCGAGCCCTCGGCCGGATGCGCGCCCTCGGCGACACAGATCACCGCGAACTTCTTGCCGCGCGAGAACCTCGCCTCGACCATCTTCACCAGGCTGTCCACCTCGAAGGGCCGCTCCGGCAGACAGATCCCGTGCGCGCCGCCCGCCATCCCGGACTCCAGCGCGATCCATCCGGCGTGCCGCCCCATCACCTCGACGACCATCACCCGCTGGTGGGACTCGGCGGTGGTCTTGAGCCGGTCGATCGCCTCGGTGGCCACGGTGACGGCGGTGTCGAAGCCGAAGGTGCGGTCGGTGGCGTAGATGTCGTTGTCGATGGTCTTCGGTACGCCGACGACGGGCATCCCGGCGTCCGCGAGCAGCCGGGCGGCGGTCAGGGTGCCCTCGCCGCCGATCGGGATGAGCGCGTCGATCCCGTATCGCTGCGCCAGCTCGGCGCAGTTCTCGGCGGCTTCGCGCAGCCGGCCGCGCTCCAGCCTGGCCGAGCCCAGGATCGTACCGCCGCGGGCCAGGATGCCGCTGACGGCGTTGAGGTCGAGCGGGCGGAAGTGGCCGTCGAGGAGTCCCTTGAACCCGTCCTCGAATCCGATGACTTCGTCGCCGTATCCGGTCAGGGCACGGTGCACGACCGAGCGGATCACTGCGTTCAGGCCGGGACAGTCGCCGCCTGCGGTGAGAACTCCGATACGCATCGTGCTGGGTCTCCTGCTCGCTAGTGCCGTGCTTCTCCGGCCCGCCGCCGTGCCGTCACCGTGCCACCGCTTGTCGTGCCACCGCTGTGCCGCCGTGCTTCCCGGAAGGCGCTCTCCGCCCTCCGCGCGTGAGCCTGCCCCGATCCTGCCATGGTGATCGGCGTCACGTGCCGGGCGGTCCGCCTGTCGGACGCGCTGTCGGCGGTGCTGTCGATCGGTCCGGAGGCCGGTTCGTACACCTCGCCGTGCACGCCCGTACACCTCCGCGTACGGGCCCCACATAGCAGCTCGCCTAACTACCCTCGGAGGTACTGTCAAGAGGGCATTGTCGCCCCCAGGGCATCACAGACAGCACGGGCATCAAACACAGCACGGGCACCACAGGCAGCACGAGCACCACAGGCAACGGGCAGAGGGACGGGAGAGCACGCGTGACGCGCAGCGTGTACGTGACCGGGATCGACCGCGGGGACGGCCGCCAGGTCGTCGAGCTGGGAGTCATGGAGCTGCTGACCCGCCAGGTGGACCGGATCGGGGTCTTCCGCCCGCTGGTCCACGACGGCCCCGACCGGCTCTTCGAGCTGCTGCGGACCCGCTACCGGCTGTCACAGGACCCGGCGACGGTCTACGGCCTCGGCTACGACGAGGCGTCCGCGCTCCAGGCCGAGCAGGGCACCGACGAGCTGGTCTCACGGCTGGTGGAGCGCTTCCATCTGGTGGCGCGGGAGTACGAGGTGGTGCTCGTCCTCGGCACGGACTTCGCGGCCACCCAGCTTCCCGACGAGCTGGCGCTCAACGCGCGGCTGGCCAACGAGTTCGGCGCGTCCGTGATCGCGGTGGTGGGCGGCAAGGGCCAGAGCGTCGAGTCCGTACGGGCCGAGGCCGGCAACGCCCACCGCGCCTATCACGTCCTGGGCTGCGATGTGCTGACAGTGGTCGTCAACCGGGTCGCCCCCGAGGACCGTACGGCGATCGCCGAGGGGATGACCGCGCTGCTGCCGGTGCCCTGTTACGTACTGCCCGACGAACCGGCGCTCGCCGCCCCGACCGTCGCCCAGATCACCCAGGCCCTCGGCGGCACCGTACTGCTCGGGGACGATTCGGGTCTGGCCAGGGACGCGCTGGACTTTGTCTTCGGCGGCGCGATGCTGCCGAACTTCCTGCGCGCGCTGACCCCCGGCTGCATGGTGGTGACGCCCGGCGACCGCGCCGATCTGGTGGTGGGCGCCCTCGCCGCGCACTCGGCGGGCACCCCGCCGATAGCGGGGGTGCTGCTCACCCTCGACGAGCGGCCGGGCGACTCGGTCCTGACCCTGGCAGCGCGGCTCGCGCCCGGCACCCCGGTGATTTCGGTGCCGGGCCGTTCCTTTCCCACCGCGGCCGAACTATTCGGCCTGGAAGGGAAGTTGAACGCCGACACCCCGCGCAAGGCGGAGACCGCGCTCGGTCTGTTCGAGCGCCATGTGGACACGGCCGATCTGCTGGCCCGGCTGTCGGTGGTACGGAGCAGCCGGGTGACGCCGATGATGTTCGAGCACGAACTGCTCAAGCAGGCGCGCGCCCACCGCCGCCGCGTCGTGCTGCCCGAGGGCACCGAGGAGCGCGTGCTGCGCGCCGCCGATGTGCTGCTGCGCCGTGATGTGTGCGATCTGACCCTGCTCGGCGACACCGGAACCATCCGCAAGAAGGCCGCCGACCTCGGTATCGATCTCGGCGCCGACCGGGTCCAGCTCATCGATCCGGCCGCCTCGGAGCTGCGGCAGCGGTTCGCCGAGCGGTACGCGGAACTGCGCGCCCACAAGGGCGTGACGGTGGAGCTGGCGTACGACATCGTCGCCGACGCCAACTACTTCGGCACGCTGATGGTCCATGAGGGCCTGGCCGACGGCATGGTGTCGGGCTCGGTGCACTCCACGGCCGCGACGATCCGCCCGGCCTTCGAGATCATCAAGACCCACAAGGCCGAGGGCGCGGCCTCGATCGTCTCCTCGGTCTTCTTCATGTGCCTCGCCGACAAGGTGCTGGTCTACGGCGACTGCGCGGTCAACCCGGACCCGGACGCCGCGCAGCTCGCGGACATCGCCGTCCAGTCGGCGGCCACCGCCGCCCGGTTCGGGGTCGAGCCGCGGATCGCGATGCTCTCGTACTCCACCGGCACCTCGGGCTCGGGGGCGGATGTCGACAAGGTGCGGGAGGCGACGAAGCTGGTGCGGGCGGCCCGCCCGGATCTGCTGATCGAGGGCCCGATCCAGTACGACGCGGCGGTCGAGCCGTCCGTCGCCGCGACCAAGCTGCCGGAGTCGGAGGTGGCGGGGCGGGCGACCGTACTGGTCTTCCCGGACCTCAATACGGGCAACAACACCTACAAGGCCGTGCAGCGTTCAGCGGGCGCGGTGGCCGTGGGCCCGGTGCTCCAGGGGCTGCGGAAGCCGGTCAACGACCTGTCGCGCGGGGCGCTGGTGCAGGACATCGTGCACACGGTGGCGATCACCGCGATCCAGGCGCAGGACGACGGCTCGGCGTGAGCCGGAAGCGCCCCCATCTTTGCCTCCCACCTTTTCCCCTACCGAAGTTTCCCCCTACCGAAGGCCGACAGCCCGTGAGTTCGCATGAAGCCGCCACCCGAGTCCTGGTCCTCAACTCCGGTTCCTCGTCGCTGAAGTACCAGCTCCTGGACATGCGGGACGGCTCCCGGCTCGCGGTCGGACTGGTCGAGCGGATCGGTGAACGTACCTCCGCGCTCGTACACACCCCGGGGGCGTCGGGCGGCGGGGGGAAGCGTGAGCGTACGGGCAGGATCGCGGACCATGAGGCGGCGCTGGAGGCGGTCGCGGCCGAGCTTGGGCGCGACGGCCTCGGGCTGGACTCCCCCGAGCTGGCGGCGATCGGCCACCGGGTCGTGCACGGCGGGCTCAGGTTCAGCGCCCCGGCCCTGATCGACGACGACGTGCTGGCGGAGATCGAGCGGCTGGTGCCGGTGGCGCCGCTGCACAATCCGGCGAACCTCACGGGTATCCGTACGGCGCGGGCGCTGCGCCCGGACCTGCCGCAGGTCGCGGTCTTCGACACCGCGTTCCACACGACGATGCCGGAGTACGCCGCGCGCTACGCCATCGACACCGCCACGGCCGACGCGCACCGTATCCGCCGCTACGGCTTCCACGGCACCTCGCACGCGTATGTCTCGCGCAGGACCGCCGAGTTGCTGGGCAGAGACCCGTCCGAGGTAAATGTGATCGTGCTGCATCTCGGCAACGGCGCCTCGGCGTCGGCGGTCGAGGGCGGCCGGTGCGTGGACACCTCGATGGGGCTGACTCCGCTGGAGGGGCTGGTGATGGGTACACGGTCCGGTGACATCGATCCCGCGGTCACCTTCCATCTCAAGCGGGTGGCCGGAATGTCCGTCGACGAGATCGATGAACTTCTCAACAAGAAAAGTGGTCTGGCCGGCCTCTGCGGGGACAACGACATGAGGGAGATCCAGCGCCGTATCGACGAGGGGGACGAGCGGGCACGGCTCGCGTTCGACATTTACATCCACCGGCTGAAGAAGTACATCGGCGCCTACTGCGCGGTCCTCGGACGGGTGGACGCGGTGGTCTTCACGGCCGGTGTGGGGGAGAACGCGGCGGCGGTACGGGAAGCCGCCGTGGCGGGTCTGGAGACATTCGGGCTGGCCGTGGACGCGGACCGCAATGCCGTACGTTCCGGGGAGCCGCGGATCGTCTCGCCGGACGGGGCGCGGACCGCGGTGGCGGTGGTCCCGACCGACGAGGAGCTGGAGATCGCACGGCAGACCTTCGCTCTCGTCGGCGGGGACCGGACGCTTATCTCCTGAGCCGTCTCCTGAGCGGGTGAGCCATCTTCTGAGCGGGCGACTATCGACCGGTTATCGACTGAGCGGCAGTCCGCCCATTTGTACTTTCCACCAGACGGAATATTCCGCATGGAAACAAACCGATAGGATCCGCCTTATGCGCCGTTCCAAAATCGTCTGCACACTGGGCCCCGCCGTCGACTCGTACGAGCAGTTGAAATCGCTCATCGAGGCCGGAATGAATGTGGCCCGCCTGAATATGAGCCACGGGAGCCACCCGGAGCACGAGGAGCGGTACAACCGCGTCCGCAAGGCCGCGGCCGACACCGGCCACGCGGTGGCCGTGATGGTCGACCTCCAGGGCCCCAAGATCCGGCTGGAGACCTTCGCCGAGGGACCGGTCGAGCTGGTGCGCGGTGACGAGTTCACCATCACCACCGAGGATGTCGCCGGCGACAAGTCCATCTGCGGCACCACTTACAAGGGTCTGCCCGGCGATGTCGTCAAGGGCGACCAGATCCTGATCAACGACGGCAATGTCGAGCTGCGGGTCGTCGAGGTCGAAGGACCCCGGGTCAAGTCCGTGGTGGTCGAGGGCGGGGTGATCTCCGACCACAAGGGGATCAACCTGCCGGGCGCGGCGGTGAACGTACCCGCGCTGTCCGACAAGGACGTCGAGGACCTGCGCTTCGGTCTGCGGATGGGGTGCGACATGATCGCGCTCTCTTTTGTGCGTGACGCGCACGACGTGGTCGATGTGCACAAGATCATGGACGAGGAGGGGCGCCGGGTCCCGATCATCGCCAAGGTCGAGAAGCCGCAGGCGGTCGCCAACATGGACGCCGTCGTCGCGGCGTTCGACGCGATCATGGTGGCCCGTGGCGACCTGGCCGTCGAGTACCCGCTCGAAAAGGTCCCGATGGTGCAGAAGCGGCTCATCGAGCTGTGCCGCCGCAACGCCAAGCCGGTGATCGTGGCCACCCAGATGATGGAGTCGATGATCACCAACTCCCGCCCCACGCGCGCCGAGGCGTCCGATGTCGCCAACGCGATCCTGGACGGCGCCGACGCGGTGATGCTCTCCGCCGAGTCGTCGGTGGGCGCGTATCCCGTCGAGACGGTCAGGACGATGTCGAAGATCGTGGTCGCGGCGGAGGAGGAGCTGCTCTCCAAGGGCCTCCAGCCGCTGGTCCCGGGCAAGAAGCCGCGTACGCAGGGCGGTTCGGTGGCCCGCGCGGCCTGCGAGATCGCCGACTTCCTGGGCGGCAAGGCCCTGATCGCCTTCACCCAGTCCGGCGACACGGCCCGCCGCCTCTCCCGCTACCGCGCGGCCCAGCCGATCCTGGCCTTCACGACGGACGAGTCCACCCGTAACCAGCTCGCCCTGAGCTGGGGCGTCGAGTCCTTCATCGTGCCCTGGGTGACCAGCACGGACGCGATGGTCGACCTGGTCGACGAGGAGGTCCTGAAGCTCCAGCGCTACTCCGAGGGCGACGCCATGATCATCACCGCGGGCTCCCCTCCCGGCGTCCCGGGCACCACGAACATGGTCCGAGTCCACCACCTGGGCGGCGACGACCGCGCCTGACGCGTCCGCCCGTACCCCCGCCCCCACTTCGGCCCGCCGGCTCCCGGCGGGCCGTTCCGCTGGGCGCTCACAGTTTCCTGCCGACGCCGCGACCGGCCCGAGGCCACCGCGCTGGTCACCCCGCCCCCGCGGTCCTGCGTCAGCCGGTCTACCGCGCGACCAGCACGCCCAGCATCGCCAGCCAGCACAGCGCCACCAGAATCGGCAGCAGCGCCATGATGAGACCGGTGGGCGACGACTTCAGCCACCCGCTGCCGCTCTCGCCCACTCTCCGCGCCACAATCCGATGCCCGCCGTGCCAGGCCATGTACTCCTCTAGTTCCATGACCGCCTGCTTGCGGGCCTGCAGGTAGCGGCGGCCGAAGCGCAGCATCTGGGAGAAGGCCACCGAGGCGCCCAAGCCGATGACGCAGAGGACGATCGCCAGCCTGCGGGACAGCGGCTCCGGCTCAGCGCTGCCCTCGCCCAGCGAGAACGCCGTCGCCGCCGCCAGGCCCGCGGTGATGTAGAAGAAGTTGTTGAGCTTGTGCCAATTGGTCGTGTCCTCGTGTTTGTAGAGGTCCACGGCAACCGGGTACTGCACATGCAGCATCGCCTCACGAGCCCTGCGCCGCACCCACACCGTGCGCCGCCTGCCGTCGGGGGGTGTGAGGCTGGTCAGCTCCTCGAACCCGAGCTTCCGGTGGAAGAGCGTGGATGCCTCATTGGGCGGGTCGGACACGACTGCGGCGATCACCGGACTGATGGTCCACTGCTCCAGCACATGTTGGTACAGCCGTGAGCCGACACCCAGGCGGGCCGCTTCCCGCTCCACGCACACCTGCTTGATGACCAGGAAACTGCCAAGGGTCGTCTTGATGTGATAGTTCAGCCACTCGTCGGGCTCGATGCGCCGGTCGCTGTACGCGAGCAGGAAGCCGACCACGTTTCCGCCCTTGCGCGCCACGTAGAAGTGCTCGGCCGTAGCGAGCCGGGCCCTGTAGGTGTCGACGGTGTAGTTCGAGACGAGGAACCCGTCGCGGGTCGCCGTGGACGGGTCGGCGCTGTCCAGGCCGCGGGACGCGGCGATTTCGGCGATGCGCGCCACATCCGCCTCGACGGCTCGGACGATCTCGATGTGATCGCTCCCTACGGCCTCGGCCATATCGCTCCCCCATCGCGATGGTTGCGCACAACTTATCGTCAGAGTAAGGACGTTGACGCGCGAGAGCGCGCCGGCCATCACCCCGAGCCGCTGGATACGGCCGGATTGCGCCCGTGCGCACCCCTCCCCGGCCCCTTCGTTTCCCGAAGAACCAACGTGATCAGTTCGGGCTGCCCGCGCCTTCACGCCGTGTCGACCTGGGAGGACACCACCAGTGCGAGAAATGGAGGTTCGGGCGAACCGACGGGATTTCGCGCAAGAGGCCGTAGATTCACGTTTCCTGAAGGGGGCTCAAAGGCGAACCTGCGGGCGATGCAGCCATATCCGGGAGTGGCGGTGTCAGGCCGGGTTCTTGGTGAGGTTCGCCAGGTGGTGGAGCTTTGCTTCGCTTTCGGTGCCTGGGGGTGCTGTGAAGACCAGGAGGGTTTGGGGGTGGTCGGGGTCCAGGAGGGATTGGCCGTGGAGGTGGAGGGGGCCCAGCTGGGGGTGCTGGATGTGTTTGGGCGGGCAGGTGGGGCCCGCTACCGGGTGGTCGCGCCAGACCCTGGCGAATTCCGGGCTGGCGGTCAGCAGGGTGTCGATGAGGGCGGGCGCCCGGGGGTCGTCCGGTTCGCGGGTGGCGGCCGCGCGGAGATGGGCGGCGATCGTACGGCTGTGGCGGGCGTGGTCGGCCTCGGGGTGGATCAGACGAGAGGCCGGGTCGGTGAACCAGCGGTAGGCCAGGCTACGCGCCATCCCCGTATGGCGGCTGTCGTCGCCGGTGAGCGCGACCGCGAGGCGGTTCTGTACGAGGGTCTCGCCGAGGTAGTTCATCACCTGGGCCGGGGTGTCCGCCAGCCGCTCGAAGATCCGGAGCATGCCCGGGGCGATCTCGTCGCCGGTGGGGATCCGGTGGGGCGGGGCATGGCCGGCCAGCCGGAAGAGATGGTCGCGCTCGTCCGGGGAGAGGCGCAGGGCGCGGGCGAGGGCGGTGAGCATCTGCTGGGAGGGGTGCGGGCCGCGGCGCTGCTCGATTCGGCTGTAGTAGTCGGTCGACATACTGCTCAGCGCGGCGACCTCCTCGCGGCGCAGACCGCCGGTACGGCGTGACCGCCACCCCCGGGGCAGGCCGACGTCCTCGGGCTGCAGGGCGGCCCGGCGGGTGCGCAGGAAGTCGGCGAGTTCGGCCCGGTTCACCTGGCTCATACGGCCACGCTCCTCTCGGTGCGGGTCTGACGAGTCCTCCGCACTCCGTACCGTCAAGCGTCGCAGACGCCTCGGACAACCTCCCGGAGCGGTCCGCAGACGCCCCGGACAACCCGCCGGAGTGGTCCGTATCACCGGACCGGCTGTCCCTGGCTGCTCCCCCGCCGCCTTGCCACGCTGGCGCCATGAACAGCATGAGCAGCAACAGCGGTACGAACGCATGGGACGGAACCCACTGGATCGGCGGTACGGCCGTCCCCGGCGGCCCCCACTCCATCGACGTGGTGAACCCGGCCACCGGCGCGGTCGTCGCCTCCCTGCCGGCCGGCACCCCCGCCGATGCCGACCGCGCCGTCGCCGCCGCGGCGGCCGCCTTCCCCGCCTGGGCCGCCACGGATCCCGTCCGGCGCGCGGAGATCCTGGGGCGTGTCGCCGAGGGGCTCCAGAAGCGCGCCGAGGAGATCGCGGGCACCATCACCGCCGAGATGGGCGCGCCGATCCAGCTCTCCCGCTTCGCCCAGGCCGGGCTGCCGGTCGCGGTGACCGCCGCCTTCGCCGGGCTCGCCGCGGACTTCCCCTGGACCGAGGAGATCGGGCACTCGCTGGTCGTGCGCGAGCCGGTCGGGGTCGTCGGGGCCATCACGCCGTGGAACTTCCCGCTCCAGCAGACCGCGACCAAAGTGGTGCCCGCCCTGCTGGCCGGGAACACCGTGGTCCTCAAGCCCTCCGAACTGGCGCCCCTGAGCGCGCGGATCCTCGCCGAAGTGGCCGCGGAGGCGGGGCTGCCGGCCGGTGTGCTCAATGTCGTGCACGGCACCGGGCCGGTCGTCGGCGAGGCGATCGCCGCGCACCCCGGCGTCGACATGGTGTCCTTCACCGGCTCCACCCGGGCCGGCAAGCGCGTCTCGGTGGTCGCGGCGGACACGGTCAAGCGGGTCGCGCTGGAGCTGGGCGGCAAGTCCGCCAATGTCATCCTGGACGACGCCGACCTCGCCCGGGCCGTCACCCTCGGGGTCACCAACGCCTGGATCAACAGCGGCCAGGTCTGCGGCGCCTGGAGCCGGATGCTGGTCCCGGCCTCGCGCCACGACGAGGCCGTCGAACTGGCCGTCGCCGCCGCGGCCGGGTACACGGTCGGCGACCCGGCCGACGAGAGCACCCGGATCGGCCCGCTGGTCTCCGAGACCCAACGGCAGCGGGTCACCGGCTATATCGAACGGGGCATCGCGGACGGCGCCACGCTCGCGGTCGGCGGGCCCGGCCGGATCGAGGGGCTGGAGTCCGGCGCGTACGTACGGCCGACGGTCTTCGCCAATGTCGACCCGGACTCCGTGATCGCGCAGGAGGAGATCTTCGGGCCGGTGCTGGCGGTGATCCCGTACGCCGACGAGGACCGGGCGGTCGAGATCGCCAACAGTACGGTGTACGGACTGAACGGCGCGGTGTTCGGCG
The DNA here is from genome assembly GCF_042800555.1 of Streptomyces sp. NPDC057617. Lineage (NCBI taxonomy): Bacteria > Bacillati > Actinomycetota > Actinomycetes > Kitasatosporales > Streptomycetaceae > Streptomyces > Streptomyces sp. NPDC057617. The sequence goes on along the minus strand of NZ_JBHVGV010000005.1, from coordinate 221,613 downwards.
AGCGGGAGCACGCGCTGGCCGTCGCCCGGCGGCTGCGGGCCGGTCAGATCGATGTGAACGGCGCCGAGTTCAACCCGCTGGCACCGTTCGGCGGGTACAAGCAGTCCGGCAACGGGCGCGAGATGGGCCGCTTCGGGCTGGAGGAGTTCCTGGAGGTCAAGTCCATCCAGCGGTGAGGATCCAGCCGGTGAGGATCGAGTCGGTAAGAACCCAGGCGGTGAGGGCCGTCCCGTACGGCCAAAGCGTCCCCGTACCGCAGAGGCGTCCCCGTACCGCCGCCGTACCGGGAAGGACACACCCCGGCCCGCACCCCTGGAATCGGTCATCAGGGGTGCGGGCCGCGCATGCTCAGTCCGTCATGTAGTTCTGGAGGCCGGGAACCGTGAGCGTGCCGCCGAACTGGCCTGCCTGGGTCACCTTGACGTCCGTGAAGAAGGCGAACGGTACGTTCAGCGGAGGCGGCGTCTGCGGGCTGAAGGTGATCGGGATGAGCCCGAAGAGGTTCCCCTTCAACTCCTCGGTGTACATCGTCACTTCGCCGTCGCGGATCGTGGACGTGGAGCCTTCGCGGGCCTTCACATGCGCCGTCTTGCCCTGGGGGTAGACCACAAGCTGGTGCAGGTCCCTGATGTCCACGGACGACGCCGTGAACTTCAGCACCTTCTTCGTGCCGAGGCTGGTCCTCACCTCGACGATGCCGTGGTAGTCGAGACCGCGCAGCGTCAGCAGCGAACTGTCCAGGATCCAGGGGTCGTCGGGCAGCAGCGGGATGCCCTCTTCCTCCTTGGCCGCGGCGAGGGCCTCGGGGTCGGGGGTGGGGCAGGGGAAGGGCTCCTTGCCGCCCGCGCCCGCCGGGATGTCGTCGTCCGCGTGGGCGTCGAGGCCCTTGGCGCTGTCGTCGAGTTCCTCGACGGTGACTCCGGCCTTCCTGGCCGCCTCTTTGATCGCCTCTTTCGTCCCGTCGACGGCGCCGCCGACCGCGCCGCCGACCGCGTCACTCGCCGAGCCGGCCTGCTCGGGCTTCTGCGTGGAATTGCCGGACGGTTCGGCGGACGGCTTCCGCGCAGGCGCGGCGGACGCGGCGGACGACGAGCTGGGTGCCGGGCTGTGCGGCTCGTCCTGGTTGTCATTCTCGGCGGCAACCTTGTCCCGTACGCCGAGGATGCCGCCCAGCACATCGCCAAGGCCCAGCGGGTCCAGCGGGTTCTTGGACTTCGTGGGAGTCGGAGTCGGGGTCGGCGTCGGGGGACGGCTCGGATCGCCCGGCCCCTCCGACGGCCCGGGACCGGGTCCCTCCGAAGGCCCGGGCCCCGGCGCCCCCGCGCTCTCCGACGCGGACGGCGACTCCCCCGGCGCCGGCGACTCCGACTCCGAGGCCGACTCGGACTGCGACGCGGAAGGCGACGGCGACTCCGACGCGTCCGGATCGTCCGAGCGCGTCACACACGGCCCCGGCGCGAACGGGATGTCCTTGCTGTCGTCGGCCAGCGCGAGTCTGGGCGTGAGCCCCATGCCCACGAAGACCGCCGTCGGCATGGCCGCCAGCGCGATCGCCTTGCCGGCGGGTATGTGCAGCTTGGTCAGGAGCGACTTCCTGGGGGCCGCGTGGCGCGGCCCTCTCCTCTCCCGGGATTCCTCGCCCCCGGCCGCGATCCGCTGCGCTTCGTCACCCCGCACTGTTCCTCCCGCCGTTGGCTTGTGCAGTCGTTTCCGTCACGTTCGGGTCCTCCCCGTCGCGCGGTACGGGAAAGGGGTCACCGGCCCTGTCGGACTCCGGTGACAGGTGGGGGGTGTGATCGTGCTCGGCGGCCGGCCGGGGCGGTTTGCCGGGTGCCCAGGAGATGGAGAGCGCGCCGCCGATCAGGGCGAACAGGAAGCCCAGCAGAAAACCGCCGATGTTGGACACCGGGATCGACACCAGCGCCAGCAGGATGGCGGCGACACCGGCGAAGACTCTGACGATGCTGTGGAACCACATCGTCAGGCCCAGGGTCACCAGCAGTACGCCGATAATCAGCGAACCCGCCCCGGCCGTGGTGGACATGGCCAGGGTGAGATTGCCGAGGTGGAGCTGGGCGTACGGGAAGTAGGCGATCGGCAGACCACCGAGAAGGGTGAACAGGCCCGCCCAGAACGGCCGGGTCCCGCGCCAGACGCGGAACCGAAGCCGCCAGTAGGTGAATCCGCGGGAACCTGTGGACTCGGCGCTCATGGAAAACAGCTCCCTGGAAAGCGAGGTGCGGGATGCAGTGGGGCGAGAGGGGCAGAAGCAGAAAACAGACAGCGGAACGAGCGGGGGCCGGACGGGCCGAACAGTCGCAGGGCCGGTCCCGGGGAGGGAACGGTCCTAGGACCGCGCGGCCCGCCCGAGGCGAATGCCTAGTAGCACTCGTACTTCTTGGGGTCACCGACCTTGAGCCGGAGGCTCAGGTCCGGGAGCTTGAACGTGCCCGCAGTGGTGGCCCAGGCCGTCTGCCGCACATTGGTGAGTACGGCTTCATCGGCCTGCTGGGCAAAGCCGTTCGGATTCACCTTCGTATCCGGCTGGGTACCGGGCGACTGGTTCGCACCGGCCGCGACACCGATGTCGATGTTCTTGAACTCGGCGTCGGCGTCCAGGGATTCGACATCGAGGTACAGGTTCTGCGCCTTGATGTCGGTGCCCTTGTTGCCCGCGGTCAGTACCAGCGTCACGCTCGTGTTGAGCAGCGGCAGCGGGGTGACCACGGACTGGCACATGTTGGTGATCTCGGCCGTCTTGAACCCGGAGACGGCCACCGGATGGGTGGCCTTGTTGCCTTCGAGGTCCGTGCCCTCGGCGACACCGCCGTACTGGACAAAGTCGTGGCCGACCAGTTGATCGGCCTTCACCTTGAAGCTCTGGCCGGACACGCTGAACGATGCCGCGAGCGCCCCCTGTGCCAGAGCGACACCTATCGCGGCCGTCGCGGCCACGCTGGGCACCATGACCACAGCGAACCGCTTCCATCTGGTCCCGCCACGAACTTGGGACTCCATGAATTTCCTCCTTCTCGGACGTACATCTCCGGATCGGGTTGGAGCCCGTCCTGGGATGGGAGAAGTGCTACGTCCTCGGGAAGGAGAGCGCCTGTGCCGGGGGCGCCAACCGCGCCCGTAACCACCGGCGATCACCCCCGAGCGACAACCACTGGCCACGCCTTCGCGCAACCTCTGGACAGGCCCTGCCGGAAGGCAGGAACCCCCCTGTCCGGTCCGGCGGCCGCAGCCACCGGTCCGCTCGGTGGGGACCCAGGACCGACGGCGCGACTGGTTGCCGTGCTGGTGCGGAATTGGACCGAGCGTCGCCGATCGTGGTCCATTCACGCCCGGGGCACAAGGGGGTTCGTTACTGGCTAGTAACGGCCTGATAACCAGCGGGCGACCCGGTGACATCGGGCGGCCACACAGGGTGTCCCCTGGTGGCGCGCCAGAAGCGGCGAATGTCCCTCATAGCCGGACAGAAGAGGGGCGCCGACTTACTGCGAGTAACAGCGGCCACTTTTACCAAGTTTTGGTAAAGCGCGGCCGCTGTTGGCATATTCCTGCGGTTGCCGGAACCACGGTTCCGAAATAGTAGCGGCCCGACGCGGTCAGAAGAGCACGCGCGCCAGCGCCGAACGCGCCGCCGTCACCCGGGGATCGTCCCCGCCGATCACCTCGAACAGCTTCAGCAGCCGTACGCGGGCCGCCTCCCGCTCGTCACCGGAGGTCCGGCGTACGGTCTCGACCAGACGGCCGAAGGCGTCCTCCACATGCCCGCCGACCAGATCGAGATCGGCCGCGGCGATCTGCGCCTCGACGTCCTCGGGACGCTCCGCCGCGTCCTTCCGTACCTTCGTCTGGTCCATCGCCCGTACCCGGCCGAGCAGTTCGGCCTGGGCGAGGCCCAGCTTGGCCTCCGTGTTGCCGGGGTCGTCGGCGAGCACATTGCGGTACGCCTGGGCCGCGCCGGCGAAGTCGTCGGCGTCCAGCGCCCGTACGGCCGCCTCAAGCAGCGCGTCGTACGGACCGGCCGGAACGGCGGCCTGCGCCGGGGCCCCGTCCTGAGCATCGGGGTCGACCGCGATACCGGTGAGCCCGAAGCGCTCCTCGCCCACCTGGATCAACTGATCCAGGGTCGCCCGGATCTGGGCCTCCGGCGCGGCGCCCTGGAAGAGCGGCAGCGCCTGCCCCGCCACCACCGCGAAGACCGCCGGGATGCCCTGGATCCCGAACTGCTGCATAAGCATCTGATTGGCGTCGACATCGATCTTGGCGAGGACGAACCGGCCGTTGTACTCCCGCGCCAGCCGCTCCAGCACCGGGCTGAGCTGTTTGCACGGCTCGCACCACTCGGCCCAGAAGTCGATGACGACCGGGACCTCCGTGGAGCGCTGGAGGACATCGCGCTCGAAGCCCGCCTCATCGACGTCGATCACCAGACTGGACGGGGGGACGGCACCGGTGCCCCCCTGGCGGGCCGCCTCGGCACGGGCCTGCTCCGCCTTCGCCTTGGCCTCGTTGGCCGCCTTCACCGCGGCGAGGTCGACGACGCCGCTCATGGACATGTTCCTAGGCTGCATGAGTACATCCTCCCCCTTCGGCGCGCACTTCAGAAAAACGGCCACGGGCCCGTACGGACATGCGCCGTGCATATGTGGGGCCTGCGCCGGGCCCGTACGGACATACGTTACGCCGTGTAGCCGACCGTGGCGGCCCGTACTCAGGGCCCGTACTCAGCGCGCCAGGCGGCCCAGCAGCGACGAGGCCGCCATGATGCCCACGACCGCCGCGAACACCAGCACGCCGTAGTCCAGCAGCAGATGGGACGGCGTCCCGAGCAACAGGCCGCGCAGGGCGTCCACTTGGTAGCTCAGCGGATTGATCTTGCTGATCACCTGGAGCCAGTCGGGCATCACCGCCACCGGATAGAGCGCGTTCGACGCGAAGAAGAGCGGCATGGTGATGGCCTGGCCGATACCCATCAGCCGGTCACGGGTCAGTACGATCCCCGCGATCGTCATCGACAGGCACGAGAAGAAGGCCGAGCCGAGGACCACCGCGACCGCGACGCCGAGCAGCTTCAGCGGATTCCAGGTGAGCCCCACGCCCAGAGCCGCGGCTATGAGGATCACCACGACGGCCTGGATCAGCGCCTTCACCCCGGAGGCGAAGGCCTTGCCGCTGATCAGGGCGGCTCTCGGGGTCGGGGTGACCAGGAGTTTGGTGAGGATGCCCGCGTCCCGCTCCCAGATGATCATGATTCCGTAGAAGATCGCGATGAACATCGCGGACTGCGCGATGATCCCGGGCGCGAGGAAGTCGATGTACGGGATGCCGCCCGTGGGGATCGCCTTGATACGGGTGAAGGTCTCGCCGAAGATCAGCAGCCAGAGCGCGGGCTGGATGGCCCGGGTGTACAGCTCGGTCCGGTCGTGGCGCAGTTTCTGCAGCTCGACCGCGCACATCGCCATGACCCGGGCGGGCAGGACCCGCCAGCCGGTGCGGGCAGGCGGCGGCTTGAGCAGCAGGTCGAGACGGGTGAGATCGGGTCCGGTGCCGTTGCCGGTGCCTGTGCCCCTGCTGGTGCCTGAGCCGACGGCCTTGGTGCCCTTGGCACCCTCACCCTCAGCCGACCCGGGACGCTGTGCGGCGCGTGTTCCTGACATCGCGGAAGTCCCCTCCTTCCTCTTCCAGACCCCGGCCCGCGACATCGCGGAAAACGTCCTCCAGCGTCGGCGCGGTCTCGCCCGCCGCCTCGCCGCCGGCGGCGAGGCGCCGCTCGCGCAGCTCGGTCCGCAGCTCGTCGGGGGTGCCGAGCGCGTGGATCCGGCCGCGGTGCATCAGGGCGACGCGGTCGCAGTACTGCTCGGCCTCGTCCATGTAGTGCGTGGTCACCAGGACGGTCATGCCCGTGGCGTTCCGTACGGCGTTGATGTGCTCCCAGACGCTGGTACGGGCGATCGGGTCGAGCCCGATCGTCGGCTCGTCGAGCATCAGCAGCCTGGGCGCGCTGACCAGGGCCTGCGCGAGTTCGAGGCGGCGGATCATGCCGCCGGAGTACGTCTTGGCCAGCCGGTCAGCGGCGCCGGTCAGGTCGACGGCCTCCAGCGCCTGGGCGACCCGCTCGGCGCGTTCGCGGCGGGAGACGTCGAAGACGCGCGCGAACAGGGTCACATTCTCCCGGCCGGTCAGCGCGGCATCGGCGGAGAGCTGCTGCGGTACGTACCCCAGCAGCCGGCGTACGGCCATCCTCTCCCTCGCCGCGTCGTGCCCGAAGACCCGCACCATGCCCGCGGGGACGGGCAGCAGCGTGGTGATACAGCGGATCGCGGTCGTCTTCCCGGCGCCGTTCGGGCCGAGCAGGCCGAAGACCTCGCCCGCGCGGACGGAGAGGTCGAGTCCGGAGACGGCTTTGGTGTCGCCGAAGGAGTACTCCAGCCCGCGGAGGCTCACGGCTTCGGCCTCAGCCGCGCGTGCCGTATCGGTGCCGCCGGCCGGGTCCGTGGTACCGGACGCGTCGGTGGGGGCGGACAGGTCTGTGGCGCCGGCCGGCTCCCCCGTACCGGCAGTGGCTCGGTCGCTCATACGCGCTCCACTTCCTCGTGCATGTTCTGGGCGAGCCTGCGCAGCGCCGGAAGGGCCGCGGCCAGGGCCGCGCGGTCCTCGTCCGACAGATGCGCCACCTGTTCGCGCATCAGCGCCGAGCGGCGGGCCTCCCAGTCCGCCAGCCGCTCCAGGGCCGCCGGAGTGGGCAGCAGACGCGCGGACCGGCGGTCGGACGGATCGGTCTCCCGGCGCAGATAGCCGAGCTGGCCGAGCTGGTTGACCAGGGTGGAGACCGAGTTCCCGGCGAGATACAGCTCCTTGGCCGCCTCCGACACCCGGATCCCCGGCCGCGCCGCGACCAGCCGCAGCAGATCGAGCTGCGCGCCTCGCAGCGGCGGTGCGGTCAGCCCGTCGCGCAGCCGCCGCCGGACCATCCGATGGACTCCCGCCAGCACAGTGGCGAGCGTGTCGGGAAACGCCTCCGTGGTCATACCATCACTTTATCTCTCACTCAGAGGTATCTGCCAAGAGGAGCCCACCGCAAAAACAGGTCAAGAAAAAGGCCGACGGCCGCTCCCGGATCAGGAGCGGCCGCCAGGCGCGATTCGAACCGAAGCCCTCAGAACCCGGGCGGCTCCGTGTAGATCCCCCACTCGTCCCGCAGTACGCCGCAGATCTCGCCCAGCGTCGCCTCCGCCCGTACCGCCTCCAGCATCGGCTCGATCATGTTCGAGCCGTCGCGCGCCGCGGCCAGCATGCCCTCCAGGGCCGTACGCACCCGGGCCTCGTCGCGGGCGCCCCTGCGCTCCGCCAGCACCCGGACCTGGTCGCGCTCGACCTCATGGCTGACCCGCAGGATCTCCAGATCGCCGGTGACCGACCCGTGGTGGACATTGACGCCGACGACCCGCTTGTCGCCCTTCTCCAGCGACCGCTGGTACTGGAACGCGGACTCGGCGATCTCGCCGGTGAACCAGCCGTCCTCGATCCCGCGCAGGATGCCGGAGGTCATGGGGCCGATCGGGTGACGCCCGTCCGGGTGGGCCAGCAGCCCGCGCTCCTTGATCCGGTCGAAGATCTTCTCGGCGTCGGCCTCGATACGGTCGGTGAGCTGCTCGACGTACCAGGAACCGCCCAGCGGGTCGGCCACATTGGCCACGCCCGTCTCCTCCATCAGCACCTGCTGCGTACGGAGCGCGATCTCGGCGGCCTGTTCGCTCGGCAGGGCGAGGGTCTCGTCCAGCGCGTTGGTGTGCAGCGAGTTCGTACCGCCCAGCACCGCCGACAGCGCCTCCACGGCCGTCCGTACGACGTTGTTGTACGGCTGCTGCGCGGTGAGCGAGACGCCCGCGGTCTGGGTGTGGAAGCGCAGCCACTGCGCCTTGTCGGTGCGCGCCCCGTACACGTCCTTCATCCAGCGCGCCCAGATCCGGCGGGCCGCGCGGAACTTGGCGATCTCCTCGAAGAAGTCGAGATGCGCGTCGAAGAAGAAGGAGAGCCCGGGCGCGAAGGTGTCCACGTCCAGACCGCGGCTGAGCCCCAGCTCCACATAGCCGAAGCCGTCCGCGAGCGTGTACGCCAGCTCCTGCGCGGCCGTCGAGCCCGCCTCGCGGATGTGGTAGCCGGAGACGGAGAGGGGTTTGTACGCGGGGATGGAGCGGGCGCAGTGCTCCATGAGGTCGCCGATCAGCCGGAGGTGGGGCTCGGGCTGGAAGAGCCACTCCTTCTGGGCGATGTACTCCTTGAAGATGTCGGTCTGGAGCGTGCCGTTGAGCACGGCCGGGTCGACGCCCTGGCGCTCGGCAGCGACGAGATACATGCAGAAGACCGGGACGGCCGGGCCGCTGATCGTCATCGAGGTGGTGACATCGCCGAGCGGGATGTCGCCGAAGAGGATCTCCATGTCCGCGGCGGAGTCGATGGCGACCCCGCAGTGGCCGACCTCGCCGAGCGAGCGCGGGTCGTCGGAGTCGCGGCCCATGAGCGTCGGCATGTCGAAGGCAACGGAGAGGCCGCCGCCGCCCGCGGCCAGGATCATCTTGTAGCGCTCGTTCGTCTGCTGCGCGTTGCCGAAGCCGGCGAACTGGCGGATGGTCCAGGTCCTGCCGCGGTAGCCGGTCGGATGGAGGCCGCGGGTGAAGGGGTACTCGCCGGGCCAGCCGATCCGCTCGAATCCGTCGTACGTGTCGCCGGGCCGGGGCCCGTAGACCGGCTCCACGGGGTCCCCGGAGAGCGTGGTGAAGTCGGCGTCGCGCTTGCGAGCCTTGTCATAGCGGGCCTGCCAGCGCTGGCGGCCCGCCTCGATCGCGTCGGCGTCCATGCAGTCAAATTTACTAGGACGTCCAACTATCTGTCGATGGCAACCGCCCACGCATTCGAGAGCGCGGGCGGGGAGGTGCTACGCCTTGGCGAGGGCCGGGTCACTCTCAGCGATGTGCGCCTTGACCTCGCGGGTGACCCTCGGCTCGACGAAGAACGACGCGACCGGGATGCAGCCGGCGGCCAGCACCCACAGCAGCTTCCCGAACGGCCACTTCATCTTGGAGCCCAGATCGAAGGCGAAGATCACATAGATGATGAAGAGCACACCGTGGATCTGGGAGATCAGCATCGTGTCGCCGGTGTCGAACCCGTACTTCAGGATGATCGCGACGGTGAAGACCAGCAGCCATACGGCGGTGACGTACGCCATCACCCGGTAGCGGGACAGCACGCTTTGTTTCATGCCGACGAGCGTAACGGGGCGCGACAGCCGATCTTCCGGCACCCCATGACCCGCTCAGCGACCCACCCGGCGCGGCCCGCTACTCCTCGAAGTCCTGCGCCGCCACCCGCAGCGGCCGCAGCATCGCGAAGATCTCCGCGCACTCCTCGGCGTCGTACGCCCCGAGCCCGAACTCCATCTCCATCAGATCGCGGGTGGCGGCCTCCACCACCTCGCGCCCCTTGTCCGTGATGGAGGCGAGGGTGCCGCGGCCGTCGTTGGGATTGGGCCGCTTGTCGACCAGACCCGCGGTCACCAGCCGGTCCACGGTGTTGGTGACCGAGGTCGGGTGGACCATCAGCCGCTCACCGATCTTGGACATCGGCAGCTCGCCCTCCTTGGAGAAGGTGAGCAGCACCAGCGCCTCGTACCGGGCGAAGGTCAGCCCGTACGGCTTGACCACCGAGTCGACCCCGGCGAGCAGGATCTGCTGCGCGCGCATGATCGAGGTGATCGCGCCCATGGCGGGTACGGGACCCCAGCGCTGCCGCCAGTGTTCGTCGGCGCGTGCGATGGGATCGAACGGAAGATTGAGCGGCTTCGGCACGGCATCGACCTTACCCACTGGTCACATAGCGGTCAGCCCTGTCTCGCCCTTCGGTCCGGCCGTTCCGACGGGGCGGGCCGCACGGTGTCGCAGCACCATGAGATTAGCCCGCTATGTAACGATTATCCGGTCTTGTCTACCCCAGTAGCCGTATCCCGGCAGTCGTCGTCCGAGGGGGCTGTATGTCCGGCCGCAGGCCGCACCGCTCGTACTCACTCACCGCCGCCTTCTCCGCCTTCGTCACCACCGTCCTCGCGCTGACGGCCGCGGCCTGCGGAACCTCCTCCTCCGAGTCCCCGCGCACCGCCGCGAAGAGCGGCGCCGCCGAGGAGAGCGGCGAGGTCCAGGGCGAGGCCGCCCCCATCGCCGCGTCGCCCTTCTGGATCGACCCGGAGAGCGACGCGGCCCGCCAGGTCCGGCAGTGGGAGAAGGAGGGCCGCAAGGACGACGCGAAGGCGCTGCGGCTGATCTCGGAGCGGGCGGTGGCGGAATGGCCGGCCGGTGACGATCCCGTACCGGAGATCGCCAGAGCGGTACGGGGAGCCGCCGGCAAGCGGACCGCGGTCTTCGTCGCGTACAACATCCCGCACCGGGACTGCGGGATGTACTCGGCGGGCGGCGCCCGGGACGCGGCGGCCTACCGCGCCTGGATCGACGCCTTCGCCGGCGCGATCGGCAAGGCCCCGGCCATCGTGATCCTGGAGCCCGACGCCGTACCGCACCTCGTGGACGGCTGTACCCCGGCGCAGTACCACGACGAGCGGTACGGACTGCTCGCCCAGGCGATCGGCCGGCTGAAGAAGCAGCCGAAGACCAAGGTCTACCTGGACGCGGGCAACCCGCACTGGATCGCCGACCCCACCCGGCTGACGGCCCCCCTCAAACGCGCCGGAGTCGCCGCGGCCGACGGCTTCTCGCTCAATGTCTCCAACTTCCAGACGAACGACGCCGTCAAAACCTTCGGCACCCGCCTCTCCGGCCTCCTCGGCGACGCCCACTTCACGGTCGACACCAGCCGCAACGGCGCGGGCCCGCTCTCCGGCCAGGGCGACGAGGCCTGGTGCAACCCCCCGGGCCGCGCCCTCGGCACCCCGCCCACCACCGACACCGGCAACGAACTCCTCGACGCCTACCTCTGGATCAAACGCCCCGGCGACTCCGACGGCCCCTGCCGAGGCGGCCCCCCGGCAGGCACCTGGTGGCCCGACTACGCCCTGGGCCTGGCCCGCAAGGCGAAAGCCTGACCGCCACAGGGCCCGGCTACTCCACCAGGAGCCACTTCGCCTCCGACGGGGTGCCTTCCTTGTCCGTGACGAAGAGCATGTACCAGCCCGCGGGGACCAGGGTGCGGTCCTTCGGGGTTTCTATGGTCACCGTGTCCTTCGTTCTGGTGAGTTTCAGTTCGATCGAGCGCTGTTCGACGTCCGTTGTGTGGGTGACGGCGCTGGGGCGCATCAGGCGGGCCTTGGTGATGCGGTCCGGGTGTGCCGTGCGGAAGGTGGCGCGGCCGTGGGCGTCGGTACGGCGGGGGCCGTCGGCCAGGGCCGGGCGGTTCTCGTCGGAGGCGCGGGCGCCCTGGAGGTAGGGCGGGGTGTAGATCTCGATGCGCTGCTCGAAGGTGCCCAGCTTGGTGTTGTCGGCGTCGTCGAAGAGCGGGTCCGAGCCGAAGGTGGCCACGCGCCCGTCGGGGAGCAGGAGCGCCTCCGAGTGGTAGTTGCGGCCCACGGTGGGGTCGGCGGCGCGGCGGAAGGAGTTGGTGGCCGGGTCGTAGAACTGCGCCCTGAGGATGTCGCTGGCGCTGCGGCCGCGGTAGTCGGAGGAGCCGCCGGTGGTGAACACCGTGTCGTCCGGGAGCAGCACACTGCTCAGATAGCGCGTGCCCTGCGGCAGCCGGGGCCCCTCACGGAACGCCGGGCTCTCCTCGCTCAGGTCGATGATCGCCGTACGCGAGGTGGACTTGGACGACTCGCCGACGCCCCCGCCGCCCAGCAGCATCACCCGCTGGCGCTGGACCGGCGCGAGCATCAGCGAGGCCGACGTCTCGGTCTGGTCGCCGTCCATAAGACCGTCGATGCCGGTGAAGGTGTTCTTCCTGAGGTCCCAGATCCCGGGCTTGCGGCCCTTCTCGGCGGGTCCGTACCCCGCGTTGGAGCCGGAGTAGAAGAGCTTGCCGCCCTTGGTCAGAAAGAGCGCGGGATACGTCGGGAAGTAGCGGGTGGGGCCCTTGGACCACTTCTTGGTCTTCGGGTCGTACACCTCGTTGTCCCCGGTGAGTACGGCGCCGACGTCGTCCAGCCCGGAGACGGCCAGCACCTTGCCGTCCTCCAGGCCGACGAGGGTCGGGTACCAGCGGGCCTCCTTCATCGGGTCCACCCGGATGTACTTCTCGGCCGTGGGGTCGAATTCGTACGCCGATCTGATGCCCTGGAAGTCCTGCTTCTCCGTGGTGAGTTTCTGCGCCAGGCCGTAGAGGTTGGCGGCGTCCTTGCCCTTGAGGCCGAGGATCTCGTACTGCGCGGCCTGGGTGGTCAGCGCCTGCGGGCCTTCCTTGACCGCCTCCACGAAGACCCGTGCCTCGCCGGCGGTGACCTTGGTGCGCCAGGGCTGCATCCGGTCGCCCTTGCCGTATCCGGCCTGGAGCTGCTTCTTGGCCCTCGGCACGGTCACATCGGCGGTGCTGACGTACTCGACGCCCGACGGGGAGCGGAAGCGGGTGCCCTTCTTGAAGGTGTACGACCGGTCCGGGTTCTCGTTCTTGACGCGCATACCGCCGCCGGCCCGCCGTATCCCGCCGTCGAGCACCTCGTACCGCGCCGTGCCGCCCGCCACCAGCAGCCGTCCGTCCGGGAGCTGGGAGTGGCCGGAGCAGAAGAAGTCCTCCGGGGTGGGGATCTTCTTGAACGTGTTGTCGGCCGGATTCCACAGGACCGTGTCGAACGAGCCCGCGTCGAACTTCTTCTGGTTGTTGCCGGATCCGGCGATGAGCAGCACCTTGCCGGTGTGCAACAGGGCCGCGTGGATGGCGTTCGTACGGTACTCAGGGGGGACGTCGAGCAGTGCCCAGGAGCCGTACTGCCGCTTGTAGCCCGGCTGGGAGATCTTGTACGCGTGGTAGGTCTCCTGGGCGAAGGAGACGGCGGCGGGGGCGTTGAGGCCGGTGAGCAGGACCAGGGCCCCGCCGCCCAGCAGGGTCTTCTTGAACTTCTTCGTCGGTCGGTACGCGTGGGAGGTCATGGGTCGGTTCCCTCCGGTCGTCGGTCACATGCCCCCGGTCGCCGGTCTGTCGCCGCTCGTCGCCGGTCGGTCGCCTCGTCAGTTCCCGCTGGTCGTCGCGAGTGCCGGCTCGGGCTCCTCGCCCGGCTCGGAGGCGGGCACGGTGACGGTCCCGCTCGGCGCCGCGGCCTTACGGCGAACCTCCGCGCGCCAGGTGGTCCAGCCCCAGACGGCGACGGGCGCGAGCGCGATGGCGAGAGCCAGCAGGGCCCAGGTGCGCATCGCCGCGTGCGTGTGGTCCAGGAACACGGACGCGATCAGCGAGGCGACCAGCAGACCGGCCCAGTAGAGATGCAGCCGGAAGGTCATCAGCCGGTCGGGGCTGGCGCTGCCGCCCTTGGGGGTGACGACGAAGCTGCCGCGGGTGCGGATCACGGCCGAGCCGAGCGACCGGAGGTAGATCGGCGCGGAGAGCGCGGACATCGCCATCCCGGCCAGCCCGCCCGAGCCCTCTGGCTCGTGGGGGGAGACGTTGTGGCGCCGGTTCCAGAGGTAGAGGCCGATCTGGAGGGCGGCGGCGTCGCTGTACAGCATCAGCAGGACCGCCGAGGAGACCTGGGTGCCGGAGGCGCCGAGCCAGAGGAACAGGACGCAGCTCAGAATGCCCAGCAGCCAGTTGACCGCGGTCATCGGGTAGTAGACGAGCATCAGCGTGTAGCTGAGCAGCCGGCCCGGCGGCATCCGGAAGGGCGCCTTCCAGTACTGCGTGAAGAGCGTCTCGTACGTCCCCCGGGACCAGCGGAGCTGCTGGGTGAAGAAGTCGGTCCAGGAGGCCGGGCCCTCGCCGACGGCGAGTACGTCGGGGGTGTAGACGGAGCGCCAGTAGCGGCCGGTACGGGGGTTGAGCCTGCGGTGCAGTTCGAAGCCCGTGGCCATGTCCTCGGTGATCGAGTCGTACAGACCGCCGATCTGCTTGACCGCGCTGATCCGTACGACATTGTTGGTGCCGACGAACATCGGTGCGTGGTAGCGGTTTCCGGCGCGCTGGATCAGCGCGTGGAAGAGGAACTGCTGCGACTCGGCGGCCTTGGTGACCGGTGAGGTGTAGTTGCCGTACACCTGGGGGCCCACGACGAAGGCCACATCCGGATCGCGGAAGTAACCCATCATCCGCTCCAGGTAGTTGGGGAGCGGTATGTGGTCGGTGTCGACGGAGGCGAAGAAGTCGTACTCGTCGCCGTGCATCGCGATCCACGCGTTGTAGTTGCCGTGTTTGGTACGTGCCTTGTGCGCGCCCTTCTGCTGATTCCACTCCGGCACCCCGTTCCGGGTGAAGTGACGGACACCCAGCTCCTCGCAGAGCGCCCTGGCCTCGCTGTCGTCGCCCTCGTCGAGCAGCCATACGTCGAGCGGGCCGCAGTGGCGCAGCCGTACCGCTCCTTCGAGCGTGCCGCGCGCCATGGACAGCGGCTCCTTGCCCGGTACGTACGTGGTGAGGAACGCGACCCTGGTACCCGCCTCCGCGGGCACGGGTATGGGGTCCCTGGCGACCATCGTGGCGTGGGCGACCGAGGTGACGTTGACGAGCATGAACAGGGAGATCAGCCCGATCGAGCCGAGCATCACCTGGTCGAAGGCGACCAGCCAGCGCTCGCCGCCCTCGCGCCGGGTCCGGTGGGTGGGCCAGACCAGATAGACGAGGAGGGCGCCGGAGAGCACCGGGGCGAGGGCCATCAGCAGGACCGCGCGTATCCGGTGGGGTTCACGGGCGAGCAGACTGCGGTAGCGCACGCGGTACGCGAGGCTGGTGTCCGGTCCGCCCGGCCTTTCCGGCCCCACCGGCTCCGTCAGGGGACCGGCGAGGCTGCTGTAGAAGTCGTAGTCGTAGCCGTCGGAGTCGTCGGGGTTGGAGTCGTAGCCGTCGGACCGCACGGTGCCTCCAGAGGTCGCGAGGTCGATATCCCCACAGAACGGGATATCGACCGGCGTGTCGACCGGGGGTCGTCCGTGCGGGCGGTTCGGGGCCGGGGCGTTACCGCGTACGGGCGCGGGCGGTGGCGCGTACCCCTGGCGGGGCCGCAGACTCGGAGGGCCCATGCCTGGCGCTCGCCGGGCCGGCGTCCGGCCGCCCGGCCCGTGCCCGGTGGCTCAGGCACAGGCAGGCGTACGGAACCTCACGCCGCTTACGCCGCTTACGCCGACAGGTGCCGCTCCACCGTCTCGACCTTCGACGTCAGCCCGTCCGTGACCCCCGGCCGGATGTCCGCCTTGAGCACCAGCGAGACCCGCGGCGCCCGCGCCTCGACCGCCGCGACGGCCCGCTTGACCACGTCCATCACCTCGTCCCACTCGCCCTCGACCGAGGTGAACATGGCGTCGGTACGGTTCGGCAGCCCGGATTCACGGACCACCCGGACGGCGTCGGCGACGTACTCGCCGACGTCCTCCCCCACACCCAGCGGGGAGACGGAAAAGGCGACGATCATGCCTTCACCGTACCTTCGCGGTCCTCGCGGTCCTCGCTGTCTTCACGGCGGGCGCGGGAGGCGACGACCTCGTCCTCGGCCGCGCGCTTGAGCTTGCGCTCCGCGAAGAAGCCGCCGGTCGGCAGGACGGAGAGGACGAAGTAGAGGGCCGCCGTCCCGAAGGACCACTTGGTGCGGTTCCACGCGTCCAGCCAGAAGATCACGTACAGGATGAAGAGCAGGCCGTGGACCGCGCCCATCACGGGCACCGCGTTGAAGTCCGTCGTGCGCTTGAGCACCGAGCAGACGAGCAGCAGCAGGAAGGACACGGCCTCGGGGGCGGAGACCAGACGGAGTCGGTGGAGGGAGGAGGCGGTCTTGATGTCCACGAGGCAGGCACCTTTGTCGTCGGGGGAACTCGTCCGGGGAACAGCCGGGCGAACTCGTCGGGGGGCGGCGCCGGTCGCCGGAGGGCAGCGCCGGGGCAGGGCCGCGCGATCTTGTGAACGCGCGCACAAGCGGGACCATTGTGGCAGCCCGGTTTTGCCCGACCGTTACGAGGGTGGTACGCCGCCAGAACGCCTTCGGGACGGAAAGACCTGTTCGTACCCTCCTCGGCCCATTACCTTCGATCCGTGGCTCAGTTCCGACTGCAAGGCAGCAAGGTGCTCGCCGTGGACATGTCCGGCGACGCCGTCAAGGCGAAGAACGGCTCGATGGTCGCGTACGACGGCCAGATGGCGTTCAAGAAGATGTCCGGCGGCGGTGAGGGCCTGCGCGGGATGGTGACGCGCCGCCTCACCGGTGAACAGATGACCGTCATGGAGGTGAGGGGCCAGGGCACCTGCTATTTCGCCGACCGGGCGAGCGAGATCAACCTCGTGTCGCTGCACGGCGACAAGCTCTATGTCGAGGCGAGCAATCTGCTCTGCACGGACGCCGGGCTGCGGACCGGTACGACCTTCACCGGGCTGCGCGGCGGCGCGACCGGCAACGGTCTGTTCACCACGACCGTCGAGGGCATGGGCCAGGCCGCGATCATGTCGGACGGCCCGGCGGTGGTCCTGCGCGTGACCCCGCAGTACCCGCTCTCGGTCGACCCCGGCGCGTACATCGCCCATCAGGGCAATCTCCAGCAGCACTTCCAGGCGGGGGTGACCTTCCGCACCCTCATGGGCGAGGGCGGCGGCGAGGCCTTCCAGATCCGCTTCGAGGGCGACGGACTCGTGTACGTACAGCCCAGCGAGCGCAATACGGTCGGGGGCGATGTGTGATGCCGTTCCGCGAGATCAACTCGAAGATGGTCGAGGCGACGGTGGCGCCCGGCCAGAAGATGTTCAGCCAGCGCGGCGCGATGCTCGCGTACAAGGGCGAGGTCAGCTTCACCCCGAACATGCAGGGCGGCCAGGGCGGGCTGATGTCGATGATCGGCCGGCGGGTGGCCAATGAGGCGACGCCGCTGATGACGGTGGAGGGCAGCGGTACGGTGCTGTTCGGCCACGGCGGCCATCACATCCAGGTCATCAATCTCGCCGGGGACACCCTGTATGTCGAGGCCGACCGGCTGCTCGCCTTCGACGGGACGCTCCAGCAGGGCACGATGTTCATGGGCTCGCAGGGCGGGGTCATGGGCATGGTGCGCGGCCAGGTGACCGGCCAGGGGCTGTTCACCACGACGCTCAAGGGGCACGGCGCGGTCGCGGTGATGGCGCACGGCGGGGTGATCGAGGTGCCGATCAGCCCCGGCAGGGATGTCCATGTGGATCCCCAGGCGTATGTCGCGCACCATGGCGAGGTACGGAACAAGCTCTCCACGGCGCTCGGCTGGCGCGACATGGTGGGGCGCGGCTCGGGCGAGGCGTTCCAGCTCGAACTGAGCGGCAGCGGTGCGGTGTACGTCCAGGCGTCGGAGGAGAAGCTGTGAGCGCGCCCGTGATCCATGACCCGATGACGCTGCCCAGCGACGACAACGTCAACGCGTACACCTTCTGTGTGGAGTTGAAGGGGAGCCAGTGGTTCCTCCAGAAGGGGAAGATGATCGCCTACTACGGGCGGATCGACTTCAACGGGATCGGGCACGGCCGCTTCGACCGGCTGCTGCGTACGAGCTTCCACTCGCCGCTGCACGCGAGCGACTGGGTGGTGGCGGAGGGCAGCGGCAAGATGCTGCTCGCCGACCGGGCCTTCGACGTCAATTCGTACGACCTGGAGGACGGCAATCTGACGATCCGCTCCGGGAATCTGCTGGCGTACCAGCCGTCGCTGGCGCTGAAGCAGTCGATCGTGCCGGGCTTTCTGACACTGATCGGTACGGGGAAGTTCGTGGCGGCCTCGAACGGTCCGGTGGTCTTCATGGAACCCCCGATCCGGGTGGATCCGCAGGCCCTGGTGGGCTGGGCGGACTGCCCCTCGCCGTGCCACCACTACGACCACGGCTATATGACCGGGGTGATGGGCGGGCTGCGCTCGCTGACAGGGATCGGGGGCACCTCGGGCGAGGAGCACCAGTTCGAGTTCGTCGGAGCGGGTACGGTGCTGCTCCAGTCGACCGAGATGCTGATGGCGGAGCAGGCGACGGGCGCGGTGCCGCACGAGCCGGGGGTCCCGGGCGGCGGCGCCCCCGCACCGGGCCACGGCCAGCCGGGCCAGGGGGCGGCGCCGAGGCTGCCCGGGCAGCTCGGGGATCTCCAGCGTCGCTTCGGCCTGTGATCGCTTCGGTCTGTGACCGATAGGCTGCGGAGTGTGACGTCGAACGCCGGTGCGCGGCGTCACCCCGTGCAGTCGCCTGCGCAAGATTTGTACAGAATTCAACTTCTTAGGTAGAATCCATACATGGAGACCGAGACCGCCACCCGCTGGCTGACCGACGGGGAACAGTGCGCCTGGCGCACCCACCTCGATGTCAACAAGCTGCTGACGCACCAGTTGGAGAAGGATCTGCAGCCGTTCGGACTGACCATGAACGACTACGAGATCCTGGTGAATCTCTCGGAGTCGGCGGAACGGCGCATGCGGATGAGTGACCTCGCGGCCACCACGCTCCAGTCCAAGAGCCGGCTCTCGCACCAGATCACCAGGATGGAAGCGGCGGAACTGGTCCGCAGGGAACACTGCGAGTCGGACCGGCGGGGGCTGTACGCGGTACTGACGGACCACGGCATGGAAACGATGCGCAAGGTGGCACCGCACCATGTGGCGTCGGTACGGAAGCACTTCATCGACCTGCTGTCCCCGGAGGCGCTGACGCAGTTGCGGGAGTCACTGACACCGGTGGCGGACCACCTACGCGGGCGGCGCGGAAAGCTCTGATTTTTAGTTCGAAGAAGCCGCAAGATGCGCCTCGTCGGCGGCTACGTACAGGAGCGGCCGCCGTAGGCGCTATTCCCCCGCGGTCGGCTCACGGATGGCGCGCAGCATGGCTGTGAGGACTGGTCCGTCTGCTGAGGGCTGCTGGGTGCTGATCTCCTGGTAGCCCCAGCGCTCGTACAAGGCTTTGACTTTGCCGTTTCCGGCGAGTGGGTTGACCAGGAGGGTCACTTGCTCCTCGGGCCGGGCGGCGAGCAGTTCGTCGTGGATGTGCCGGGCGGTGCCGGTGCCGCGCCATGGCTCCCGCAGCATGATTTCTTTGAGTGCGATGGTGGGCCGGTCTGTGACGTCTTTGGGCAGGGGCGTGGTCATTCGGCGCCACCAGCGGTCATCGGATGTGATGGTGTTGACGTAGGCGTAGCCCACGGGCTTGTCTCCGTCGTATCCGATGACTGTCTCCCAGCCGGGTTCGGCTGCATGGCGTGCGAGTCGTTCGCCGTATCGTTCCACTGAGTAGTGCGGCTGGTGGAGATGGTCGGCACGTACCTCTGCGTAGACCTCGATGAGTGTGTCCCACACGGTGTCGATGCCGGTGGCATGGCGCAGTTCGATGCCTTCGCTCGTCACTGTGGATTCCTTTGACTGTCATGGGTGTACTCGTCCCAGATGCGGGTGTGAGGGCTGGAGGGTGCGGCCAGGCGCAGTGTGTTGCCGAAGTCATGCAGCATGCTGGTCACTCGTGGGTGTTCGCCTGTGGGGTCGGTGGGGATGGACATGGCAGTGGCTAGAGCCGGTTCCAAGTCGCCTTGGCCGAGTTGGGATTGAGCCAGGCGGGCGGTGGTGATGGCGCGGGTGCGCTGCATCTCGGGCCGGAGCAAGGCCAGGCTGCGGTGTGCGTGGGCTTCGGCGCTCTCGTAGTCGCCGAGAGCCAGGTAGGCAGCCAGGGCCAGGTTCTCCAGTTCGGCTTGGTCGTAGAAGGCTTTCATCCACACCGGCCGGTGCTCAGCGGGGTCGGCCTGTTCGAGAGCCTTCTGGGCATGGCCCAGGGCCTGGCGTACGGCTCGCGCGTCGCCGGTCAGACCCTGGATGGCGGCGTGGCGGGCGTGGCCGAGGGAGGAAAACAGCGGGTCGCGGCGGGCGATGGGCAGACGTCGGGCAACGTCGTTGGCAGCGAGTGCGTCCGCCGGTCGGCCCATGTGGCGGTACAGGCTCCCGGCGTGGGACCAGATACGGAACTGGATCGTGGAGTCGCCCGACATGGCGGCCAGGCTGGATGCCCTGTCGAAGTGGCGTTGCGCCGCGTCGAACCGGCGGCCGTCGATGGCAGCCCACATCGCGCTGGAGATGAAAGATGCGGCACAACCATAGATTGCGCCACGTACCCGCTGACTCGCAGTGCCGCGCCCTTGAAGAGTTATCGCCTCACCGGCAAGGACTGAGGCTTGGGTCTCGATGGTGAGCTTGCCGCCGTATCGGTGATCACTGGCGATCAGGACGGCGAACTTCGAGAACAGCCGCCACACGTCGCTCTCGCCGATGCGAGTCTGCGCGCCGTAGGCCGGTACGGCCGTGGCGGCCAGGGCCGCTCCGGCGGAGGCACTGATGAAACGGCGGCGGTGCACTGGATCCTCCGGTGGTGCCGTGCGCGAGGAGTCTCCTCCTCGCGGAGCAAAGCCCAGTTCGGTGACAGGGCAGTTGAATACTGCCTCTAGCGCCGCGCGCTGCCGGTGGTGAGGCCAGCGGGTTTTTCCGGTCAGCCAGTTGCGGACCGTACGGTCACTGACAGTTCCTTCGTATCCGGCAGCGCGCAGGTCGCCGTTCACGACCTCGGCCAATTCCGCCTGCGTGAAGCCGGATTCCGACATGCGCGACTTGAGGATCTGGTTGCCCTCCATTCGGCCACCGTAACCGCGCGGTTGCACTGCGACGAACCGAGCGCTGCGGAAATTTCCGGTTCCCCTCGCTGCACGCATCGACCTTTGTTCCTTACACGTTGTGACTGCCGGTCGTTGACTGAGCACAGCCGTCGAGCCCGGACAGTTCGGCGGCCGGACGGAGGACGAATGCCTCCGCCCCTCGACGGAGGCGGGCGACACCCGCCGGTTCCACCACACCACGCAGAGGTCCTGATGACCGTGAGCGCAACAGCCCGTACGACCGGCCACATCGGCTACTCCGAGACGCTGCCCCGTGATGCAGGAAGTGCCGCGGCCGCCCGCCGCCTGGTGCGCACCGCACTGACGGAGTGGGGCTTGGAGCATGTGGTGGAGGACAGTGCTCTGGTCGTCACCGAGTTGGTGGCCAACGCCGTCAACCACACCCGAGACAGCTCCATCCAGGTCGTCGTCGCGCGCCCCGCCGATGGTCGCGTACGCATCGGTGTCATGGACAAGTCCCGGACCATGCCTGTGCTCCGGTGTCCTGCGGACAGCGAGGTACACGGACGCGGCCTTGCTCTGGTGGATGCCTTGACCATCCAGTGGGGGACTGATCGCGAGGACTCGGGCAAGTGCGTCTGGGGCGAGCTCAGAGCAGAGAGCCGGTGACCGCCCAACCCACTTGTCCATAGCCGTCCATCCATCACCGTACGGACCAGCCAGGGAGGCAGCCATGCACGACCTGATTGCCGCGCCCCTCCAAGACCAGCACCTCATCCTGCGCCCGGGCAGCCGGCGCGCGGTCAAGGTGGGCAGCTCCAAGTTCGCCGACCTGTGCGACGCCGTGGCCGGCGGGCAGCCCGTACCGGCCTGGCTCGTTGATGTGGCGCGCCGCGTCTGGGGCGTGGACGCCTCCGGCCGTCCGGCCGACGCCGCTGTCCTCGTCCGTGAGCCCGGACCTTACGAACTCAGCCGCGCCACCTGGGAGATCAACCTGGGCTGCGACTTCGACTGTGAGCACTGCTACCTGGGTGAGAAACGATTTGAGGGCTTGGACTGGGACGGCAAGGAGCGCCTGCTGACCGTGATGCGGGACGCCGGGGTGATCTGGCTCCAGCTCACCGGCGGGGAACCGCTGATCGACCCGCAGTTCCCCGCCGCGTACCGGCTCGCCCACGAGCTGGGTATGCAGGTGGAGTTGTTGTCCAACGGTTCCCAGCTCGCCAAGCCCCGGATGATGGAGCTGCTGACCGCGCTGCCGCCCACGAAGACGTCCCTGAGTGTGTACGGGGCGAGCGCCGAGACGTACGACGGGCTCACCCGGCGGCGCGGCGCCTTCAAGCGGTTCACGCGAGGGCTGGACGCTGCCGTGGCCGCAGGGCTGAACATCGATCTCAGCCTGATCATCACCAACCGCAACGCCCACGAGGCCGACGCCATGCGCGCCTGGGCAGACCGGCTCGGCTTGCCGTACCGGGAGTACGCCAACATCTCCCCGACCATCCACGGGGGCGCGGAGACCCTGCCGTCACAGTCGCCGGAGCATCTGACTCACAGGGCGCCGTTCACGGGTTGTCCGGCCGGTCACACGTTCTTCCACGCCGACCCGTTCGGCCGGGCGTCCATCTGCAAGGTGGGCCGTGAGCCGAACATCGACCTTCCCACCGAGGGCGTGGCCGGGCTTGCCCGGCTGGGCTCGATCGCCGATTCCCTCATGCTTCGCACCGGAGGATGCAGCGGCTGTCAGCTCTCCAGCACCTGCCGGGTCTGTCGGCCGATGGCCAAGGTCTTCCAGGAGGCGAAGGCACCACTGCACAGCTACTGCCAGCACGGAATGAAGGAGACCGCGTCATGACCGTCATGGTCGAACTCGCACCGACCCGCACCGCCGAGGACCCCGAAGAGGTGAGTGTCATCGAGGACGTGGAGACCTACACCTCTGCGTCCCAGCCGGGATGCAACGACGACAACCCGTACCGCTGACACCCGCCCGCACCGGGTAACCGGACAGGCCAGGGCCATGGTGAGCGCCATGGCCCTGCGCCGTTCCATGGGAGGCTCCCACCATGCCGACCGACCGCCTGACCGACCTGCCCGCCGACGTACTGGCCGCCATCGCGGACACCACGGGACCCGTGGCGAAGACCGAGCCTGTGGGCTCCGGGTTCAACAGCGAGATCGCCGCCCGCGTCCACACCGAGGGCGGCACCGTCTTCGTCAAGGGCCTGCGCGCCGACCACCCCCGGGTCTGGACCCAGCAGCGCGAAGCGGAGATCAACCCACATGTCCAGGGCATCGCCCCGCGTCTGCTGTGGCGCCTGCGACCGGCTGGGTGGGACCTCCTGGGGTTCGAGGCCGTGGACGGCCGTCACGCCGACTACGCGCCGGGGTCGCCGGACGTGCCGCTGGTGGCAAACATGCTGCGCCATCTCGGGCAAGTGCCCTGTCCGGATGTGCCCCTCAAGTCCATGCCGGACCGGATGGCCGCCTACAGTGACACCCCGGAACTCTTCGCCGGAGACCGGCTGTTGCACACCGACTGGCACAACACCAACGTCCTCGTCCATGACCGGAGCACTCTCCTCGTGGACTGGGCATGGGCCACCCGGGGCGCCGGATGGATCGACCCGGCCCTGTGGATCATCTGGCTCATCGCCGGAGGCCACACCGCACCCCAGGCAGAGTCCTGTGTTGCCGCGCTTCCTGCCTGGACAGAGGCACCGAAGGCAGCCGTAAACGCCTTCGCAGACGCCAGCGCACGCCTCTGGCAGCACATCGCGAGCGCCGACCCTGATCCGTGGACGCGACGGATGGAAACGGCGGCCGAGGCATGGGCACGCCACCGGGACAGCGCCACTCGGTGACAGCCAGCGGAACGGAGCGAAGTCCGCTAGGCAGGCGGGAGGCGGAGTTCGAAGTGGGCTCCGCCTTTGGGGGAGTTGGTGGCTTTGAGGGTGCCGCCGTGGCGTTCGGCCACATCTCGGGCGATGGCGAGGCCGAGTCCGGCGCCGCCGTCGTCGCGGCCCCGGGCCTCGTCGAGCCGTACGAACCGTTCGAAGATCCGCTCGCGCTCCGCCACCGGCACCCCGGCACCGTCGTCGGTGACCGCGAGCACCACCCGCCCGTCCGCCGCCCGGTGCACGGACGCCCGTACCGAACCGCGTGCGTGGCGCTGGGCGTTGTCGAGGAGATTGCCGAGCACCCGGGCCAACTGACCGCGTGATCCGGCGACTTCGAGGCCTTTCCCGACGTCGAGTGCGACCGGGATGGTGTCCGGGGTCCGCTGCGAGACCTCCTCGCGGACCAGCGCGCCCAGATCGAGCCGGCTCTGCCCCGGCCGCTCCCCCGCGTCCAGCCGGGCCAGCAGCAGCAGATCGGCGGCGAGCCGCTGAAGCCGTACGGTGTCCGCGACCGCGCCCGGTACGTCCAGCAACTCCGGGTGCGCGTCGCCGACTTCGAGCTGGGTACGGAGGGAGGCGATGGGGCTGCGCAGTTCGTGCGAGGCGTCCGCGACAAACCGGCGCTGCCGGTCGACGGCCGCCTCCAGCGCGGTGAGCGTCTCATTGGTCGTACGGGCCAGCCGGGCCACCTCGTCATGGGCGGCGGGCTCCGGCACCCGCCTGGACAGGTCCTCGGACGCGGTGATGGCCGCCATCTCGCGCCGGATGCCCTCCACGGGCCGGAGCGCCCGCCGGGTCACCAGCCAGGTCACTCCCCCGACGACCAGCAGCAGGACGGGCAGCCCCAGCAGCATCGCCACGGCGGCCGTGCCGACGGCGGTGTCCCGGGCGGCCAGCGAGGCGCCGGCGTGGACGACGACGGTCGTGCCGGAGCCGTCGGTCACGGCGATGGTGGCGAAGCGGTAGTCGCCGGCCGTGCCGTCGACGGTGGCGGTACCCGAGGTGTGTTCGGTGATGTCGCCGATCTCGCCGACGGCGGGATCGGCACGGCCCCCGTGGTCGTCGCCGCCCTCGCCGTCGTCATCTCCGTCGTCGTTCCCGCTGTCGTCCCCGTGGTCGTCGACCGGTCCGCCCGGCGGCGGGGCGGAGGGGGCCGGTACGACCGTGGCGGCGGGCACCCCCGTACCGCTGATCCGCTCCAGGTCCTCGCCCATCGCCAGCAGCCGGCCGTCCTGGGTGGTGACCTGCACCGGATGGTTGTCGGTCTCCGGGAGTTCGAGATCCCGGTACGACGTCCGGCCGGGGACCCGGGAGGCAATGTCCAGGGCGACATCGCGTGCCGCGGAGTCGGCCTCCCGGTCGGCCTGGCCGGTGAGATTCGCGCGGAGCGAGAGAAGGACCGCGATCCCGGCGGCCACGAGCGCGACCGCCACGACGGCCGTGGCACCCAGCGAGGTCTTGGCCCGTACGGAACCGAAGGGGCGTACGGAAGCCGACGACGGACGTCTTCCGGCGCTCACGACGACACCAGCCGGTAGCCGGCACCGCGCACCGTCTGGATGGCGGCAGCTCCGATCTTGCGGCGCAGGGCGCTGATGTACACCTCGATGATGTTCGGGTCGCCGTCATACGCGAAGTCCCAGACGTGCTCCAGGATCTGCGGCTTGCCGACCACCTCTCCCGCCCGTACCGCGAGTTGTTCCAGTACGGCGAACTCCTTGGCCGTCAGCGCCACTTCGGCCCCGTCCCGGAAGACCCGGCGGGCCGCGGTGTCGATGGCCAGCCCGCCGGCCCGCAGTACGGGCGAGGCACCGGCCGAACCGCGCCTCCGCAGCAGTGCCTTGACCCGCGCGACGAGCACGACGTACGAGAACGGCTTGGTCAGATAGTCGTCGGCGCCCGTGTCGAGCCCCTCCGCCTCGTCGTACTCGCCGTCCTTCGCGGTGAGCATCAGGATCGGTACGTCGTTGCCGGCGGCGCGCAGGGCGGCGCAGACGCGGTAACCGTTCATACCGGGCAGCATGATGTCCAGGACGACCAGGTCGTACACGCCCTCCCCCGCCCGGTGCAGTCCTTCGAGGCCGTCGTGCACGACATCCACGGCGAAGCCCTCGGCCCTCAGCCCCTTGGCCAGCGACACCGCGAGCCGCCTCTCGTCCTCCACGATCAGCAAGCGCATGCCCCCACCTTCCCAAACGGAACCTGAAGATCTCTTCAGGTCGCTTCAGGCTGCCTTCAGCTTCGGTTGGCGACATTGAGGGCGTTGGCAGTTGAACCGACCGGGGAGGACCTCATGAAGCGCAATCTCATCATCGCCGCCATCGCCGTGGCGGCTCTGATCGGCGGCGGAACGTACACGGCGGTCGCCGTGGGCGACGACGACGGCAGCACGCCCCGTACCGCGACGAGCACAGGGACGGCGACACTGCCGGTGCCGGTGCCCGGTTCGTCGAGCCCGACAGCCACCCCGACAGCGGCTCTGACGGCGAGTCAGGCGGCGGCCGCGGCGCTGAAGAAGGTCCCCGGCACGGTGACTTCGGTCGAGCGGGAAGACGACGGCGACGACCGCACCGACCACTGGGAGGTCACCGTACGCACCGAGGACGGCCGCACCCGCGGCCTGAACGTCCACCCGCGCACGGGCAAGGTCACGACGGACCACGACGACGACCGCAGCGACGACCGGCGGAACCAGGACGACGACCGCCGCGGCCACGACGACGATCACCATGACGACGGGGGCGACGACGACGGTCAGGACGACTGATCAGCCAAGCGTCCCCTGCCGCCCGGCCACAACGGCCGGGCGGTTGGGCGGCCCCGTGCGCAGCGCCGTGGCCACGCAGAGCAGCGCCGGCAGGGCCGCCAGCGCGAAGCAGAGGGCGAGCGGCAGTCGGCCGACCAGTACGCCGACGGCCGCCGTACCGCCCGAAATCCCGGCGTTCACAGCCGTGTTGACCCAGGCACCGGCCTGCGTACGGGTGCCGGGGGCGGCGGCCTCGTCCGCGATCAGATAGGCGGTGGTCAGCGCGGGGGCGACGAACAGTCCGGCCACCGCGACTGCCGCGCCGAGCGCGTACACGTTCGGCGCGAGCCCGGCCGCCGCGAGCGCGAGCCCGAGAGCGGCGCAGAGCAGGGCGAGCCGTGGCCGGGCAGGCAGCCGCCAGGTGACGGCGCCGTTGACGAGCCCGCCGACCACACTGCCGGCCGAGAGCACGGCCAGGACCCAGGCGACCGCGCCCGGCTGATGGTGGTCCTCCGTGAAGGCGATCGCCAGCAGGTCGAGCGCGCCCAGACAGAGCCCGACCCCGGCGGCGGCCAGCACGGGCTGTCCGAGGCCACGCGGTCCGGGCCGGGCCCCGGCACGCTTCGCGCGTACCGCCCGGGTCCCCGCCGCGAACGGCACGGGCGAAAAGACGAGCCCGAGCGTCCCCGCCAGCACGAGCACCGCGCTGAGCGCGACCCCGGCGGCGGGCTCCGCGTACGCCACGAGGACCCCGACGAGAAGCGGTCCGGAGACGAGAAGCAGTTCCTCGGCCACCCCGTCGAGACTGTAGGCCCGCTGCACCATGCTCCGGTCGGGGAGCAGTTGGCTCCACAGCGCCCGCATGGTGGGCCCGAGCGGCGGCGTACAGGCCCCGGCGAGCGCGGCGAGCACCCACAGGAGCGGGCCCGGGGTGCCGGGTTCCCGGGTGACGAGCGCCAGCACGGCGAGCAGTACGGCGTACAGCCCGGCCATCGGCACCAGCGCCCGGCGCGGACCATACCGGTCGACGAGCGCGGCCCGCGCGGGCGAGAGCAACACGCTGGCCACCCCGAACAGGGCCATGGCCGTACCGGCCACACTGAAGGACCTTGAGGCGTCCTTCACCGCCAGTACGAGGGAGAGCGAGACGGTTCCGTAGGAGAGCCGCCCGACCAGCGCGGCGCCGAATGCGCGCGCGGCGTGCGGGGTCCGCAGAACAGCGGCGTACGAAGACATGAGGTTCCTCGGAGAGGGCGACGCACAAACGGGGCGCCGCAGCCGTACAGGGACACCGAAGCGCCGCGACGGCTGCTGCCGTCACGGACGATCGTGGTGCCCTACGCACGAGGGAGGAACTGCATACGGGTGAACCTAGCAGCCCGGCTCGTCGCGGAGCTTCAGCCCTTCTGATCGCGGAGCTTCAGCCCTTCTGACTGCGGTGCCGGGGCGGGCGGCGCGACCGGGCCGGCGGTTCCGTCCTCAATCGCCGGACGGGCTTGCTTTTGCGGCCCGCACCGGAATTTCGCGGCCCACGGCCGAAAGTGACCCATCCCGCACGCGGCGTACGGGGGCCGGGGGTGTCCCCCGGGGAAAACACAGCATGCCGTCCGGGCATGTACCTACGGAGGCCCCGGCACCCGGCACCACCCACCGGACCGGCCCGCGCCGCGTAGCCGAACCCCCGTCTCAGCTCTCCGTCAGCCCCGTCACCAGCTCGTCCGCCGCGCCGTACGGGTCCAGTTCGCCCGCCACCACGCGTTCCGCCAGCGCCGCCAGTCTGCGGTCGCCGTGGAGGTCCGCGATGCGGGTGCGGAGGGCCGTCACCGCGATCGTCTCCACCTCACCCGCCGCCCGCGCGACGCGGCGGCGGGTGAGGACGTCGTGCTCCTCCATCCACGCCCGGTGCTTCTCCAGCGACTCGACCACCTCGTCGATGCCCTCCCCGCGCGCCGCCACCGTCTTCACGATCGGCGGGCGCCAGTCGCCCGGAATCCGGGCCTCGCCCAGGCCGAGCATGTGGTTCAGCTCGCGGACGGCCGCGTCGGCGCCGTCGCGGTCCGCCTTGTTGACCACGTACACATCGCCGATCTCCAGGATCCCGGCCTTCGCCGCCTGGATGGAGTCGCCCATGCCCGGCGCCAGCAGCACCACCGAGGTGTCGGCCTGGGAGGCGATCTCCACCTCCGACTGGCCGACCCCGACCGTCTCCACCAGGATCACGTCGCAGCCCGCCGCGTCCAGCACCCGGATCGCCTGCGGGGCCGCCCAGGCCAGCCCGCCGAGGTGGCCCCGGGTGGCCATCGAGCGGATGTAGACGCCCGGGTCCGAGGCGTGCTCGGACATCCGGATCCGGTCACCGAGCAGCGCGCCCCCGGAGAAGGGGGACGAGGGGTCGACCGCGAGCACCGCGACCCGCTTGCCTGCCCGGCGGTACGCGGTGACCAGCGCCGAGGTGGATGTCGACTTGCCGACACCCGGCGATCCGGTGATCCCGACGACATACGCCCGGCCCGCGAGCGGTGCCAGCGCCGCCATCACCTCGCGCAACTGCGGGGACGCCCCCTCGACCAGTGAGATCAGCCGCGCCACGGCCCGCGGGCGGCCCTCCCGCGCCTGAGCCACCAGTTGGGGGACGTCCTGCGTCACAGTTCCAGCTCCATTCCTCGGCGGTGCATATGGCGGTGCATATGAACGTACGTACGTACGAGATGGAACGGCTACCGCGCCACCCGCACGATCAGCGCGTCCCCCTGCCCGCCCCCGCCGCACAGCGCCGCCGCCCCGATCCCGCCACCGCGCCGCTTCAGCTCCAGCGCGAGATGCAGTACGAGCCGCGCGCCGGACATCCCGATCGGGTGACCGAGAGCGATCGCGCCGCCGTTCACGTTCACCTTTTCCGGGGACACTCCCAGGTCCTTCATCGACTGCACCGCGACCGCCGCGAAGGCCTCGTTGATCTCGATGAGATCGAGGTCCTCCACGGACAGGCCCTCCTTCTTCAGGGCGTGCTGGATCGCGTTGGACGGCTGGGACTGGAGCGAGTTGTCCGGGCCCGCCACATTGCCGTGCGCGCCGATCTCCGCGATCCACTCCAGGCCCAGCTCCTCGGCCCTGGCCTTGCTCATCACCACGACCGCCGCGGCGCCGTCGGAGATCTGCGAGGAGGTGCCCGCCGTGATCGTGCCATCCCTGTCGAAGGCCGGGCGCAGCCGGGCCAGCGACTCCACCGTGGTCTCCGGGCGGATGCCCTCGTCCTGGGTGAAGAGCACCGGGTCGCCCTTGCGCTGCGGGATCTCGACCGGGGTGATCTCGGCCTCGAAGATCCCGTTCTTCTGCGCGGCGGCGGCCCGCTGGTGGGACAGCGCGCCGAACTCGTCCTGCTCGGGGCGGGCGATGCCGAGCCGGGTGTTGTGCTTCTCCGTCGAGGCGCCCATGGCGATCTCCTCGAACGAGTCGGTCAGCCCGTCGTACGCCATCGAGTCGAGCAGCTCGACCGCGCCGTACTTGTAGCCCTCACGGGACTTGGGGAGCAGGTGCGGGGCGTTGGTCATGGACTCCTGGCCGCCCGCGACCACCACCTCGAACTCGCCGGCGCGGATGAGCTGGTCGGCGAGCGCGATCGCGTCGAGCCCGGAGAGACAGACCTTGTTGACGGTGAGCGCGGGCACGTTCATCGGAATGCCCGCCTTGACCGCGGCCTGGCGCGCCGGGATCTGCCCCGCCCCGGCCTGGAGCACCTGGCCCATGATCACGTACTGCACCTGGTCGCCGCGGATCCCCGCACGGTCCAGCGCGGCCTTGATCGCGAAGCCCCCCAGCTCTGCTCCGGAGAAGGACTTCAGCGAGCCGAGCAGCCGCCCCATGGGGGTACGGGCGCCCGCGACGATCACGGAGGTGGTGGTGTTCGAGTCCGACATGAGACCTGATCCCCTTTGCGTGGAGCGTGAGGAGTGAACGAGGGTTTACTCCAATGTACTGAGCGGTACGCACCGGGGTCACCCGGCCGTGCGTGTGATCGCGCGCACGTTGCGTAACCGGCGCCGAGCCGCTGCACTGTCTCCATGCTGACGCGAATCGACCACATCGGAATCGCCTGCTTCGATCTCGACGCCACCGTCGAGTTCTACCGGGCCACCTACGGATTCGAGGTCTTCCACACCGAGGTCAACGAGGAGCAGGGCGTCCGCGAGGCCATGCTCAAGATCAACGAGACGTCCGACGGCGGGGCTTCGTACCTCCAGCTCCTCGAACCGGTACGGGAGGACTCCGCCGTCGGCAAGTGGCTCGCGAAGAACGGCGAGGGGGTCCACCACATCGCCTTCGGGACCGCCGATGTCGACGGGGACGCCCAGGCGGTCCGTGACAAGGGCGTACGGGTCCTCTACGACGAGCCGCGCAGGGGTTCCATGGGCTCGCGCATCACTTTCCTGCACCCGAAGGACTGTCACGGAGTCCTCACAGAACTCGTCACCTCCGCCCCGGAGCACTGACCTTAAGGATTCCCGGCCCGGTAGAGTGGGGCGCTCCGGGCCGGGGCCGGGCCGGGGCCGCGCCCCTGCCGTTGATCTGACACCATTCCCCGGGGGGCCGTTCGCCGCGAACGGTGCTCGATTGGGCAGTTGCGACCAGGGGACGGATGGGACCGCGCAGTGCGGGGCTACGAACGCCAGGAGAGCCACCGAGCTGACGACGACCACCTCTCGCGGTTCGAAGCCGAGATGGACCGGCTGAAGACCGCGCGGGAGAAGGCCGTCCAGCACGCCGAGGACCTCGGTTACCAGGTCGAGGTATTGCGCGCCAAGCTCCATGAGGCACGCCGCGCCCTGGCCACCCGTCCGTCGTCCTACGACAACGGCGACCTCGGCTACCAGGCCGAGCAGATGCTCCGTAACGCCCAGATGCAGGCCGAGCAGATGCGCGCGGACGCGGAGCGCGAACTGCGCGAGGCCCGGGCCCAGACGCAGCGGATCCTCCAGGAGCACGCCGAGCACCAGGCCAGACTCCAGGCGGAGCTGCACGCGGAGGCCGTCCAGCGCCGCCAGCGGCTCGACCAGGAGCTGGCGGAGCGCCGCCAGACCGTCGAGTCGCATGTCAACGAGAACGTCGCCTGGGCCGAGCAGCTCCGCGCCCGTACGGAATCCCAGGCCAGGCGGCTGCTGGACGAGTCGCGCGCCGAGGCCGAGGGGTCCCTGGCCGCCGCCCGCGCGGAGGCCGCCCGGGTCACCGAGGAGGCCCGCCGCCGGCTCGGCGAGGCGTCCGAAGCGTCCAGGTCGGAAGCTGAAGCGATACTGCTCCGGGCCCGCAGGGACGCGGAACGGCTGCTGAACGCGGCGTCCGCGCAGGCGCAGGAGGCCGCCGGCCACGCCGAGCAGTTGCGTACGTCCACGACCGCCGAGGCCGACCAGGTCCGCCAGCAGGCCGCCGAGCTGGGCCGGGCCGCCGAGCAGCGGATGAGCGAGGCGCAGGAGCGGCTGCGGGAGGCCCGCGCGGAGGCCGAGAAGGTCGTCGCGGAGGCCAAGGAGGCCGCGGCCAAGCGGCTGGCCGGGGTCGAGTCGCAGAACGAGCAGCGCACCCGTACGGCCAAGTCGGAGATCGCCCGGCTGGTCGGCGAGGCCACCCAGGACGCCGAGGCCACCAAGGCGGAGGCCGAGCAGGCGCTCGCCGACGCCCGCGCCGAGGCCGAGAAGCTGGTCGCGGAGGCCGCCGAGAAGGCCCGTACCGTCGCCGCCGAGGACACCGCGGCCCAGCTCGCCAAGGCGGCCCGTACCGCCGAGGAGGTGCTGACCAAGGCCTCCGACGACGCCAAGGCCACCACCAGGTCCGCGGGCGAGGAGGCCGAGCGGATCCGCCGGGAGGCCGAGGCCGAGGCGGACCGGCTGCGCAACGAGGCGGCCGAGCAGGCCGACCAGCTCAAGGGCGCAGCCAAGGACGACACCAAGGAGTACCGCGCCAAGACCGTCGAGCTTCAGGAGGAGGCGCGCAGGCTGCGCGGCGAGGCCGAGCAGCTCCGGTCCGAGGCGGTCGCCGAGGGCGAGCGGATCCGCGGCGAGGCCCGCAGGGAGGCCGTCCAGCAGATCGAGGAGGCGGCCAGGTCCGCCGAGGAGCTGCTGACCAAGGCCAAGGCGGACGCCGACGAGCTGCGCTCCGGTGCCACCGCCGAGAGCGAGCGGGTCCGTACGGAGGCCATCGAGCGGGCCACCACGCTGCGCCGGCAGGCCGAGGAGACCCTGGAGCGCACCCGCGCCGAGGCGGACCGGCTGCGCGCCGAGGGCGAGGAGCAGGCCGAGGCCACGAAGGCCGCCGCCGAACAGGCCGCGGCCGAGCTGCGCGAGGAGACCGAGCGCGGGATCGAGGCCCGCAAGGACGAGGCCTCCGACGAGCTGACCCGGCTGCACACCGAGGCGGAGCAGCGGCTCGCCTCAGCCGAGGAGGCACTCACCGACGCGCGCGCCGAGTCGGAGCGGATCAGGCGGGAGGCCGCGGAGGAGTCCGAGCGGCTGCGCGCCGAGTCCGCGGAGCGGGTCCGTACGCTCCAGGCGCAGGCCGAGCAGGAGGCCGGGCGGCTCCGCAACGAGGCCGCGTCCGACGCCTCGCAGTACCGCGCCGAGGCGGAGGCCGCGGCGGTACGGCTGCGTACGGAAGCGGCCACGGAGGCCGAGCGGCTCAAGACGGAGGCGCAGGAGACCGCCGACCGGATGCGGGCCGAGGCGGCCGCCGCCGCGGAGCGGGTCGGCGCCGAGGCAGCCGAGGCACTGGCCGCCGCCCAGGAGGAGGCGAGCCGGCGCCGCCGCGAGGCCGAGGAGACCCTGACGGCCGCCCGCGCGGAGGCGGACCAGGAGCGCGAGCGCGCCCGCGAGCAGAGCGAGGAGCTGCTGTCCTCGGCGCGCACCCGGGTCGAGGAGGCGCAGGCCGAGGCGCACCGGCTGGTCTCCGAGGCGGACTACCGCGCCACGGAGCTGGTGGCCGCCGCCGAGCAGACCGCCCAGCAGGTACGGGACTCCGTGGCCGGTCTCCAGGACCAGGCAGAGCAGGAGATCGCCGGGCTGCGCTCCGCCGCCGAGCACGCGGCCGAGCGTACGAAGACGGAGGCGCAGGAGGAGGCCGACCGGGTCCGCGCGGACGCGTACGCGGAGCGGGAGCGGGCCTCGGAGGACGCGAGCCGGATCCGGGCCAGGGCCCAGGAGGAGGCCGACGCCGCGCAGTCCCTGGCCGAGCGGACCGTGGGCGACGCGATCTCGGAGGCGGAGCGGATGCGCTCCGACACCGCGGAGTACGCGCAGCGGGTACGGACCGAGGCGTCGGACTCACTGGCGGCGGCCGAGCGGGACGCGGCCCGCGCCCGCGCCGAGGCCCGGGAGGACGCGAACCGTATCCGCGGCGACGCCGCCGGACAGGCCGACCGGCTCATCGCGGAGGCCACCGGCGAGTCGGAGCGTATGCGCGCCGAGGCCGCCGAGACGGTGGGCGCCGCGCAGCAGGCCGCCGAGCGGCTGCGGGTCGAGGCTGACAGGTTCAAGGCGGACACCGAGGCCGCCGCGGAGCGGCTCAGGAACGAGGCCCAGGAGGAGACGGACTGGCTCCTGGACGAGGCGCGCAAGGACGCGGCCAAGCGCCGCTCCGACGCGGCCGAGCAGGCCGACCAGCTCATCAACAAGGCGCAGGAGGAGGCGCTGCGCGCCGCCACCGAGGCCGAGAAGCAGGCCGACACGATGGTGGGCGCGGCCCGCAAGGAGGCCGGCCGGATCACCGCGGACGCGACGGTCGAGGGCAACTCCCTGGTGGAGAAGGCCCGTACGGACGCGGACGAGCTGCTCGTCGGCGCGCGCCGGGACGCGACGGCCATCCGCGACCGTGCGGAGGAGCTGCGGGTCCGGGTCGAGAGCGAGATCGAGCAGCTCCATGAGCGGGCCCGCCGGGAGACCTCGGAGCAGCTCAAGACCGTCGGTGAGCGCGTCGACAATCTGATGAAGGCCGCCAACGAGCAGCGGGCCGAGGCCGAGGCGAAGGCCAAGGCCCTGGTCGCCGACGCCGGTTCGGAGGCGAGCCGGGTCCGGATCGCCGCGGTCAAGAAGGCCGAGGGCCTGCTCAAGGAAGCCGAGCAGAAGAAGGCCGAACTGATCGCGGAGGGCCAGAAGTTGCGCGCGGAAGCCGACCGGGAGGCCCGGCGTACGGTCGACGACGGCAAGCGCGAACTCGATGTCCTGGTGCGCCGCCGCGAGGACATCCAGGCCGAAATCTCCCGCGTCCAGGATGTACTCGAAGCTTTGGAGTCGTTTGAGGCACCCGCCGGTCCTGCGAAGGACACCCAGGTCAAGGCGGGCGCCGCGGCGGGAACCACCCGGACGAGTGGCAAGTCTTCCGACGGCTAGCCACTCAAAAGGCTGGACATTCTCCAGATCAAACCTGCATCCGCTCGATGACACGCCGCAAAGGCCCCTAGGATTCCCTCTATCACCTCACCGGTCTCATTCGACAGGAACCCCATGAGCGACACTTCCTCCCCATTCGGCTTCGAGCTCGTGCGGCGTGGTTACGACCGCGGTCAGGTGGACGACCGCATTACCAAACTCGTCGCCGACCGTGACAGTGCTCTGGCCCGCATCACCGCGCTGGAGAAGCGCATCGAGGAGCTCCACCTCGAAACGCAGAACGCCCAGGCCCAGGTCCCGGACGCGGAGCCGTCGTACGCCGGACTCGGCGCCCGGGTCGAGAAGATCCTCCGCCTCGCCGAGGAGGAGGCGAAGGACCTGCGCGAGGAGGCCAGGCGCGCGGCGGAGCAGCACCGCGAGCTGGCCGAGTCGGCGGCCCAGCAGGTGCGCAACGACGCCGAGGCGTTCGCGTCGGAGCGCAAGGCCAAGGCCGAGGACGAGGGCGTCCGTATCGTCGAGAAGGCGAAGGGTGACGCCGCGACCCTGCGTTCGGAGGCGCAGAAGGACGCGCAGTCCAAGCGCGAGGAGGCCGACGCGCTCTTCGAGGAGACCCGCGCCAAGGCCGCCCAGGCCGCCGCGGACTTCGAGACGAACCTGGCCAAGCGCCGCGAGCAGTCGGAGCGGGACCTGGCGTCGCGTCAGGCCAAGGCCGAGAAGCGTCTGGCGGAGATCGAGCACCGCGCCGAGCAGCTCCGTCTGGAGGCCGAGAAGCTGCGTACGGACGCGGAGCGCAGGGCCCGGCAGACCGTCGAGACGGCGCAGCGCCAGTCCGAGGACATCGTGGCCGACGCGAACGCCAAGGCCGACCGGATCCGCAGCGAATCGGAGCGCGAGCTGGCGGCGCTCACCAACCGCCGCGACTCGATCAACGCGCAGCTCACCAACGTCCGCGAGATGCTGGCCACGCTGACCGGTGCCGCGGTGGCCGCCGCGAGCAGCCCGGCCGACGACGAGCCGATCTCCCGTGGGGTGCCGGCCCAGCAGACCCGCTGAGCCGTTCGAATCGCGTAACGATCGCATAAGCCCCCTGCCACTTCGGTGGCAGGGGGCTTCGCGCACCCTTAGGTTGTCCGCATGATCGGGGTGTACAGATGATCGAGGTTTGCGGATGATCGAGGTCGAGGGGCTCACCAAGCACTTCGGCCGCAAGGTGGCGGTCGACGGTCTCTCCTTCCAGGTGCGGCCCGGTGTGGTGACGGGATTCCTGGGCCCCAACGGCGCGGGCAAGTCGACCACGATGCGGATGATGCTCGATCTGGACGTGCCGACCAGCGGGTCGGTCAGGATCGACGGCAGGCGGTACCGCGAGCTGGCGGAGCCCCTCACGCACATCGGGGCGCTGCTGGAGGCCAAGGCCATGCACGGCGGCCGGAGCGCCTACAACAATCTGCTGTGCCTGGCACAGAGCAACCGCATTCCCGCGAGCCGCGTGGACGAGGTCCTCGACATGGTCGGGCTGACCGCGGTGGCGCGGAAGAAGTCCAAGAGCTTCTCCCTCGGTATGGGGCAGCGGCTGGGCATCGCCTCCGCGCTGCTCGGCGATCCCGAGATCCTGATGTTCGACGAGCCGGTCAACGGTCTCGACCCCGAGGGCATCCACTGGATCCGTACGCTGATGAAGGCGCTCGCCAACGACGGCAGGACGGTCTTCGTCTCCAGCCATCTCATGAGCGAAATGGCCCTGACCGCCGACCACTTGATCGTGATCGGGCAGGGCAGGCTGCTCGCGGACACCTCGATGGCGGCCTTCATCCACGAGAACTCCCGCAGCTATGCCCGGGTGCGCTCACCGCAGGCGGAGCGGCTCAAGGACGTCCTGCACGAGGCGGGCTTCACCCCGGCCGAGACCGAGGGCGGGGTGCTGGAGGTCGACGGGGCGTCCACGGAGGAGCTGGGCGAGCTGGCCGCGCGCCACCAGCTCGTCCTGCATGAGCTGAGCGCACAGCGCGCCTCGCTCGAAGAAGCGTTTATGCGGATGACGGCCGAGTCGGTCGAGTACCACGCCCACGCGGGCCCCGAGCCCGGGAGCGGTCCGGGCGCACCGGCAGCTCCGGGCGCACCGGCCGCGCCGTACGAACACGACAGGCAGGACGGGCAGGCCGGGCAGGACGAGCCCGACGGGCAGCGCGGCCACGACCACCAGGGCAAGGAAGTCTGACCATGGCATCGGTACCCGCCGTCCTCCGCTCCGAGTGGACCAAGATCCGTACGGTCTCCTCCACCACCTGGACCCTGATCAGCGCCCTGGTCGTGACCGTGGCCCTGGGCGCGGCCCTGTCCGCCCTGCTGAACTCCACCTTCGACGAGCTGCCCGCCCCGCAGCAGGCCACCTTCGACCCGACCTTCACCAGCTTCTCCGGGATGACCCTCGGCCAGCTCGCGATGGTGGTCTTCGGGGTGCTGGTGGTCGGCTCCGAGTACAGCTCCGGCATGATCCGTACCTCCCTGGCCGCCGTGCCCCGGCGGGGCACGTTCCTGTTCTCCAAGGTCCTGGTGGCCGGGGTGCTGGCGCTGGTGGTGGGTCTGGTCACCGGCTTCGTGTCGTTCTTCCTCGGGCAGGCGCTGCTCGGGGACCACAGCACCACCATCGGCGCGCCGAACGTGCTGCGTGCGGTGATCGGCAGCGGTCTGTACATGGCGCTGATCGCCCTTTTCTCGATGGGCGTGGCGGCGATGCTGCGCAGTTCGATGCTGTCGCTCGGCATTCTGATGCCGTTCTTCTTCCTGGTCTCGCAGATCCTCGCGGCGGTGCCGGTCGCCAAGGAGGTCGCCCATTACTTCCCCGACCGGGCGGGCTCCCGGATCATGCAGGTGCTGCCCAACGCCATGAATTCCGAGGAGACGCCCTATGGACCGTGGGGCGGGCTCGGGATCATGGTGCTCTGGGTGGCGGCGGCGCTCGTGGGCGGCTTTCTCGTACTGAGGAAGCGGGACGCGTAGTCCGGGAAGCCGGGCCGCCCGGCTTGCGAAAGCGGACGCGTGACCCGGGGAAAAGGGTCGCGTGGCCAGTTCGTCACCGACTCTCCGCCTGAACGACTTCGCGGGAACCGTCAAGGCACGGATATCCTCCTAACCCTTACGGGGGTTTTCGGCCGCGAAGGTCACTGCCCCGAAGACCTGACCTGATCCGATGGGGCTGGAGAATGATCGAGGCAGTCGGCCTGACGAAGCGCTACGGCGCCAAGACAGCCGTGTACAACCTTTCCTTCCAGGTACGGCCAGGCTCGGTGACCGGGTTCCTGGGCCCCAACGGTTCCGGCAAGTCGACCACCATGCGCATGATCGTCGGACTCGACCAGCCGACGGCCGGCCGTGTCACGGTCGGCGGCCACCCCTTCCGGCAGCTCCCTAACGCACCCCGCCAGGTGGGCGCGCTGCTCGACGCCAAGGCCGTGCACGGCGGGCGCAGCGCCCGCAACCATCTGCTCTCGCTGGCACAGCTCTCCGGCATACCGGCGACGAGGGTCGACGAGGTGCTCGGGGTCGTCGGCCTCCAGGATGTGGCCAGAAAGCGTTCCAAAGGTTTCTCGCTCGGCATGGGCCAGCGGCTGGGGATCGCGGCGGCGCTGCTCGGCGACCCGCAGGTGCTGCTCTTCGACGAGCCGGTCAACGGCCTCGACCCCGAGGGCATCCTCTGGGTCCGCAATCTGATGAAGCAGCTCGCCGCCGAGGGCCGTACGGTCTTTGTCTCCTCCCACCTGATGAGCGAGATGGCGCTGACCGCGGACCATCTCATCGTGATCGGGCGCGGTCAGCTTCTCGCCGATATGAATATCAAGGACTTCATCTCGGCCAACTCCGCGGACTTCGCACGGGTGCGCACCCCGCAGGGCGAGGCCGAGCAGCGGGAGAAGCTGATGTCCGCGCTCACCGAGGCGGGCGGGCAGGTGCTCTCCGAGCCGGACGGAGCCCTGCGGATCACCGGTCTCGCGCTGCCGAGGATCAGCGATCTGGCGCACGCGGCGGATGTACGGCTCTGGGAGCTGTCCCCGCACCAGGCCTCGCTGGAGGAGGCGTACATGCGGATGACACAGAGCGCGGTGGACTACCGCTCGACGGCCGACGAGCTGGCGGGCTTCCAGCAGCCGGCCGGCTTCGGACCGGAGTACGGATACGGTCCCGGGCAGCCGGGCCAGGGGTACGGGCAGCCGGTCGTCCCGGAGGTGCCGCAGCAGGGCTGGTATCCCCCGCCGCCGCCCGGCGCCAATCCGTACGCGAGTGACGCCCCGGCGGCCTCTCCCGCGGCCCCGGCCGCTCAGCCGGCCCCTGCCACCGCCCCGGCCGCTCCCCCGGCTTCTCCCCCGGCCGTGGACACCACCAAGCGCGACAGCGACAGCAGCGAGGACACCCAGTGACGACCCCGCCGACCCCGCCGAACCCGTACCAGCAGGTCCCGCCGGGGGCCGCCCAGGCCGCCGCTCAGCAGCCCGCCCCCTGGCAGCAGGGTCCCGTCGTCGGATACACCTCGCCGATCCCGGCCCGCCGGGCCCATTTCGGCGACGCCCTCGCCTCGGAGTGGACCAAGCTCCGGTCCGTACGGTCCACGATGTGGACGCTCGGCGTCATGATCGCGCTGATGCTGGGCGTGGGGATCCTCACCGCGGTGGTGGTCGCCGCCTCGGACGCCCCGGTCACCGATGGCGAGTCCATGCTGGCCCTCGGCTTCTTCGGGGTGCTGCTCGGCTCGCTGTGCGTGATGACGCTGGGCGTGATGTCCATCGCCTCGGAGTACGGCACGGGCATGATCCGTACGACCCTGACCGCCTGCCCCAGCCGGGTACGCGTGCTCACCGCCAAGGCGGTCGTCTTCTTCGTCCTGGTCTTCGTGATCACGGCGCTGACCACGATGACCGTGGCCGCGGTCCAGGCCGCGATCGTGGACGCGCCCTCGCAGGACGGCGGGCTCTGGTTCCGGGCGACGGTCGGCGTGAGCATCTATGTGGCCACGCTCGGGCTGCTGGCCATGGCCGTCGGCGCGCTGGTCAGGCACTCGGCGGGCGCGATCACGGTCATGATCGGGCTGGTCCTGCTGCCGCTCGTGCTGGCGATATTCATGTTCGCGGATTCGCTGAGCGCGCTGCGGGACGGCCTGCTCGAATACTCGATCCCGAACCAGCTCTCGGTCTTCTACACGGACAGCGCCGGTATCGCGAGCCCTACCGGTCCGCGCGGCTGGGAGCCGCTGTGGATCCTGGTGGTGGTGACGGCCGTCGCGATGGCCGGCGCCTGCTTCGCCCTCGAAAAGCGCGACGTCTAGACGTAGCCGCGACCGTCCAGCCGCGACGTCCGGCCCGCGCCGCGCGTACCGTACCGGCTCGGCCCGGCTCAGTACTTCGGTGCGTTACGGGACCGCTGCACCCGCGAGGTGCGGCGGTCCTTTGCGCTCCAGCAGGAGCGGTGCCAGTGCCGCCGGTCGTCCACCCCGCCGTACTCGGGCCAGGCCACCACATGCGGGACCGCGGACGGGATCTCCTGGTCGCAGCCCGGGCAGCGGTAGCGCTTCCCCTCAGCGCTCGCGCCGGCGACATGCCGTACCGACCACTCCTCGCCCTGCCAGGACTCCGACCGCTGGAAGCCGCCGTACCGGTCCCCCGCCTCACCGGCTCGCTCGGTCGGTTTCTCGCCGCCTCGGGGGCGGTTGCGGCGCGGGGACACAGGACACCTCACGGGGCAGACAGCACGGTTCCACTCCAGCGTACGGCCCGTACCACCGGGCAGACGTCCCGTGCGGCACAAGAGGCGCCGGTTCACAGGCCCGACTCAAGGGACAATCGCATAATTTTCGCGGGCGGCCGTGCCCTTGGCACGTGTCAGGCGTTGTTGCCACTAGGGGAGTCGCGTCGGCCGCAAGGAGGCAGAAGGCGATGCGTGTTGGAGCTTTTGTACTGTCCGCTCAGTTCCCTGGTCAGGGACAGGGAGAGGCGCTGAACCGGGCCGTGCGCACCGCCGAGCTGGCCGAGGTGTCCGGGCTCGACGCGGTCTGGCTCGCCGAGCACCACTTCGTACCGTACGGGGTGTGTCCGTCGGCCGTGACCCTGGCCGCGCTGCTCCTCGGCCGTACCGACCACATCCGGGTGGGCACGGCCGTCAGCGTGTTGCCGAACGTGCATCCGGTGGCCCTCGGCGAGCAGGCCGCCCTGCTGCATCTTGTGTCGGGCGGGCGGTTCAGTCTGGGGGTGGGCAGGGGCGGCCCCTGGATCGATCTGGAGGTCTTCGGCTCCGGACTGGCCGCGTACGAGCGGGAGTTCCCCGAATCCCTCGCCCTGCTGCTGCGCTGGCTGCGCGAGCCGCGCGTCTCGGCCTCGGGCGAGCGGTTCCGGTTCCGCGAAGTCCCCGTCGTACCACGGGCGGACGAGCTGATCGACACGGCGGGAGTCGACGCCCCGGGACCCGAGGTGGTGATCGCCTGCACCTCGCCGAAGACGGTGAGGCTGGCCGCCGAGCACGGGCTGCCGATGCTGCTGGGGATGCACTGCGGCGACGAGGAGAAGGCGGAGATGGTCGCGCTCTGGCGGTCGCACGCGCGCGAAGCCGGCCTGGGCGCCGAGGAGATCGAGTCCGCCGCGCATGTGTCGGCCGGGGTGGCGCAGATCGCGGACGGCCGGGCCGAGGCGGTTGAGACGCTGGTCAAGGCGATGCCGGGCTGGCTGAGGCAGGGGCTGGGCGCGCATGTCACCGTCGACGGCAGGCCGCGCTCGATGCGGGACCCGCTGGAGTACACCGAACTGCTCTGCGCGCTGCATCCGGTGGGACCGCCCCGACTGGCCGTGGACCGGCTGGCGGCGACGGCGGAGCGTACGGGCATCACCCGCTTCGCGCTGCTCGTAGAGGGCTCGGGCGATCTGGCGGCGACGGAGGAGAACATACAGCGGCTGGGTACGGAGGTGCTGCCGCTGCTCGGCCCATGAACCGCCCTCGTACCGCCCCCGCGAGGGTCTCCGGCCCCGCTCGAACTGCTGCCGCTCCTGCACCCACGACACCTCCCCGGTGCGGAGCGGCAGCAAGGGACGTCAGCAGTCGCGCAGTTCGGGAGACTGGTTGAGCAACTGGGCCCTGACCGAGGTGAATCGGGCCAGCCGCTCATCGACCGAGGTGTCCAACGGGAACACCGCGACCCGGTGACAGTTCTGGAACGCGATACGCACCCCGAAGTGCCGCTGCAGCGTCCCGCGAATGGCGTCACTCGCGAGCGCGCGCAGTAGCTGACCACGTGCCTGCTCGTCCGGCGGGGGCGTCTGGTTGTCGGCGAACTGTCCACCGTCCACCTTGAGCTCGGCCACCAGAGAACTGATCATCTCCCATGCGTAGGGCAGGGAGGTCCGGACGCAGTCGACGAAAGCCGCTTCGTCGACCTCGCCTCGCTCGGCCTGATCCAACAGTGCCGGTGAGACGTCGAGCGACATGGGTTCTCCTCTCGCGACCCCGGAAGCGGGGCCTTACGGGCAGGGAAGGAGGCGACGACGACGCAGCGTGCACGACCGGCGACCTCCTGCTTCCACGTTAGGCGTGTGGTGGTGACGGCACCAGGAGAATGGGAACACAACCGGCCAATAACGAACGGGAGGCTTCCGGGGCGAATCGCGCGCGGCCTCGCCGGTCGAGTAGCGTTGCCGACCATGCGTCTCGTCATCGCCCGCTGCTCCGTCGACTACGCGGGCCGGCTCACCGCCCATCTCCCCTCCGCTCCCCGTCTCATCCTGGTCAAGGCCGACGGCAGTGTCTCGGTCCACGCCGACGACCGGGCGTACAAACCTCTCAACTGGATGTCGCCGCCCTGCACCCTCAAAGAAGGTGCTGATGACGAAGCCGGTGTGTGGACGGTCATCAACAAAGCGGGCGAGAAATTGATCATCACCATGGAGGAGGTCCTGCATGACTCCTCGCATGAGCTGGGTGTGGACCCGGGCCTCATCAAGGACGGTGTGGAGGCCCATCTCCAGGAGCTGCTCGCCGACCGGATCGAGACACTGGGCGAGGGATACAGCCTGATCCGCCGCGAGTACCCGACAGCGATCGGCCCGGTGGACATCCTGTGCCGGGACGCGGACGGCGGGACCGTGGCGGTGGAGATCAAGCGGCGCGGCGAGATCGACGGGGTCGAGCAGCTCACCCGCTATCTCGAACTGCTCAACCGCGATCCCCATCTCGCGCCGGTGAAGGGCGTGTTCGCGGCGCAGGAGATCAAGCCGCAGGCACGGGTGCTGGCGACGGACCGCGGGATCGGCTGTGTCGTGCTGGACTACGACG
Organism: Streptomyces sp. NPDC057617; assembly: GCF_042800555.1. Classification (NCBI taxonomy): domain Bacteria; kingdom Bacillati; phylum Actinomycetota; class Actinomycetes; order Kitasatosporales; family Streptomycetaceae; genus Streptomyces; species Streptomyces sp. NPDC057617. Next base: position 178,570 of record NZ_JBHVGV010000005.1, on the reverse strand, counting down.
GGATGCGCGGTATCGAGGACGACAAGCTCCGCCTCTTCTGATCCGTACGGCTGTGTGGGGAGCCGGTGCCCGAGGGCGCCGGCTCCCCGCAGTGCTAGATCGGGGAGGAGCTGGGCTCAGGCTCCGTCGCTCCCGCGCTGAGGCTGGGGAACGTGCCGCTGGATGTGGTGGTGGGCTCCGACGGGGACGACTCGCTCTCCGAAGGAGTCGGCGTGTCCGAGGGTGTCGGCTCCGAGGCCGACGGTGAATCGGACGGTTCCGTCGGGGGCTTCGGCGGTCGGCTGCTGCTGGTCGGCGGTACGGGCGGCCTGCCCGGCGCCGAGGACGTACCGCCGCCCGAGGACGAGCCGCCACCGCCCGGGTCGGACGGGCTGTCCGGGGCCGAGGCCGTGCCGGACGGGGTGGCGCTGTCCGTCGGGCTCGCGGCCGGGCCGCCCTGTTCCGTACGGCCGGAGCCGGGCCGGTGCGTCGAGACATCGGCGGGCTGGTCGGCCGGCAGACCGCCGTCGTCGCCCTCGTCCGGGTCGAAGGCCGGCTCCGACTGGTACGGGTCGGGCTGCGTGGGATCGCCACCGGAGGTCGCGCCCAGCGTCACCACCGTGCCCAGGACGGCCGCGAGCACCGCGCCCGCGCCCGCCGCGACCAGATTGCGCCGGGCACCGCGCAGCGCCGGACGGCGGCCGTGCGCCGGAGACTTGCCGGTGGGGTGCGGGCCCGGCGGAGGTGTGTCGCGCCGGGTGACCAGGGGCGTACCGGCCCCGGCGAGCCCCTGCGGGGCCGGAGTGCCCAGCGCCGGAGTGGAGGTGAGCGGCGAGGGCTCCTCGTACCGTACGGGCAGCTCGCCCGCGGGCGTACGACCGCCGGAGGCCGCGGCCTCGCGGTCCGCGACGAGGGCCAGCGCCCTGCGTCCCGCGACCGTGCCGGCCTTGTCGGCGACGGCGCCCCGCATCCCGATCGACGCCTCCAGCTCGGCGCGGGCCCGGTCCGGGTTCCCGACGCAGAGCGCGAGCACGCCCAACTCGTGGTGGAAATAAGCTTCTTCGGCGACCTCTCCGGCAAGCCTGGCGGCCTCGGAGCCGGCGCGCAGGGCCCGTTCCCAGGCGCCCCAGTGCAGCCCGGCGAGGAACGCGGGCGCGGCGCTGCGCGCCAGCAGCACCGCGGCGCTCGGATGTCCCGACTCCTGCCCGGGCACCAGCGGGCCCAGCGCGGCGAGGATGGCGTCGGCCTCGGCGACGGCCCGTTCGGGGGTGACCGAGGGGTGACCGGTCCACCAGGCGTAGTGCTGGGCCGCGGTGTGCGCGTGGGCCACGGCGTCGTCGCCGTACCCCTTGGCTTCGAGCTGCGCGACGACTCCGGCGGCGAGCCGGTAGCGCCCGCCGACCGGGGTGAGGAGTCCGCAGCTCATCAACTCGCCGAGCGCGGCGTCCGCGTGGGTGTCGCCCACCAGCGCCGGAAGGTGCGCCTGGTGCGGCACCTCACCGCCGAGCGCGACGGCGAAGCGCAGGGTCGCGCGGGCCGCCTCGCTGAGCCGGGAGGCGAGCAGGGCGGCGGGCGCGGCGCCCTCGCCGAGGCTGGGCAGGGGTATGTCGTATCCGTCGGGGGTGCTCACCGGGGTCTCGGTGATGGCCCGTTCGAAGGGCTCGAACTCGTCGAAGGCTCCGGGGCCGCCGCGCAACTGGTCGCGCTGCCGCAGCAGCGCCCCCGCCTGGACGAAGCGCAGGGGCAGGCCCTCGGACTCGAACCAGAGGTCGCCCGCCCAGTTCGCCTCTTCGTCGGTGAGGGGGCGTTCGACGGCGCGCTCCAGCAGTTCGAGCGAGGTGCCGCGGCCGAGCCCGCCGAGCGCGACCTCGTCCAGCCGCGCGTCGGCGGAGGGTGCTTCGGCGCCGGGGACCGGGGCGAGGAGATAGGCGCACTCGGGGGTGGCGTCGAGCAGTTCGTCGAGCGCTTCGCCGCCCAGCTCCAGATCGTCGAGGACGACCACCGCGCCGATCCCGGCGACCAGTTCGAGCAGTCCGGCGCGGTCCGGCCGGCAGAGCGTGGCCTTGTATACGGCCGCGTACAGCTCGTACAGCAGCTCGGTGGCCGTCCGGTGGTGCCCGGAGAGCCGTACGACTCCGTCGGGCGCGAGGTTCAGGCAGTCCGCGGCGACGGCTTCGAGCAGTGCGGTACGGCCGGAGCCCGCGGGCCCGGTCAGATATACGGAGCGGCCCCGGCCCAGCAGCCCGCGCAGCTCGGTCCGTTCCTCCGCGCGCTCCAGCAGCGGCAGCGGCGGCGCGGCGGGCCCGGGCGGTACGGGAGGACGCCCCGCGCGCTGGAGGGCGGCGCGCTCCTCGGCGCTGCGCCTGGCCGGGGCAGGGGGCCGTCTGCCCGGCGGGCACAGCTCGATCTCACTGCCGTCGACGGGGTTGACGGTCAACAGGAGGTCGCCGGAGATCAGCTCGACCGTGCGGACGGGCACGGGTGTGGGTCCGGCGCCCTTGAGGTGTGCCAGGGCGGGGGTGACCGCGGCAGGAGGAGGGGTACGCGTGGGTGCGAGGGCCGCGGTGATGGCGGGGGTGATCTCGACGCGCGGCGGACGCGGCGCTTCGGCGCCCTCGCTCTCGCCCTCGGCGGCGCTCGCGTACCGCTGCTCCTCGTACCGCTCGTCGTCGTACCGCTCGTCGTCGCGCTGGTCGTCGTGGCCGAAATCTTTCGGTCCCCGGCTCATCGGGTCCATGGTGAAAAGCCCCCCAGATCGTGGCGTGCCGCTGCCCCCGGCCTCGCACGCCCATCTGTCGGTTCCGGTCCGGTGCCTGCTCCATGGGTCGGTCGTCGGCAGACGCGCCGACCCTAGACCTCTGGACATTATCCGTGAACAGCCGGGGTACCGCGGCGTCCAAGACATCACGGTCTTATGAGGATTGTGCGATGTGGCTGGTTTCCAGCAGATCTGGCGGGGCGGAGGCAGCGGCCGACCACGCAAGGACCGAGTCGGCCGAGTAAGGACAGAGTCGGCCAACGGTACGGACGCGGGCCGCCGAGGTGCGGACGCACGGGCGGCCGGGTCAGACCCGCGGCAGTGATTCCGCGGCGATTCCGCCCTCGATGGCGAGAATGCGGTGCAGCCGTGTGGCCACGAGCAGGCGCTGCATCTGCGGCGGAACGCCGCGCAGCACAAGCCTCCGGCCACACCGCCCCGCGCGTCGGTGGGCTCCCATGATGACGCCGAGTCCCGTGGCGTCCCAGGAGTCCAGTTCGGTCAGGTCGAGCACCAGATCGCCGACTCCGTCGTCGACGGCCGAGTGCAGGACCGTACGGGCGTCCGCCGCGCTGCGAACGTCGAGGCGGCCCCCGACGACCAGCTCGGCGTGGTCGCCCCTGATGTGCATATGCGCTCCCCGAGAGTGCTTCCGTGCTCCGTTGTGTTCTGTCTGCTGTGTTTTCTATGTATTCCAACAACTGACTGCCGCACGGGCGGAGAAGTTGCCGTCTGTAAGCGAACCGATACCAAAATCACCCCGTGGGGTGATACCGGAGCGGCGTGACGCGGCTCAGCGCCCGGCTCTCGGCTCCCCGCTCAGTGTTTGTAGAACCCCTGCCCGCTCTTGCGGCCGATGTCACCCGCGTCCACCATCCGGCGCATCAGCTCCGGCGGGGCGAACTTCTCGTCCTGCGACTCGGCGTAGATGTTGTCGGTCGCGTGGAGAAGGATGTCGACCCCGGTCAGATCGGCGGTGGCGAGCGGCCCCATGGCGTGGCCGAACCCCAGCTTGCAGGCGATGTCGATGTCCTCGGCGGTCGCGACGCCCGACTCGTACAGCTTCGCCGCCTCGACGACGAGCGCGGAGATCAGCCGGGTCGTCACGAAGCCCGCCACATCGCGGTTGACGACGATGCAGGTCTTGCCCACCGACTCGGCGAACTCCCGTGCCGTGGCGAGGGTTTCGTCGCTGGTCTTGTAGCCGCGCACCAGCTCGCAGAGCCGCATCATCGGTACGGGCGAGAAGAAGTGCGTACCGACGACGCGCTCCGGGCGCCCGGTCACCGCCGCGATCTTGGTGATCGGGATGGCGGAGGTGTTGGAGGCGAGGACGGCGTCGTCCCGTACGAGCTTGTCGAGCGACCGGAAGATCTCGTGCTTGACGTCCAGCTTCTCGAAGACGGCCTCGACGACGATGTCCGCGTCGGCGACGGCGTCCAGATCGGTGGTCGTGGTGATCCGGGCGAGGGCCGCGTCCGCGTCGGCCTCTTCGAGCGTGCCTTTGTTGACGAACCGGGCGTACGAGGCCTTGACGCTGTCGATCCCCCGGGCCAGCGCCGCGTCGGTGACATCGCGCAGGACGACGTCCCAGCCGGCCTGGGCCGAGACCTGCGCGATCCCGGACCCCATGAGTCCGGCCCCGATGACGGCGAGCTTCCTGGCCACGTCACACCCCACGATTCTTCTTCGGATCCGGTTCGGCTCTGGTGCGGCTTTAACGCGTGTTTACATTGCGCGCTCTGCGGAGGTTAGCGGGCGTGAAGGCGCATGTGACAGCGAAGAGATGCGCGTCACGCCCCGGATGACGGACATCACACCGGGACGGTCCATCGGAGGCCGTGGGCAGCGCACTTGAGGGCCTCCGAGGGCCGTGGGGCGCCCTGGACGGCGATGCGCCAGGCTTTACATGTGACCTTCTGGTCACCTATTCTGGATCCGTGAGCGACGACGACCGGAGCGATGACGACCGGGTCTTCAAGGCGCTGGCCGATCCGACCCGCCGTTTTCTGCTGGACCTGCTCTTCGCGCGCGACGGACGCACGCTGAGCGAGCTGGAGTCCGAGCTGGAGATGACGCGGTACGGAGCGATGAAGCACCTGAAGGTGCTTGAGGAGGCAGGGCTAGTCATCACACGCAGATCGGGCCGGGAGAAGCACCACTTCCTGAACCCGGTGCCGATCCGGCTGATCCACGACCGGTGGATCGACAAGTACACCGAGCGCCAGGTGTCGGCGCTCACCGAGCTGAAGCACAAGCTGGAGGGGAACACATGACCACTGCCACGAGCACGACCACTGCCACGGCCGAGTCGACCAGGACGGTCCAGGTCCACCGGATCTACATCAGGGCGACGGCGCAGGCCGTCTGGGACGCGATCACGAGTCCCGACTGGAACGGCAAGTACGGGTACGGCTGCGCCAGCGAGTTCGACCTGCGCCCTGGCGGTGCGTACCGCTCGCTGTCCAGCGACGAGATGCGGGCGCACGGCGCGCCGGAGCAGATCATCGAGGGCGAGGTCGTCGAGGCCGAGGCGCCGCACCGGCTCGTCCAGACGTACCGGATGCTCTTCACGCCCGAGCTGGCGGCCGAACCGTACACGCGCCTGACGTACGAGATCGAGGAGGAGCCGTACGGAGGCGTCGTCAAGCTCACCGTGACGCACGATGTCACCGGTGCGCCGGCGCACGCGGCCCAGGTCGCGGGCGAGATCAAGGAGACGGGCGGCGGCTGGGCGATGCTGCTCAGCGACCTCAAGTCGCTGCTGGAGACGGGGAAGACGATGGCGGGCTGAGACCCGAGGGAAGCTGGGGGCCGGTGGGCCGGGGCCTTTGGGGGCGCCGGCCTTTCGGCTTGTGCGGGCGTGGGGGGCGTGTGCGGGTGTACGGGCTTGTGCGGTCGTACGGTTCGTACGGTGACGCCTCGGCCGGGGCGGGCCGCAGCCTGAGCCGCGAAGGTCGGCCGGGAGATCAGCCGGGACCCGGGCCGGGGGCCTAGGCTGGCCGTATGGTCAATCTGACGCGTATCTACACCCGCACCGGCGACAAGGGCACGACCGCCCTCGGGGACATGAGCCGTACCGCCAAGACCGACCTGCGGATCGCCGCGTACGCCGACGCCAACGAGGCCAACGCCGTCATCGGCACCGCGATCGCGCTCGGCGCGCTCCCCGAAGAGCTGGTCAAGGTCCTCGTCCGGGTCCAGAACGACCTCTTCGACGTGGGCGCGGACCTGTCGACACCGGTGATCGAGAAGCCCGAATACCCGCCGCTGCGCGTCGAGCAGCCGTACATCGACAAGCTGGAGGCGGACTGCGACCGCTTCCTGGAGCGGCTCGACAAGCTCCGCAGCTTCATCCTCCCCGGCGGCACCCCGGGCGCGGCCCTGCTGCACCAGGCCTGCACGGTCGTACGCCGCGCGGAGCGCTCCACCTGGGCGGCGCTGGAGGTGCACGGCGAGACCATGAACGCCCTGACGGCGACCTATCTGAACCGGCTCTCCGACCTGCTCTTCATCCTGGCCCGCGTGGCGAACAAGGAGGTCGGGGACGTGCTGTGGGTGCCGGGCGGCGAGCGCTGACGTACCGCCTGTTTCACCGGCGGGCGACCGCGAGTTCGGCTGCCGGATCGACGAACGTACAGCCGCGCAGTTCCATGGCGAGCTGGGAGGCGATCACCCAGCGGATCCCGTGGTCGCCACAGGCCTTGACGACGTCCTCGACGGGCCCGTACGTCGCCGAACTCGGGCCGCCCCTGCCCCGGCCGGTACAGCGCCCGGGTTCACAGCACGCCCTCCTCGTCGCGGTCGATGCTGTGCTCGTCGACGTACGCGATGCCCCGGCCGCCGGACCGGCCCGTCACCGGGGGCACGCACAGGGGCCGTTCCGCGCTCCAGGCGGTGATGTACGGGACGAGGCCCGTGGCCCGCGTTCCGCACACGACTGAACGCAACTCCCGAACAACGTGGCGGCTTTCCCCCTGACGCGGAGAGCCGCCACGCTCGTACCCCGGGCCGAGGGCCAAGGGTGATTGGCGATGGGCGGGGCCATCGATGATCACAAACAGGACAGCCACCGAGAATCACTCAACAGGCCGGGACCGTGCGGGCCGATCATGGTCTGCTCCACATCGCACAAATCAGCGCCCGAGTCCGTCACATAGCGGACGTGACCGGTCGGTACCCGGAGCCCGCCCCGCTCACGGTCCGGATTTCATGATCGATAGTGACCGTCCGTATTGGATCTAGTGCACGGAGTAACGTTCTCTCTACGGTCATGGCGTCAGCAACGCCGTATCCCTGGAGGATTCGTGGCAAGTGTCCGTACTCGACTCGCCGTACTGGGTTCCGCCGTGGCTCTCGCCGCATGCGCCCAAGTCCCCGTGCAACTCGCCGACGCGGCCCCGGCGGCCGCCGCGGCGAGCTACGACTGGGTCGCCCTGGGCGACTCGTACACCGCCGGGGTCATCCCGGCCGCGGGCGACACCTTCGAAGTGCCCCGTGACGGCTGCGAGCGTACCGACCGGTCCTATCCGCAGGTCATCGACCGCGACCTCGGCGGACTGTTCGACCTGACCAACGTGAGCTGCGGGGCCGCCACCATCGAGGACGTCACCTCCAAGGCCCAGGAGCCGATCGGGCGTCACCTGCCGCCCTTCGCCGAGGACCCGGACTACCCCTTCCCGCCGGTACCTCCCCAGTCCGAGGCGGTGGGCCCCGGCACCGATGTGGTCACCGTCGGGGTGGGCGGCAACACCCTCGGGTTCGGCGACATCGTCTTCAAGTGCCTGGAACTGGGCTCGGGCAGCGGGGGCGCGGGGACCCCGTGCAAGGACGAGCTGGCCGACGGCATCCCCGGCAGGCTGGCCAAGGTGAGCCGCGACTACGACGAGATGCTGGCCACGCTCCACAAGCGCGCCCCGAAGGCCAAGATCCTGGCCGTCGGCTACCCCACGATCGTCCCCAACGACACGTCCAAGTGCCGGTACAACGACTGGGGACAGTTCGGCCCGGTCACCCAGGGCGACCTGGACTGGCTGCGCCAGGACGTCCTGGAACCCCTCAACGAGGCCATCGAGAAGTCGGCCGGCACCCACGACGACGCCCGCTTCGTCAACCTCTACGACTCCACCCGGGACCACAGCGTCTGCGACACCGGCAAGTGGGTGGAGGGCATCTTCACCAGCTTCCCCGACCAGCCGGCCCTCGTACACCCCAACGCCAGGGGCCACCGGAACGCCGCCGAACAGGTCGAAACGGCAATCCTGAACGCTGTGGGCGTGAACTGACCCACACCCAGGACGCAAAGAACCGCCTCCGGCCCGACAGCCGGAGGCGGTTCCTGCAACGCAATGCACTGGCGAGCCCGGGCCCTCGCGGCCGAACATGGGCGCATGAGTGACCAGAGTGATCAACCGGCGCGATGGACCCAGGCAACCGTCTACCCCGACATGTGGGCCGACCCGGACGACGACCCCCGTAACAGGGACGGAGCCAGTCCGGACGGCGAGCTTGCGACGCTGCTGGACTTTCTGGCGGACTACCGCTTGACCCTGCGGATGAAGTGCGAGGGCCTGGACGCGGAGCAATTGGCCCGCCGGTCGGTTCCGCCGTCGACGATGTCGCTGCTCGGTCTGGTCCGGCACCTCGTCGAGGTCGAACGGGACTGGCGCAACTGGATCAGCGACGGTGATCCGCTGCCCAAGCTGTACGGCGAGCGTGACGCGGACTTCAACGGAGCCATCGCCGACCAGACCGTGGTCGACGCCGCGTACGCCGACCTGGAGCGCGAACAGACCGCGACCGACGCCGCGTTGGCCGAGCACCCGGATCTGAGCGAGCGTGTGGGGAAGGACGGGATCGCGGTCCGGGAGCTGATGGTGCACAGGATCGAGGAGTACGCCCGCCACTGCGGACACGCCGACCTGCTGCGCGAGTGCGTCGACGGACGGGTGGGCCAGTAACCCCTACGCGGGGATGCGGGCGCGGACCATCAGCGTGCCGACGTCGGCCGGGTCGGGGGCCGCGAGGACTTGCGCGTCGACGTCGGTGAAGCCCTGGCGCTTGAGGAGGTCGGCCCACCAGTCCGGGGCGTACGACCAGCGCACAAGCGGCAGTTTGCGGCCGGCGAGGCCATTGCCGTACATCGGCTGCGGGCCCTCGTACCCCTCGATCGGTTCGGCCTGGGAGAAGGCGAGAATGCCGCCCGGGTTGAGGCGCTTGGCGACGAGCGGGATCAGATCGGCGGGGTCGGTGAACCAGATCGCGCCCCAGATGGAGAAGACGGTGTCGTACGTCGTGTCCGTACGCGTGAGGTGGTCGCAGGCCTCGGCGTGGACGAAGGCCAGCCCCGGCGTGCCGTCCCACCAGCGGCGGGCGCGGGCGATCTGCGCGGCGGAGAAGTCGAGCGCGGTCACCAGAACGCCGGTACGGGCGAGCTGCACGGCCTCCTTGCCCTCGGCCGAGCCCAACTCCAGCGCGGTCCGAGGGCTGCCCAGGAACTCCGCACCCGGGCCGTGCCCGTCGTACTGGGTCCAGGCGAACACGTCCGCCTCCGGCGCCTGTTGCTCGCCGTCGCCGCGATGGGGCTTGTAGCCGTCCCAGTACTCGGGCAGATTGGCCGACTCGCGGGGCATGCGCTTCCTCCGGGAAGGGTCCTACGGACTGGACACCGTACCCAGCAGTCCCGTACGCCACGACGGGATCACGCCTTTCGCCCGAATGCCGGCAGTGCACGCACCAGGGCCCGGCAGCACAGCGGCTGCCGGGCCCCGACCGGACCGAGCCGGCGAGTCAGTGGCAGTCCTCCCCGGGGCGACAAGGACCGCACTTGGCGTAATCCCGCTCCCACAGCTTCCAGTCGACCGCGAAGCCATTGTCGGCGATGATCCGCGCCGTGCGCTCCACCGAGCCGTCGTACTTGAACTCGATCTCAGGGATGTGCTCCAGGAAACGGCCGTCGAACTGCTCGTGGCACCACTCGCGATAGTTCCTGGTGTCCAGGATGAACACGTGCACCGCGGTGTCAGCCAGCCGACCGCAGCACATCCCCAGGCCCTGGCCCCACGGTCCCAGACCTCGGGCTTCACGAAGTCCCGCGGGTCACGGACCTTGGTCTCGACTGCTGTTGCCATGCTGTCCTCCATGGTCGGGGCCCCGCCCCCCAGAGCGGAGCCGCACCTCCAGAAGACCGGTCACCGGCCACCGCCAGTGATCGACTGCGGCTTCCCGCATCGCATGTGCAGATCCCGCACACATGTACGTAATGTCAGGCTCCGCCTACCGTGGGTGGACGGCACGCCTGCCATCCGGGGAGCCCGATGAGCACCGATCCGCTGTGGAGCACCAGCCAGGTCCGTACGCTCGTTGATCACCACGACCCCGGCGGACTCGTCCGGGTGGGGCGACAGACCCGCGGCTGGCGCCAAGCAGACCTGGGCGCACGCATTGGTTGCTCCGCCTCGACCGTCTCCCGCCTTGAGCGACACGGCCGACACTCCGACCTGGCACTCCTCCAGGACGCCGCCCGCGAGGTTGGTGTTCCGGCGCATGTCCTTGTGGCGTCACTCGGGTTAAGGCCCCCACCAGCCAATAGAGTTGCGCCGCAAAAAACGCGCTTGCCAGCATGCCCGGCCCCACCGGTTCACAGATTCCGCTCGACACCAGGCTCGCGACCGCGCGCCACCACTTCGACGTCGGCCAGAACGCCAAACTCCTCCAAGTGCTGCCTGGCCTGCTCGCCGACGCCCATCATGCCGCCCATGGTCGGCAGGAGATGCCTGTCGCCCGGCTGTCGTCGGCCTACAGCCTCGCCTCCCAGGTCCTGACAAAGATCGGGCGGTACGACCAGTCCCGGCTGGCCGCCGACCGCGCCACGGTGTACGCGGAGCTGTCCGGCTCCCCGCTCGTCGCCGCCGCGGCGGCACGCGAGCTGAGCATCGTACTGCGCCACCAGGACCAGTCCGCCGCCGCGCAGCGGCATATCCTGGACGCCGTCGCTCGGGTGGAAGCTACGGGTCTCCGCACCGACGCGCAGGCCTCCGCCTATGCGCAAATGCTGTGCACCACCTCCTACACCGCGGCGGTCGCCGGCGACCGGGACCAGGCCCTGACCATGATCGGCGAAGCCACCCGAGCCGCCCGCGGTCTTCCTGACGGAGCGCCGGACGGCCGACTGTTCCCGCTGACCCCGGCCGCCGTCGATCTGTACGCCGTCGGTGTCCACTGGGCGCTGGGGGACGCCGGCTCCGCACTGGAAGTCGGCCGCGGGCTGCACGAAGGTCAGTTCAAGACGCCCGAGCGGAAAGGTCGCATGCACACCGACCTCGGCCGAGCCTGGTGGCAACGCGCCAAGCCGGAGCAGACGGCGGCAGAGCTGCTCTCCGCGGTTCGCGTCTCGCCCGGCGAAGTGCGCGACCGTCCGGCGATCCGGAAAATCGTCGCCGAACTGCGCTCCCGGCATCCTCGGACGGCGGGGGTACGCGAACTCGTCGCCGCCACCGGTACCAGCGCCTGACGGGCGGCAGGCCCGCCCGGGTCGCCGCACCCATTGCCACCCCGACTTGCCTCGCCCACGGTCACTGAGCTTGGCGGGTTTCACGCCAGAAGGTCACCCACTCCCTTTCCTTCCCCATCCTGACCCATTAGGTGTTACCTTGAGGAAGGAAAGGGAGTGGTGTGCTCGGAGGGCAAGGTTCGGTGCGCGAGTTCTATTCGGTGGAGCAGGTGGCCGGGCTGCTGGATCTGCATGTCAAGACCGTGCGGGGTTATGTACGGGACGGGCGGCTCAAGGCGACGCGGGTGGGGAAGCAGTACCGGATCGCCCGGGAGGACCTGGAGGCGTTCACCGGGAGTCCGGTGCCTCCGCCCGTGCGGCGGACTCGGTATGCCGAGGTGTCCAGCATCGTGCAGATCGATGCCATCAGTCCCGAGGCGATGACCAGGCTGACCAACACCGTCATGGCTCTCGCCCTCAGCCGCGACGGCAGTCAGGGCAGCGGTGACCGTCTGCGGGTCGAGACCGTGTACGACGAGGAGCGGGCCACCCTCAAGATCATTGTCCTGGGTGCTCTGGACACCACCGCCGACCTGCTGAAGGTCATCAACACCCTTCACACACAGCCGGAATGAGAAAGGGACACCGCCCGTGCCTGACGTACTCCAGCATCTCGACGGCACCCCCGTCCTCATGTGCGCGCCCGACGGGCCTCCGCTCGGTGATGAGCGGGCCGCGACCGATGTGATCGGCGAGGGGATGTATCACGGCGCCGTCTGGGCCGTGGTGCCGGTCGCGCGGTTCACGGACGACTTCTTCCGGCTGAGCACCCGGCTCGCCGGCGAGATCGTCCAGAAGTTCGCCAACTACCGCCTGAAGCTTGCCATCGTGGGCGACATCACCTCGTACACCGAAGCCAGCACCGCGCTGCGCGACTTCGTCCGTGAGAGCAATCGTGGCACCCAGCTCTGGTTCGTGCCCGACACCGAAGCCCTCCGTGTACGCCTCGCCCCGCCGAGCGCACCGGCCACGTACCCGTCCACGCACTCGGCCCCGTAAGCGGGCGATCTTCATCAGCAGCAGCGCGATGTCGTCGCCGCCCCGGGAGGACTGGCGGGCCCGGCCGGCGCAGCGGACAAGGGTCTTCGCGAGTGCGTCCAGGGGCTCCGGGGCCTCTTCCGCCAGCCTGGCGGCGAGTTCCCCGATGGCCGTCTCCAGATCCGTGCCGGGTGCTTCGACGAGACCGTCGGTGTAGAGCGCGAGTACGGCGCCGGGGGGCAGCGGCACTTCGACGGTCCGGTACTCGGCCTCCGGCTCGATGCCGAGCAGAAGCCCGTTCGGTACGTCCAGGATCTCCGTACGCCCGTCGGGATGGCGCAGTACGGGCGGCAGGTGGCCGGCGGACGCGATGCGGGCCCGGTTGTGCCGCAGGTCGAGATGGGCGTACAGGCAGCTTGTGAACAGGCTCGAACTCAGGTCGATCAGCAGGCGGTTGGTGCGCGCGAGCACCTCGTCCGGCGGCGCGCCCGCGCTCGCGTGGGTGTGGACGGCCGTGCGGACCTGCCCCATGAGAGCGGCGGCGTTCACATTGTGGCCCTGTACGTCGCCGATGACGGCCGCGGCCGAGGTGTCGTCCAGCCGGATCAGGTCGTAGAAGTCGCCGCCGATGTCCATGCCGCGGGTCGCCGGGAGATAGCGGGCGGCGACTTCGAGGCCGGGGATCCGCGGCAGGTCGTGCGGCAGCAGCGCGGCCTGGAGACCCCGCGCGACCTGGTTCTCGGTGTCGAAGAGACGGGCCCGCTCCAGCGCCTGCGCCATCACTCCGCCCAGCGAGGTGAGACCGGCGCGCTCCTGCGGCGAGAAGGGGTGCGGCTGGTCGTACCCGAGGACGCAGCAGCCGATCGTACGGCCGGAGGCGAACAGCGGCAGATAGGCGAAAGCGGCCATTTTCCGGTACAGCTCGATGTGCGGATAGGTGCGCCGCAGCTCCTCGTTGTTCGCGTAGAACGCGGGGGCGCCGGTCGCGATGGCCCGCAGGCTCGCGCCCTCCGCGGTCAGGGGGAGGCCGTCGAAGTACTCCGCGACTCCCGACGGGAAGCCGCGGGCGGCGACGACCCGGATCCTTCCCTCGTCGGCGGTGAGCACCGCCAGCCCTTGGACGTTGATGACGGGCATGATCTGGCGAGTGACCGCCTCGGCGACGTCCTTGACCCCCACGGCCTCGGTCAGGGCCGTGGACAGGTGCAGCAGATGGAACAGGGCGCCCGGGCGGGCCTGCGCCGTGACCGGCGGGGTCAGGAACGGCTCGCGGTCGTGACCGGGTGGATCAGTGGGCGTGATGCGGACGCTGATGCCCGTGCAGTCGGGGTAGAGGGTGAAGGCCAGCCAGTGGTCGGGGGGCCGCAGGGCGACGAAGGGGGTGGGGAGCCGGCTGAACAGCGCCGCCAGGTACGAGTTCTCGTACACCGGGTCGTTCAGCCACGGCAGGGCTTCCCAGGGCCTCGCCCCCAGCAGGTCGCGGTGGCCGCGGCCCAGCAGCTCGGCGGCCTTGCCGTTGAGGAATGTCATACGGCCTTCGAGGTCCAGCGCGCAGACGCCCTCCGGAAAGCGTTCCGTCAGCTCGGCTCCGGGCTGTTCGTGCCGGGTGGGCGGCGGGTCCACGATGCGCAGATCCGTGGGCCGCAGCGGATGCCCGTCGTCCGCGGCCAGCCGCAGGAGGCGGCTGAGCCGGTGGCGGACGTCGTTGGTCACCCGTGCCTCCCGGCGCGACAGCTCGGGAGCGTGCGTACCGGGCCATATCTGGAGCACGGCGCCCCAGCGGGTGGTGCCTGACGTCAGGGGTACGACGCTCAGGGCGACGTGGTACGGCAGTGCGAGCGCGGTACGGGGAAAACGGTGCGCCAGCTCCGTATGGCTCGCCACCCACACGTGCCGGCCCTCGCGCACCGCCTCGGCCACCGGCACGGGCGCGGCCAGTGCCACCCGGGTCCATGGACTGGCCACGTGCCGTGACACGCCGGTCACCACGACCATGCGCAGCACCTGGTCCTCCGGGATCAGCAGATACACGGCGCCGATGTGCGCACCGGTGTCCCGCACCAACCCCGCCAGGACGCGCTCCACCTCTTCCGCGGTGCGGTCGTCTCCGTACGGACTGTCACCGTACGCTCCGTGCCCTCCCGGCTCTCCCACGTCTATGCCGCCCCGGGCGACGCGGCGGGCGCCGGGCTCTGTCGTCGACGGGGGCGCTGTCCGGCGGCGGTCCGGGGGCACTGCCGGGTGCCCCGGACGCATCGAACATCGTGCATATGTGGACAATAGCGCCCGAATAGGCTATTGACACCCCAGGGTGGCGCGTGTGGGGCTTACTGGCTACGGATCGTGACGGCCGGGGGGCGGCGGCGGATGCCTTCCCGGCGCCTTCGAGACGTTCCCGCAGGCCGGAGGGTGACGGGCCGGATTGCTGTTGGACCGGGCTGCTGATAGACCGGAGTGCTGACGGGGAGCGGAGGGCTGACGGGGAGCGGAGGGCCCGTTGCCGATCGCCTCGCCGAGCGGTGAGGCTGTGGCCGATCGGACTGTGGGCATGGCCAGTCGGCCGATGCGGCGGTACGGGGCGCGCGCCTAGCGTCGGTCGCGGACCGGGCCACCGCCGCCGCCACCCCGAACCCCGAGGGAACCCGATGGAAAATCGACCTCCGCTCACGTCGCGCACCGACGCCGGGACAACCGACTCCGCACAACTCGGCGCCGGGGCAACGGAGTTCGAGTCCGACCTCATCGACCTTCTTGCCGAGACGCTGTTCCGCGCGCACAAGCGTGAGTCCCCGGATGTGGGCACGGAGGACCTGCTGGCCGCACTGGTCCTGGGTGACTCGGCAGCCGGTGAGGCGATCGCCCCCGGTATGCGGCGGGCCGGTTCACTGAGCGGGATGATCGCGGGCAAGGCGGGGCATGGATGGGTCAGCGACGACGGCAGCACCGAGGACACCGACAGCGCCGACAGCACCGGTGACGGCGATGGCAGCAGCGATGGCAGCAGCGACACCTCGGCCGTATCCGATGACGAGCACGAGGTCGACGCCGCCTGGCGCCTGGCCCAGTGGCACACCGCGCGGCGCCTCCGCGGAGGGGACGCGCCGGGCGACCGGCCATGGCCCGAGCCGTCCGGCGCGCTGCGCGCCTGCCTGCGCCACGCCTTCCGGCTCGCTCGCGCGGAGGGATGCCCCGGTGTGTTCTCCCGCCATGTGGCCCGCGCGCTGCTGGACCTCCCCGGCACCAGGGCGCGCGAAGCGTGCGCGCTGCGGCGGCTGGACCTGGCCGCCGCGTACGCCGCGCTGGACACGCTCGACACCCGGGCCGCGGCGGGAGCCGAAGAGGCGCGAGCCGAAGAACCGGGCACCAAGGGCTCAGGCACCGAGGGCTTGGGCACCGAACGGCCGCAGTCCGCTGCCGTCGCCGTCCTGCGCAGGGCCGGGTTGCTGGAGGACCGGAGCAACTGGCTGGCGCGCAAAGTGATGGCGTGGACGTCCGGCAGCCTCGACGACGGTACGCCCGTCCTGTTCGCGGTGTCCGTGGAGGCCAAACGCCAGGCCGTACGGTGCGGACGGAGCGCGGCGGAACCGGTCGATCTGCTGCTGGCCGTCCTGGGCCTGGACCGGGCGCTGTCCGTCGCCCGGCGGTCGCTGCCCGAGGCGCTGGCGGCCGCCAACGAAGCCGCCGGTCTGCTGCGTACCCACGGAGTACGCCCTGCGTCGCTGACCCGGTCGGCCCGCGCCGTCGATCCGCTCCCCGTGTCCGGCGACGTACCGTTCTCCGCCGCGGCCGAACGTACCCTGGCCGTGGCCCGGCTCACCGCCGCCGAGCACGGCGCTCCCGGCGTCGGAACGGTGCACCTCGTGGCGGCGCTTCTCGACGATGCCGAGGGACCGGTCCCGGAACAACTGCGCACGCTGGGCGTGGACTTGACCGCGCTGAAGACGGACCTGAGTCTCCGGCTGAGCGCGTGAACCGAGCGCGTGAGGGACCGACCCCGTGATGTTCCGGCCGGGTCGGCCGACGCTACCGTTGCCGCGCGGACACACCGCGGACGCACCCCAGGGCGAGGGCAGGGATGACGGTGAGGCGCGTGCTCGAACGTACGCGACGGGCATGGGCACGCGCGGGGTCCGGAAGGGCACGCGCCACTGCCGGGTCCCGGACGGCGCGCGCCACCGCGACGTCCGGGACGGCGCACACCGTACGGCCGGTGGGCTCGGCGGACACCATGCGGCACGTGTCGCGCCGCGCCCGGTCGGCGGACACCGTACGGTCGCTGCGGCCGGCACACGCCGTGCGGTCGCTGCTGCGCGGGGCGGCGGAGGGCTGGGCCGCCGTGCGCCGTGCCCCGCGCCGTACCGTCGCCGCCGAGGCGCTGGGCTGTCTGCTGACAGCTGCCCTCGGACTGATCCCCTTGTTGCTGCTGCCCCCGGACCGGCCGGTCCTGGCCGTACTGGAAGCGCTGTACGCGGCGTTGCTGATGCCGCTGCGGCGCGGTCGACCGGTTCTGGCGGTGCTGGGTACGGGACCGCTGCTCGTCGGCCCCAACATCTGGGTGCTGGCGGTCGTACCGCTGATCGTGCTGCCCGCCACCCGCCGGATCGCGCCGCCTCGCCGCGCGTGGCACGCCGTATGGGCGGCCTGCGCGGTGGTCGCGGTGCTGACGGTCGCGGTACGGCTGTTCCGGCCGGGCGTCTGGGCGGAGGAGCTGGCCGGGAACGGCGTCTCCGCCGTACTCCTGGTGCTGCTCCCGGCCTTCGCCGGGGTCCTGCTGGGGCGGCGCCGGCCCCTGGTCAGTCTGCTGCGCGAACGCAACGCCTATCTGGAACAGGCCCGTTCACTGACCGCCGCCGCGGCGCGGCTGGAGGAACGTACCCGTATCGCCGGTGAGATGCACGATCTCCTCGGCCATCGGCTGAGCCTGATATCGGTGCACGCCGGGGCGCTGGAACTGGCCGCCGCGCGCCAGGCACCGCCGCTGGCCGGGCAGGCCGAGCTGCTGCGTACGACCGCCGGTACGGCGATGGAGGAACTGCGCGACATCCTGGGCCTGTTGCGGCGCGAGGACGTGGCGGCGGCGGTGCCCGAGCCCGACGCGAACCGGGGAACGCGCGAGGACATCACCGCTCTGGTGGCGGAGTCCCGGCAGGCGGGTGTCACCGTCGAACTCGACTGGTCGCTCCCCGACACGGCCGAACCGGGCCCGCGCACGCGCCAGTCGCTGCACCGCGTGGTCCGCGAGGGGCTGACGAACGTACTCAAGCACGCGTCCGGTGCGCCCACGCGGGTGCGGGTCGGGATCAGCCCCGCCGACGGGATCAGCCTGGGCGGCAGGGGCAGCAGCCCCGGCGGCAGGACCAGCTCCGGCAGCAAGGGCGACCCCGGCGGCAAGGGCAGCAGCCCCGGCTGGATCGAAGTCTCCGTCACCAACGAGGCGCCGCGCGCGGGACGTCACCAGGGGACCGGAAGCCGCAGCGGGCTGGCCGGCCTGGAGGAGCGGATCGCACTGCTCGGGGGTTCTTTCGCGGCCGGCCCTCTGCCCGACGGCGGGTTCCGCCTGGCCGCCGTACTGCCGTGCCGTCCGGACGGCACCACCGTGGCCGTACCTGCCCTGGCCGTACACGCCCTCGCCGTACCCCCGTCGGGCACCCCGCCCACAGGAACCAGCCCTCCGCTGTCGGACGAAGTCCTCACCTGGCCACGGGTGCTGGGCGCGGGCTGCGCGGCCACGCTCGTGATCCTGCCCACGGCGACCTTCCTGATCATGCTCCTGGCGATGGCCGCTCTGAGATGAAGCCGCTCGGGGATGCGGGGATGAAGCCGCCCTAGGATGAAGCGGTGATCCGAGTCCTCATAGCCGACGACGAGGCGTTGATGCGCGCCGGTATCAGGCTGATCCTGGAGAACGCCGAGGACATCGAGGTGGTGGCCGAAGCGGGTGACGGCCACGAAGCCGTCGTGGCCTGCCGGGACCGGACGATCGACGTGGCACTGCTCGACATCCAGATGCCGGCCAGGGACGGCATCGCAGCCGCCGAGGACATCGCCCGTATCTCCCCGTCCACTCACGTGGTGATGCTCACGGCCTTCGGCAAGGAGCAGAGCGTGACACGGGCCCTGCGGGTCGGCGCGAGCGGCTTCCTCCTCAAGGACACCGGCCCCACCGAACTGATCCACGCGGTACGCCTCGCCGCCACCGGCGAACCCGTGCTGGCCCCTCGTATCACCCGGCAGTTGATGGAACGCCACGTACGCTCCGCCCAGGACACCCAGGCCGCCCGGGACAAGGTCGAAACCCTGACCGCCGCCGAGCGGAACGTGCTGCGACTGCTGGGCACCGGCCTCTCCAACGCCGAGATCGCCGACGAGCTGTACCTGAGCGCGAGCACGGTCAAAGCACACATCAGCCGAATCCTCACCCGCACGGGCTGCGCCAACCGCGTACAGGCCGCGGTCCTTGCCCACGACGCGGAACTGCTCACCGACCGCTGAAGCCACTCCCGCACCACCCGCGGATGCCGAAGCTGCCTCTCCCCCGGCCCTGAACCGGCAATCCCCTCCCCTCAGTTCTTCGTCATCGACGACGACCGCTCCACATCGGCAGCAGTCTCGGCCGCCCCCGGCTTCTTCGGCCAGATCGTGTACGTCAGGGCGATCACCCCGTGGATGCCCACGAGCCGCAGGGCGCTGAGTTGCCAGTCGGTGAGGGGGCCCGTGCTGGACGCGTCGTCCACGTACCAGATCGCCAGTTGGAGCAGGGCTACGGCGACTGCCGCGGCCAGGACCGTGCGGAGCCAGAGTCTGGCTTCGTGGCGGGCTCGGGCGGTGCCGTGGCGTGGGGGTTTGGGTGGGGGCGGGGCGCCGGCGAGGCGGTGGGCGGCGTGGCCGTCGATCCATTTGACGGTGTAGTGGCCGTAGGCGACGGTGTAGCCGATGTAGAGCGCGGCCAGACCGTGTTTCCAGTCGGGCTCGGCGCCGTTCTTGAGGTCGACGGCCGTGACGGCCAGCAGAACGATCTCCAGCAGCGGCTCCAGCAGCAGGACGGCGGCGCCCAGCCGCGGCATCCCCGCCAGGTACCGCAGGGCCAGTCCGGCGGCCAGCAGTACCCAGAAGCCGACCTCGCAGACGATGATCAGCGTGACGATCACGGACCTCTCCTTCCGGTCCCCTCCAGACTCCCGGCCGTACCGCCGGGGCACGTCGTCGTCAGTGACGAACCGTGACTGCATCCTTCGATGTACCGGGCGCTCCCCCGGGATGGGGAGGCCGAAAGCCGCGTGGAGCGTGTTTGATGGGCGGGTGAGTGCAAGCGCTTCCGCCCGGCTCCGGCTCCCGTTCCCGCTCCCGTTCCGGCGCCCGTACCGTGACGGCCGTGCCGTCCGCGGCCGCCCGCACCGCGACGATCTGCTGATCGCCGCGGCCGGGCTGCTCGGCGGTCTGGTGCTGTGGGCCGTCGGGCTGCACACCACCCCTCAGGGCCGGCCGCTGTCCGGGGCCTGGGTGCTCCTGCCGATGACCGTCATGGCCGGTCTGGAGACACTGCGCAGGACCACCCCGCGGCTGACCGTGATTCTCGGCACACTCGCGCTGGTCGCCGACCAGTTCACCACCGGCAGTCTGGCGACGGTCGTGATGTTCACGGACCTGATGTACGCGGCGGTGCTGTACGGGACACCGGCCGCGGCCCGCCGTATCCCCTGGACCACCGCGCTGATCACGGTCGCCGTGACGATCGGGATGGTCGCCTGGATCCATGAGGTGGCGGCCCTGCTGCTGGGCGTGGTCACCGGGCTGCTCAGCTTCGCCCCCGCCACCACCGGCGCCGTGGTGCGCAACCACCGCGACGCCGCCGAGGCCGCGCGGCTGCGCGCCGAGCAGACCGCGCTGCTGGCCGAGATCGACCGCGGTCAGGCGGTACGGGCGGAGCGCGCCCGGATGGCCCGTGAGCTGCACGACATGGTCGCCAACCATCTCTCGGCGATCGCGATCCACTCCACCGCCGCGCTCTCCCTGGGCGACGAGCGGACGACCCGGGAGGCGCTCTCCGTCATCCGGGAGAACAGCGTCGAGGGGCTGGCCGAGATGCGCAGACTGATCGGGCTGCTGCGGGACGGCAGCGGGGACGGTGAGCCGGCCGCCGCGCCGACCCTGCGCGCACTGGACACACTGCTGGAGCAGGCCCGTACGAACGGCGCGTCCAGCGGTCTCGCCTTCACCCTGGACGACCGCCGCGAGGACCAGCCGTACGACCGCCACACCGGCCGGCCGAACAACCACCACGAGCACCACGATCAGCAGGACCCGCAACAGGACCGGCAAGAAGAGGACCCTCCGGCCGACTCCCGCAGCCGTACCCCCGGCCTCCCCGCCCCCGTCGAGCTGGCCGCGTACCGCATCGTCCAGGAGTCCCTCACCAACGCCCTCAAGCACGCCGCCCCCGGCACCGTCACCGTCGAGCTGGCCCGCTCCAAGCGGGCGCTTACCGTGTGCGTCAGCAGCCCGTTCGGCGAGGCACCCATGGTGCCGGGGCCGCGCGCGCCCGGCTCCGGGGCCGGTCTGGTCGGGATGCGGGAGCGGGTGGCGCTGCTGGACGGGGAGTTCGAGGCGGGCCCGGCCACCACCGGGGACGGGACGGGCAAGATCTGGCGGGTACGGGCCGAGCTGCCCGTCACGGAAGGAAGCGATGCAGCATGACGAGAAGCGGTACGGCATGAAGCGGTACGGCTTGACGAGAAGCCGCATGACGAGACGCGGCATGGCGAGAAGCGGTACGGCATGACGATCCGGGTGCTGGTCGCCGAGGACCAGTCGGCGGTACGCGCGGGCCTGGTCCTCATCCTGCGCAGCGCGCCCGGCATCGAGGTCGTCGGGCAGGCCGCGGACGGCGAGGAGGCGGTCGCGATGGCCCGCGAACTCCGCCCCGATCTGGTGCTGATGGACGTGCAGATGCCGCGGCTCGACGGGGTGTCGGCGACCCGGGCGGTGGTCGGCGAGGGGCTCGCGGACGTCCTGATGCTGACGACCTTCGATCTGGACGAGTATGTCTTCGGGGCGCTGCGCGCCGGCGCGTCCGGCTTTCTGCTGAAGAGCGCCGAGGCCGCCGAACTCCTCGCGGCGGTACGGACGGTGGCCCGCGGCGAGGGCCTGATCGCCCCGGCCGTGACCCGCCGGCTGATCGCGGAGTTCGCCGCGCCCGCGCCCGTACGGCAGGCCGACGGGCCGGATCCCGAGATGCTGAACGTCCTGACGCGCAGGGAGCGCGAGGTGCTCGGCTGTCTCGGCGAGGGGCTGTCGAACGCGCAGATCGCCGTACGCCTGACGTTGGCGGAGGCTACGGTGAAGACGCATGTGAGCCGTCTGCTCGGCAAGCTCGAACTGCGCAGCCGGGTCCAAGCGGCGGTGCTGGCACAGGAGTTGGGGATCCGGCCGGAAAGGCCTTACCAAGCGCCCTGAACTGCGGCTCTTCCGGAGCGGCGACGGCCCGCCCGGGGCCGGACCCCTGAGCAGCCGGCAGGTCCGCCCCCGGCCTGCCCGCGGGCGCGCCGACAGCGGGCCCTCGCCGCGCCCCACCTCGCCTTTGGTCTGGACCTATTGACGAGTGGTCCAGACCTTCCTACTCTCACCGCACACGCTGCGGTGAGCCGTCGCAGGGTGAGCAGTGCACGGACCCACCCCCGCTCAGTCCGGTACTCCGGTACTGATACTCCGGTACTCACCTGAGGAGCACGCTTGAACATCCAACCCGCCCTCCACAGACCGCGATTCAGATCCAAGGCAGTCGCGGGCCTGACCGCGCTGCTGCTTCCGCTCGCGGCCCTGGTCGGTCTCGCCAGCCCGGCGGAGGCGGCCGCCTCGGCGACCGCCACGTACACCAAGGCCTCCGACTGGGGCACGGGCTTCGAGGGCAAGTGGACGGTGAAGAACACCGGTACCACCACCCTCAGCTCCTGGACGGTGGAGTGGGACTTCCCCTCCGGCACCGCCGTCACCTCCGGCTGGGACGCCGACATCACCGGTTCGGCCAACCACTGGACCGCCAAGAACAAGTCGTACAACGGCACCCTCGCCCCCGGCGCCTCGGTGAGCTTCGGCTTCAACGGCAGCGGCTCGGGCGCCCCTTCGGGCTGCAAGCTCAACGGCGCGTCCTGCGACGGCGGCCCGAGCGTCCCCGGCGACAACCCGCCCTCGGCGCCCGGCACCCCCACCGCCAGCAACATCACCAACAACTCGGTGACGCTGAGCTGGGCCGCGGCCACCGATGACAAGGGCATCAAGAACTACGACGTCCTGCGGGGCGGTACGAAGGTCGCCACGGTCACCGGTACGACGTACACGGACTCCGGCCTGACCGCGGGCACCGACTACTCGTACACCGTCCAGGCGCGTGACAGCGCCGACCAGACGGGCCCGGTCAGCGGCGCCCGCGCGGTCCGTACGACCGGCGGTGGCGGTACGGACCCGGGCCCCGGCGGCAAGGTCAAGCTCGGCTACTTCACCGAGTGGGGCGTCTACGGCCGCAACTACCACGTCAAGAACCTGGACACCTCGGGTTCCGCAGCCAAGATCACGCACATCAACTACGCCTTCGGCAATGTGACCGGCGGCAAGTGCACGATCGGTGACTCGTACGCCGACTACGAGAAGGCGTACACCGCCGACCAGAGCGTCGACGGCGTCGCCGACACCTGGGACCAGCCGCTGCGCGGCAGCTTCAACCAGCTCCGCAAGCTGAAGGCCAAGTACCCGCACATCAAGGTCCTCTGGTCCTTCGGCGGCTGGACCTGGTCCGGCGGCTTCGGCCAGGCCGTACAGAACCCGACGGCCTTCGCGCAGTCCTGCTACGACCTGGTGGAGGACCCGCGCTGGGCCGATGTCTTCGACGGCATCGACCTGGACTGGGAGTACCCGAACGCCTGCGGTCTGACCTGTGACACCAGCGGTCCGGCGGCGTTCAAGAACATGATGCAGGCCATGCGCGCCAAGTTCGGCTCGAACAACCTGGTCACGGCGGCCGTCACGGCGGACGCCTCGACCGGCGGCAAGATCGAGAAGGCCGATTACGCGGGCGCGGCCCAGTACATGGACTGGTTCAACGTCATGACGTACGACTTCTTCGGCGCCTTCGCCGCGCAGGGCCCGACGGCCCCGCACTCCCCGCTCACCTCGTACCCGGGCATCCCGCAGCAGGGCTTCAACTCCGCGGACGCGATAGCCAAGTTCAAGGCGCAGGGCGTGCCGGCGAACAAGCTGCTGCTCGGCATCGGCTTCTACGGGCGCGGCTGGACCGGAGTGACACAGGACGCCCCGGGCGGCAGCGCGACGGGCGCGGCTCCCGGAACGTACGAGGCGGGCATCGAGGACTACAAGGTCCTCAAGAACACCTGCCCGCCCACCGGCACCATCGCGGGCACCGCGTACGCCAAGTGCGGCAGCAACTGGTGGAGCTACGACACCCCGGCCACCATCGCGACCAAGACGGCCTGGGCGAAGCAGCAGGGCCTGGGAGGTGCCTTCTTCTGGGACTTCACCGGAGACACCTCGAACGGCGAGCTGGTGACCGCGGTCAAGAACGGCATCGGATAACCACCGGCACGGCATGACGAAGGGGGCGGCGCCTGAGCGCCGCCCCCTTCCGCATGCCTCGGCAAGGCCGTACAAGCCCCGTATGCCTCAAGCAAGGCCGTACAAGCCGCGGCCCTCAGGCCACATTCACCCGCTGTCCCGGCGGCGCAGCCTCCAGCCACGCCAGAAAGCCCGTCAGCGCGTCATCGCTCATCGCGAGTTCCAGCCGTACCCCTTTGTGCACACAGCCCAGAATCACCGCGTCCGAGAGCAGCGCCAGCTCCTCCTCGCCCTCCGGCGCCCGGCGTGCCAGCACCTCGATCGCGGAGCGCTCCAGCGTACGGCGCGGGCGCGGGGCGTACGAGAAGACCCGGAACCAGTTGATGCGGTCGCTGTTGTAGCGGGCCACCCCGTACACCCAGCCCTTGCCGGAGAGATCGGGCTCCTCCGGCACGTTCCAGCGCAGACTGCAGTCGAATGTCCCGCCGGAGCGCTGGATCAGCCGCCGGCGCAGTCCGAAGACGAAGAGCCCCACCGCGACCAGTACGACCACCAGTCCGCAGACGAGCAGAGCGAGGACCATCACCACCGACCTCCTCGCCTCGTTCAGTACCGGAACACAAACCGCACCTGCATCGCCTCAGCCGCGACCCGGTCTGGAGAAGTCCAGCCAGGGCCGCGGCTGAGGGTAGAACCGTTGTGGCAGGGCTCAGCGCACCGCCACCGCACGCAGCCGGACATCGGCGCGCCGCTGGGCGGCATCGTCCTCGTCCGACTTCGCACGCTCCAGCGCCAGCTCCGCGCGCTGGGTGTCGATCTCGTCCGCCAGCTCGGCGATCTCCGCCAGCAGCGAAAGCTTGTTGTCGGCGAACGAGAGGAAGCCGCCGTGCACCGCGGCCACCACCGTTCCACCATCACTCGTACGGATGGTCACCGGGCCCGATTCCAGCACACCGAGCAGCGGCTGGTGACCGGGCATGACGCCGATGTCGCCGGACGTGGTGCGCGCGACGACCAGGGTGGCCTCGCCGGACCAGACACTGCGGTCCGCGGCGACCAGCTCGACATGCAGCTCAGCGGCCAAGGGTGGCTCCTCGGGTCACCACCCGACGGTTTCCGCCGGGTGTCGGTCTTGATTCTATGGGTTGTCGGAGAGAGCGTCGGAGGGGGGCGGGACGAACCCGCCCCCCTCTGCAAGCACAAGGCTCAGGAGACGCCGAGCTCCTTGGCGTTGGCCTTGAGGTCCTCGATGCCACCGCACATGAAGAACGCCTGCTCGGGGAAGTGGTCGTAGTCCCCGTCGCAGATCGCGTTGAACGCGGTGATCGACTCGTCGAGCGGTACGTCGGAACCGTCCACACCGGTGAACTGCTTGGCGGCGTGGGTGTTCTGCGACAGGAAGCGCTCGACGCGGCGGGCACGGTGGACGACGAGCTTGTCCTCCTCGCCCAGCTCGTCGATACCGAGGATCGCGATGATGTCCTGGAGGTCCTTGTACTTCTGCAGGATTCCCTTGACCCGGCTGGCCGCGTCGTAGTGGTCCTGCGAGATGTAACGGGGGTCCAGGATGCGGGACGTCGAGTCCAGCGGGTCCACCGCCGGGTAGATGCCCTTCTCCGAGATCGGACGCGACAGCACGGTCGTCGCGTCGAGGTGCGCGAAGGTCGTGGCCGGGGCCGGGTCGGTCAGGTCGTCCGCGGGCACGTAGATCGCCTGCATGGAGGTGATCGAGTGACCACGGGTCGAGGTGATGCGCTCCTGGAGCACACCCATCTCGTCCGCCAGGGTCGGCTGGTAACCCACCGCGGAGGGCATGCGCCCGAGCAGCGTGGAGACCTCGGAACCGGCCTGGGTGAAGCGGAAGATGTTGTCGATGAAGAGCAGCACGTCCTGCTTCTGCACATCGCGGAAGTACTCCGCCATGGTCAGCGCGGAGAGCGCCACCCGGAGACGGGTGCCCGGCGGCTCGTCCATCTGACCGAAGACCAGCGCGGTCTTGTCGAGCACGCCCGACTCGGCCATCTCGTCGATCAGGTCGTTGCCCTCACGGGTGCGCTCACCGACGCCGGCGAACACGGAAACACCATCGTGCAGATTGGCCACACGCATGATCATTTCCTGGATGAGGACGGTCTTGCCGACGCCCGCACCACCGAACAGACCGATCTTGCCGCCCTTGACGTACGGGGTCAGCAGGTCGACGACCTTCAGGCCGGTCTCGAACATCTCGGTCTTGGACTCGAGCTGGTCGAAGGCCGGGGCCTTGCGGTGGATCGGCCAGCGCTCCGTGATCTGCGACTCGGCCTCGGGCAGGTTCAGGATCTGACCGAGGGTGTTGAACACCTTGCCCTTGGTCACATCGCCGACCGGGACGGTGATCCCGGCGCCCGTGTTGGTCACGGTGGCCTGGCGGACCAGACCGTCGGTGGGCTGCATCGAGATGGCGCGTACCAGGCCGTCGCCCAGGTGCTGGGCGACTTCGAGGGTCAGCGTCTTCTTCTTGCCGGCCTCGGCCGGGTCGGAGACCTCGACGTGCAGCGCGTTGTAGATGTCCGGCATCGCGTCGACGGGGAACTCCACGTCGACGACCGGGCCGATGACCCGGGCGACGCGGCCCGTGGCCGCGGCCGTCACAGCATTCTCGGTAGTCGTCGTCATTTACCTGTCACTCCCCGCGGTGGCGTCGGACAGGGCGCTCGCGCCTCCGACGATCTCGCTGATTTCCTGGGTGATTTCGGCCTGGCGGGCCGCGTTGGCAAGCCGGGAGAGGCTCTTGATCAGCTCTCCCGCGTTGTCGGTCGCCGACTTCATCGCGCGCCGGGTGGCGGCGTGCTTGGAGGCGGCGGCCTGCAACAGCGCGTTGTAGATACGGCTCTCGACGTACCGCGGCAGCAGGGCGTCGAGGACGTCCTCCGCGGAGGGCTCGAAGTCGTACAGCGGAAGGATCTCGCCCTTCGTGCCCGCTTCTTCGGCCGCGCCTTCGAGGCTGAGGGGCAGCAGCCGGTGCTCCACCGGCGTCTGCGTCAGCATCGAGATGAACTCGGTGAAGACGATGTGCAGCTCGTCGACACCGCCCTCGGCCGTGTCCTGCTGTACGGCCTCGATCAGCGGCGCCGCGATCCGCTTGGCGTCCGCGTACGTCGGGTTGTCGGTGAAGCCGCCCCACGAGTCCGCGATCTTGCGCTCACGGAAGGTGTAGTAGGCGACACCCTTGCGGCCGACGATGTACGAGTCGACCTCCTTGCCCTCACCACGGAGCCGCTCGGTGAGCCGGTCCGCCGCCTTGATGGCGTTCGAGGAGTAGCCGCCGGCCAGACCGCGGTCGCTCGTGATGAGCAGGACCGCGGCACGGACCGGCGCCTCCACCTCGGTGGTCAGCGGGTGCTTGGTCGTCGACCCCGTCGCCACCGCGGTGACCGCGCGGGTCAGCTCGGTCGCGTACGGCGTGGAGGCCGCCACATGGCGCTGCGCCTTGACGATGCGCGAGGCGGCGATCATCTCCATCGCCTTGGTGATCTTCTTGGTCGCGGTGACGGATCGGATGCGACGCTTGTAGACCCGGAGCTGGGCTCCCATGAGTCAGGTCCCTTCCGTCGTCACTTGGAGACGTTGACGGCCGGCGCGTCGTCGCCGAGGAGCTTGCCGTCCGAGGTCTCGAACTGCCGCTTGAAGGCGGCGATGGCGTCGGCGATGGACTGGAGCGTGTCGTCCGACATCTTGCCGCCCTCGGCGATGCTGGTCAGCAGCTCCTTGCGCTCACGGCGCAGGTACTCCAGCAGCTCGGTCTCGAAGCGGCGGATGTCGAGGACCGGTACGTCGTCCATCTTGCCGGTGGTGCCGGCCCAGACGGAGACGACCTGCTCCTCGACGGGGTACGGCGAGTACTGCGGCTGCTTCAGCAGCTCGACCATGCGCTTGCCGCGCTCCAGGGCCGCCTTGGAGGCCGCGTCCAGGTCGGAGCCGAAGGACGCGAACGCCTCCAGCTCGCGGTACTGGGCGAGGTCCACACGCAGTCGGCCGGAGACCTGCTTCATGGCCTTGTGCTGGGCGGAACCACCGACTCGGGAGACCGAGATACCGACGTTCAGCGCGGGCCGCTGCCCGGCGTTGAACAGGTCGGACTCCAGGAAGCACTGGCCGTCGGTGATGGAGATCACGTTGGTCGGGATGAAGGCCGACACGTCGTTGGCCTTCGTCTCGACGATCGGGAGACCCGTCATCGAACCGGCGCCCAGGTCGTCGGAGAGCTTGGCGCAGCGCTCCAGCAGACGCGAGTGCAGGTAGAAGACATCGCCCGGGTAGGCCTCACGGCCCGGCGGACGGCGCAGCAGCAGGGACACCGCGCGGTAGGCGTCGGCCTGCTTCGAGAGGTCGTCGAAGATGATCAGAACGTGCTTGCCCTGGTACATCCAGTGCTGGCCGATGGCCGAGCCGGTGTACGGCGCCAGGTACTTGAAGCCGGCCGGGTCGGACGCGGGGGCGGCGACGATCGTCGTGTACTCGAGGGCGCCCGCCTCCTCCAGCGCACCGCGTACGGACGCGATGGTGGAGCCCTTCTGGCCAATGGCGACATAGATGCAGCGGACCTGCTTGTTGCTGTCGCCCGAGCGCCAGTTGTCGCGCTGGTTGATGATCGTGTCGACGGCCAGCGCGGTCTTGCCGGTCTGGCGGTCGCCGATGATGAGCTGACGCTGGCCGCGGCCGATCGGCACCATGGCGTCGACGGCCTTGTAGCCGGTCTGCATCGGCTCGTGGACGGACTTGCGGACCATGACGCCCGGAGCCTGAAGCTCAAGGGCGCGGCGGCCTTCGGTCTCGATCTCGCCGAGGCCGTCGATCGGGTTGCCGAGCGGGTCGACGACGCGACCCAGGTAGCCCTCGCCGACGGCGACGGAGAGGACCTCGCCGGTACGGGTGACCGACTGCCCCTCCTCGATACCGCTGAACTCACCGAGGATGATCGAACCGATCTCGCGCTCCTCAAGGTTGAGGGCGAGACCGAGGGTGCCGTCCTCGAACTTCAGCAGCTCGTTCGCCATGGCCGAGGGAAGGCCCTCGACCTTCGCGATACCGTCGCCGGCCACGCTGACCGTACCGACCTCCTCGCGCGAGGCCGCGTCCGGCTTGTACGACTGGACAAAGTTCTCCAGCGCGTCCCGGATCTCCTCCGGCCGGATCGTGAGCTCCGCCATCTGGGTTCCCTGCTCTCCTTGTTGGGCCCGAAGTTTCTTTGGGGGTCTGCGTATCTCGGGGTCTGGGGGCGACCCCCAGGAATCTTCTGCAATCTCTGCACGGCCCAACCGGGCCGCTGGTGCTGCTCTGTTCTGTTGCCTGCCGCTGCTGCCCGGCGCTCCGCGAGTCAGCCGGCGAGCCGCCGTTCCGCCTCCGCGAGACGGTCCGCGACCGTGCCGTTGATGATCTCGTCGCCGACCCGCACCGAGATCCCGCCGAGGACCTCGGGGTCCACGTCCAGATTCAGGTGCATCGGGTGGCCGTACAGCTTCGCCAGTGCCGCGCCGAGGCGCCGCTTCTGTCCGTCGGTGAGCGGTACCGCCGAGGTGACGACCGCGACCATCCGGTCCCGGCGCGCCGCGGCGAGCCGGGACAGGGTCTGGAGACCCGCTTCCAGGCTACGTCCACGGGGCTGCGTCACAAGGCGCACAACCAGGCGTTCCGTGGCCGGATCGGCACGGCCGCCGAGCAGCTCACTGAGCAGCGCGGTCCTGGCGGAGACCGTGGCGGACCGGTCGGTCAGCGCGGCGCGCAGCCCGGTGCTGGACTCCACGATCCGGCCGAACCGGAACAGCTCGTCCTCCACGTCGTCGAGCGTCCCGTTCCGCTGGGCGGCGGTCAGCTCGGCGATGGCGGCCAGCTCCTCGACGGAGTCGACCAGATCGCGCGGCTGCGACCAGCGGGAGCGGACCATGCCGGAGACCAGATCGGCGGCCGGGCCGCTCACCTGGCCGCTCAGCAGCCGTCCGGCCAGCTCGGCTTTTGCCTCGCCGGGCTGCGCCGGGTCGGTAAGAACCCGGCGCAGCGACACCTCGCGGTCGAGCAGCGCGGTTACGGCGGCCAGTTCCCCGGCGAGCTTCGCCGCGTCGGCCGACGTGCTGTCGGTCAGCGCGTCGAGACGCTCGCGTGCGGCTGCCAGTGCCTCGCGGCTCGCTCCGTTCATCGCCTGGCCTCGGCCTTCTCGGCGCCGTCCTCGAGCTCGTCGAGGAAGCGGTCGATGGTGCGGCTCTGCCGGGCGTGGTCCTCCAGGGACTCACCGACCAGCTTGCCGGCCAGCTCCGTGGCGAGCTTGCCCACGTCCTGGCGCAGCGCGCTGGCCGCGGCCTTGCGGTCGGCCTCGATCTGGGCGTGACCGGCGGCGATGATCTCCTCACGCTGCCGCTGCCCCTCCGCCTTCATCTCCTGGATGATGACGGCGCCCTGCTCGGTGGCCTCCTGGCGGAGACGCGCGGCCTCGTGGCGGGCTTCGGCGAGCTGGGCCTTGTACTGCTCCAGCACGCTCTGGGCCTCGGTCTTGGCCTCCTCCGCCTTCTCGATGCCACCCTCGATGGCCTCTCGGCGCTCTTCCAGAACCTTGTTGATGTTCGGGAGGAGCTTCTTGGCGAGGAAGCCGAAGACGATGACGAAGGCGATCAGACCGATGACAAGCTCGGGAATCGGCGGAATGAGGGGGTTTTCCATCTCCTCAGCCGCGATATTGAGCAGTGGGCTCACATCAGTGCCTTTCGTCTAGTGGGACTGGTCGTGAGCGATCAGATGCCGTAGACGAACGGCATGACCAGACCGATGAGGGCGAGCGCCTCACAGAACGCGAAACCAAGAATCTGGTTGGTACGGATCAGGCCGGCCGCCTCGGGCTGGCGGGCGAGGGCCTGGGTGCCGTTACCGAAGATGATGCCGACGCCGACGCCGGGGCCGATCGCGGCCAGGCCGTAGCCGATGGAGCCGAGCGAACCGGATACGGCGGCAAGAGTCTCGGACATGCCAGTTCTTCCTTCTCTTTCACGGACCGGTGGGGGTTGGCCACCGGACGACTGTGGGGTCTGGGACGGAGGACGGTCAGTGGTGCTCGGCGAGCGCGCCCTGGATGAAGCTGCACGTCAGCAGCACGAAGACATACGCCTGAAGGGCCTGGATGAAGAGCTCGAAGACGGTCATGACGATGACCATCACGAACGAGACGCCGGCGTAGGCGATACCGATGCCGTTGAGCAGGTACCAGCTCGCGATCGTGAAGAGCAGCAGCAGCGTGTGGCCCGCGAACATGTTCGCGAAGAGTCGCACGGCGTGGGTGAACGGGCGGATCAGCAGGTTCGAGAACAGCTCGATGGCCATCGAGAGCGGCAGAACCGGGCCGAGCGACTTGTCGTAACCGCTGAAGTTCTTGAAGGCGCCGACGAAGCCGTGGCGCCTGAAGGTGAGCGACACCCACAGGACATAGACGATGAACGCGAGCACCGCCGGGTAGGCGATGATCGCCGTCACCGGGAACTGGGCGACCGGGATGATCGACCAGAGGTTCATCATCCAGACGAAGAAGAAGAGGGAGACGACGATCGGTACATACTTCTCGCCCTCCTTCTTGCCGATGATCTCGTAGACGACCCCGCGGCGTACGAAGTCGTACCCGGCCTCGGCCACCATCTGAAGCTTGCCCGGGACAACCTTCGGCTTACGGAAAGCGGCCCAGAAGAAGACCACGATGATGAGGGAACCGAGCAGCGCCAGCAGCATCGTCTTGTTGAAGTACAGGTTGCTGTCCGGGCTGCCCACGATGGGCTCGAACAGGAACGAGTGCAGGCCGGGTGCCGGGAAGCCACATCCCTCGAAGATGTGGCAGTCGGTCTCGAAGGCGAGCACCTGCGTCGGGTCAGCACTCACCGCGGGCTCCTTCAGCATGGCGCATAGGTACGGCAACCTCGTTGTGTCGGCGCGGCGCGGAGCCGCGGTTCGGCACTGGACTGGGGGTGGTACGGATGTGGGGACGGCGGTCGGGCGGTGAGCCTCGCGTGAGAACAGGCGTCAGCTCGGATGCCCGCGCCCGCAATGCCGCAGTTGGCACCGGACGATAGCAGGATTTCGAACGGGCACTTATCCCGGCCCTACTCCTCACGCCGACGACCCCGACTTCTCGGAGGAGGCGGCGGGGTCGACGTAGAGGATCTTGGCCTTCATATGGGCGCGGGCCTGAGCGGCGACCCAGACGAGAGTCGCCACAACGAGCGTGATGGCAAAGGCCTTCGGGTTGAACAAGGTGG
The DNA here is from genome assembly GCF_042800555.1 of Streptomyces sp. NPDC057617. Taxonomy (NCBI): domain Bacteria; kingdom Bacillati; phylum Actinomycetota; class Actinomycetes; order Kitasatosporales; family Streptomycetaceae; genus Streptomyces; species Streptomyces sp. NPDC057617. The sequence continues at coordinate 146,472 of NZ_JBHVGV010000005.1, read as the reverse complement.
TGTTCTTGAACGCGGCCACGAAGATGAAGAGCAGCAGGAGCTGTGCCGTGTACAGCATCAGCCCCATCGCCTGGAACAGATGCGGCAGTGAGGCCGCCGTGCGCTGGAGGACCACCAGCCCGATACCCATGAACAGCACGACCACCAGCGTCCCGACACCGGCCCCCAGAGCACCCTTGCCGCCCGCGGCCACACCGGCGACCACCGTGGCGATCACGCCGGCGGCGGCCGTGGGAACGGCGGTGTGCAGCAGGATCCGGACGTCGTTGGACGGCATGGCGGCAGCTCCGCTTGCTGGGTGGGGCAGATGGTGTCGTCATGGACGAGCGTAGGCCCGGTCCGAGAGAAGGTTTCTCGGGCCAACGAACCGTCGCACTCCGGTCCTTCGGCTCTGTCGCCGGGTCTCGTGAACAGTATCACAAACTATTTGATGAGAGCTTTACCAAGGTGGTGTGCTCACTGTCACACATGAGAGTTACCCCGCGCGTGTGTGCAGGACACCGGTGCATGTTGTCTGGTATAGGGCCCTGCTGAGGGTAATGGACCCGCCGTCAGTTCCTCGAACCGGCCTTTCGACGGTCGGGAAAACGCGAACGAGCGCCCAGCGCGGTCGCCCCGTTGACGCCGGCGGGAACAGGCGTACGCTCCTCGGCCACCGGCTGCGGCCCGGCCTGCGCCTCCTGCGCCATCGCCAGCGCCGGTACGGGAGTGATCTCCCCCGTCTCGGCGGCCCCGGCGGCCTGGGCGGCGTCGACGGCATGTGGGGGCCGCTGCCTGCGCCGGTAGCGCGGCGGTACGAACGACTCCGCCCAGAGCGGAGCCCTCGGCGTGAACCGCGGCAGCAGCAGAAGCACCAGCCCCACCGCGCTGAGCGCGACGACCACCAGCAGGATCCACATCGACGCCGAGTGGACCGAGTACGCCACCACTCCGAACGCGATCAGCGCGGACCAGAAGTACATGATCAGCACCGACCTGCTGTGCGAGTGCCCGATCTCCAGCAGCCGGTGGTGGAGATGGCCCCGGTCGGCGGCGAACGGCGACTGCCCGTTCCAGGTACGGCGCACGATCGCCAGCACCAGGTCGGCGAAGGGGATCGCGATGATCGTCAGGGGCAGGAACAGCGGGATGAAGACGGGCAGCGCGGCGTGAGTGGCCTCGCGGGTGGAGCCCTCGAAGATCTTCAGCACATCGAGGTCGACCTGTCCGGTCACCGAGATCGCGCCCGCGGCGAGCACCAGACCGATCAGCATCGATCCCGAGTCGCCCATGAAGATCCGCGCGGGATGCATGTTGTGCGGCAGGAAGCCCACGCACATCCCCATCAGGATCGCCGCGAAGAGCGTGGCGGGGGCGGCGGCCTCGATGCCGTACCCGTACCAGAGCCGGTAGGTGTACAGGAAGAAGGCCGCGGCGGCGATGCACACCATGCCGGCCGCGAGACCGTCGAGGCCGTCCACGAAGTTGACGGCGTTGATCGTGATCACGACCAGCGCGACGGTCAGGAGCGTGCCCTGCCAGGAGGTCAGCGAGACCATGCCGACGCCGGGCACCGGGATCCACAGGATCGTCAGACCCTGCATGACCATGACGCCCGCGGCGATCATCTGCGCGCCGAGCTTGATCAGGGCGTCGATCTCGAACTTGTCGTCCAGGACACCGATCAGCCAGATCAGGGCGGCGCCGGAGAGCAGCGCCCGCGGCTCGTTGGACAGTTCGAAGACGCCGTTGAGGTTCTGCAGGTTGTCCGCGACGAGCAGTCCGGCGCACAGCCCGAAGAACATGGCGATACCGCCGAGTCTCGGCGTCGGTTCGCGGTGCACGTCACGGGCGCGGATCTCCGGCATCGCCCCGGTCGCGATGGCGAACTTCCGCACCGGGCCGGTCAGCAGATAGGTCACCGCAGCCGTCACACAGAGCGTCAGCAGGTAATCACGCACGGGCTGCCCCACAGGAATCGCTGGCCATCTCAGCCCCACACCCTAGCCCTCGCCGGACCCACCGGTGGATACCGCGTCGCCATATGAGCCAGGACGGGCTGCCGAGCGGGATGGTTGCACGGCTGTACGCCGCACCGTGTTCCCGTCAGGAAAGCTTCCCATACGGAGGGAACCGCCCCGCCAGGTCCCGTACTTCGGTACGGACCCTACGCGCCGTCTCCGCGCCCCCGCGCAACGCCGCGGTGAAGAGGGCCGCGATGCGCGCCATTTCGGGCTCTGCCATGCCCTGTGTGGTCACGGCGGCGGTGCCCAGCCGGATGCCCCGGGCGTCCGGATACGGCAGCGCGCATGTGTCGAGAACCACACCCGCGGCGGCCAGCCGGCCGCGGGCCGCCTTGCCGTCCAGGCCGAGAGGCCCGGGATCGGCGGTGATCAGATGGGTGTCCGTACCGTCCGTGGTGATACGGAGACCCTCCGCTGCCAACGCGTCCGCGAGCGCGCGGGCGTTGGCGACGACCTGGTGCGCGTACGCCGTGAACGCCGGGGCGGCCGCCTCGCCGAACGCGACGGCCTTGGCGGCGATCGTGTGCATCTGGGCGCCGCCCTGGGTGAACGGGAACACCGCGCGGTCGACGCGCTCGGCGAGGTTCTCGCCGCAGAGGACCATCCCGCCGCGGGGGCCGCGCAGCACCTTGTGCGTGGTGGCGCACACCACATCGGCGTACGGCACGGGGTTGGGCGCCGCGCCCCCGGCGACCAGGCCGATCGGATGCGCCGCGTCCGCGATCAGATACGCCCCGACGTCGTCGGCGATCTCGCGGAACGCGGCGTAGTCGATATGCCGCGGATACGAGATGGAGCCGCAGACGACGGCCTTGGGGCGGTGCTTCCGGGCCAGGGCGCGGACCTGCTCGTAGTCGATCAGGCCCGTCTCCTCGTCGACCCCGTATCCCACGAAGTCGAACCAGCGGCCCGAGAAGTTGGCGGGCGAGCCATGGGTGAGGTGTCCGCCGTACGCGAGCCCCATCGCCAGCACGGTGTCCCCGGGGCGCAGCAGGGCCGCGTACGCGGCGAGAACGGCGGAGGAGCCCGAGTGCGGCTGCACATTGGCGTGCCCGGCACCGAAGAGCGCCTTCGCCCGCGCCACCGCGATCCGCTCGGCCGCGTCGACGAGCTCGCAGCCGCCGTGGTGGCGACGGCCGGGGTAGCCCTCGGCGTACTTGTTGGCGAGCGGCGAGCCGAGGGCGGCGAGAACGGCGGGCGAGGTGAAGTTCTCGGCGGCGATGAGCTGCAGCCCGTCCGCCTGCCGCCGCGCCTCCCCGAGGATCACCTCGGCCATCTCAGGATCCTGCCGCAGCAGGACATCGGCCTCGGCGGAGGAGATGACGACCGGCATGACGAACTCCGGACCTCGGGGGCTGGGTGCCCTCCCATGCTAGGCACGGGGCGGCAAACAAGCCCGTCCGGCGTTTGAGGACGGACCGGCCCCGCACGGACGCGGCGATCCATGCGTGGGCGCACACCTCGCACCGCCAGGCACATCGCACCCAGCACCGGGGCGAACGGTTCCGTCCTCAAACGCCGGACGGGCTGGAATCTGCCGGCCAGGACCGCAGAGTGACCCGTCGGCCGCCTACCGCGGCGTCACGCCTGTCAGTGCCGTGACCACCGGGTCCAGCGCCTGGTGGATCTCCTCGCCGATCGAGCGGAAGAACGTGATCGGCGCGCCGTACGGGTCGTACACCTCGTCCGCCTCCGCCGTGGGCGCCAGCAGCCACCCCCGCAGCGCCGCCGCCGCCCGGACCAGCGCGCGGGCGCGTTCGACCACGCCCTCGTCGACCGGGTCCGGCAGCGTCGCCGGGTCTATGGCCCGTACCAGCCGGGTGAACTCCTTGAGCGTGAAGGTCCGCAGACCCGCCGAGTGCCCCATGGAGATCACCTGCGCACGGTGGTCGCGGGTCGCGGTGAGGACCAGGTCCGCGCGGATCACATGCTCGTCGAGCAGCTCACGCCCGACGAAGCCGGACGCGTCCGCGCCGAAGTCGGCCAGGACGGCCTCGGCATTGGCCTCCATCGGGGCGCCCTCGTGCCCCCACGTGCCCGCGCTCTCCACGATCAGGCCGCCGGTCAGCCGCTCGCCGAGGCGGACGGTCAGGGCATGCCGGTGCAGCCGCTCGGTGATCGGCGAGCGGCAGACATTGCCGGTGCTGACGTGGAGGATGCGGAAGGTGCTGCCGGTGTGTGCGGTCTCCGCTATGCCACGCCCCTCAGGGGCGGTCAATTGGCCACCTCGAGGTCGGGTACCACCTTGCGCAGCTCCTCCGCGTCGAGGGCACCGGCCCGCAGCAGTACCGGGACCGGTCCTGTGACATCGACGATCGAGGAGGGCACGATGCCCGGCGTCGGACCGCCGTCGAGGTAGACCGAGACGGAGTCGCCGAGCATCTCCTGCGCCGCGTCGCAGTCCTCGGGCGACGGGTGTCCCGAGAGATTGGCGCTGGAGACGGCCATCGGGCCGACCTCGGTGAGCAGTTCGATGGCGACGGGGTGCAGCGGCATCCGGATCGCGACCGTGCCCCGGGTGTCACCCAGGTCCCACTGGAGGGACGGCTGGTGCTTGGCGACGAGGGTGAGCGCGCCCGGCCAGAACGCGTCGACCAGCTCCCACGCCTGCTCGGAGAAGTCAGTGACCAGGCCGTGCAGGGTGTTCGGGGAGCCGATCAGCACGGGCGTGGGCATATTGCGCCCGCGGCCCTTGGCGTCCAGCAGATCGGCGACCGCCTCCGTGCTGAAGGCGTCCGCGCCGATGCCGTACACGGTGTCGGTGGGCAGCACGACCAGCTCACTGCGGCGTACGGCCGACGCGGCCTCACGCAGACCCGTCGAACGGTCGGTCGCGTCGTTGCAGTCGTATCGCCGTGCCATCAGCCTGACTCCCTTTTACTTTGTGGCTCGGTTCGCCTCCGGGGCGTTTCTGTCCCTGTGGACCCACTCGCCGGAGCGAAGGTGCTTACCGGGGTCGTCACGGCAAAGCCTTGCGTGCCGTGGCGAAGCGGGGGCGCTTGTTCAGGTCCGGGTGGTCCGCCGCGTCCGCCCAGCCGGACTCCTCGCTGAAGATCCACGGGACCTGCCCGCCCTGCGTGTCCGCGTGCTCGACGACGACCAGGCCGCCGGGCCGCAGCAGCCGGTGCGCGGTGCGCTCGATGCCCCGGATCGTGTCGAGTCCGTCCTCGCCGGAGAAGAGCGCCATCCCGGGGTCGTGGTCGCGGGCCTCGGGCGCCACGTACTCCCATTCGGTGAGCGGGATGTACGGCGGGTTGGAGATCACCAGATCGACCTGGCCGTCCAGCTCGGGAAGGGCCGTCAGGGCGTCTCCCTGGTGCACGGTGACCCTGGACCCCTCGGCGTTCTTCCGCGTCCACGCCAGGGCGTCCTCGGACAGCTCCACGGCGTGCACCCGCGACCGCGGCACCTCCTGGGCCATCGCGAGCGCGATCGCGCCGGAGCCCGAGCAGAGGTCCACGATCAGCGGCTCGACCACATCCATCGCCCGTACGGCGTCTATGGCCCAGCCGACGACCGACTCGGTCTCCGGGCGCGGTACGAACACCCCCGGCCCGACCTGGAGTTCCAGATAGCGGAAGAAGGCGCGCCCGGTGATGTGCTGGAGGGGTTCCCTGGCCTCGCGGCGGGCCACCGCCTCCCAGTAACGGGCGTCAAAGTCCGCGTCCTCGACGCGGTGCAGCTCGCCCCGCTTCACGCCGTGCACATACGCGGCGAGTTCCTCCGCGTCGAAGCGCGGTGACGGGACGCCCGCGTCGGCCAGCCGGCGGGTGGCCTGTGCCACCTCCGCGAGCAGCACGGATCGGGGGTGCGGGGGTCGCCCCCCGGGGGGTAGCTGCACGCTGGTCCTCCGGGCTGGAGTCGTACGGTTGTTTCTCATCTGTCCTGCGCGTGGCGTGACCGCCCCGCCTGCTGCTCCGCTTACTGCGCGGCCGCGAGCTTCGCGGCCGAATCGGCGTCGACACAGGCCTGGATGACGGCGTCCAGTTCCCCGTCGAGCACCTGGTCCAAGTTGTACGCCTTGAATCCGACACGGTGGTCCGAGATCCGGTTTTCCGGGAAGTTGTACGTACGGATCTTCTCGGACCTGTCGACGGTACGCACCTGGCTGCGGCGCGCGTCGGCGGCCTCCTTCTCCGCCTCCTCCTGCGCGGCGGCGAGCAGCCGCGAGCGCAGGATACGCATCGCCTGCTCCTTGTTCTGGAGCTGGCTCTTCTCGTTCTGGCAGGAGGCGACCACTCCGGTGGGCAGATGCGTGATGCGGACGGCGGAGTCCGTCGTGTTGACGGACTGGCCGCCGGGGCCCGAGGAGCGGTAGACGTCGATCCGCAGATCGTTGGGGTTGATCTCCACGTCGATCTCCTCGGCCTCGGGCGTCACCAGGACACCGGCGGCGGAGGTGTGGATACGGCCCTGGGACTCGGTCGCGGGCACCCGCTGCACCCGGTGCACCCCGCCCTCGTACTTCAGCCGTGCCCAGACGCCCTGGCCCGGCTCGGTGGCGCCGTTGCCGCCCTTGGTCTTCACGGCGACCTGGACGTCCTTGTAGCCGCCCAGCTCGGACTCGGTGGCGTCGATGATCTCGGTCTTCCAGCCGACGCGCTCCGCGTACCGCAGATACATCCGCAGCAGGTCGCCGGCGAAGAGCGCGGACTCGTCGCCGCCCGCGCCGGCCTTGACCTCCAGGATGACGTCCTTGTCGTCGCTGGGGTCGCGCGGTACGAGCAGCAGCCGCAGCCGTTCGGTCAGTTCCTCGCGCTGCTTCTCCAGGTCCTTGACCTCGGCGGCGAAGTCCGGGTCGTCCGCCGCCAGTTCGCGGGCGGTGACGATGTCCTCTCCGGTCTGCCTCCAGGAGCGGTACGTGCCGACGATCGGGGTCAGCTCGGCGTAACGCTTGTTGAGCTTGCGCGCGTTCGCCTGGTCCGTGTGGACCGACGGGTCGGCGAGCTTCTTCTCCAGATCGGCGTGCTCGCCGATCAGTTCCTCGACCGCCTCGAACATCGGGGGCTCCTGGTTGTGTACGAAGGTGCTTCGGGACGCCAAAGCGCCGGTCTCGACACCCCGGAGAGGGGCACCGAGAACCGGCGCAGACGGCTCGCTACTTCTTGGCGGAGGCGGCGCCCTTGCCGAAGCGGGCCTCGAAGCGGGCCACACGGCCACCGGTGTCGAGGATCTTCTGCTTGCCCGTGTAGAACGGGTGGCACTCGGAGCACAGGTCGGCACGGATGGTGCCCGACTCGATGGTGCTGCGGGTGGTGAACGACGCGCCGCAGGTGCAGCTCACCTGGGTCTCGACGTACGCGGGGTGGATGTCGCGCTTCAAGGGTCTCTCCTAGATCCGGGAGGGCGCCGGGTCGTACGCGCGGATTGCTCGTACGTGAACCGGGGCCGACGTACCAGTCTGCCAGGACCGGCCGTATCTCCCAAAACCGGGGGCCGGGCGGAGATATTCCTTGATCCCCGGCCGGCTGCCTGAGGAAGGCCCGCGGGCGGGGCGTCAGTCCTCCTTGACCGTGCCGTGCGCGTCGCCGCTGTCGCCCTCGGAGTCCTGGGTCGCCGAGGCCGGTATGGGCTTGTCCTGCTTGAGCGCGGTCCAGACCTGTTCCGTGCCGGACGGGATGGGCAGGACACGGTTCGGGTCGGCGGGGTCGTAGCTCACCGGGAGCGTGATCATCCGTACGTGCGCGGCGTCGAGGTCCTTGAGGCCGTCGGCGAAGCCGATCAGCGCCCTCACCGAGTCGAGCCGGGAGTCGGTGGTGACGGCCCGGGTGGCGGTGTCGGCGAGCCCGTACAGCTTCTTCGGGCTGTCGGCCAGGCCGATGCTCCTGACCTGCTCGATCAGCGCCTTGACGAAGCCCTGCTGGAGCTGGATCCGGCCCAGGTCGCTGCCGTCGCCGACGCTCTCGCGGGTCCGTACGAGGCCGAGGGCCTGCTCGCCGTTGAGGAGATGGGTGCCGGGCGCCAGGGTCAGCCGGCTTCTGGCGTCCTCTATCGGGCGGGTGGTGGTGACCTTGACGCCGCCCAGCTTGTCGACGAGCTTCTTGAAGCCGGTGAAGTCGACCTCGATGTAGTGGTCCATGCGGATCCCGGACATCGTCTCGACGGTCTTCACCGCGCAGGCCGCGCCCCCGACCTCGTACGCCGTGTTGAACATGGCCAGCCGCTGCCCCGGTACGGTCTTGCCGTCGCCGGTGGCGCAGGCGGGGCGGTCGATCAGGGTGTCGCGCGGTACGGAGACGATGCTGGCCGCTTTCCGGCCCGGATAGATGTGGACGATCATCGCGGTGTCCGAGCGGGCGCCGCCGCCGTCCCTGCCGTACACGGCGTTGGCGCCGGAGCGGGAGTCGGAGCCGAGGACCAGGATGTCCTGGGAGCCGCCGCCGGTGTCGGCGGGGCGGTCCCTGCCGAGGATGCGGTCGATGTCGATGCCCCGGAGATTGCCGTCGAGCTTGACGTACACATATCCGAGCCCGGAGCCGCCCAGCAGGACCAGGACGCCGGCGGACCATGCGACGGCTCTGGCCGCCCTGCGGCGGCGCCCGCCCCTGTCCCCGCGGCGTCTGCCACGGCCGGGTATTCGGCTGCTGCTCCGGTCGGTCATGGTCTCCCTCCGCCCGTCCAGCCAGTCAAACACCAAGGACGGAGCACGGCACCCTGGGGCCGTCAGAGGCCCGTACAGAGCCGCTGACGGCCCTGTACGGGCCGGAACGCGGACCGCCCCGGCGCACGGGCGCCGGGGCGGTTCGATGGAGACCTTCGATGAAGCCAGGGGACAGCGGGCCGGGTCAGTCGTTGCCGTTGCCCGGGCCAGGCGTCGTCTTCTGGATCTGGAGCAGGAACTCGGCGTTCGACTTCGTCTGCTTCATCTTGTCCAGGAGCAGCTCGATCGCCTGCTGCTGGTCGAGCGCGTGCAGCACCCGGCGCAGCTTCCAGACCACGGCCAGCTCCTCGCCGCCGAGCAGGATCTCCTCCTTGCGGGTGCTGGACGCGTCCACGTCCACCGCCGGGAAGATGCGCTTGTCCGAGAGCTTCCGGTCGAGCTTCAGCTCCATGTTGCCGGTGCCCTTGAACTCCTCGAAGATCACCTCGTCCATCCGCGAGCCGGTCTCGACCAGCGCGGTGGCCAGGATGGTCAGCGAGCCGCCGTCCTCGATGTTGCGCGCCGCGCCGAAGAAGCGCTTCGGCGGGTAGAGCGCGGTCGAGTCGACACCACCGGACAGGATGCGGCCGGAGGCGGGCGCGGCGAGGTTGTACGCACGGCCCAGACGCGTGATCGAGTCCAGCAGCACGACCACGTCATGGCCCAGCTCGACCAGGCGCTTGGCGCGCTCGATGGCCAGCTCGGCGACGGTGGTGTGGTCCTCGGCCGGGCGGTCGAAGGTCGAGGAGATGACCTCGCCCTTGACCGACCGTTGCATGTCGGTGACCTCTTCAGGACGCTCGTCGACAAGGACGACCATCAGATGGCACTCGGGGCTGTTGACCGTGATCGCGTTGGCGATGGCCTGGAGGATCATGGTCTTGCCGGTCTTCGGCGGGGCCACGATCAGACCGCGCTGGCCCTTGCCGATGGGGGCGACCAGATCGATGATCCGCGTGGTCAGCACGCCCGGGTCGGTCTCCAAACGGAGCCGGTCCTGCGGGTAGAGCGGGGTGAGCTTCTGGAACTCGGGGCGGCCCCGGCCCGTTTCGGGCGCCATGCCGTTGACGGAGTCCAGCCGCACCAGCGCGTTGAACTTCTCGCGGCGCTCGCCCTCCTTGGGCTGGCGCACGGCGCCGGTGACATGGTCGCCCTTGCGCAGGCCGTTCTTGCGGACCTGGGCGAGCGAGACGTACACGTCGTTCGGGCCCGGCAGATAGCCGGAGGTCCTGATGAACGCGTAGTTGTCGAGAATGTCGAGGATGCCCGCGACGGGGATCAGCACATCGTCGTCGGCGACCTGCGGCTCGCCCGGGCCGAACTCGTCACGGCCGCGGCGCCCCCGGCGGTCGCGGTACCGGCCGCGCCGGCCGCGGCGGCCGCCCGCCTCGTCGTCGAAGTCGTCCTGCGGTCCCGCGTTCTGCCCGCCGCGGTTGTCCCGCTGCTGGCGCTGACCGCCGCTCTGCTGCTGGCCGCCGCCCTGGCCGCCCTGCTGTTCGTCGGCCTTGCCCCGGCGGTCGCGCTGCCGGTCGCGGCGCTCGCCGCGGTCCCGGTCCCCGCGCTGGCCGCGGTCCTGGCGCTCCCCGCGCCGTCCTTCCGCGTCGCCCTGCGGGGCGCCCGTGCCGGACACCGCCACGGCGGCCTCGGCCCTGCTGTCGGGCTGCGCCTCGGCCTTGGCGTCGGCCGTGGCCTCGCCTGTGACCTCGGGGCTGCCGGCCTGCGCGGTGGCCCGGCGGCGGCGCCGCTCGCCCACCGGCTGGTCGTCGCTGGCGGGCTGGCCGGGGATGTCGATCTGCTGCGTGGCCACGGCCTTCTCGGCGGTGTCCGCAGTGTCCTCGGCCGCGGCGGCCTCGCCCGTACGCGCCTTGGAGGTGGCGCGGCGCTTCGGCTTGGCGGCGGTGCCGTCACCGTCCGCCTCGGCGCTCTTGGCCGTGGACGCGCCTCCGGCCTGCGCTTCCTTGATGACCTCGATCAACTGGCTCTTGCGCATCCGCGCGGTGCCCCTGATGCCGAGGCCGGACGCGACCTGCTGCAGCTCGGCCAGGACCATGCCCTCGAGGCCGGTGCCGGAGCGGCGGCGCCGTGCGGTGGTGCCAGTGGCAGCACCTGCGGCGGGCGCGGTGGCGTCGACACTGTTGTCGGCAGTCACGCCCATCAGATCGGTGGTGTCGCTCACGAAGGGTCCTTCCCTGGAGCGGACGTCGGCCTTCTGGCTCGGCGACCGGTTGTGCTGTCCGACGGCGGTCCCATCCTGTGGACCGCCCCGGGGCGGTGGTCCCGCCGGATATGGCGGAGAAACATGCATACGTGCGATGGGTCCGGCCCGAGGTCCCCCTGCTCGGCCCTCCGCTGGGAAAAACGGGGGGTGTCGTGCCGGTTCCGGTGCGTGCTCAAAACTGCTCAGGCAGGCTGCTCAGGCAGTTGGGGAGGCTCCCGGAAGAAGGTTGGCCCCGAAGCGGGACACGAAGCACCGCGCCTCAAAGACGTCGGTTGCAGACTTGAGGTTAACACTACCGGCTCCAACAAACATTCCCCCTCTCCCTCACCGGCAATCCCGTGCGGCTATGCGCCGAGCGGCAGAACACTGGCGCCCGCGGTGTCGAGTGAGAGCCGGTTGGCCGCCCACCCCTCGCCCGCGAGCCGTGCGACCTTGTCGGCCGCACCGTTCTCGACCAGCGCCAGGACCGTGGGGCCCGCGCCGGAGATGACCGCGGGGACGCCGTCCGCGCGCAGTCGGTTGACAAGTGCGACGCTCTGCGGCATCGCCGGGGTCCGGTAGTCCTGGTGGATCCGGTCCTCGGTGGCCGGCAGCAGCAGCTCGGGACGCCTGGTCAGCGCCTCGACGAGCAGGGCCGCGCGGCCCGCGTTGACGGCCGCGTCAACATGCGGAACGGTACGCGGCAGCAGCGCGCGCGCCGTCTCCGTGAGCACCGGGCCGCCGGGGACGAAAACCACCGGAACGATGGAATCGGCGGGATCCATCCTGATGGCCCGGGCCGCGCCGCCGTCCGACCAGGCCAGCGTGAATCCGCCGAGCAGACAGGCGGCGACATTGTCGGGGTGTCCCTCGATCTCGCCGGCCAGCTCCAGCAGCGCGGTGTCGTCGAGCCTGGCGTCCCCGCCTATGGTCACGGCGCGGGCCGCGACGATCCCGGCGCAGATCGCCGCCGAGGAGGAGCCGAGGCCGCGGCCGTGCGGGATGCGGTTGGCGCAGACGACCTCCAGGCCGCGCGGCTGCCCGCCGAGCAGGTCGAAGGCGGTGCGCAGGGAGCGTACGAGCAGGTGGGTCTCGTCGCGGGGCAGCGTTTCCGCGCCCTCACCGGCGATGTCGACATGCAGGCCGGAGTCGGCGACGCGGACGACCACATCGTCGTAGAGCCCCAGCGACAGGCCCAGGGAATCGAAGCCAGGACCGAGATTGGCGCTGGTGGCGGGGGTGCGCACCCGTACGGCGGCGGCGCGGAACGCGGGACCGGCCATCGCTCTGACGACTCTCCTTGGCGTGTGGGACCTGTGACGTGTGACCTGATTATGTGCGTGTGACGGCTTTACGTGGGTGTGACGGCGTGGCTGTGTGATCGTGTGGCGGTGCGGGATGTTCGAAATGTACGGAATATACGGGATATCCACGGCCATGCGGAACGCCCGGGGGCCACGGGGGCGACAGCGCCGCGGCATATGCGGCGGGGCGGATTGGGTACAGCCTATCGAAGGAAGGTTGTGTGGCGACATAGGGCGCACAGGAGGCGCACGATGCGTGTCGCGTGCCTCCTGTGCGCCTTTGTCGCTCTTGCCTCGCTTGAGGGCCGCCGCGGGCGCCGTCCCGCGTCGGTTCGCGGCCGGCTGCCGGTTTCGGCCCGGGGCGGGGAGGCTCAGCTCAGGCCGAGGCGCTGGGCCGCGACGGTGGCGTCGACCGGTACGGTGACCGGCTGCGGCGCTCCCGCGACCGCCCAGTCCGGGTCCTTGAGGCCATTGCCGGTGACCGTGCAGACGATGCGCTGGCCGGGGTCGACCTTGCCCTCCTCGGCGGCCTTGAGCAGCCCGGCGACGGACGCGGCCGAGGCGGGCTCGACGAAGACGCCCTCCTGGGCGGCCAACAGCCGGTACGCGGAGAGGATCTGCCGGTCCGTCACGGCGTCGATGAAGCCGCCGGACTCGTCGCGGGCGGCCAGCGCGTACTGCCAGGACGCCGGGTTGCCGATCCGGATCGCGGTGGCGACGGTGTGCGGGTCCTTGACGACCTCGCCGCGCACGATGGGCGCCGATCCGGAGGCCTGGAAGCCCCACATACGGGGGGTGCGGGCCGCGATGCCGTCGGCGGCGTACTCGCGGTAGCCCTTCCAGTACGCCGTGATGTTGCCGGCGTTGCCGACGGGCAGCACATGGATGTCGGGGGCGTCGCCGAGCGCGTCGACGATCTCGAAGGCGGCGGTCTTCTGCCCCTCGATCCTGACCGGATTGACCGAATTGACCAGTGCCACCGGGTAGTTGTCAGAGAGCGCGCGCGCCAGGGTCAGACAGTCGTCGAAGTTGCCGTCGACCTGGAGGATCCTGGCGCCGTGCACCAGGGCCTGGCCCATCTTGCCGAGGGCGATCTTGCCCTGGGGTACGAGGACGGCGCAGACCATGCCGGCCCGTACGGCGTAGGCCGCGGCGGAGGCCGAGGTGTTGCCGGTGGAGGCGCAGATGACCGCCTGGGCGCCCTCCGCCTTGGCCCGGGTGATGGCCATGGTCATGCCACGGTCCTTGAAGGATCCGGTGGGGTTGGCACCCTCGACCTTGAGATGAACGTCACACCCGGTCCGCTCGGACAGCACCTGCGCCGGGACGAGCGGCGTACCACCCTCACGGAGTGTGACCACGGGGGTGGTGTCCGTCACCGGGAGGCGGTCCCGGTACTCCTCGATGATGCCGCGCCACTGGTGAGTGCCCCGGTGGATGCCCTGGCGGGTGCCGATGCTGGTCATGGGTCCCTTACTCCCCTTCAACACGCATGATGCTGGCGACACCGCGCACGGTGTCGAGCTTGCGCAGCGCCTCGACGGTCCCGGAGAGGGCGGCGTCGGGCGCGCGGTGGGTGACGACAACGAGGGCGGCCTCGCCGTCGCCGTCCTGGCGGCCTTTCTGGCGCACCGTATCGATCGATACGCCGTGCTCGGCGAAGACTGTCGCGACCTGGGCGAGCACACCCGGTTTGTCGGCCACGTCGAGGCTGATGTGGTAGCGCGTCACGACCTCGCCCATGGCGCTGACGGGAAGCTGGGTGTACGCGGACTCGCCGGGGCCCGTGGCGTCGGCCAGCTTGTTGCGGCAGACCGCGACCAGGTCGCCGAGGACGGCGGAGGCGGTGGGCGCGCCGCCCGCGCCGGGACCGTAGAACATCAGCCGCCCGGCCGCCTCGGCCTCGACGAAGACCGCGTTGTACGCCTCGCGCACCGAGGCGAGCGGGTGGCTGAGCGGGATCATCGCGGGGTGCACCCGGGCGGTGACGGACAGCCCGTCGGCGGCGCGCTCGCAGATCGCGAGGAGCTTGACCGTACAGCCCATCTTCTGCGCGGAGGCGAGATCGGCTGAGGTGACCTCGGTGATGCCCTCGCGGTGGACGTCGTCCAGGCGGACCCGGGTGTGGAAGGCGATGCCGGCGAGGATGGCGGCCTTGGCGGCGGCGTCGAAGCCCTCGACGTCCGCGGTCGGGTCGGCCTCGGCGTATCCGAGGGCGGTGGCCTCGTCCAGCGCCTCCGAGTAGCCGGAGCCCGCGGTGTCCATCCGGTCGAGGATGAAGTTGGTCGTGCCGTTGACGATGCCGAGGACCCGGTTGACCTTGTCACCGGCGAGGGACTCGCGCAGCGGCCGTACCAGCGGTATGGCGCCGGCCACGGCCGCCTCGAAGTACAGGTCCCGGCCGTGCCGCTCGGCGGCCTCGTACAGGGTCGTGCCGTCCTCGGCGAGCAGCGCCTTGTTCGCGGAGACGACGGAGGCGCCGTGCTCGAACGCGGTGGTGATGAGCGTACGGGCGGGCTCGATGCCGCCGATGACCTCCACGACCACATCGATGTCGCCCCGTTTGACCAGGGCCATCGCGTCGGTGGTGATCAGCGCGGGGTCGATGCCCGCGCGCACCTTGGCGGGGCGCCGGACCGCGACCCCGGCCAGCTCGACCGGGGCGCCGATCCGCGCGGCGAGATCCTCGGCGTGCGTCGTCATGATGCGCGCCACCTCTGAGCCGACCACACCGCAGCCCAGCAGTGCCACCTTCAGCGGACGCGTACGCATCATCCGACCTACGCCTTTCATCCATCACAGCCGATTACCGCGGGAATCCGAACCAGTCTCACTCACTGGACGGGGGTTTCTGCCCTCTGTCCAGATTGCGAGACATGTATTTCACTCGCCGACGTCGAGCCGCAGAAGATCTTCCTCCGTCTCGCGCCGGACGATGACCCGGGCCGCGCCGTCCTTCACGGCGACGACGGGCGGCCTGAGCGCGTGGTTGTAGTTGCTCGCCATCGAGCGGCAGTACGCGCCGGTGGCGGGCACGGCGATCAGGTCCCCGGGGGCCAGATCGGCGGGCAGGAACGCGTCCCGTACGACGATGTCGCCGCTCTCGCAGTGCTTGCCGACGACGCGTGTGAGCATCGCCTCGGCGTCAGAGCGGCGCGAGACGAGCGCCACGCTGTACTCGGCGTCGTACAGGGCCGTACGGATGTTGTCGGACATGCCGCCGTCCACACTGACATACGTACGCAGACCTTCGAGCGGCTTGATGGTGCCGACCTCGTAGAGCGTGAAGGCCGTGGGGCCCACGATGGCGCGGCCCGGCTCGACGGAGATCCGGGGGGTGGCGAGCCCCGCGGACTCACACTCACGGGTGACGATGTCACTGAGGGCCTTGGCGATGTCGTGCGGCTCGCGCGGGTCGTCCTCGGAGGTGTACGCGATACCGAGGCCGCCGCCGAGGTCGATCTCCGGCAGTTCGACGCCGTGCTCGTCGCGGATCTGGGCCAGCAGCTGCACCACCCGGCGGGCGGAGACCTCGAAGCCGGCCATGTCGAAGATCTGCGAGCCGATGTGCGAGTGGATACCGGTCAGTTCGAGGCTGTCGAGGGCGAGGGCCCGCCGTACCGCCTCGGCGGCCTGTCCGCCGGCCAGCGCGATACCGAACTTCTGGTCCTCGTGGGCGGTGGCGATGAATTCGTGCGTATGGGCCTCGACACCGACGGTGACCCGGATCTGGACGCGCTGGCGGGTGCCGAGGCGGCGCGCGGTGTGCGCGACCTGGACGATCTCCTGGAAGGAGTCGAGGACGATCCGGCCGACCCCGGCCTCGATGGCCCGCTCGATCTCCTGGGCCGACTTGTTGTTGCCGTGGAAGGCGATGCGTTCGGCGGGCATGCCGGCGGCGAGGGCGGTGGCGAGTTCGCCGCCGGAGCAGACGTCCAGGTTGAGGCCCTCCTCGTGCAGCCAGCGGACGACGGCGCGGGAGAGGAAGGCCTTGCCCGCGTAGTAGACGTCCGCGTCGCTGCCGAAGGCGTCGGACCAGGCGCGGCAGCGGGCGCGGAAGTCGGCCTCGTCGAGGAAGTACGCCGGGGTGCCGAACTCCTCGGCGAGCCGGGTCACTTCGATCCCCGCGACGGTGGCGACGCCGTCCCCGTTCCTGCGGACGGTACGGGACCAGACCTTCTCGTCCAGGACATTGAGGTCGGCGGCGGGGGCGGTGTAGTGCCCCTCGGGGAAGACATCCGCGTGACGGGGGCCTGCGGGGTGTGCGGAACGGCTCATCTCGTGGCTCTCTTGGTTCTCTTGAGTGGTTCAGAGGTGTTCTGGTGCGTCGACGCCGAGCAGGGACAGGCCGCCGGCCAGCACGGCCCCGGCGGCTTCGGCGAGCGCGGTCCGGGAGCTGTGGGCGGCCGAGGGTTTCTCGTCGCCGAGCGGCAGCGGGCGGCAGGTCTCCTGGAAGCGCAGGAACGCCTCCGCGGTGAGTTCGAGATGGCGGGCGAGCCGGTCGGGCGCGCGCAGCCGGGCGGCGGCCTCCAGGACGGCGGGGTGGTCGCCGAGGGCGGTGAGGAGGGGGGCGGCGGGCCGGCCGGGCTCTGTCGGGTCGCTGCCGACCGGGTCGCTCCCGATGCCCAGGCGGGCGGCGGCGCGCGCCTGGGCGCGCGTGCGCGCGTACGCGTAGCGGACCCGGAACAGGGCGTTGCTGTCCCGCTGTACGAGCAGGTCCAGGCCGGTGTACGGACGGTCGTGGGCGGCAGGCCGCAGCAGCGCCCAGCGGGCTGCGTCGGGGCCGAGCCGGGCGAGGGCGGCGGGGTCGGGCGCGGGTACGACGCTCAGGCGTTCTTCCGCGCCGGGTACGACGGCGGCCTCGGCGCCCTGGGTGCGGAGCAGCCGTACGACGGTACGGGTCCACAGGTCGGCCCGCGGTTCTTCGGCGGGGGCGAAGGCGGCGACCGTACCGGCGAGGGCGTCGCCGTGGCCGTAGCGGGCCGGGTCGCGGAGGATCGTACGGACCAGGGCGGCGGCGCTGTCCTCGCCGAGGGTGAAGTTCAGGAAGCCGGGTCCGGTGATCTCGACGCGGGCGATGCCGTGGGTGGTGTCGACGCGGCTGCGCAGGATCTCGGCGACCTCGCGGGCCGGGCGTCCCGCGGGTCCCGCGAGGCGCAGGGCGATGCCGGTGGCGTACTCGCCGCGACCGCCGGGGCGGGACCGCTCGACGGCGATCCGCTCGGGGACGGGGCCGGGCAGGGCGTCGTCCGCGACCGCCCGGCACACGGCGTGCCGGACGGTACGGGAGAGCTCTGCGGGAGTCACGGCACCAGCGTATGGGAGGAGGGGGTGGCCTCCGCGAGCGCGTTTCGCGATGCGGGCAGCGGTGGGAGCGGGGGCGGGGCTCGGCCGGGGGCCGGCCGCCGGGCCGGGCGCGGCTCCGGGCGGCTCCAGGCGGGTCTGTCAGCCGCAGGCCGTGCCCGCGGTGCCCGCGCCGCGGCGGCCGTCCATGGGGGGCGGGGGGTTGCGGTGGGTGAGACGGCGGACCAGTCGGATCAGCTCGGAGGGCTCGAAGGGCTTGGCGAGAAAAGCGTCCACTCCGGCGGCGAGGCCGGATTCCACTTCGTACTGCGTACAGGCGCTGATGATCGCTATGGGCAGGCGGCTCGTACGGGGGTCGGCGCGGAGGCGGGCGGCGGTGCGGGGGCCGTCGAGGCGGGGCATCACCACGTCGAGGGTGACCACATCGGGCATGACCTCATGGACCACGTCCAGGCACTCGGCACCATCGGCCGCGGTCACGACCTCGAAACCCTCCAGTTCGAGATTGACCCTGATCAACTGCCGGATGACCCTGTTGTCGTCGACGACGAGCACCCGGCCGGACGCGCCTGACACATGTCGAGGGTAGGTCCGATTCCGGGGCGGCGTCCCGCTTTTGCCGACTTCCGCATCGGCCGGGCGACCCGGGGCGGGCCCTCTAGGCTCTCCGTATGGAACAGAGCGAAGTCGTTCTCAGGGCCATCGGCATTCTCACGCAGTCCACGGAGTGGATCCGCGCCGCGGGCGGGGATTCGGGGCCGGCCGCGGAGTCGGGTGCGGGGCAGATCGGGTCGTTGCTGGCCGAGGTCTTCCCGTCCTTCACGGTCTCCCCGGAAGCCACCCCACTGGAAGCGGCCCACGCGGTCACCGAGGCGGCGCTGCCCGCCATCATGCAGCTCATCGGCGCGTTCAGCTTCGTCTTCTCGGAACTGGCCGAGGTCCACGACTCCGGCCGCACGGACATCACGTCGGAGGCGCTGCTGAGGGACCTGGCGCTACGGATGTCCCGCCCGAGCGGGGCGGTGTAGTCAAGCGCCGGGCCGCAGGCGGGTGTTGATTGCCTGGTTGAGGCGTTTGGCCAGGGCGGAGGTCTCTTCGGGGGGTGTGGGGAGGACTCCGCTCTCCGCCATCAGCGCGTGGTACTGCTGCCGGCCGTACGGGACTCCCGGGGGCAGGCCCGCGATGTGCCAGTGGAGGTGGGCGTTGCCCTGTTGGCTGCCCAGGGACAGGAGGTAGGTGCGCTCGGGCTTGAGGACGTCCTCCATCGCCAGCGCCACCGTCCGTACGAACAGCATCAGCCGGATGTACGCGGCCTCGTCCAGGTCGCGGACGGCGTGTTCGATGTGCGGCTTCGGGGCGGCCAGGAGTTTGCCCGGGAGGGTGGGGAAGCGGTCGAAGAAGGCCACATGATGCTCGTCCTCGTACACGGTCTCGTGCCGGTAGGCCGGGTCACCCGCGAGGAAGGCACAGATGAAGCACGGCCCGCCGCGCGCCCGTTGCTCGTACTCCTCGGTGTCGAAGGGCTGCCGTTCCGCCGTCGTCACTGCTGATTCCCCTGTCCCTGTCCCTGTCCCTGTCCCTGTCCCTGGTTCTCGTTCTGGCTCTGGCTCTGTCCCTGCCCTGTGCTGTTCTCCTTGTCCTTCGGCTGCTTCGTTTTCTTGGGCTTCTTCGGCTTCTTCGGTTTCTGGTCCTGGGCGGCCTGGCCGGGGGGAGTCGGTTTCGCGGAGGACGGTGTTGCGGACTCCTGGGGCGGGGTGCCGGTGGTCGTCGTGGGGGTGGAGGGGGCGGCGGGCCTGAGGGGTGGGGAGGGGGCCGGGGGGCGTTGTGGGGGCTGGTGGGTGGCCGGGGCGCGGAAGGGGGTCGGGATCGCTCCCGTGCCCGCCGCGATCGCCACGCCGCTCAGCGTCGCCACCGCCGCCAGCGCCGCGACCAGCGCCCTCGCGCCGCGGAAGGCGTGGACGACCCGGTGGCCGCGGGGGCGCCAGTCGTCCTGGGGTCTCGGGTCCGTCGGCGCGTCCGAGGCGCGGGCCGTACGGTAGGCCGCCACGGCGGCTTCCCGGCCCGTACGGGAGGCCGGTTCGCCGGACGGGTCCAGCAGCGCCGTACGCAACCGGTCGGCGGCCTCGGAGAGTTCACCGTTCGTGCTCATCCCACATCCTGAAGCGTTGCCGGGGCGGAGGCCGGGGACTGCCCGGAGGCCGGGACCGAGGCCGGCGCCGGAGCCGAGGCCGCGCCCGCCGGTGACAGGGCCGCCAGCGCCGGTGCCAGCCTCTTCAGGCCGCGGTACGAAGCCGTACGCACCGCTCCCACCCTCTTCCCCAGCACCCGCGCCGCCGCGGGCCCGTCGAGGCCCACCACCACCCGGAGCAGCACCGCCTCCGCCTGGTCCCTCGGCAGCTTTCTGACCAGCGCCAGCGCCCGCTCGGTCGACAGCGACTCGAACGCCTCGCGCTCGGTGTCCTGGCCGCCCGGCAGGTCCAGCAGATCGTGCTCGAACTCCGTGACCCGCGGCCGGCTGCGCTGGCGGCGGAGATGGTCGAGCGCCCGGTGCCGCGCGATCGTGGCCGTCCAGCCCCGGAAGCCGTCCCCGTCCCCCCGGAACCGCAGCAGATCCCTGGCGATCTCCAGCCAGGCCTCGGCCGCGACATCCTCCGCGTCGTCCCCCACCAGCCCGCGCACATAGCCGAGCAGTCTCGGATGGATCTGCCGGTAGACCGCTTCGAACGCCTCCTCGTCCCCACGCTGCGCGCGCTCGACGGCCATGCCGAGCCCGCCGTCGGCTGTCCGGCCGCTCTTCCGGCCCGCTCCCCCGCCGCTGACCACACTGTCACCTTCATAACGACGCGGCACCGTTCACCGTGCCCATGCCCCCTGTGCCGGTTCCTCCGCGACTTCATCCGCGATTTCATCCGTGACGTCATCACTTCATCCGCGGCAGACGCGAAACGGCCCACCTGGGACAGCGCGAGCGCTCGCCAAAGCATCACACTGCGCGCCGGTGTGATGTTTCTGTGAAGCCGTGCGCTGGTTCGGCCATGACCTGTTCCCCCAGCACCAGGCGCCCCGGCGCCACCGTACGAGGAGTGCGGCTCTCGTGATCATCGATGTGATGTACGGCGAGGACTGGGACCCGGTGACACGTACGGTCGTCGGCCCGATCGGCCCCCGGGCCGCCGCGGCCCGGGACGCCGCCGGGGCACCGTACGCCGTGATCCTGCGCGCCCCCGGACGTCCGCAGCCGGTCGCGGTGCTGCACATCGCCTGGGCGCACCGGCCGGCCGGCTATCTCGGCATCTGGGCGTACGACGACCAGGGCCGCAGGACCCGGGAGATCGACATCCGGCGGCTGCGGCCCGACCGGCTGTTCCTGCGCAGGCTCGCCCAATGGCGGTACGGCAGCCCGGAGTTGCCGGAGTTCGCGGGCACCGCGGGCCGGGTCAGGATCGACCTCCATCCGGACGGCACGAGCCGCCGGGTGAGCGAACCGCGCGGCGACGCGGGCCCGGCGCGCCACACCGTTGTGCGGGTGCCCGAGGACCGGAGCTGGGAGCCGGTGCCGGCCTTCGGCGAGTGGGGCCCGGTGGCGGCCACGATGACGGGCGACCGTACCGCCCCGGTCGAACTGCGGACCGTACCCGATCCGCAGGGCTCGCCGGGGGTACGGAGCTGGCACCCGCCCCGCCCCATGCGCCCGCGCCATCTCGCCGAGATGTTCACGGTGGACACCCGCTTCACGCCGCCGCCCGGCGACCGCGCGGACCGGTACGCCGTACGGCGCGTCATCGACGCGGGGCTGCTGCGGCTGCCGAGCGGGTGCCTGATCGCGTGCGATCCGTACGATGGGAACTCGAGCGACGCGCCCGCGGTGTTCTTACGCCCCGGCGGCTACCGCGTGGAGATCGCCGTGGCCGCCTATCCGGTCAAGCTGCCGGGCCACTGGCGGCCCGTCGAGGAGTACGCGGCGGCGCGGGTGGTCGTGTCCCAGAACCCCACCGCGTACTGGGAGCCCGCGACCGGCCCCGGCCAGGACGTACGGCTGCTGCGCGACGGCGAGTTCCACGGCTTCGCCGTGGGCTCCGGGACCGGCTGCTTCGCGGACGCGTCGGCCGAGCGGCTGCTCTCGGGGAAGTGGGCTTCCGATGTCCCTCACGAACAGGACGGCATCACCGTACGGCGCGACCCGGTCAACGGCGCCGGGCTGATCGCCTTTCCCAGCGGGCGCGGTGACGGCTCGTATCCCCTGTGGGTGGGACGGGACGCGCGCGGGGACATCACGTGTGTGGTGGCGGACATGCTGATCCTGCACCGCGCGGAGATCGTCCCGTGTGACTCGTGCTGAGCCGTGCTGTACGGGCCGGTCCCGCCCGTACAGCCGCCTTCACCGCAACACGGCGAGCGCCCCGCAACGCCCTTGGCCTACCGCAACGGCCTTACCCGAAGCGGCCGTTGACGTAGTCGGCCGTCCTGGTGTCCTGGGGGCGGTTGAACATCGCGTCCGTGTCGCCGTGTTCGACGATCACGCCGGGCGTGCCCTGCTCCGCGAGGAAGAAGGCGCAGGAGTCGGAGACGCGGGCGGCCTGCTGCATGTTGTGGGTGACGATGACGATGGTCACCTCGGACTTGAGGTCGGCGATCGTCTCCTCGATCCGGCGCGTGGAGGTGGGGTCGAGCGCCGAGCAGGGCTCGTCCATCAGCAGGACCCTGGGGCGTACGGCCAGGGAGCGGGCGATGCAGAGGCGCTGCTGCTGGCCGCCGGAGAGGGCGCCGCCGGGCTGGCGGAGACGGTCCTTGACCTCGCGCCAGAGACCGGCCTTGGTGAGGCACTCCTCGACGAGGTCGTCCCTGCCGTCGCGGCCGGCCTTGATGCGGTTGAGCTTGAGACCGGCCAGGACGTTGTCGTACAGGGACATCGCCGGGAACGGGTTGGGCTTCTGGAAGACCATGCCGATCTCGCGGCGGGCATGGGTGATCCGGCGGCCCCGGTCGTAGATGTCGCCGCCGTCGAGCAGCACGCGGCCGGCGAGACCGGCGGACGGGATCAGCTCGTGCATCCGGTTGAGGATGCGCAGGAAGGTCGACTTGCCGCAGCCCGAGGGGCCGATGAGCGCGGTGACCCGGTTGGCGGGCATGGTGAGCGAGACCCGGTCGAGGACCTTGTGGTCGCCGAACCAGGCGGAGACGCTGTCGGCCTCCAGGGTGGCGGGGCCCGCCCCGGGGCGCCGCACGGCGTCAGCGATATCAGTGGGTGTGGTGGCGGTCATGTCGGTCAACTCCCGGTATTTCAGAGCAGGTTGGGCAGGAGGCGGGTGGCGGCCCCGGCGACGGCCAGCCCCAGGGCGGCCAGTACGGGCAGCGCGCAGACCCAGGTCTGCCAGCGGCCCCATACGCGCTGGGCCCACGCGGCGAGCAGGGCGGCCAGGAAGAGCCCCTGGGTCCAGAGGAAGACGGCGAGCCAGGCACCGCTGTCGCCCTTGAGCGCCTCTTCGGAGGTGCCGATCCAGCCGGACCGGCGGTCGCGCGGCGGGCTGGGCTGGACGGGCGAGGTCAGTTCGGCGTCGACGCGCAGCACGCCCGAGGGGGTGTACGCGGGGCCGGTGGCGGTGATCAGGGTGAGCCTGCCCTTGGTGGGGTCGGCGGCCGTGGGCAGCGCGTCACCGGCCCGGCGGATACCGGTGACGCGGTACTGCGCCTTGCCCTGTCCGGTCATCACGGTGACCGTGGCGTTCTCGGGGAGCCGGTCGAGACTGGCGAACGGGCTGCCGTACCCCCAGAGCCTGCCCATGATCACGGAGGTGCCCGCCTGGCCGGGCAGGGGGGTGTCACGGCGGTGCCCGGGTCCTGACATCAGGACACCCGAGGTGGTGCCCTCGCCGACGACCTCGTGCACGCCGAGGGCGGGGATGTCCAGAAGGGCGACGGGCGCGCCGAGCACGAGCGGCTTGCCGTTGCTGTCGCGCCCGCCCACGGGGGCGGTGCCCTCGGCGAGTTGCTTGCGCAGCTCGTCGTACTGGACCTGCTGGTCGCGGGCGTGCTTGAGATGGCCGACGACGGTGAGGTTGGCGGCGAAGCCGAGCAGCACGGCGGCGAGCACGCACAGCGCGGCCCCGGCCAGCGCCATGCCGGGGCGTGCGGGGCCGGGGGCGGGGGTGGCGGCTTTCCCGCGCTCGATGGGCCGCTCGGGTCCGGCCGGCGCGGGGGCGGACGGCGGCGATGTCAGAACGGCCACGGTGGCTGCGCTCCTCGCTGTCTGGGTCGAAGTCTGGTCGGGGGGTGAGGCTCTTGTACGGGTACGGCGGATCCGGGCGTGGGCCCGGGGGCGGGCGTACGGTGAACGCCCGCCCCCGGAGGCCCTGTTGTGCGGGACCGAGCGTCAGTCGCCCGCCGGGCCCGAGGGCGCGGCGAAGGTCAGCAGCCCCTTGCGGCGCGCGGAGACCATGAAGGCGGCGCCCACGAAGAGCAGGGCCAGCGAGCCGAGGCCGATCGCCGCGACTCCGGTACCGGTCGAGGCGAGGGACCCGCCGTCGCCGCCACCGGTGCCGCCGTCCGAGCCGCCCGTACCGCCGGTGTCCGCGCCGCCGGTGTCGCCACCGGTCGCGCCGTCCGTCGTACCGCCGTCGTCGCTCGCGCTGTCACTGGGCTCGGGGGTGGGGTCCGGGTCGACCACCTCGCCGGTGGTGAAGGCGAACGTGACGGTGTGGCCCTCCGCCTTGTCCTCGGCGAACGTCAGTGCGTGGTCGCCGTCGGCGATGTCCTCGGGGACGGTGAAGTCGTAGCCCTGCACGATGCCTTCGGCGTCGGCCGTGGCGCCCTCGAAGGCGGTCTCGCTGTCGGAGAGGGTGACCTTCACCGTGGAGTTCGCGGAGTAGCCGCGGGCGGTGATGGCGACCTTCTGGCCGGCCTCCAGGTTCGGGTTCTCCTCCAGAGCGTTGCCGTCCGCGTCGACGACTTCGAGGTCGGCGGGCTCCTCCGGGGACTGGGAGCCGGTGGGAGAGGGGGAGCCCGACGGCGGGCCGGACGGGTCGGCGGCCGGGTGGACGGTGTAGCCGGCGATGGACCCGACCGAATCGGCGTAGGCGTCCGGGTCGGCGGAGGTGAACTGTGCCCCGATGTTCACAACTCCCAGGGGCAGGGCCGAGGTGGTGAACACGGCGGTGCCGTTCTCGGCCGCCTTGCTGCCCAGTTCGACCGGCTCGGCGTTGAGCTGCTGCGCGGTCAGGGTGAAGTCACCGGCCACAGCGGGGGTCACCTTCGCCGTGATGGTCACCGTGTCGCCCAGATTGGACTCGGTCGCCGGGACCGCCGTCAGCTCGACGCTGGTGGCTTCCGCCTGGGGCAGTGCCCAGGTGTCGCCGGTGATCTCGATGTTCGTGGAGAAGAACGAGAAGTCGTTCGGGTCGTTCCAGTTGGGGCACTCCAACTGGAGTTCGTAGGTGCCGTCATGGTTGCCGTCGCCGAACCAATTGGTGAGGACCGTGGCGAGTGAGGTGCTCGATGCCGGTATGTCGGTGTCCACGGGCGCGGTGTCATAAGGGCCGTTGGACGCTTGGCCGAGACGGATACGCGATCCGGTCCCCGCCGGGTGGACCACCTTGAGCCACACCGCATCGCCCTGGCCTGTCGGGCACGGCGCGTCCGTGGTCACATGCGGGACCAGGGGGTTGTCATTGATGCTTCCGGAGGTCTTGCTGAGGGTCAGGTCGCCGAGACGGCCGGCCGCGCTCGCGGTGGCCGCGGCGCCGAGTACGGCAGCGGCCGCGCCCAGAAGCAGGGCGCAGCACATCAGCAGCGCCGGAAATGTTCTCGCTCGCGCGAGGCGTGTCATGGTCGTAACTCCTAGTAGGTGTTGGGCACGGGGCGCGGTATGCGGCACAGGTGCCGGATGGGTGTGGACAGGGACTTCGGCCGGGCCACGGATACGCCGTGGGGCCGGGCGCCTGCGGGGCGCCCGGCCTGGTCGTCGAAGCGAGTGGTATTGATCAGCGCTCCCCCTGGAGGGCAGTGCTGCCGCAGGCGGCGCCGAGCGTGACAAAGCCGTAGGCCTGGATGAGCCGGGACTGCGCGCAGACCTGGGAACCGGGCCCCACGAAGGCGCTGATGAGCGCCGGATCGGCGGCCGGGCTGCCGCTCAGCCTGTTCGTCCGGACGATGTTGTAGATGTCGCGGACGAACGGGAAAGCGGTGTTCAGCGTGCCGTTGGGGTTGCGCGGCGACACGCCGTTCCACTTGGGGAGCACCGTCGTACCGTGCAGGTCGGCCGTCACACCGCCTGTCTGCGCGATGTACTGGGCGACCGAGTACGGGGCGATATCGCCCGGGGAGGTCAACGCGACACCGTAGTTGTCCTGGAACGGAACGACGCACGCGCCGACCTGCGCGTCTCCCATGCTGAGCTGTGCCAGCAGCCAGGCCCGGGTGCCGGAGCCCTCCGGAGGCAGCAGGGGTCGCAGGGTGACCCCGTTGTGCTGCCTCTTGACACAGCTGAAGATCTCACGGAGTTCGATGAGATTCAGGTTGAGGCCCGCGGCGGTGTTGAGCGGACTGTCCGAACGGACGGCGAAGGCCACCGCGTCCTTGGCGAACGGGATCCACGTCAGGCGGGTGCCGGGAGCCCTGGGCCCCCGGGAGGAACGGACGAAGTCGAGGCAGCCCGTGTTGTTGACGATCGCGTCGTGCAGCGCCAGGACACCGTGCACGGAGCCATTGGGCCGGTTCAGCACACAGCCGACGGGGCGGGTCTTGATGGGCGAGGCACCCTCGGCGTCGTACGAGGCGATCAGCGAGGGACTCGGGGAGCTGTCGGGGTCCGGGATGGCCTGGCCCAGGCTGTTGAGCAGTTCCTGGGTGGTGGCCGAGCCCACACCCACGAGCTGGCGGTACTCGGTGGACGGGATCGGGTCGGCGGACGCCGGCGTGGTGAGCAGGCTCAGACCGAGGGCGGCGGCGAGGGTGACGGCTGCCGAACGGATGGCGGACGCGAGCTTCACTGCGGGTTCCTCCTCCGTGATCGCTGCGCGTAGGTCATGAGGTGCGTGTCCGGCCGACCGTGGGGGCGGAGGCCGGGGGGCCGGGCACCCGTGGAGGGTGCCCGGCCGTGGTGCGGTGGTGCGGTGGTGCGAAGGACCGGGGCGGAGACCGTGGTCAGTGCCCGCCCCGGGTCATCAGCGCTCGCCCTTGAGCGTGACGTTGCCGCAGTTGGCGATGGTGCCGAAGCCGTAGTCCGTGATGACGCCCGTCTGGGCGCAGACCTTCGAGGTGTTGGTCTCGAAGGCGCTGATCAGGTCGGCGTCGGGGGTGGCGCCACCGGTCAGCTTGGCGGTCGGGACGACGTTGTAGACGTCACGGTTGTACGGGAACGCGACGTTCAGGTTGCCGCCGACGCGCGGCTCGATGCCGTCCACCTTGAGGAGGACGGTGACGCCGTGACGGTCCGTCACCACACCACCGGTCTGGGCGATGTACTGGGCGATGGAGTACGGGGCGATGTTGCCGTTGTCCGTCAGAGCGGTGCCGTCGTGCTCCTGGACGGTGCCGTTGACACACGTGCCGACCTGGGCCTCGGTGACATTGATCTTGCCCAGGAAGAAGGTGCGGGTGCCGGAGTTGAGCTGCGGCAGCAGCGGCTTCAGCGCAACGCCGTTGTGCGTGGTCTTGGTGCAGGTGTAGATGTCGTGGAGCTGCTGGGTCGTGAAGCCCACGGTGGTGTTGAGCGCGCTGCCCGAACGGACGACGACGGTCACCGCGTCCTTGGCGAACGGGATCCAGGTCAGCTTGGTGCTGGTGGTGGTGTCGGCCGGGGTCCGCGAAGAGCGGGCGAAGTCAATGCAGTTCTTGGTGGTGCTGCCGGCCGGGGCCGCGAGGTCGGCACGCAGCGCGTCGATGCCGGCCGAGGAACCGTTGGGCCGCGGGATCGAGCAGTTGACCGCGCGCGTCTTGATGGGCGAGGAGCCCGTCGCGTCGTACGAGGCGATCAGCTTGGTGCTCGGGGAGTTGTTCGGGTCGGCGATGGCCAGGCCGAGACCGTTGCCGACGTCCTGGGTGGTGTCAGAACCCACACCGACGAGCTGACGGTAGTCGGTGGAGGGGATCGGGTCGGCCGACGCGGGGGACGCGAACAGGCTCAGACCGAGAGCGGCGGCGCCGACAGCGGCGGCGATGCGAATACGGGACTTGACGTTCACTTCTGTTCTCCTCCGTGAATACGGATTGCGAGGAATGGACGGTCAAGAGGAATCCGGATTTTCGTTGCTGCCGACCCGTCGGCCGACACCGTGAACAGTTCCGTATTCTCCCGCCGGAGAACCACCAACTCCATTGAAGGAAAAGGTTACGGGGGCATTTCCTAGGTGACTCCTAGGGAATTCACGAGTGGTGACACGGAATTCCCGGAGGGCGGAACGCCGCTCCGGGAATTCCGGTGCCACGGAGCGCTAGCTCATCCGGAGCCGCCTGTCGCCGCCCGGCGTGCGGAGAGCCTCAGGAGTACGGGACCGGCCAGCGCGGCGACACCGCCCGCGACCAGGACCCCGAGCAGTACCCAGCGGACAATGCCCAGCACCTCGCCGGGGGTCAGTCCGCCGGACGTGGCGGCGACGCTCTTCCCAGGACCTGAACCGCCACCGTCCGCCGCGGCGCCCGGGGTGGCGGAGGCGCTGGGCGCGTCCGTACCGGAACCGCCGGCCGCTCCCTCGCTTCCGGCACTCCCCGCCGTACCGCCGGAATCCCCGGCGGGCCCGCCGACAGCGGCCGTATCGGAACCGCCGCCGGAGCTGCCGGCACCGGCTGGAACGCTCTCGTCACCACCAGGGGCGGCCGGCTTGCCGCGTTCCAACTGGTCAGCGGCGGCCAGCGCCTGGTCGCGCAGGCCCTTGGGCATCGGCGCGTATCCGGGCGGCAGTTCACCCGGCGCCAGGCCCGCCTTCTGCCCGTCGCCCGCCGCGTACCGGATCAGCCGTGCGTAGTCCCGTCGGGCGTCCGCCGGCTGGTCCAGCGGGGCAACGGCGTAGGCGACCGCCGCCAGCGGATAGGCGCCGCCCTTCGCGGTGGCCGGGGTAGGCGCCTTCACACCCTTGACGGCCGAGTCGGGCATCCGGGCGACGGCCTTGAGCAGGGAGTCCGTGGTCGGCTTGACATAGTCGCCGTCGGCGTTGGGAAGCGCGGCGAAATCCAGCCCGTAGCGGGACGCGGACGCGGCGTCGACAATGCCGTAGGCCATACGGCTTCCCGGGTTGACGTCCGATGCCACGAGCTTGACGCCGCTGGGAGTAGTCGGGTCCTGGGCGCCGACGAAGGTCGCTCCGCTGGCGCCTCGCCGGACCCGCAGCGCTCCGTTGTGCAGGTCGTTGGAGTAGGGAGCCCTCTCCTGCTGCCCGTACGAGATCTTCCCTGTCTGACCACCGCCGAGTGCCAGCGAAACCTCGGTCTCGGTCGGGTCCGCCTTCGGGAAATCCAGAGGGGCGGTCTTGTCGAGACCCAGCTCCCGGTAGAAGGGATTCACCTTCGTGCCCCAGGGGTCCGGCTTCCCCTGCAGGAATTCCCGGGCGTCGGTGTCCGACTGGAGATACCTCCACACCAGAGCATTGACGTCCGAATTAACGGCCTGCAGCAATATCCCGTCAGGACCGAGCTGAGGCGCCACGGGACGGTCGAAATACGGGTTCAGTTTTCTGAATTCCGGATCGACAATGATGGACAGCGCGTTCCCTTCGAGGTGGTCCGGTACCGGATGCTCGAAGCTGAGGAGCCGGATGTCGTAGGGGTACGAGCCGGTCATCAGCTTGGCCAGCAGCCGTGGATTGAGCTTGAGATCGTGCACTTGTCCAGCGCCCTCGTCCTCCCAGAAGAAGCCGACCGTAAGAGCGCTGACGGCCACCGGAGCGTGCACGACCTCCGCCCCGCCCTCGACGGGTGCCACGGTGATCCCCATCCCGGGCGAACTCGCCGTGGGGTTCGCGATGAGTTCCCGCGCGTGGTCCTCGCCGGACTGGCTGAAGGTGAAGCGCGAGTCGGCTCCCGAGCACAACCGCGTCTGCCAGGACGTGATGGCATCGGTCAGCAGCTCGGATCCGATGACGCGGCGCTCGGCCTTGTCGGCGTCACAGGTATTGCCCACCGGACTGAAGTCCATCGGGAAGACGATCCGCTGGTCCCAGTTGGACTGGCTCAGGCCGGAGGTCTTGAGCCCCGCGCTGATATCGCTGGAACCGTCCGGATCGTGTGTGCCACGGGGGACGACGACCAGCCAGCACCGCCGGGGCGTCGTCCGTCCAGCTGCCGGGTCGACCTCGCCACACCCCAGATGGGGCGCTTCGAGCGCCGTCTTCACCTCGAAGACCGCTTCGCCGGTGCCGTCCTGCCTCGTGCGCAGCCAAGGCTGGGTGTTCGTGTCGTTGTTGCTGAAGTACGTCGCGTCGTTGACCGAGTCGGTCGGTTCCCCCACCACGGGCCGGAACGGCACGAACGGGTTGTTGCCCGTCGGCGCCTCGGCGTATTTCGTCTCCAGCGGGTCCGTGCCCTTGGGCAGCGTTCGCAGGCCCATGAAGAAGTCGCCCGCTCTGATCGCGCCGAACTCGCACTGTTCACGTTGGGGCCCCGCCGCGTCGTCCCCCCAGCACTGCATGACCTGGAGAAAGTTCGTGTACTTCGTGGACGGCGGCCTCTCACGGCTCGTCCACGTCACCTCCACGCCCTGCGCGCGTAGATTTTTGGTCTGGTGGACCGTCACCTTGAGATCGGAGAAGTCGTCGTACGGGCCCCTCTTGCCGCTCTTCGTCACCGCCGAGTCCTCAGCGGCGGCCTTCGGCGCCCGTACCTCCGGCACCTCCGCCGCCTGCACGGGCCCCGACGGCAGCGGTACGAGGGCCAGCAGCAGAGCGCCGGCCAGGGCGCCGAGGCCGGCCTTGACCCGCACCCGGCGGGAGACCGTCATGTCGCGCACGCTCATCCCGATCCCTCCCTGCGGCGGGCCCGGGCGGAGAGCGCGCGGGCGGTCAGCGGCGGGCCGATGACCACGCCGACCAGCAGGACCGCGGAGAGCGCCATCAGCGCGCCGCGCAGCCCGGACGCCTCGCCGGAGGAGAGGGTGACCGGGTTGGCGACGACCGAGGAGTCTCCGCCGCCGGCGGCGCCGTCACCGGTGATCAGCTCGCCGGTGTCGGGGTCGATCGTTCCGCCGGACGCGCCGGCCGCCGTGGCGGCCGGGTCCTGGGAGCCGGAGGCTCCGCCCGTGGCGCCGCCCGTGGCCGCGGCTCCGCCGGTGCCGGCCGAGGATCCGCCCGTACCGCCGGAGCCTCCCGTACCGCCCGTGCCGCCGCCCGAACCGCCGTTGCCCGAGCCTCCGTTGGAGCCCTGGGCCCCTGGCTTCACCGGGGTCGTCTGGTCCTTGGCGCCCGCGGTGCCGGTGGCGCACTGCGTCGGGCCCTTCTTGTCGCAGTCCTTGGGCTGCGGGGCGTTCCTGGCGAGGGTGTTGCTGCCGTCCGCGGAGAAGGTGGGGTTGCGGCACTTGCTGATGTTGATCTTGTCGGTGGGGGCGCCCGGGATCCGTCTCACCTGCGTGAAGCCCGCCTCGACCAGGTTCTTCGGCAGCGGCGAGTAGCCCAGCTCCTCGGCCATCTGCTGGCCGTCGCAGAGGAAGTAGTTGGCGAAGGTGCCCAGTGAGAGGCCCTTCGCCTTCGTCATGGGGTTCTGCTCACCGTCCAGCGAGGTGGGGATGATCATGTAGCTGTAGCTGGAGAGCGGATAGGACCTCTTGTCCTTCGCCTGGTAGACGCCGTCGAGGATCTGGGTCAGATAGTTGGTCGAGTTCTTGTCCGGGTTGATCTCGGCTTTGAGCAGGGCCACGGCGACGCTGGAAGCGGTCGGCTCCACGTAGTAGCCCGACTCGTTGAGCATCTTGGCCACCGGGAAGCCGGTCGAGATGGCGTACGAGTACTCGACATAGGTGATCGCGCCCTCGGCCTGGTTCTGCTTCACATAGCCGGAGACCCCGAGCGAGCCGGACTTGGCGATCGTCGAGGTGCCGGGCACCACCGGGAAGTACGAGGTGAGACCGCACGGCGTGGCGCGTCCGGCGCGTGCGCAGAAGTCGTTCCAGGTCGAGCCGTGCTCCTTGGCCAGCCAGGTGGTGAGCTGCGCCGTCGTACCCGATCCGTCGGCGCGTACGACCGGCACGATCCGGCGGGCGGGCAGGGTCAGGCCCGGGTTGTCCGCCCTGATCTCGGGCGCGTTCCACATGGTGATCTTCGAGGTGAAGATCTTGGCGAGGACATCGCCGGACAGCCGCAGATTGGTGACCCGCTTGCCGCCGATCTTCAGGTTGTACATGAAGGCCGTGCCACCGGCCACGATCGGCATATAGGCGTAGCCGCGCGTGGGCGGGACGTCGGTGACGCCGCCCTCCTTGAGCCCGTACGGGATCTCGGAGACGCCGAAGTCGACGGAGCCGTTCCTGAACTGCTCACGGCCGTTGGAGGATCCGGTCGCCGCGAAGTTCACGGTCATACCGAAGTTGGAGGCGACATTGCGGCGCCACTGGTCGAGCGCGTTGGCGCTCCAGGTGGAGCCCGCGCCGTTGATCTTCGGGTAGGTCACCGCCCAGGCGGGCGGCGGGCCGACGGCCAGCAGCGCACAGAGCAGCGCGGCCAGCCCCATGGCCAGACGGGAGACGGTCGCGGGTCTCACGGGGAACTCCTGAAGGACGTGTCGGACGGTACGGTCGGCGTGCGGGCTGCCGTACTGCTGGCGGTACGGGCGGCGAAGCGCTCGGCGTCACGGCGTGAGGCGAGCACCCGCCGATGGGTCTGACGGCGCGTCAACTGGCCCGGTGCGCGGCCGCCGATGACGCGGGCGAGGACGAACAGCAGGAGCACCAGAGCCATCAGCGTCGCGGCGGTGCCGAACCCGCGCGCGATCATGGCGGGTTCGGGCGACTTGACGAACTCGAAGGCGGCGAGCGGCAGTGACACCTGCGCCCCGTCGAACGGATTGACTTCCATCTCGGCGGTGAAGCCCGCGGTGAGCAACACCGGGGAGGTCTCGCCGACTCCGCGCGCGGTGCCGAGGATCACCGAGGTGGTCAGCCCGGACCGCGCGGTGGGCAGGACCACGTGCCAGGCGGTGCGCCAGCGCGAGGTGCCCAGCGCGTACGAGGCCTCGCGCAGGGTCCCGGGCACCAGCCGGATCACCACGTCGGAGGCGCGGATGATGATCGGCAGCATCATCACAGAGAGGGCGAGGGCGGCGGCGAGGCCGGACTTCCCGGTGCCCAGGGAGAGGATCACGGTCGCGTAGATGAACAGGCCGGCGACGATGGACGGCAGCGCGGTCATGGCCTCGACGATGGTGCGGACGAACCGCGCGAACCGTCCCGGCACCTCGTTGAGGAAGACCGCGCAGACCAGCCCGGACGGCACGGTCAGCGCCAGCGCGATGGTGATCTGCTCCAGCGTGCCGACGATGGCGTGCAGGATGCCGCCCGCGCTCAGCGGGTCGAGCGGGCCCGCCAGCATCATGTCCTGGGTGAAGAAGTTGAGATGGGGCAGCGCCCTGCGGCCCTCCCACAGGGTGAAGACGATCACGTAGGCCAGCGCGGCCACCATGACCAGGCCCATGCTGCGGACCACGACTCCGGCGATCCGGTCCCGTACGGTCGGCCCGTCCTCGTCGAAGGAGACCACCAGGGCGTACAGGGCGAGGAAGAGCACATAGGCGATGAAGACGAAGCCGACCACGCCGTTGAAGGGCAGCAGCCAGACGAAGAGCAGGGCGGTCAGACCGGTGGCCCCGGCGGCCGAGCCGAGCAGCGCGTACGTGTCCGTGGCCCGGGTCAGCGTCAGGGAACGCCGCCGCTCCCCGGCCGGCCCGTCGGGCCGCGGCAGGCTCGCGGGCAGCACGGTGCGCCGTTCGTCCTTCACGGACGGCGGCGTCTCGGGTGCGAGGGTCATGACGGGTGGATCCCCTTAGAGGCGGCTTGGAGTCGGCGTGCGGTGGACCGGCGGGGCGCGCGGCCGGGAGCGCTAGGCGTCGCTCGCCGCGCCCGAGCGGCTGCGGGCGGCGATCGAGGAGGCGGCGAAGTTGACGATCAGGGTCACCACGAAGAGCGCCAGGCCCGCGGCCATCAGCGCGGCCATGCCGAAGGGGCTGGCCTCGCCGTACCGCAGCGCGATCAGCGAGGACACCGAGCTGGTGCCGCTCTGGATGATGTGCCACTGGATCACGAAGACCGGCGAGATGATCAGGTAGACGGCGATGGTCTCGCCCAGCGCGCGGCCGAGGCCGAGCATGGTGCCGCCGATCATGCCGCCCTTGCCGAACGGCAGGACGACGCTGCGGATCATTCCCCAGCGGGTGGCGCCGAGCGCGTACGCACCCTCGCGCTCACCGGCCGGGGCCTGCGAGAAGACCTCACGCATGACCGAGCAGATGATCGGCGCGACCATGAGGCCCACCACGATGCCCGCGATCAGGGTGGAGGAGGTGTAGATGGTCTCGGTGGACAGCGGGTCGCGCGGGTCGACCCCGACCACGCTGAACGGCGGGAACCAGCCCAGATAGGTGGCGATCCAGCGCGCGGTCGGCAGGATCGCGCCCTCGAAGAAGAACAGGCCCCAGAGCCCGTAGACCACACTGGGCACCGCCGCCATCAGGTCGACGATGCTGATCAGCGTGGACCGGATGCCGGGCCGCGCGTACTCGGAGATGTAGAGCGCCCCGCAGAGCGCGAGCGGAAACGCCACGATGATCGCGACCGTGGCGATCAGAACCGTACCGACCATGACCGCGGCGATACCGAAGTTGCCGGCGTCCGGCTCCCAGGCCTCGGTGGTCAGGAAGGACCAGCCGGCCCGGTCGATCGCCGGCCAGGCGCGGTACAGCAGGAATCCGCCGACCAGCAGCATGACGGCGAGCACAAGGCCGCCGCCGCCTCGGGCCACGCCCCGGAAGAACCGGTCGGGCAGCCCGGGGTCGGCGTACAGCGCACGCGAACTGTCCATGGCGGCCACCCCGTCGGGGTGACCTCTGACAGGTCCATCGGCCGGTCCGACGGCCACAGTTCGCTCCCTTGTTCGTCTCAGCACAACCAAGACGCTCACGGGACGCGGTTGACATGCGGGCACCTTCATCTGAACGAGGGGCGCCCTAGAGGCAACTTCCGGTTACGAACGTGTGCAAGTGACGTGCGAAGTCACCGCAAAGAAGGCCACACTCCTGTGCGTATGAGGCATCAGCTCCCGCTCCACGGGACCTCGCCGCTCTCGCCCAGCTCCCGCAGCAGGTCACGGAAACGGGCGTACGCGGCGCGGCAGGTCGAGTACCGCTCGTACGAACGGGCGGACACTATGGTGCGCTGCCCCGCCTCGTTCCTGACTATCCACATCCAGCCGTTGTTCTCCTGCGTGTGCTGGACGCCGCCGGTGAGTACGGCGTGCTGTCGGCACACCTCCTCGAAGGAGGCGCGGCATCGCTCGTACGAGGTGAAAGCGGTTGCCGAAACGGCGACCACCCGCCCGTTCTGTGCGACGACGCGCCATCCATAGCGGCCGTCGGCGTCGATGTCGGTCTGACAGCGCACGCCGGCGGCGTTCCGTAATCTCCCGCTCTCATCGGGCGATCCCATGACCCCACCCCTGCCACTCGTCCCAGGCGGACCGCGGGTACGGCCCTAGGAGCAGCAGGTGCAACCTAGTGAGACGTTCGTGACACATGGGATCCGACCGACTACCTGACGGCATGATTCGTCAGGAAGTTGCCCCTTGGTCACGGGATGGCCATCAGAAGGGATCATGAAAAATCGTGGGAAACCGCGTTCCTTCCCCACCAACTACGCGCGTCGAACGCGCTCCCAACAGGCCTAGCCGAAGCGGCCGTTGACATAGTCTGCGGTACGGGGATCGGCGGGGCTGGTGAACATCGCCGAGGTGATTCCGTGCTCGACGATGCCGCCGGGGGTGCCCTGTTCGGCGAGGAAGAAGGCACACCGGTCGGAGACCCGGGCCGCCTGCTGCATGTTGTGGGTGACGATCACCACCGTGACCTCGCCGGCCAGTTCCTTGATCGTCTCCTCCACCCGCCGGGTCGAGGTCGGGTCGAGCGCCGAGCAGGGCTCGTCCATCAGCAGCACCCGCGGGCTGACCGCCAGGGAGCGGGCGATGCAGAGCCGCTGCTGCTGGCCGCCGGAGAGCGCGCCGCCGGGCTGGCGCAGCCGGTCGCGCACCTCGTTCCACAGGCCCGCCTTGGTCAGACAGTGCTCGACCAGCTCGTCCTTGGCGTCGCGGCCGAGCCGGACGCCGGTGAGCTTGAGGCCCGCGGTGACGTTCTCGTACACGGACATGGCCGGAAAGGGGTTCGGCTTCTGGAAGACCATGCCGATCTGCTTCCTGGCGTCGGTCAGCCGCCGCTCGGGCGCGTAGATGTCCTGGCCGCCGAGGAGCACCTCGCCAGCGAGGGCGGCGGAGGGGATCAGCTCGTGCATCCGGTTGAGGATGCGCAGAAAGGTCGACTTGCCGCAGCCGGAGGGCCCGATCAGCGCCGTGACCCGGCCGGCCGGCATGGTCAGCGACACCCGGTCCAGCACCTTGTGGTCGCCGAACCAGGCCGAGACGCGGCGCGCCTCCAGCTCGGCGGCGGTGCCCGGCGCGGGGGAATCCGCCGGCGGCAGGGGAAGGGTGTCGGAGGGGGAGGCGGTCACGGCGGTGTCCTTCGGATTCGCTGGGGATGAAAGGAGCTGGGGATCAGAGGAGGTTGGGCAGCAGGAGCGCGGCCTGGTCCGCGACGGCGAACCCGAGCGCGCCGAGTACGGGAACGCCGATGACCCACGCCTCGCGGCGGCCCGAGCGGACCCGTATCCAGGTCAGCGCGGCGGCGGCGAGCACCAGGGCCTGGCCCCACAGCACCAGCGGCAGCCATGCGGAGGTCTGGAGCGCCATCGGCTTCTCGTCGGCGGGCAGCGTGCCGGTGGTGTAGAGGGGGGCCATGGCGGGCTGCACGGCGGAGACGAGATCGGCGTCGACGCGCAGCAGTCCGCCGGGCAGGAACGGGCGGCCGTCACCGGTGATCAGGGTGAGCCGGCCCTGGCCCGCCCCGAGGACGGGCGGCTGCGGGTCGCCCTCCCTGCGGACCCCGAGGACCCGGTAGGTGTGGCGGCCCTGGCCGGTGCTGACCGTGAAGGTCTCGCCCGCCCGCACCTCGTCGAGGTGCGCGAACGGCCCTCCGTACGCGGCCTGACGGCCCATCACGATGCTGACGCCGGCCTGGCCGGGGAACACGGTGTCCCTGCGGTGGCCGGGCCCGGCGGCGAGGACCTCCGAGGTGGTGCCCTCGCCGATCACCGTGCGCAGGCCGAGCTGCGGGATCTCCAGGAGCGCCACGGGGGTGCCGGGCTTCAGCGGTTCGCCGTCCTCGGCGCGCGGCCCGACCGGCGCGGTGGCGTTGGCCAGTTCGGCGCGCAGCGCGGAGTGGGCGACCTTCTGGTCCCGGCCGTGGCGCAGATCGCCGAGCGGGCCCAGATTGGCGACGAACGCGAGGAGCAGGACGGCGAGGATGCTCAGCGCGGCGCCGGTGGCGCGCAGCGCCGGGGCGGGGGGGGAGGTGGTCGTACCGCCGCCCTTGACCCGGGTGGGCAGGCAAAAAAGCTCGTGGGCACGGTCCCCCATCCCTCGACCCCTCCCCGCCCTGTCTT
>NZ_JBHVGV010000005.1:0-109342 GCF_042800555.1 Streptomyces sp. NPDC057617 | reverse complement strand
GGGGGGGGGGGTGGGGGGGGGGAGGGAGGGGGGGGGGGGGGGGGGGGGGGAGGTGGGGGGGGGTGGGGGGGGGGGGAGGCGTGGGGTGGGTGGGGGGCGGGTGGGGTGTCGGGCTGGCCGGTGGGGCGCCGACCACGCGCTCCAGGGTGTCCTGGGTCACCGTCAGCTCACCGTCACTGACTTGCTGGTGGCGACACCGTTGGCGAATCCGGCGCGCTTGGCGGTGACCGTGAGGGAGAGCTTGTGGCCCTTGTCGGCCTTGACCGCCGTGTACGTGGACTTGGTGGCGCCGGAGATGGCCTTGCCGTCCCGCTTCCACACATAGGTGTACGACTGGGCCGCGGGGGTCCAGGTGCCGGCCTTGGCGGTGAGCTTCTTGCCGACCTTGGCGGTGCCGCTGATCGCCGGTGCGGTCGTCGCCCTCAGCGCGGGGCCGGTGGCGACGGTGACGGCGGGGCTGGTGGCGGTGGTGGTGCCGCCGCTGTTGACCCCGCTGGGCCGGCAGGAGAGCTTGTGCGTACGGTCCGCCGCCCCGAGGACCCGGGTCGCTCCGGTCGCGCCGGTGATCGCCTTGCCGTCGAGCAGCCACTGGTGGCGGACGGTGGTGGCGCCGGTGAACTTCACCGAGCAGGTCACCGTGGAGCCGACCCGGACCGTGCCGGTGATCTTCGGCGCGGTGGTGACCGTCGGCGGACGGAGCTTGACGGTGTACGGGACGACCGCGGACGACGAGGCGGTGTGGTTCGCCGGATTCGCGGGTGTGAACTGTGCCTTGAGGCTGTGCGCACCGGCCGCGAGGGCGGTGCTGGTGAGGGTCGCCGTACCGTTCGAGACCGTGACCGGCGGGCCGTACGGGGAGGTGCCGTCGTAGAAACGGACACTGCCCGGCGCCGTCGAGGGGACGATCTTGGCGGTGAACTTGACCGCCGAGCCCTGGACGGAGGAGCCGGCCGGGGACAGCGCGAGGGACGCCGTCGTCGCCACCGCGGGCGCGGTGCTCTGGTACGCCGTGTTCGAGGTGAACCAGATCGAGCCCTTGAAGTCGCCGTACGTGTCGGAGCCGAAGGCCCTGCGGCAGGTGACGGTGAACTCGTACCGGCCCTGGAGGGTCTTGAACCCGGCGGTGCTGGCGTAGTCCCGCATGGTCTCGGTCAGCGGCACCTCGTACCCCGAACCGGTGGTCGGGTAGATGGAGAGGGGCGAGTTGCCGACGACGTTCTGGCCCTCGGCGGGGAAGCCGGAGCCGGTCACCTTGACAATCAGGTAGTCCGCGGGCTCGGGGCAGGTGCCCGAGGTCTTCAGGGACATCGGTGTGACGTCGGTGCCGGTGGCCGGGGTCGCGGCGAGGGTGCCGAGCGTGTCGGCCTGTGCCGCGGGCGCGCCGAGCAGCACCGTGCCGCCGAGGGCGACGGCGGCGGCGCTGAGGAGCGCGGTCAGGGTCCTGCGGGCTGTCATCGCCGACCGCCGTTCGGGAAGGTGAGCAGTCCGCGGCGGCGGGCCCAGACGACGGCGGCGGTGCCGAGGGCGATCAGGGCCGCGGCGGCGACACCGAAGATGCCGGCCTGGGCGCCGGTGCTGGCGAGGGCGCCGCCCGTACCGCCGGAGGCGACCTCGGTGGAGACATCGGTCGAGCCGCCGGAACCGCTGTCCGCGCCGGCGTCGGCACCCGCGTCGGCACCCGCGTCCGCGCCGCCGTCGGTCGTACCGCCATCGGCCGAACCGCCATCGGCGCCGTCCGTGGTACCGGCGTCGGTGCCCGGGTCACCCGTGTCCGTCGGATCGGGCAGGCCGGTGTCGCTCGGGTCGGGAGCGGGCTCGCTCGGGTCCGCGCTGTCGCTCGGGGTCACGGAGCCGGACGGCGTCGGGTCGGCGCTCTCCGAGGGGTCGGGCGAGGTCGACGGGTCGGAGGGGCCGGCCGGGTCGGTGTTCTGGTACGTGGTGTTGGAGGTGAACCAGATGGAGCCGGTGAAGTCGCCGTACGTGGTCTCGCCGAAGGCCTTGCGGCAGGTGAGGGTGAACTCGTACCGGCCTTCGAGGGTCTGGAACCCGGCGATGTTCGCGTAGTCGCGCATCGTCGAGGTCAGCGGCACCTCGTACCCCGCGCCCGGGGCGACCGGGTAGATGCTGACCTGCGAGTTGCCGACGACGTTCTGGCCCTCGGCGGGGAAGCCCTTGCCGCCGACCTTCACGATCAGGTAGTCGGCCTCTTCGGGGCAGACCTCGGAGGCCGTCAGGTTCACACCCGAGGTGTCGGTGCCGGTGGCCGGGGTGACCTTGAGCGTGCCGGCCGGGTCGGCGGCCTGCGCGCCGGGCGCGCCGAGCAGCAGCAGGCCGCCCGCGGCGGCCAGGAGGGAAGCGGTGGCGCCGGCGGCTGCCGGACCGGATATGCGCTTGGAAAGCATGGAGGTCTTCTCTTTCTTGGACACGGACGTGGGTACGGAAGGGGTGGACGCGTGGGGCGCGGACGCGGTGGAGCGCGCGGTACGGGTACGGCGCCGGCGGCGCAGCGTGAGCCAGACCGCGGCGCAGACGGCGAGGACCAGCAGCAGCGCGAGCAGCGCCCAGGGCACGGTCCAGAAACCGGCGGACCGGTTGGCGCTGGGCAGCGCGGGATCGATGTCGCCGCCGACCGCGACCGGGTCGACGGTCACCGTGGCCGTCGAGCGCATGGCGGGGAACACCCCGCGCACGGTGGCGGTGACGGTGAGGGCGTTGCCCGGCAGCAGTTCCTTGATGTCATGGACGCCGGGTGCGCGCACCGGGCCGCTGAGGGCGTTGCGTACGCGTACGGTCTGCCGCGCCCCGAGCCGTACGTTCCCGGTGTTGCGCACGGTGTAGGTGATCGTGGCCGAGCCGCTGCCGAAGGGGTTCGCCGTCCCGTGGTAAGTGGCGTTCAGGTTCTCCACGGTGAGCTGGGGCTTCAGCTCCCCGGCCACCCTGATGTGGACGCGCGCCCCGACGCGCTGCTCGACCGCGACCCGGTCGCCTTCGGCGCCGGACCCGCCGGAGGAGAGCGCGGCGACGATGCCCGCGGCGTGATCACCGGGCCCGGCGCCGCGCGGAACGGTCAGGGTGAACGGCACGATGGCACGCCCCCGGGCGGGCACGACCACACTGCTCTTACCCGTCTTGACCCAGGTCCCGGCGTCCTTGGACGGGCGCCCCGCGGCCAGCAGATCGAACCCGCCGTCGGCGGTGTTGAACGCGTCGCTCGCGTAGACCTTCAGCTTCAGCGGCCGGGTGCCGTAGTTGAGGACGGCGATATGGTCGCGGACCACTGCGCCGGGCGTCGCGCTGTACGAGTAACCGCTGCGCCGGTCCGGCTTCTTGGGGCCCGAGGGCTGCACCCCGAAGGTGGTGCGGCCGCCCTTGTCGCGCACCGGGCCCGAGGCATGGGCGGCGGGGCCCGCGGTGAGGACGAGCAGGCAGGCGAGTACGCCGGCGAGCAGCGCGGTCACGAGGAAGCGGGCCTGGACAGCGCGAGCCCGGCCGAGGCGGACCCGCGCGATACGGGCCTGGCCGAAGCGGGCCGGCGTGGCCGGCAGAGCCGGCAGGGTGCGGGCCTGGAGGGAGCTGGTCATGTCGGGGCGTCCGATCGGGGCCGTTCTTCAGGGTTGTTGGAAGTGCGTGGCAAACAGGCGTTGGCCTGGAACCGCGCCGGTGGGGGGGGGGGGGGGGGGGAACCCCCCCCCCCCCCCACCTCACGCGACCGCGGGGTGCGCGATCAGCGCGATCGGCACGGTCAGATGGCCGTCAGGGTGAGCGTGGCGGTGTAGGTGCCGGCCACCGTGGACGTCGGGACGTTGAGGCTGAGGTCGGCACCGAGGTGCGAGGTGCCCAGGCCCTTGCCGTTGGCGAGGGTGCGGGACGACTTCAGCCCGGCCGTGCCGCTGTCCGCGGGCTCGGCGCCGGCGGCGGCGTCGACCTTCGCGCCCGCCGTGACGGTCTGGGCGGAGACCTTGTCGATGACGTTCGGCGTCCAGCCCAGGTTCTGGCCGTTGATGGCGTGGGTCGCGCCGTCGGAGAAGTCGGTCACCTGGCCGCTGACGGTCCACCCCGGGTTACCGGCGCGGGTGTCGGTCAGGGTGACCGGGTTGAGCGCGCCGGCCGTCGTCAGCAGCTCGCCATTGGCGTCGAGCTTCGGCGAGGGCAGGACGACATGCGGGTCCTCGACGCTGATGACCAGCGCACCGGCCTCGACGGTCGTGGTGATGTCCTCGGAGGTGGACACCCCCGCGAACGCGCCGACGGTGAACGGGACATTGCCCGAGTCGGAGGCGAGGTAGGCGGCACTGTTCTGCGGCACGAAGGTCGCGGTGAACGAGTGGTCGCCGGGGGCCAGGCTGCTGGTGGTCAGCGTGGCCTGGCCGCCCGCCACCGGGACGGTGCCGAGGGTCGTGGGCGTACCGCCGACGGTGTCGGTGAACTTCACCGAACCCGCCGCGCCCGCGGGCGTGACGGTGGCGGAGAGAGTGACCGGGCTAAACTGCTCGGCGGAGTCCGCCGGGGACACGGCCAGCGCGGTCGTGGTGGGCTTGGCGGCCGCGGCGTTCACCTGGTGGGTGACGGCCGCGGAGACCGAGCCGTTGTACGAGGTGCTCGCCGGCGTGAACTCGGCGGTGAGCGAGTGGCTGCCCGCCGCCAGGTTCGTCGTGGTCAGCGTGGCCGCACCGGCGGCGACGGTGACCGGGCTGCCCAGCGCGGTGGCGCCGTCACGGAACTGGACGGTGCCGCCGGCGCCCGCCGGGGTGACGGTGGCGGTCAGGGTGACCGCGTCGCCCTGCTCGGTGGAGCCGGACGGGGAGACCGCGAGCGCGGTCGTGGTGTCCGTCTTCACGTCCGGGTCGTTGGTCTGGTACGCCGTGTTGGACGTGAACCAGACCGAGCCCGTGAAGTCACCGAGGCTGGTGCCGTTGAAGGCGGTGCGGCAGGTGACCGTGAAGGTGTACTTGCCCTGGAGGGTGCTGAATCCGGCGATGTTCGCGTAGTCGCGCATCGTCGAGGTCAGCGGGATGACCATCCCGCCCTCGGGGGTGGTGTTGTACGTCTCGATCGGCGCGTTGCCGACCACGTTCTGGCCGTCGGCCGGGAAGCCCGAGCCCTTGACCGAAGCGATGACGTACGAGGCGGTGTCCGGGCAGGCGCCCGAGGTGGTGAAGCCCATGCCGGTCTCGTCGGTGCCGGTCGCGGGGGTGATGGCGAGCGTACCGATCTCGGCGGCCTGGGCGGCCGGAGCGGCGATCACGCCGGCCCCGATCGCCACGGTGGCGGCCGCGAGAACCGCGGACAGCGCACGGCGGGGTCTGTGGAGGAACACGGTGTCAGATCTCCTTCGTAGGGGTGCGGGGTACCGGTTCCGGATCAGGGGGTCTGCTTGCTGGTGTCACCGCAGTTCGGGTTCGCGGCGAACCCGTAGGTGTTGATGACACCGGTCTGCTGGCAGATGAGGGAGTTCGAGCCGGCGAAGACGGTGCTCCAGGGAGCCGTACCGATCTTGCTGGTCGGGATCACGTTGTAGACGTCACGCTTGACACCGAAGTCGTTGTTGAGCGTGACGGACGACTTGCCGTCGATGGAGCCGAGGATGGCGCGGCCACGCACGTCGGCCACGGTCTGCGAGCTCTGCGCGATGTACTGCGCGATGGAGAACGGCACGATGGACTTGTCGTCCAGCACGCGGCCGTCGTGCTCCTGGACCGGGGAGCCGTTCTTGGTGTCCTTGATGCAGGGGTACACACCGGCGACGACATCCGCGTCGACGATGCCGACCTGGGACTCCCAGAAGCTACGGGTGCCCGAGCCGGCCTGCGGCAGCAGGACGGTCAGGTTGTAGTTGGGGCCGTTCCCCACGAAGGCGGGGTCACAGTGGTAGATCGCCTTGAGGTCGTTCAGGGTGAGCTTGCGCGGCAGCACGCTGGAGGGCGTGATGGCGTACGAGACACCGTCGACCGCGAACGGGACATAGGTGAGGCCGGGGTTGGCCGCGCCCAGGCTCAGGCTCGACGACCGCGCGAAGTCCAGGCAGTTGTCCTGGGCCTGGAGCGAGTTCAGCAGCGCGGTACGGCCGGCGCCGGAACCGTTCGGGCGGTTCATGGTGCACTTGTTGTTGACCGCGGGGTCCTTCGTGGTGATGGTCGCACCACCCACGGCGTTGTACGAGCCGATCACCTTGGTGCCATTGATGGTGACGACCTGGGACAGACCGTTCATCACATCCTGGGTGGTGTCGGAACCCACACCGGAGAGCTGGCGGTAGGTCGGCGTACCACTCGGCTCGGCGGAAGCGACAGTGCCGACGGTGCCCGCGATCAGCAGCGCGCCCGCCATAGCCATCAGGATCTTCTTCTTTTTCACCTTCGTGTACCCCTCAGATAGGCTTGCGCCTGGTGATGAAACCGCGATCGCTCGCGGGTGGCCGGGTTCCGGCCGTTCCGGAACATCCGGCTGCCGGCCGGGGGCGGTGGCTGCCGCCCCCGGCCGGTCGTCTCAGGTGGTGTCGTCCTCCCGCCTCAGAGATCTGATTCCGGCCGCGACGACCGGTGCCAGCCTCGGCAGGAGCGGGCCGCCGACAGCGGCCGCGATCCCGGTGATGAGCACGATCAGGACGACATAGCGCACCGCGCCCAGGGCCCAGGGCGGGGTCAGCGGTGAACTCGCCTCCGCTCCGGCCGACTTGGGCGGTGCGGTGGAGGCGCCGGTCGCGCCGGGACTCGGGGAGCCCGAGGGCGCCGCGCTCGGCGCCCCCTCGCCCGGGGCTCCGCCGCCCGCCGGCACGCCGGCGCCTCCCGTACCGGAAGCGGCGCCGTCACCGCCGCCTGCCGCTCCCCCTCCCCCGCCCCCCGTGGTGGCGGGGTGGGTGGAGTTCTGGCCGCCCTCCTGGGGGGTCTTGCCCGCCTG
Source organism: Streptomyces sp. NPDC057617 (assembly GCF_042800555.1). Lineage (NCBI taxonomy): Bacteria > Bacillati > Actinomycetota > Actinomycetes > Kitasatosporales > Streptomycetaceae > Streptomyces > Streptomyces sp. NPDC057617. The sequence continues at coordinate 102,445 of NZ_JBHVGV010000005.1, read as the reverse complement.
GGCCCGGATGGTGGCGGCAGCCTGGAGGGCCTGGGTGCGCAGCGCCTTGGGCAGCGGCGCGTACCCCTCGGGCAGCGTGCCCGCCGCCACACCGGGCGTCTGTCCGCCGCCTGCGGCATAGGTCAGGAACTCCGCGTAGTCCTTGCCCTCCTCGGCGGTCAGCTGGGCCGGCGTGGTGGCCGCGTAGGTGAGCGAGGTCAGCGGGTAGGCGCCCTTGGCCTTGGTGGCGGGCACGGACTCGGCCACCCCCTTGACCGGGCCCGGCTTCATCGCCGCCTGGCCGGCCAGCAGCCCCGCGGTGGTGGGCGCGACATACTGCCCCGCTCCGTTGCGGAGCTGGGCGGGGATCAGTCCGTACCGCAGGGCCGTCGCGCTGTCGGCCACCGCGAGCATGGCCCGCTGGCCGGCCGGCTGCGCCGGGTCCTTCTTGTAGATGGGCGGGGACGCGGTGTTGTCCCAGGAGGTACGGGCCAGCGAATCGCCCCGGCCCGCGGAGCGGGCGGCCTCGTGCATGTCGTTCGCGTACGGGTGCTTGTCCTGGATGCAGAGCGGGCGCTCGGAGTGGTCGGGGAACTGCTGGCAGAACGGGTCGCTCTTGGGGAAGTTGTCCAGGGGCAGGTCGAGTTCGCGGTAGTGCGGATTGACCGTCATCCCGGAGTTGGCCGCGTCGCCGTACTTGCCGGCGTTGTCGGGCGTCCCGTTCAGGAACTCGCGCGCGGCGGGGTCCTGGTCGATCCATTCCCACAGCAGCCGGGCGGTGTCCGACACCGCTTGCGGTACGAGGATGTCGCCGAGCTTGCCGCCGAAGTCGAGCTGCGCGTACTCCGGGTTGAGCCGGGTGAACTCCGGGTCGCGGCCCAGGTTGAACGGGTTCTTCTCGGTGCTCGGCGCGAAGCGGGAGTTGCCGTCCTGGTACGACTCGGTGAGCAGCTTCGCCACCAGGCGCTGGCTGAGCTTGAGGGAGGTGAGCCTGCGGCCGTTGCGGGCCCTGACCTCCTCGGGCGCCGAGAAGGTGGACTGGCTCTCGATGAGGAAGCCGATGGTGAGCCCGGAGAGCGCGACCGGCGCGTACACCGGGGTCCCGCCCAACTGCATGTCCTCGGCGGTGGCCGGCCGGTTCAGGAACACCATGCCGGGGTTCTCGGAACCGAGCGTGCCCCGTGCGGAGTCGTCACCCACCGTGGCAAAGCGGAAGGCCGTCCTGCTGCCGGTCTGGCAGAGCGCGGGCTGCCAGCGGAGCACCGCCTCCTTGGACATCTCGGTGCCCAGGGTGGAGCGTTCGTCGGCGCCGAGCTCGCAGAACTGGCCGATCCGCTCGAAGCGCAGGGGGACGACCAGACGGTGGGCCCAGTTGCTCGCGGAGAGCGGCGACGACTGGAGGAGGCCACTGGGCTGGGTGGTGTAGGGGGTGCCGTCCACCTCGGTCCGGCCACGCGGTACGACCACCAGCCAGCAGCGGCGGCCCTCGTTCTGGGCGGAGCTGCCCGCAATGGGCTCCCCGCAGCCGAGGCCGGGGGCCTCCACGGCGGTCTGGGTTTCGAAGTAGACCTCGCCGGTGCCGTCGGGGTTGGTCCTGGCGTACGGGACCTCGTTGCTGGTGTTGGAGTCGAAGAAGTTGTTGGAGTTGCCGTGCGGCTCGGTCTCCCCGTCCACCGGTCGGAAGGCGACATAGGAGACACCGGTGTCCGACGGGGGCGGCAGGGTCTGCTTCTCGTCGCGGAGGTTGCCGTAGCTGAGCTGGCGGGTGTTGGTGTAGGCGCCCGCGGGCTGGTTGCCGGACCCGGCGCCCAGCTCCGAGGAGCCGCCGAACTGGCACTGCTCGGGGTCGGGCCCGGCCGCGTTGTCGCCCCAGCACTGCATGACCTGGAGATAGTCGGCGGCGTAGGCGGTGTCCGAGACGGTCGGCGCCCCGCCGGTCCAGGACACCTTGACGACCTGGTTGACCAGGTGCTGGGTCTGCTCGACCGTGACCTTGAGCCCGGCGAAGTCGCCCTTGCCGGTGACGGTCACCGGCGAGCGTCCCGCGGTGGGGTTGTCGGCCGCGCCCGCCGGGTCGGCGCCGCCGAAGAAGGCGCCCGCGCTCAGGGCGCAGCAGAGCGCGAGGACGGCAGAGGTGAGCGCGCGGGCGGCCTTCGTCCGGTGCCGTGAGGTGAGGGTGCCGCTCCTGCGGCCGGTGATTCTCATGACGTCCGCTTCCTCACCGTCAGATAGCGGGACAGCAGCGGAGGTCCGACCGTGACCACCACCAGCAGCAGGGCCGCCAGCACCATCAGCACGAGTCGCAGATTGCCGCCGAGCGTCCCCGAGGTGGAGACCGGTACGGCGAAGGCCTCGCCGCCCCCGCCCCCGCCGGCCCCGGCCACGTCCCCCGTGCCGCCGGTCTGGGCGCCCGCCGCGATCGGCTGGCCGGTGTCCGGGTCGATGGCCGTGCCCGCGCCGCCGCCGGTGGCCGCGCCGGCTGTCGTCGCGCCGCCGGTCGCACCGCCGGTCGCGCCCGCGCCCTGGGCGCCGGAGCCTCCCGTACCGCCGCCGCCCGTGGCCGTACCACCGGAGCCGCCGGTGTCACCGCCACCGCCCGTGGAGCCGCCCGAGCCGCCGCCCGAGGCCGAACCGCCCCCGCCGCCGCCCCGGGGGACGGTCGGCGTCCTGTCCCCGCCGGTGCCGGTGGAGCACTGGGTGGCACCCTTCCGGTCACAGGCCGGCGGGTACGGGGCGCTCTTGGCGAGGGTGTTGGACCCGTCGGCGGAGAAGGTCGGGTTGTGGCAGTTCTTGATGTTGATGTTCTCGACGTTGACGCCGGGGATCTTCCGTACCTGGGTGAGCCCCGCCTGCACCAGGTTCACCGGCAGCGGCGAGAAGCCGAGCTCGTCGACGTTCTGCTGCCCCTGGCAGAGGAAGTAGTAGGCGAACGCACCGAGTGTCTTGCCCTTGTTGGGGTTGAACTTGCCCTCGACCTTTGTCGGGATGATCATGTAGCTGTAGCTGGACAGCGGGTAGTTGCGCCGGTCCTTGCCGTTGTAGACGCCGTCGAGGATCTGGGTGAGGTACTCGGGCGAGGAAGTGTTGTTGTTGATCCGCGCGTTGAGCAGGGCGACGGCCACGTTCCTCGCTGTCGGCTCGGTGTAGTAGCCGGCCGCGTTGAGCACCTTGACCACCGGGAAGTGGGTGGTCTGGACGGCGTAGGAGTACTCGACATAGGTGATCGTGCCGATGTTGCCCTTCTCGGCGACATACCCCGAGACACCGTTGGACCCGGACTGGGCGACAAAGCCGCTGCCCGGCACCAGCGGGTAGTTGGAGGTGGTCCCGCAGGGGGTGCCTCGTCCGGCCTTGGCGCAGTAGCCGTTCCAGATGGACGGGTACTGCTTGGCCATCCAGGTGGTGAGCTGGGCCGTCGTGCCCGATCCGTCGGAGCGGACCACCGGGACGACCTTGCGGGCCGGGAGCGACGAGGCCAGGGACGGGTTGTCGGCCTTGATCGCCGGGTCGTTCCAGAACTTGATCTCACCGGTGAAGATCCTGGCGAGTGCCTCGCCCGACAGCCGCAGATTGGTGACCCGCTGGTTGCCGATCTTCAGGTTGTACATGAAGGACGTACCGCCGGCCACGATCGGCATGTACGCGTATTTCCTGGAGGGCGGCGAGTCGACGACCCCCGAGTCCTTGATGCCGTACGGGATCTCGGAGACGGCGTAGTCGGCGACGCCGTTGCGGAACTGGGTACGGCCGTCCGAGGAGCCGGTGCCGTTGTAGGTGACCGACATGCCGTACTGCCTGACGTTCGCCACCCACTGGTCGAGCGCGTTCTTGCTCCAGGTGGAGCCCGTGCCGGAGATCGGGACATAGGTCGCGGCGGTGGCGGGGACGGGCCGGACGAGACCCAGCAGCACGAGCGTCGCGAGGGCGACGGCCGCAAGGGCGGCGCGTATCGGTCTGCCGGGCAGCGGCGCCGGATGGGTTCCGGACATCGGGGGGCGACTCCTGTCGGTATGGCGGGGGCGGTGGTGGGGGGCTCGGCGGCTCGCCTGTACGGGGTACGGGGTGGCCGGCCCGGCGGGCGGAGGGGCCGGGGGTACGGAGGCTCAGTTGCTGAGTTCCTCCACCGGCCCGGGTGGTGGCCCGTCCGTATCCGTACGCCCTGCCGGCCCGGAGCCCGGCCGGGCCCGGCCGCTCATCCGCTCGGCGTCCCGGCGCGAGGCCAGGACCCTGCGGTGGGTCTGGCGCCGGGTCAGCTCGCCGGGGCCGCGCCCGCCGATGATCCTGGCGACGACGAAGAGCAGCAGGACCAGCCCCATGAGCAGGGCCGCCGTCCCGAAACCGCGGGCGATGAAGTTCGGCTCCGGGGACCGTACGAGTTCGAAGGTGGCCAGCGGCAGCGACACCTGGGGGCCGTGCAGCGGATTGAGGTTCATGTTGGTGGTGAACCCCGCGGTGAGCAGCACCGGGGAGGTCTCGCCGATCCCGCGCGCCGTGCCGAGGATGACAGCGGTGGTCAGGCCGGAGCGCGCGGTGGGCAGCACCACCGTCCACACCGTCCGCCACTGGCTGGCGCCCAGCGCGAGGGAGGCCTCGCGCAGTGAGCCGGGCACCAGCCGGATCACCACGTCGGAGGCGCGGATGATGATCGGCAGCATCATCACCGAGAGGGCCAGGGCCGCGGCGAGCCCGGACTTGTCCAGGCCGAGGATCAGGATGGCGGTGGCGTAGATGAACAGGCCGGCGACGATCGACGGCAGGGCGGTCATCGCCTCGACGATGGTCCGTACGAACCGGGCGTAGGCGCCCGGGACTTCGCTGAGGAAGACCGCGCAGGCCAGCCCCAGCGGCACGGTGATGACCAGGGAGATCGCCATGTGCTCGACCGTTCCGGCGATGGCGTGCAGCATGCCGCCGCTGGTGAGCGGCTGGACGGGTCCGGTGACGGACATGTCCTCGGTGAAGAAGTTCAGATGCGGCAGCGCGGACCGGCCGCGCCACAGGGTGTAGACGACGACGAACACGAGCGCGCCGACCACCAGCACGGCGAGGCTGTGGGTGATGACCGCCGCGACCCGGTCCCGTACCGCCATTCCGTTCTCCGAGAAGGAGACCAGGACGGCGTACAGGCCCACGAAGAACAGATAGGCGACCACCACGAAGCCGAGCGGCCCGTCGAACGGCGCGATCCGGGTGAACAGCACCACGGTCAGTCCGAGCGACCCGGCCAGGGCGCCGAGCAGCGCGCGGACGTCGTCCGCGCGCACGGTGGAGGTGGAGCGGCGGGCCTCGGGCCTGCCGGTGTCCTCCGGTGGTCCGGGGCGGACGGTGAGGGGGGCCAGGGGCTCGGGCACAGCGGTGGTCCGATTCGTTTCGTGCTTCGTCAGGTGCGGGGGCTGCGTCTGCGGCGCGTGCGTCCGCGGGTCGGGCTGGGGCGCCTGCGTGTACGGGGTCGTCATCTCAGGCCTCCGTCCCGGCGCCGGAGCGGCTGCGGGCCACGATCGAGGAGGCGACGAAGTTGACGACCAGTGTCATCAGGAACAGCGCGAGCCCGGCCGCCATCAGCGCGGACATGCCGAAGTCGCTGGCGGAGCCGTACCGCAGGGCGATCAGCGAGGAGACCGAGTTGGTGCCGTTCTCCAGGATCCGCGGCTGGATCACAAAGGCCGGCGAGATGATCATGTAGACCGCGATCGTCTCGCCCAGCGCCCGGCCGAGGCCGAGCATCGTGCCGCCGATGATGCCGCCGCGTCCGAAGGGCAGGACGACCGTCTTGATCACTCCCCACCGGGTCGCGCCGAGCGCGTACGCCCCCTCGCGTTCACCGACGGGCGCCTGGAAGAAGGTCTCGCGCATCACCGAGCAGGCGATCGGCGTGACCATCAGCGCCACCACGATCCCGGCGATGAAGGTCGAGGAGGTGTAGACGGTCATGGGCGCCAGCGGGTCGCCCGGGTCGGCGCCGTTCACCTTGAAGATCGGGATCCAGGAGAAGTAGGTGGAGATCCACCGCGAGAGCCCGACGATATGGGCCTGGAGGAAGAAGGCCCCCCAGAGCCCGTAGACCACGCTGGGCACCGCGGCCATCAGGTCGATCAGGCTGACCATGGTCCGGCGTACGCGCCGGGGCGCGTACTCGGTGATGTACAGCGCCGTGCCCATGGCGAGCGGCAGCGCGAAGGCGATGGCGACGAGCCCGATCAGCACGGTGCCGGTGAGGACGGCCGCGATGCCGAAGTGATGGGAGTCGGGCTCCCACGCCGAGGTGGTGATGAACGAGCCCTTCGCGACCCGCAGCGCCTCCCAGGCGCGGTAGCCCAGGAAGGTGCCGACGAGCAGCATGATGACGAGCACCACACCGCCGCTGCCCCGGGCGAGGCCGCGGAAGAGCTGGTCGGGCAGTCCGGCGGAGCGCTTGATCGGCCGCGGCTGGTCCTGCGCCCCTGGGGCGGGCGTGGGAACGGGTGCCGTGATCGTCATCGCGCACCCGCTCCGGCGGCCCGCGCCTTCGGGGAGTCCGGCTTCGCGGAGTCCGGCCGTACCCTCGGCGGCCGGTCGCCGGGCGGCTGCGGCTGGCGCCTGGCCGAGAGGGGGACCAGACCCGCCGCGAGGTGCGCCTCGGGGACGGCCTTCACAAAGTTCCCCAGGCTGTACTGGCATTCGCGCTGGCGCTGGTACGAGCGGCTGGAAACCGCGACCGCACGGCCGTCCAGGTCGAGCCGCCAGATCCACAGCCCGGCGGCCTCGGAGACCGTGATGACCGGCCGGGTCCTGGCCATCCCCGCGCGCAGGGCCTCGACGGCGGCGCGGCAGGCGGCCAGCCCGGGCTGGCTGTCACAGGCCTGGCCGAGACCGCGGTTGTTCGCGCCGAGGAGGCGCCACACCACCGAGACGGTGCCCGTCTCGGCGTCGGTTCTCGGTACGAACAGAAAGCGCGGGTGATTCATGGCCCAGCCCCCCTCCCGGCCGCCGTCCGGCGTCCGGCAGATATTGGCCGATTCCCATCATCGGCCGACCTGACCCTCACGGAGCGCGGAAGAGCGGCGGGCACGGATGAGTTAACACCGGACATCCGAAAAGGGAACGAGGTGTGCAGGGGCCGCACAAGAGAGGCGGTCCCGGGACGCCGGGCGGAGTCCGCCCACCGTACGGGCTGGGGAACGGGTGAGGGAACGGCCGGGGCCCGGCAAACCGCTGACGGTCTGCCGGGCCCCGACTGTCTTGATCCTTACGGTCCTGCGGGTGTCTTCCGCGGTGCTTCTACGGGTGATCGCCAGGGACGATCACCAGGGTTGATCATCAGGGGCGATCGCCAGGGTGATCGCTAGGGGGTGATGCGGAACGCGTCGATCATGCCGACCGCAGTGCTCCGGTTGACGACCCGGATGGTGTGCTGCCCCCGCGAGAGCCCCGTCTTCTGCCAGACGGTCTGCTGGACCTGCCGGGCGCCGGAGATTCTCAGATCCACCGTCGCCTGGAAGGCGTTGTCCAGATAGACGTCGACCGTCCCCATGTCCCCGTTGCGTTCGGAGAGGTACTGGATCCCGGTGCCGGTGAAGGTGTACTGCGCCGTCGCGCCCACCGTGTTGCTGTGGTGGGTGTCGTCGTTGTAGTCGCCGTAGCCCCGCCCGGTGGTGAGGTACCAGTTGCTGTCGTACGTCACCGAGGTGTTGTTCACCATCGGGTTGGGCGTCGAGCCGAGCCCGAGCGTGGAGTTGGTGCCGGCCAGGGACTTGGCGTCCTGGTTGGCCGTCCCGGTGAGCCGGGTCGAGGTGTACGAGCTGAGCGGCTTGGCGGTGCGCTCGATGACGTACACCGTATTGGCGGAGGTGCTCAGCGCGAATTCGGCGGCGCTGGTGGTGAGGACGGTCGCGTTGTCGGAGACGCGGCGGACCCGGACCTCCTGGGTCCCCCAGGGATTCACGACGCGGGTGCTGTTGCCGTACTGGCTCTTCAGCCCGACGTATTTGATCTCGCCGGCCTCGCGCTCCGAGCTGACCAGGAATCCGCCCTTGGCCAGCAGACTGAATTTGCCGACGAAGCTGGAGTCACCGGGCACGGCCGGGAAGACACGGATCTTGTCGTTGTACGACTGGAGCAGCGACTCGTTCATCGCCGAGAGGTGCACACCGAGGTACTCGAAGACACCGTTGGTGTTGGAGGTCAGGCCGTTCGGATAGTTCTGGTACTGGCGCAGCATGGTCTTCATGCCCTGGAACGTCTGGTCACCGAGCCCGAGCCGGGCCGCCTGGACCGCGTCGTTCGCCCAGACATTGCCGTACGGGAACGGCCGGGCGTTCCAGGTGTTGATGGCCTTCTGCTGGTCGGGGTAGCCGATTCCGGTACGGTCGTACGGCCAGATGATCTCGGCCGCGACATTCTCGTTGTTGCGGGTCTGGGAAATCGGCGGGGTGTGCGGCAGATACACATTGGAGTCCGCCGGGTACGCGATCAGATTGTCCACGACCCGCTGCCACTGCGGCCGGAGACCGGAGTCGAGCCCCAGCTCCGTGCTGACCTGGATGGCCAGCGGGAACACGGTGCGCACGGCGGCCAGGTCCGTGATCGCGTTCGGTACGTTCCAGTAGGTCTCGTGCGAATTGGAGGTCGCGACATAGTACTTGCCGGTGCCGCTGTCGTACGAGAGCTTCGCCGTGTAGAACTTGGCTACCTCACGCAGGAACGGATAGGCCGTGTTCCGCAGGTAGTTGTTGTCGTTGGTGTACTTGGCCTGGAGGTACATGTTGTACGCGGCTTCGGCGCCGGTCGACCAGATGTTCTTGGTGTAGTCGCTGTTGACCGTACCCCTGGCATTGCCGTCCCAGCCCATGGTCTCGGGCACCCAGAGGCCGTCGACGTTGTATCTGGTCTGGGTGTACGCCTTGAGGGCGTTGTAATTGCGGCTGTAGAGGCGGTTGAATCCCTCGAAGAGATCGGCGTGGTTGGAGGCCAGGAACGAGTTGTAGACGTCCCGTTGGTTCCAGAACCAGTACGAGTTGCTCCACTTCGTATTGTCCCCGGTGGCCCGGAAGGTACCGTTGATGAAGTGGAAGGGATAGTTGCCGTAACCGCCGGCGGCGATCATATAGGTGCTGAGGTAGTAGACGTTCTCCATGTAGTCCGCTTCACGGGACCCGTTGGAGTACTGCACGAACGACTTCTCCCAGAACGCGTGCCACCAGTTGCGGTAGTTGTTCAGGGTGTTCGTGTATCCGGTGTTCTTCACCGAGTTCAGCGCGTTCTTGGCCTGGGTCACGGAGTTGTTGTTCGGGGCGTTCAGCCGGCTGCTGGCGGTGAACCAGATCGTGTAGCTGTTGGTCGGCGTGATCGTCAGCCGTACCTTGCGCCCGTCGATGACCTGCGCGTTGTACGCCGCCCCCTCCACGGTCGCCGCGAGGGTGTACCCGAAGTTCTGCGGATCGGCCTGGCCCCGGCTCAGCCCGGCGCCCGTGGAGTCCGCGTAGGTGGACACGGTCTTCCAGGTGTCCAGGTTGGGCACGTCACCGCTGTTCCCGAGCCCGGCCACATCCCACAGGCTCAGATCGAGCGAGATGTTCGACACCCCGCTCCGGGTGTCCTCCACATGGATTCCCATCACCTCGGAGTTGGGCGACCCCATGACGGTGACGGTCCTGTTGTTGTCGTACTTGGTGGTGAGCGTCCCGTCGTACAGCGAGAGGCGCTGCTGGTATGTGGAGTACCCACTGTCCATCGCCGGCGTGGTGGCGAGATTCACCAGCCCGGCCCCGAACGCGGTCTGCTGCGAGGTGTCGACCCCGGACACCTGCATGGACAGCCCGTTGTTCTGCCACGCCATGGCCCCGATCTTCCCGTTCCCGACGGTCAGTCCGTAGTCGGGATTGGTGTTGGGCCGGTTGTAGACGATGTCGTGCTTGGACAGATAGCTCCCGTAGTCCACATTCAGCGCACCGGTCGCGTTGTTGAACGCGGCATCGGTGGTGGAAGCCACCGCCGGCCCACCGGCGAGACCGCCCAGCAGACAGACGGCGGCGAGGACGAATACGACTAGTCGGTTGGGTCTCATCGTGTGTCACTCCCACGAGTGGCGAGGCGGCGCCGGAAGGCGAAGGGGGGAACTTCAGATACGTGACGTACGCGATGGCGCGTTGATCCATGAAGCAGCAAGGTGACATGTTCGCAACACGCAGTGAACATCGGAGGTTTCCCCCCGTCAAGCCTCTCGACACAACTATCGGCGCCCAGCACCCACACATTGATCGGACCACCGGCCATGCGAAGATTCGGCCATGGCATCCCCGACCCTGATCACGGTGAGCGGCCCGCCGGGCACGGGCAAGACGACGCTCGCGCACGGGATCGCCCGGTCGCTCGGCTGCCCGGCGGTCTGCCGCGATGAGATCAAGGAGGGGATGGCGCACTCCACCCCGGGTTTCGAGGCCGCCACCGACGACCCCCTGTCCTGGCGGACCCTCACGGTGTTCTTCGACGTGCTGCGGACCTTGCTGGGAGCCGGAGTGACCGTGGTCGCGGAAGCGGCCTTCCAGGACAGGCTGTGGCGGCCGAACCTGGAGCCCTTGGCCGGGATCGCGGACATCCGCGTGATCCGCTGCACTGTGGACAGCGCCGTCGCCCATCACCGGATCGCCCGCCGGGCCGACGGGAACGCGCTCAGGGCGGCGCATGCCGATCGCGAGCTGCTGAAGGCCATCGCCGATGGCGGCCGGCCGCTGGAGTCGTGGGTGCCGATCTCGCTGAACGTACCGACGCTGGTCGTGGATACGAGCGACGGCTACGACCCGGCCATCGGGGAAATCGTGTCGTTCGCCGGACGGCCGGTGGCCGACCGTACCGGCTGAGAGCAGCGGCTGGCCGGCCGCAAGGGCGCAGAAGCTCTGCCGGAGCGGGCGGCCCCGGCAGAGCTTCGTTTGGTCAGGACAGGTGCAGGATGGTGCCTTCGCCGTTGGCTGAGAGGAGCAGGGTGCCCTCCGGGGTTATGGCCAGGCCCGCGAACTGGGCCGGTGGTGCCGGGATTCCGGGAGGTGGGGGCGGGGTGGGGCGGGTGATGCCCGGGGGGAGGCCCACCGGGAGGTTCTCCGCGTCCACGCGGCTCTCACCCGTGGTGAGGGAAATCGTCCGCAGGTGACGGTGTGTCACCTCCACCGTGAACAGTTCGTCGCCGCGGATGGCCAGGCCCTGGGGTGCGCCGAGGCCGTCCGCCACCGTCACCAGGGTTCCTTCGTCCAGGCGGAACACCGCCCCCGCGCGGTCGTCGCCGGCATAGCAGCGGCCCTCGTCGTCGAACGCCACGTCCACCGGGTGGCCGAGCCCCTCCGCGAGGACGCTGAAGGTGTCGTCGGAGCCGATCCGTACGATCCGGCCCGCGCCCGTCTCGGCGATCGCCAACGAGCCGTCCGGGGCGACCGCGATGCCGGTGGGGCCGGTCAGGCCGGTGGCCCGTACCCGCGAGGTCTTCGCCACGGGATCGTACGTACGCACCTCACCGACCTGCGTCGTCAGGTGCAGGACCTCGTCGTCCGCAACCACCCCGTGCACGAACGGCAGTATCTCCCGGGTGGTCACCGACCCCGAGCCGTCCGGGCTCGCCAGGCTGAAGTGGTCCGCCGCGTACACCGTGCCGCCGAGATCGACCGTCACCCCGAACGGCCCGTCGAACCCGCGCCGGACGATCTCCCGCGTCCGCCCGTCGGCATGCATCTCCGTGACCCCGCCGCTGGCGTAGCTGGAGACATACATCCGGTTCTCCTCGTCGAACGCCGCGTTGTCCAGCCCCGCGACCCCCGTCGTGACGACCGTCCGCGCACCGGAGCCGAGATCGATACGGGTCACGATCCCGGCCGGCCCGCGCGACAGCACCACCAGGACGCCGCCGCGGTCGAACCGTACCGCCACCGGGTCGTGCACATCCTTCGCGACCAGTTCGGGCACCCCGCCGTCCGGGGAGATCCGCCAGACCTCGTTGGCCATCATGTGCGGGTAGTACAGCAAGCCGTCCGGGCCGAGCTGCATCGCGTTGCCCCAGGCCAGCCCGTCCGTCAGCACCACCGGCTCGCCGCCGTCCGGGAACAGCTCCATCAGCCGGCCGTTGCCGCGCATCTCGTTGACGAAGAGGCGGTCGCCGACGCAGGTGATGCCGTTGGGGACCCGCACCGCGTCGGAGATCAGGGTGTACGCACCCGAAGGGCTCCGGCGCCACACCTTGCCGGGGGTCAGGTCGGCGATGTACATCGAACCGTCCGCCCCGAAGGCCAGATCGTCCGGCGCCTGCACCGGGCCGTCCAGCGCCACCACCACATCGACATCGCCCGAGACCGGATCCACCGCGCTGATCTGTCCGGCGATGAACTGCGCCACGTACAGCCGCCCGTCGGGGCCGAAGGTCACACCGTTCGAACCCCACAGGGGATTCGGCAGGTTGAGCCTGGCCGTGTCCCAGCGCTTGCTTGTGGCCTGCCACCGGCCGGTCTCGTCGTACCGGCTGGGTCGACTCACCGGCCCTCCCCGGCTCGTACCGCCGCCATCACCGAGCGCGTTCATTCGACGATCGCCTCGCTCATGTCCCCGTCCGTCCGCCAGCGCGTGATCAGCTCGTAGAACTCGATCGGCCCTCCCCCGTACGACTCGCTCTGCCCGGACGGCCTGCCCTCGTTGTTGTAGTAGCCGGGCGTGCACTCGGCGAGGAACCGCTGCGCGTTCCGCGCCTTCGCCCGGATCGTCGCGACCCACGCCGCCTGCGCCTCGGCCGTCGGCTCGACATAGCGGGCCTGCCGCTTGCGCGCCTCGGCCACGACCTCGGCGATATGCGTCGCCTGCTCGTCGAGAACGTGCACGAAGTTGACGGAGACGGCGTTCTGCAGGGCGCCGAGGTGGAAGAAGTTGGGGAACCCATGGCTGTAGAAGCCGTGGAGGGTCTTCGGGCCGTCCTTCCACGCCTCCGCCAGAGTGAGCCCGCCCCGGCCCCGGACGTCGAGTCCGGCCCGCTCGGCCGGCGGGACGCCGATGTCGAAGCCGGTCGCGAAGATCACGCAGTCGACCTCGTACGGGACACCGCCCACCACCACGGCGTTCTCGGTGATGCGCTCGACGCCCTGCCCGGCCGTGTCGACGAGCGTGACATTGGGGCGATTGAACGTGGGCAGATAGGTGTCGCTGAAGGTGGGCCGTTTGCACATGTAGCGGTACCAGGGCTTGAGCGCCTCGGCCGTCGCGCCGTCCTCGATGACCGCGTCCACCCGGGCGCGTATCTCGTTCATCTTGGTGAAGTCGGCCAGCTCGGCCAGCCGTCCCAGTTCCTCGGGCGGGACGTCCGGATCGCCTCCCCCCGGTACGAAGGTCTGGAGCAGCCGGGCGCTCGTCGTCCAGCCGTCCGCGACCAGGTCCTCCTCGGCTCCCCCGCCGGCCACATGCGCGAGGAAGTTGTCCCGGCGGCGGCGCTGCCAACCGGGAGTGACCGACGCGGCCCACTCCGGATCCGTGGGGCGGTTGGCGCGTACGTCGACCGAGGAGGGCGTGCGCTGGAAGACGTACAGATGCTGCGCGTCACGTCCGAGGTGCGGTACGCACTGGATGGCGGTCGCGCCGGTGCCGATGACGGCGACGCGCTTGTCGGCGAGCTTGTGCAGATTGCCGTCCGCGTCGCCGCCGGTGTAGCCGTAGTCCCAGCGGCTGGTGTGGAAGGTGTGGCCGCGGAAGTTCTCGATGCCCGGAATACCCGGGAGCTTCGGCCGGCTGAACGGCCCGCTGGAGACCACTACGTACCGCGCCGCCATCCGGTCGCCGCGGTCGGTACGGATGATCCACTCGTGGTCGGTCTCGTCCCAGTGGAGCCGCGTCACCTCGGTCCGGAAGCAGGCGTCGTCGTACAGCTCGAACTTCCGCCCGATCGCCTGCGCGTGCCGCCGGATCTCCTCGCCCGGCGCGTACTTCCAGCGGGGTATGTAGCCGACCTCTTCGAGCAGGGGCATATAGATGTACGACTCGATGTCGCACTGGACGCCCGGATACCGGTTCCAGTACCAGGTTCCGCCGAAGTCCCCGGCCTTCTCGATCACCCGGATCCGCTGCACGCCTGCCTGTCGCAGCCGCGCGCCGGCGATCAGGCCGCCGAAGCCGCCGCCGATGATCACGGCGTCGACGCGGTCGTCCAGGGGCTCGCGGCTGAAGTCCGTTTCGGTGTACGGGTCTTCGACGTAGTAGCCGAACGCGCCGGTGGTGCGCTGGTACTGCGCACTGCCGTCGGGACGGATACGGCGATCGCGCTCGGCCCGGTACCGGGCGCGGAGGGCGTCCGGATCGAAGCCGGGATCCCCGGGGGTTTCGTTGGCTTCGTTGGATTCGTTGGTGTCGGTGGTTTCGGGGGTTGAGGCGTGGGGGGTGGACATGCGTTCCTCTCTGCGGTTGCGGGAGGGAGCGTTGCGGGCTGTGCTCATGCAACCGGATCGGACTGACACCCCCCGGCCAGTTGCCTGACGGCAAGCTGACATGAGGAAGGTCACATGTCCGGGGGTACGGACGTGGGGTTACGGGGAGCGCGCATGCACAGGCGGTACGGCCCGGCCTCAGCGCCCCAGCCAGTAGCCGAAGCCCCGGCGGGTGTGGATCAGTCCGGGCTCGTCCCGGTCCTGGTCCACCTTGTGCCGGAGCCGGGAGACGAGTTTCTCGATCGCGTTGTCGGCACGGCTCTCGCCCCAGACATGCCGGCAGATCTGTTCCTTCGACAGGACCCGTTCCGCGTTGACCAGCAGATGGCGTAACAGCCGGTATTCCGCCGGGGTCAGATCGAGCGCCCGCCCGCCGCGCCTGGCCCGGCAGGTGGCGTCGTTCAGGACGAGATCCCCGTACCGTGGCGCCCGCTCCAGCCGTTCCGGGCCGCGGGCGCGCAGTAACACCTGTGCTCTGGCCAGGACTTCGGCGATCCGGAGCGGCTGGGTGACATAGTCGGCGAGACCCAGGCCCATTTCGGGGACGAGCCGGCCCAGGGATTCACAGGCGGTCAGGAACAGTACGGGCGGCCGGTCGGCGGGGGCGACACGCGGATATCCGGTGAAACCGTCCGACTCGGCCAGTCTCGTATCGATGACCACCAGATCGGACGGGTGCTCCGCGAACCGCACCACCGCCTCGGGGATGGTGCCCGCCGTGCCGACCTGATAGCCGGCCAGTTCCAGGGTGGTCGCGAGCAGTTCGGTCGTCCCGGGGTCGTCGACGACGACCAGGATGCGCTGCCCGTCCCCGCGAACCGGCGAAGGGATCCCACCGATGCTTCCGTTGATGCTTCCATGCATGGAAAGACCATTCGTGTGTGCCCGCTGGTGCCCGCTGCTCGCTGGTGCCCGCCGCCCGCTTGCGTCACTGCCCGGTGTCCGCCTGTGCCCGCCTGTGCCCGCTGCTGGATTCAGGCAGGGTGCGACGCGCCGCCGTCCCCCGGCACGGGCGTGGCTTCGAGGCCCTCTTCGTCAGCGTGGGTGATGAAGTCGTCGACCATCCGGTTGAACAGGGTGGCGAGCTGCCGCAGCTCCTCCGGTGACCAGGCGGCCAGGGCCACTTGCATCGCCCGGCAGCTCGCCTCGCGGATACGGTCGACCGTCGCCCGGCCGGACGGGGTGAGCTGGATGCGCTGCGCCCGGCGGTCGTCCGGGTCCGGTACGCGGATCACATAGCCGGCCTTCTCCAGGTGCTGCACCTGCCGGGTGATGTGCGAGGCCTCCACGCCCAGCCGCGCCGCCAGCTCGCCGGGGCGGAGCGGATCGGACTCGGCGATCTGCCGCAGGAGCGCCACGGCGGCCCGGTCCAGCGGCACTCCGGCCATGGCCATCAGACGGTCGTGCTGCCTGACCCGGCCGGTGAGATAGGCGATACGGGTGAGGGCGCGCTCGATCCCGGCCGTGTCCGGCGAGACGGGGGCGGCTGCCGGCGGCGGTGTGGACATACGCCCACTTTACCAGGCAGTTGCCTGACTCAAGCAATCTTGCCAGGCGGGCCCTCTGCTTGATTGACTCAATCAACTCAATCAGCCAGGCAGCTCAATCAGTCGGGCAACTCAAGCAGTCAGAGAAGCGCAGTCGCAGTCAGAGAACCAGGGAGCATCCATGAGCAGCAGCACCGGCCTTCGCACCGGCCTTCAGGGGCGCAGCGTCATCGTCACCGGAGCGGGATCGGGCATCGGCAGGGCCGCGGCCCTGCGGTTCGCCCAGGAAGGCGCGCGGGTCACGCTCGCGGATCTCAACCGCGAGACCGTCGAGCAGACCGTACGGGAGATGGAGACCGCGGGAGGCACCGCCCGGGCGGTCGTGGGCGATCTCGGCGACCAGGAGGTGGTGGACCGGGTCGTCGCCACGGCCGTGGACGCCTTCGGCGGCCTGGACGTCCTGGTGAACAACGCCGGGATCATGGACCGGATGTCGGCCCTCGCGGAGACCGACGACGCCGAGTGGGAGCGGGTGATACGGGTCAATCTGACGGCCCCGTTCCTGCTGACCCGGGCCGCCCTGCCGCACATGCTGGCCGCGGGCGGCGGCTCGATCGTCTTCACCGCGTCCGAGGCGAGCCTGCGCGGCAGCGCCGCCGGCGCCGCGTACACCGCCTCCAAGCACGGTGTCGTGGGGCTGACGAAGTCCCTCGCCGTGATGTACCGGAACGAGGGAATCCGCGCCAACGCCGTCGCCCCCGGCGCCACCGCGACCAATATCCGGGTCGACGCCCAGGGCCGGTCCCACGGCCCCGGCACCATCGGTCCGTATGTCGCCCTCGCCGGGAAGGTGGCCGCGGCCGAGGAGCAGGCCGCCGCCATCGTGTTCCTGGCCTCCGACGCCGCGAGCAACATCAACGGCGCGATCCTGCCCGTCGACAACGGGTGGTCCGCGATCTGAGCGACCGCGCCGCCGGTCAGCGGGCTTGACCGGTCAGCGGGCCCGGCCGATCAGCGGGGCCCGTACTGAAGCCGGTGTTCTCGGAGCCCGGGCTCTTGAGAGGATCGGAGGCATGGACAAGCCCACGCACTTGATCGAGTTCGAGACGATGGTGCTCGGGCGGCACCTCCTCCTCAACACTCCCCGGTCGCGGGGCAGCGACGGCCGGCTGGAGCGCAGCGCGTACATCCTGCTCAGCCGGATCCTGATGGAAGGCCCCATGTCCATCGGGCAGTTGAGCGACGCCTTCGGCCTGGACGCCTCCACCCTCAACCGGCAGACCGCCGCGATGCTGCGGGCCGGGCTGGTCGAGCGCATTCCGGATCCGGAGGGCGGTATCGCCCGTAAGTTCCGGGTCACCGCCGAGGGCGAGCGCCGCCTCGACACGCACCGCGCGGAGACCGTCCAGGGGCTGGAGAAGGTGGTGGCGGACTGGGCCCCGGAAGAGGTCTCGGCCTTCGCCGCATACCTCAAGCGCTTCAACACCAGTATCGAGAACCTCGACGGGCGGCCCTGGCCCCGGCCGTGAGCGGCGCCCGCGCGGCGTGAGCCGTGCCTTCGTGCCTTCGCCGCTTGGTGCGGGCGGGGTGGCGGTGTGCGGGCCGGGGCGGCGGCGTGCAGGGCGGGTGGCGGTGTGCGGGCCGGGGGCCTCGCCCGGGTCCCTCGCGCCGGCCCGCATCACCTCGTACCCGTATCGGATATCGGATACCTCAAACGCCGATGGTCTTGTACTCCAGATACGTCGCCAGCCCCGCGGTCCCGAATTCGCGGCCGATACCGCTGGCCTTGTAGCCGCCGAAGGGCGCGTCGAAGCCGAAGGACGCGCCGTTCACCAGGAAGGTGCCGGTGCGGATACGGCGGGCGATGGCCAGACCCCGCTCCGGGTCGGAGGTCCAGACGCCGCCGGAGAGACCGTACGGCGAGTCGTTGGCGATCCGGACCGCGTCGTCCTCGTCCTCGTACGCGATGACCACCAGGACCGGGCCGAATATCTCCTCCTGGGCGATGCGCATGGAGTTGTCGACGTCGGCGAAGACGGTCGGCCGCACGTAATTGCCCTGCTCAAGCCCCTCCGGGCTGCCCAGCCCGCCGACGACCAGGCGCGCGCCCTCGTCGATCCCGGACTGGATGTACGACTGGACGCGCTCCTTCTGCACCGCGGTGACCAGGGGGCCGATGAAGGTGCCGGGGTCGGCCGGGTCGCCGACCGTGACCTGCTCGGCGGCCGCCGCCACCAGGGCGAGCACCTCCTCGTAGCGGCTGCGCGGCACCAGGAGCCGGGTGTGCGCGGCGCAGGACTCGCCGTTGTTGCCGAAGGCGAGATACGGAACGGCCGGCGCGACCTGGGCGAGGTCGGCGTCGTCTAGGACGATTGAGGCCGACTTGCCGCCCAGCTCCAGGCTGACGCGCTTGAGCTGCTCGCCCGCGATGGAGGCGATCCTCCGGCCGGCGGCGGTGGAGCCGGTGAAGGCGATCTTGTCGACCCCGGGGTGGGCGATCAGGTACTCGCTGGTCTGCCGGTCGGCGGGCAGCACGCTGATGACGCCCTCGGGGAAGCCGGCCTCCTCGAAGATCCCGGCGAGCAGCAGCGCGTCCAGCGCGGTCTCGGGCGAGGCCTTCAGGATGACGGTGCAGCCGGCCAGCAGCGCGGGGATCACCTTGACCAGCGCGGACTGGTGGGGCGCGTTCCAGGGGATGACGGCGGCGACGACACCGACGGGCTCGCGGCGTACGAGCGCCTGGGCGCTACCCGGACTCCCGGCCTTCTCCTCCCAGGCCAGGGCCTCGGCGGCGCGCAGGAAGGCGTTGGTCTGCTCCTCCATCTGCGTCTGGAGGGAGGAGGTGAACCAGTAGGGGGTGCCGTTCTCGGCGGTGACAAGCGCGGCGATCTCGGCGGCGCGTGCGGCATGCAGCTCATTGAACCGGCGTACCGCGCTCTGGCGTTCCTTCGGGTCGAGGGTGGGCCAGGGGCCGTCGTCGAAGGCTTTACGGGCCGCCGCGACCGCCTTGTCCACATCGGCGGCGGAGGCCTGGGCGGACCGGCCGACCAGCGAGTGGTCGTGCGGGGAACGGATGTCGAGGAGGGGGCCGGAGGTCTGGGGGAGCCAGTGGCCGCCGATGAAGAGGTTCTCGTAGTCGGGCATGGGAGGGGTCCTTCCAGGCTGGATCTAACCGGTTAGTTAAAAGTAGCCCGGACGGACGGCCATTGCAAAGAGGGGTGAGATCGGTACGTGATCGCGCCATGACAACACGTGAGCGTCCGACACCACGCCGAACGGGATCGGCCGGTACGGGACGGGGCGGGTCGGGACGGGCGGTACGGGTCGGCGCCCGGCGGGTCAGCCCTGCGAATCCCGCTCGGCCCGCGGCGGCCGGATGAGACGGCCGACCGAGACCACGATCGAGTGCCGGTGGAGGGCGGTCAGCTCCGCGTCACCGGTCGCCCGGCCCTCCGGGGAGCCGTCGCTCCAGGCGGCGGACAGCACAAGGATCAGCGTGAGCAGGGCATGGGCGGGCATCCCGGCATCGACGAGGCCCGCGGACTGGGCGGCCGAGAGCTGCCGCAGCTTGTCCTGGGTCGCCCCGTACGCCACGGGCAGCACCTCCCCGCCCGGCCGCTCCAGCGCGTGCCAGCGGGCCAGCCGGATCAGATGCGGGTGGGCGGCGTAGAAGTCGAACAGGGCCCCGGCGTAACCCGGCAGGTCCTCGGCGTCGAAGGGCGCGGCCTCCAGCAGTTCCTCGATCGCGGCCTGGTAGACCGCGTCGAAGAGCTGCTCCTTGTTGCCGAAGTACACATAGATCAGGTTCTTGTTCGCCGACGCCGCCGCGGAGATACGGTCCACCCGGGCACCCGCGATCCCGTACGTGGCGAACTCCTGCGTCGCGGCCTGCAACAGGCGCGCCTTCGTGGCATCGGACTTCTTCACCATGCGTCCAATTTAGCCGCCTGACTAACCGGATCCTTATGCAGCCCGTGTACGCTGGCCTCCAAATCTAACCGATCAGTTAGATCAACGGTCAGTGGTCACTGGTCAGCGGCGAGAAGGACGAGGCGTACTGCGTGAAGGTTGTCATCTACGGCTCGTCCGGCATGGTCGGGCAAGGCGTCCTGCGGGCCTGCGTGCTGGACGAGGGCGTCAGCTCCGTACTCCTGGTGAGCCGCCGGCCCACCGGCCCGCATCCGGCGAAGGTCACCGAGATCGTGCACGACGACTTCACTGACTTCTCCGCGATCGAGAGCGAACTGGCGGGCGCGGACGCGTGTTTCTACTGTCTGGGGGTGTCGTCGGCGGGCCGCAGCGAGGCGGAGTACACCCGCATCACCTACGACTACACCCTGGCCGCGGCCCACTCCCTGGTACGGGTCAGCCCGGGCCTGGTCTTCATCTATGTCTCGGGCGAGGGCACCGACAGCGAACAGAAGGCACGGGCGGCCTGGGCACGCATCAAGGGCCGCACGGAGAACGACCTGGCCGCCCTGAACCTGCGCGCCCACATGTTCCGCCCCGGCTACATCCAACCCCGCCACGGCGCCCGCTCCCGCACCCCCCTCTACCGCCTGCTCTACGCCGCCACGTCCTGGCTGTACCCCGTACTCCACAGACTGGCCCCGACCCACACCACGACCACGGCCCACCTGGCCCAAGCCATGCTGACCGTAGCCCGCACCCCCGCCGAGTCCCCCCAAATCCTCACGAGCACCCAAATCAACACCCTGGCCACCCGAACCCCGCCCGCGGGCGCGTCGTGATGGCCGCGAGGCCCGGTCCCGATGCCGGGCCGGGCCTCGTACGCGCGTATGCGCCCAGGAGTCAGAGGCGTTTCGCGCTGCGGAGGGTGGCGGCGTAGTAGCCGTTGCCGTCGAGGCGGGAGGTGCCGCCCTTGTCGCCGATCGTGGGGCCGTTGGCCTCCTCGCGGCTGGATATGAAGATCTGGTGGCCGTCCGTGTCCGTGCCCAGGTACATGCCGGTGTGGTCCAGGCGGGACTTGGTGCGGGCGTCGAGTTTGAAGAAGACCAGGTCGCCGGGCTGGAGCACGCTGATGGACTTCGGGCGCTCGTAGCGCGGCTCGGGGCCCGACAGTTTGATGATGTCGACGCCCGCCTTCGAGCGCGCCATGCCGTTGGCCGTGCGCGGCAGGCCGTCGCCCGTGTCGTCGGACGCCATCAGCGGGTAGCGGCCGCGGTAGCCGAACACCGTGCGGATGAAGCCCGAGCAGTCGATCGAGCGGTAGCGCGCGGTCTGCGGCTCCTTGGTGGTGCCGTCGCGGAAGGTGTACGGGATGCCGAGGTAGTCGTAGAAGTCGGACTCTTCGAGGCGCAGGTCGTTGCCCTCGCTGCCGTCCGGGTTCAGCGGCCCGAAGCTGGCGTCGCCCGCGTACGGCACGCCTTCGTCGTCCTTCTTGACCGGCGCGCCCTCGACGTACTGGAACGCGAACGCGAAGAGGTCGTCCTCCTCGCTGCCGTAGTACTCCTTGAACCAGTCCTTGAACCACTGTTCCTTCTCGGCACCCTTCGTCCACGCCTCCGGCATCAGCCGTACCCAGTTCTCGGTGACCACCCGGGTCGAGGTGTTGGCCGGCTCGTCGAACGTACGGCTGGGACCGGTGAGGGTCGCCGTACGCGCGCCGTCGGTGAAGGAGGCGAGGATGTCGCCGTCGCCGCCGCGCAGCACCGAGCGGTCCGGGTTCTTCAGCCGCTCCCAGGTCTGCTCGCCGGCGGTGTTCCCGGCCCCGGACTTCAGGTTGGGGATGTCGGTGATGGCCTGGACGGCGGGCGCCTTGGCCTGCTCGTCCTTGCGGAGTTCGACGGTGAGGTACGCGCTGCCGGCCAGCAGCGCGATGACGGTCACGCCGTGCAGGACGGGGCGGCCGCGCTTGGACTTGGCACTCATGAGAACGGGACTCCCGTGGGTGGGCGGGTCAGGCGGACGGCAGGGCGCCGAGCAGGATGCCCGCGGTCAGGACGACATAGGCCGTGAGCGTGACCGTGCCGGTGGCGAGTATGGTCGCGCCCTTGGGCTGGCGTACGAGCTGGTACGCGATGAGGCCGGGCACGATGAAGCCGAGCGTCTGGTTCGCGTACATCAGCGGGAATTCGAGCGACAGCACGATCATCACGGTGCCCTGGAGCAGCACACCGATCAGGACGACCGCCGAGAACAGGCGCTTTCCGTAGAGGATCACAAAGCGCTGGACGAGCAGCGTGGTCACATACGTCAGTACGGTCACGCCGACGACCATGGCGGCGCGCTGGAGGTCCTCGACGAGGGTCAGCGCCAGCCAGCCGGGCGTGATCATGCCGCCCGGGGAGAGATTGGTCGTGAGGTAGCAGATCAGGGAGAACATCAGGCCCAGACCGATGCCGATCGCGGCGATCTCGGGGGTGAGGACTGCGGGGATCAACGGGGTTCTCCTGGGTTCTGCGGCGCGACGGAGTGCGGGGGGTTCGGGGGTGTGTTCGTGTTGTTCGTGTTCGGCTGCGCGTGCGGGTGCGGGTGCGTGGGGTTCTGCGGGTAGGGGTGCTCGGCCGGGTCGCCGGAACCGTTGCCGGGGACGCCCGAGGCGCCGGAATCGTCCTTCGCCGGCATCCGGGCCGGTTCGAACAGTCCGCGTTCCCGGGGCGGTCCGGCGGCCGGGCGCTGCTGGTAGCGCTGCTCGTACGCCTCGGGGTACTGCTGGTACGGGTCGAGCCGCGGCGCGTACCGGGGCAGCGCCAGCGTCTCGTCGTGGCGCGGATGCGGGTTCGGGTTCGGCTGCGCGTGCGGGTGCGGATCCGGCGTGGGTACCGGTCCGGCGGGCGCCGGAGCTGCGGGCAGCTCCCGGGCCGGTACGGGACCGGTGGATACGGGACCCGTGGGTACGACCGGGATGGCGACGGTGTCCGACACCTGGTCCCCCGCCGGACCCAGCGCCGGAAGCCGAGATTCCGCCTGCTGCACGGGCGGGACCCCCTGCCCCGGCGCGCTCCCCTGAGCCTGCCCCGGCCCCGCAACCCCGTCCGCCTCGGCTGCCTCGTCTTCGTACGCCGTCTCGTCCGGCGGCAGCTCCGCGAGGTGCTCCAGCAGCAGCTCACCCTGCCCGTGGATATTGCCGATCGCCACCAGCGACGAGTCCGGCCCGAGCATCCCCAGCAGCTCCCGCATGAACTCCTCGGGATCCCGCTTGTCACCGCCCAGATCCACCGCCCGCGACCGCCACTCCCCCGGAATCGCGTCGATCGCGCTCTTCGCCGGATGGCCGATCACAAAGACCTTCTCCGGCTGGAGTTCGGGGATGATCTCGCCCATCTGCCCGTTGCGCTCGACCCGGTCGGGGCGGCAGTTGATGACCACGTGCAGCGGACGGTTGATCGCGCCCAGGTCCAGCAGCTGGTTGATGTTCATCAGCGTCGACTCGGGGTCGTTCGCCGCGAAGACGTTCGCGAACCGCAGCCGCTTGCCGTCCGGCGTGAGGTAGCGCTCCACGGAGAGCACACCCGGGTCCGGCGGCGCGTCGTACATCCCCTGGAGCGCGGTCTCCCGCGCCACGCCCAGGAGTTCGGCGACCTTCAGCGCGATGGCCACGTTCTCCTTGAACGTGAACCAGCTGAAGCCCCGCAGCTCCTCGTCGGTGACCGTCTCCGGGTCCGCGTAGATCAGTTGGCAGTTACGGGCGTCGGCCTCCTCCTGGAGGATCGCGAACCGGTCCTTCTCCGCGGTGACACAGATCCCGTCCTCGGGCATCGAGCGGGACAGTGAGCGCGCCACGTCGTCGAGGGTCGGGCCCATCTCGGCGAGGTGGTCCTCCCGTACGTTGCAGAGCACGCCGATCGTGGACCGGATCAGCTTCGACTGGTTGATCTCCTGGAGCGCCGGCATGACGGCCATGCACTCGATCACCAGCGCGTCGGGGTTGTACGCGGCGGCGCGCCGTACGATCCCGATCTGCTCCACCACATTGGCGATGCCGAACTTGCGGTAGACGGGCTCCTCGGTCGCGTCCGGGTGGATGAACCGGGCCGCCGTGCCGGTGGTCTTGGCGACCGTGATCAGTTCGCCGCCGCGCAGCGCGCCCGCGCACAGCCGGGTGATGGAGGACTTGCCGCGGATCCCGTTGACCAGCACCCGGGTGGGGATGCGGTTCAGGTTGGCGAAGTGCCGTGCCTGCTCGACAAGTCCGGCGACCAGCAGGATCGTGCTGCATGCGAGCAGCACGAAGTAGAGGAAGAGCACGGTCGGTCAGATCCTTTCGGCGAGGGCCGTTGGCGCGGTGTCGCGTCTGCGCTGTTCCTGGAGTTGCTGGCGCAGGAGTTCCAGGGAGCGGGTGATGGCTCCGACCTCGTCGTGGTGGCGCGGGTAGAGGACGGTGCGGCGGTCTCCGTCGGCGAGTGTCTCGGCCTGGCGGGCCAGGGCGCGCAGGGGGCGTGCGACGACGATGTGGAGCCAGCCGAGGCAGGCGGCGGCCGCGGTGACGCCGAGGAGTCCGGCCAGGACGGTGCGGTTCTGGGCGCTGTATTCGGGGATGGCGAGGGCGGAGGCGGGCTGCCAGCTGACCACGGTCCAGCCCAGCGACTTCGCGGCCCCGCCGCCCGCGAACGGCGCCGCCGCCGCGAGCTGCACACCCTCGCCGTCGCGGAAGAGGACCCCGCTGGGGCGGGTGCTCAGGCCGGCCTTCTGGTTGGTGGCCTCGACCAGCGACTCCAGCCGGGCCGACGGCAGCTTCTCAAACGCCCGGTAACCCGTGTTCGAGCCCAGCACCCGCCGCTCGGCATCCACGATCCGCACCTGGCCGAGGCCGGGGCGCTTGAGGAGCGAGTTGAGGAAGTCGATACGGAACTGGCCCACCACCAGCGCGCCGTCGCGGCCGGGGAGTTCGGCGTATCCGGTGATCCGCGGCTCCTTCGACCCGTCCCCCAGGACGGCGATGGGCTCGTTGCCGGGGCGCTTGGCGCCGGGGTCCGCGGGGCTGTCGCCGGCCTGGGCGAGGACGGTGCCGTCGGGGGAGAGGACGTACAGGGAGCTGTAGCGGGGGTGCTCGGTCATGGTGCGTTCGAGGACGGTCGTCATGTCCCCGGCCCCGGTCTGGTCCCCGATGAGGGTGGCGACGGACAGCAGGTCGGCATAGCCCTCGTTCAGCGCACGCCGCACCCGGTCGGTCACCGTGTCGGTACGGTCCCGCTGATCACTCACCAGCTGCTGCGGCACAACGAGCGTGTCCCCCGCACGGTTCAGCACCAGCATCATCGGAGCCGACCAGATCAGCAGGAGAATGCCGCCGCCCGCCAGCAGCGCCCGGGTGCCCACGCGCCGGCCGCGCCGCCGCTTCCCGCCGCCCGTACCCGTACTCCCGTCAGGCGCGGGCGCGCCCAGAAGCTGGAGCCGGAGCTGTTCCAGCGCGTCACCGATCCGGCGCGCCTCACCGAACCGGGGCACGGTCACCGGACGGGTGAGATCGCCGCGGGTGAGGCGGCGGCTCTCCAGGAAGAGCCGGAGCAGCGGGCCCTGGACCGTACCGAGCAGCAGCGCCACGGCCAGCGCGCCGATGACGAGCAGCGCGCCGGCGGACCACAGACCGAACATCGGGTCGTTCACGCGACTGGTGTTCTCCGGGACGGTCACCAGGGTGACCACGGAGAGACCGAGGCTGGTGGCGTCGGTGCTGCCGCCCGCCTCGGGCGCGGCGAGCGTGGCGTACCCGGCGACCGGGCGCTCCCCGCTGATCAGCTTGGTGCCGGTCATGGACCCGCTGACCCCGAGGAAGCCGCCGGAGCCGGGTTCCTTGGTGGTGAGCGGGTTCTGTCCGGCCTTCTTGGCGGAGTCCTTCGCGAAGGTACGGAGCTGCTTCTTGGTCTGCTCGATCTCGCCCTTGACGGTGTCCGAATCATCCTCTTCGGGCGCCTGGAGGCCGTCGCTGCTGAGGACCGTACCGCCCGCGTCGACCACCGCGATCGCCCGGAACTTGCCGAGACTGACCCCGGGGACCTTCAGACTGTTCGAGGTGATCAGCAGCTGCTGCGGCCGGCCCTCCCAGGACAGCAGGGCGAAGGTCAGCAGCCGGGTCTCGCCGTTCTCCAGCCGGACCATCCGGGGCGCGAGCCCGTCCTCGTCGGAGAGTTTCTGCAGGTCGACGGCGAGGAGCGGTACGTTCTCGCCGCGCGCGGCCAGCAGTTTGCCCGACTTGATCTCGACGATCGCCGAACCGCGCCACTTCTGATAGACGTTGCCCAGTTTGTCCAGGACGGTGTCGGCGGAGACCGGGTCGCCCGCGTTGAACAGCGACGCGGTCCGTTCGAGGTCGGTGATCGATTCGTCCAGCGAAGCCCGGAGCGCGATCGCGCCGTCCTCGGCGAAGTGCTGCTGGGAGATCCGTACCGCCTTGGGCAGCGCTTCGGTCTTGCCGAATCCCAGGGCGGTGAGGCCGGCCAGCGCGAGCAGCAGTGCCGAGAGGACCGCGATCGGTGGGCGGATGCCGCCCAGGAGCGACATGTCGGCCCGCTTACGGACCTTGTGCCGCCGCTTCGCAGACGAAACGGCCATGGGTACCTCTCTCAGCATGGTGCGGCCGGCGCCGGAGCACGCGCGGGCGTGCGCGCGCCGACGCGGACGTGTGGGGGTGGAGCAGGTCCCGTACGGGGGTCGGGCCGTACGGAACGGACGCGGGACGGGCAGGGGCCCAAGAGGACGCTACCGACCGCGAAAAGATGACCGGCCGCGGGGTCGAATGGTTGTACACAATCGAACCGGTAAGCGGTGTGATCTGAATTACAGATGTTACGCACGGGACATGGGAAGCCTGCGACCGGGGCAAAGACCTCCGGCCGAAGCCCGGTTGAGCAGGCAGTTGGCAGGGCGGACTAGCCCGGCGGCTCCTCCAGGGGCGTCAGCCCGTCCTTCGCCGCGCCCCGGTTGAGCATCGTCCCTTGTGTACGGTCGAAGGCGAGCCGGTAACGGGCGAGTTGCTCCTCCGTGTACTTCTTCCCGTCCTGGGACTTCCCGTCCTCCAGCGCCCGCGCCACATCGACCAGCCGGTAGTCCGTCACCGCGCCCTCGGGCAGCTTGTCGGGCAGGGCGGGGTCCTCCGGAACCGGCGGGATATCGACAAAGGTCGGTACGTACTGTGCCTGTACATCCCACTTCGCACCGTGCTTTGTGAATGTGAACCAGCCGATGATTCCCTCCTCGGACTGGCCGCTGGGCACCTCGTGCCGGGCGACCTGATTGCCGAGGCCATAGGCGACCCAGGTCCCGTTGATCTTCTCCATCGGCTGGACGACATGGGCGTGATGCCCGATCACCAGGTCGATCCCGGTCTTCTCGGTGATGCGCTCGGCCAGCTCCATCTGCGAGGTGCTCGGCGCACTGTGGTGCTCACGCCCCCAGTGGATGCTCAGGATGACGACATCCGCGCCCGCCTTCCGTGCCCGCTTCTCGGCGTCGGCGATCGCGGTGAAGGAGGTCTTGTTGACCAGCCACGGCTTGTCCGGGGGCACCTGGTCGGACCCGAAGCCGAAGGCGAAGGAGATCTGTGCCACCTTCACCCCCTTCACCTCCGTGATCAGCGGCTTCAGCCACTCGGCCTCGCTCCGGGCCGAACCCGTGTGCCGCAGACCGACCGCGTCCAGGGTGTCCAGGGTCCGCTTCACCCCGGCGGCGCCGTGGTCGATCGAGTGGTTCGACGCCGTCGAGCAGGTGTCGTAACCGATGTCCTTGAGCGTGGTCGTGATCTCCGGCGGCACCTGGAAATTCGGGAACCCCTCGTACGGGCCGCCCTTCGGCGCGATCACCGGCTCCATATGGCAGATCGCCAGATCCGCCTTGCTGATGACGGGCTTCACCCCGGCCATCAGCGGGGCGAAGTCCAGCTCAGGACCGCCCGGGGTGGCCTTGCCGTCCTTGCGCGCCTGATCCGTCAGCGGTGGATGGATCAGTACGTCACCGGCCGCCGCGACCGTGAACGACGGACCTCCGCCCTTGGCGTCCGCGCCCGCGTCCCCGCCTCCGGAACCGAGTGCGGAACAGCCCGCGACGGCCGCGGCGAGGCAGACTGTCACGGCGGCACGGAAAGTGGCGCGGGGAGCCGTACGGGGAAACGTACGCGTACCGGTACGGCGTCCGCCGAGCGGAGAGAGAGGCGCGAGGGGTTGCTTCACAAAGGTATTTTGTACGCCATATGGAACGATCTTCGACCGTGAAGATAACAATCACGGCAAGCCTGCTGGTCGGAGCGTTGATAGTGGCCGCTGTGGTGATCGTCACTCCGCTCTGGGACCGGCACTCCGGCAGCCCTTCCCCGCCCGCCTCGGGTTCCGGCACCGAACTCGATCTGGGCCGGCGCATCGCGGACTTCGCCAAGGACACCGTCGCCGACGCCGGCTTCCGGCCGCCGAACCGCGCCGAGCGCGAGACCGTCGCGTCCGGGGTCGCGCTCTATCTCGACGGCAGGCGGGCCGAGGCCGAACGCAGGCTCGCCGAGGTCGACTTCGGCGTACGGATCCTCCGGGACAGCGAGCGGGGCCGCCGGTTCGCGGAGATCGCCGACCGCGCGGGCGAGGACACGCGCGGCTGGGGCCGGGTGTACATCCCGCTCGACGGGCCCGCGCGTTTCTCCGTACAGGTGCCGCACCCCGTGGCCGACGCCTACAGCGAGACCCTCGGCGCCGGCGTCCTGCGCACCACCCCCGGCGGGGTGCTCGTCATCGCGGGCGCCCACCGCACGGCGGGCGAGGGCAACGCCGCCGACATGGCGCACCGTACCGACACCGTCTTCCACGCGGTCTGCGCGGAACTCGTCGCCCGCCGTCTGCCCGGCATCCAGATCCACGGCTTCGCCGACACCACATCCCCGTCCCACGAGGCGGTCGTCTCCACCGGCGCCGGCGACCAGGCCCGCCCTCAGGCCATCACCCTGGCCCGCGCCCTGAAGACCGCCGGCTTCCGGGTCTGCCGCGCCTGGACCGCCAACTGCCCGCTGGCGGGCCGCACCAACAAGCAGGGCCGCCTGGCGGCGGACGCCGAAGTCCCCTTCATCCATGTGGAGTTCAGCCGCACGGTACGAACGGACCCGGCGCGCACGCGCGATGCGGTCGAGGCCATGAGCGCGGCGGTGGCGGACTGGCACACCACGCCGGACGGGCTGCTGAGCCCGTCCGGCGCTTGAGGACCAATCGGCAGCCGGTCCAGGTCCGGTCAGCCTCTGCGGGCCGGGAGGACCTGGATCGTGTCGCCGACCGCGCGCTCGCCCGTCGCGTCCGAGGTGATGTTGACCAGCTTGCCGCCGACCACCATCGCGCTGGAGCCGCCGCCGTCCAGGTTCAGTGCCTGCTTCGCGCCCAGGGAGCGCATGAAGCGCGCGGCCTCCCCGAGGGTGAAGCCCTCGCTGACACCCGGCTGGCGTCCGTCGACCGTGACCAGGAGCAGCCGTCCGCGGCCGTCGATACCGGCCATGGTGCGGGGCTGGCGTACGTTCGACCAGGCGAAGCCGAAGGAGAGGTCCAGCGGGTCGAGCGTGCCCTCCGTGGCGGCGTCGATGGCGATCCGGCCGTTCTGCACCAGCGTCGGGGCGGCGCTGACGATGCTGTCGTGGGCGCCGAGCTTGATCTGCCGTCCGGCGGAGTCGCGGATGACCTCCTGCACGGAGATCCGCTCGCCCTCGCGGGCATGGGCCGTCAGCCAGTCGGCCGCGCCGCCGATGCCCTGGAGTACGGAGCCGCCGGCCGGGACCGTACCGCCGCGCGAACCGGTGGAGACCACACGGTCCTTGGAGTCCAGCACGACCTGGGTGCCGGCGCCCTGGGGCAGGGCGGCACCGAACCTCGGCGTGAACTTCACCAGGTCGTCGGGCAGGGTGCAGGTCGTGTCGTGGCGGGCCAGTTCGGTGGGGACGGCGCCGGGGCGGCCGCAGTTGCGCACCTTTCCGGGGAGCCGGTTGATGCCCTGCACCGCGTACGAGGAGGACTTGGCCCGCGCGGTGACCGTGGTGGACAGATCGGTGATACGGGGGTGGCGCCCGCCGTCCGCCATGACCAGCGCGGCACGGGAGCCGACGGCCATCGACTCCAGCTCGCCGTCGTACGCGGAGATACCGGCCACCGTGCCCTGGACGCCGTCCGCGTCGGAGGTGATGAAGAAGCCGCCGTTGACGGCCAGCAGCGAACCGTTCTGCACGGCGACGGAGGAGGTCGTCTCGCGGTCCGCGACATTGCCGTCGTGGGTGCTCGCCACCGTGCCGCGGAACCGGGCCGGGTCGATGACCGCGACATGGATGCTCTCCCGGTCGGCCACCTGGCGGCCGTCGTAACCGGTCCACTCCACGGCCGTACGGAAACCGCCCGCCGCGACCGCCTGGTTGGCGCTCTGGGCCTCGGCCTGGGTGGCGTACGAGCCGACCCGTACCTGCCAGCCCATCGTGCCGCGCGGTGTGTCGGCGTACTCGTCCCAGACGACCCGCTCGGCACGCGGCTCGAACCCGGCGGCGCGGAGCTTCTCCTCGGTGGTGCCGGCCCAGGCGCGGTCGCCGAGCGGGGCCCAAGTGGCGGCGCCGGTCAGCCGGTTGACGGCCGGGGCCTGGACCGTGACCGTCCAGACCGGTGCGGCACCCTTGTTCTGGAGGACACCGCTGCGCACCTGGATGCCGGGCGCCACGGTGTCCGTCTTCCACTGCACGTGCTGGAAGGCGGAGGCCGGAACGGGGGCATGAGCCGAGGCGGGGGCGGAGACCGCGACGGCCTGTGCCGCCCCGGAGACGGTCAGCGTATTGACCCCCACCAGCGCGACGGCCGCCGCCAGCGCGGCTCGTGTCCGCACGGTCCGCCGGGCTCCACGCGGGTGCTTTCTGTCCTGACCGTCCATGATGTCCCCTAGCAGGTTGGCGCTGTACCGGAGGCCATCCCAGCCACGCACGGGGACCGGGACAAAAACGGACGGGGGCGCTCCGCGGAAGGCCCGATGAAGGCGCACGTGGCGCCCGCACACCACGACACCCCCGCACCACGCGGCCTTCCGGGCCGCACGCTTTGGGTATCTTTCGCCATGGGCTTGCTGTCCTCGCAAACCCACCAGCGGAAGGACGAATATGAAATTATCCCGACCGGGCATCAACCGACCTGGCGTCAACCGGCCGAGCATCAACCGCCGCGCTTTCCTGGGGGCGGCGGCGCTTTTGCCACTGGCCGGATGTACGAAGGACTCGACGCCCGATTCCCGTCCCTCGTCGCCCGCTTCCGCGCCCTCCGCCCGCTCCGCTCCTTCCGCCGCCTCCGCCGCTGTGCCGAATCGCCGCCACGACCGACTGATCGAGCTTGAACGGAAGTTCGACGCGCGCCTGGGGGTATATGCCCTCGCCACTGGCACCGGCGAAGGAATTGCCCATCGGGCAGATGAACGATTCGCGTTCTGCTCGACATTCAAGGGAGTGGCGGCGGCGGCGGTTCTGCATCACAACCCGCTGTCGCATCTGGATACCGTCATCAGGTACACCGATGACGACCTGATGAAGCACGCCCCCATCACCTCGCAGAATGTGGCGAATGGGATGACGATCCGTCAACTGTGTGATGCCGCGGTCCGCTACAGCGACGGTACGGCCGGCAATCTGCTGCTCCGCGACATCGGCGGTCCGGCCGGGCTCACGGCGTACACACGGACCTTGGGCGACTCGGTGACGCGGATAAACCGCACCGAGCCGGCGATCTCGGAAGCCATCCCGGGGGATCCCCGCGACACGACATCCCCCCGGGCATTCGGCACCAACTACCAGAAAATGGTGCTGGGGAACGCCCTCCCGGGCGACAAGCGCGCCTTTCTCCGTGATCTGCTGGAACGCAACACCACCGGCGCCGAACGCATCCGGGCCGGGGTGCCGCGGGGCTGGACCGTGGCCGACAAGACCGGGACCGGCAGTTACGGCACGCTCAACGACATGGCCGTCGTGTGGCCGCCGAAGTCCGCGCCGCCCCTCGTCATCGCGGTCATGTCCACCAAGGCCGGCAAAAACGCCGAATACGATCAGGCCCTTATCGCCGAGGCCGCCGCATACGCCGTGGAGACCCTCGCCTGAGGAACTCCTGTCAGGAACCCTCGATCCGCTGGTACCAGGTGTCGCCCACAACCATGTCCTGGATTCCTCGCGACTCGCAGTAGAGCACGAGATCGGACATCCGGTTGATGAACCCTTCTCCGTTGAAGTTCAGCGATGTGTTGCACAGGACGCCGATCCCCCGCTCGGCGGCGAACGCCGAAAGCAGCCGGTGCAATTGAGGGTTGCCCGAATCCCGTACGGTCTGGACCCGGGTCGAACCGTCCACATGCGTCACGGCGCGCAGGCCGCTGGACTCCCGTACATGCCGGAAATACAGCATGTACGGGTCCTCGAAGTCCTGGTGGAATGCCTTGCCCAGGTCCTCGACCCGGGCGCACGGCGCGATGGGCCGGTAGTCCTCGCGCTGCTTGATGGCGTTGAGCCGGTCTCGGGTGCCCGCGCCGAACGGCTCGGCCAGGATGGACCGGTTGCCCAGCGCGCGCGGCCCGATCTCCCACCGGCCCTGCACCCACGCCACGATCCGGCCGGTGGCCAGCGCCCCCGCCAGGACGTCATGGTCGAGTGGACGGGAGCGCCAGCGGGCGGGATCGGGCCGGGTGTCGCTGACGAAATCGAGTCCGCTGTACACGCTCCACTCGATATGAGGATCGCCGGTGAAGGTCGAGAGCGCGTCGATGGCGGTGCCCAGCGCCGAGCCGGAGTCATTGGTGCACGGAGCGACGAAGACCGAGGAGAAATGGCCGAGTTCGGCCCATTGGCTGTTCCAGTCGCAGTTCAGCCCGCAGCCCCCGGAAATGTAGAGCGGGCTGCCTTCCGGCATGTGTTCGCGTGCGACCTGGGCGAATGTCTCGAAGAGGCGCTCGGTCAGCAGCGCCGCGGCGGTCTTGCACTCGTCCGACTCGACGCCCGCGTTGTAGAGGACAGAGTCCCGATACTCGTCCTTGGGCGCCGGGTACATGGAGTCCTGCTTCAGGATCCGCTCGACGACATGCTTGATATCGGGGCTCGCCTCGCACGCGTCTCCGAATGCCGCCAGGGCCATCAGCTTTCCGGCGTCGTTGAGACGCGGTTTCCCTCCGGAGTCGGGGAAGGTCGGGTCGGCGAGCCCGAAGAGAAAGGAGTAGCGGGCACCGGGAGCCGTCATGACCGGTACCGTACGGATGATCCGCTGGCCGGCGTCGACAAGATAGAAGGCGCCGACGTCGCCCTCCCAGACAAGGACGGTCCGTACGGGGCTGGAATCGCGCGGGGCCATTCCCAGCGCCATGTAGATATGCGATCTCTCGTGCGTCGAAGTGAAGAACCGGACGTCTTTGCCGAAGAAGCGTGAAGTGGTGACGGTGGGCTCGTGCGTGCCCTCGTATCCGGCGCCGGTGTACGAGATCCGTGTCGGGCGCAGATCGCTCCAGCCGCCGAGTGCCACCACGTCCGGTATCGCGTCGAGTCGCTCCGCGATGTCCAGGATGGTCGTCGGCAGCAGGGGCGTGTACCGCGGGCGTGAGTCCTTCTCCGATTCGAGCGAGTAGAGCAACCGCCGATTGTCTATCGCGGCGACCGCGCCGTCATGACCCGGCTTCAACGCAACGACGAGCATTCCTGTCCTTCCCACGCATGGGGCCATCGTCGATGGCCGGGTGTGATCGGGTTCCGGTATCGGCGACGGCGCCTACGACTCCGTGGTCGCGTGCATCGTGATGTAGTTGGTCCCGATCCATTCCCCGAAGGTCGCGGTCTCGGCGTCGAGGCTGACATCGAGTCCGTACGTCCGGGCCTTCGGCACCGAGAACGTGAAGTCGGTCGAGGGGCGCAGGAAGAAGACGCTCGACATACGGTCGCTGCCCTCCCGCATCCCGGCGCCCGGGGCCCTGACATGATGCTGGGGTGCGGGCACCGCGCCCTGGGTGGCCAGCGGGGCGATGGCGCCGCAGAGCACGATGACGGCGTCCGGCACGGCCGGCAGGTCCACCATCGTGCCGCCGATCTCGGCCTGGAGGCTCACAAAGCCGTTGGCGCACGGGGTCTGGTGGATCAGGGTGATGATGGACAGGTCGTAGTGCGGCGCCATCCGCCGCGGCTCCCGCTCGGCGGCGCGGTGCTCGGGGACCTCGGGGAAGTAGCGCAGCCGCAGTACGGGATCGCAGTCCAGCAGCGTTTCCATGTCCCCGGCGTCGTACGTCCCGGTCGCGTTCAGGACGACCCGCGCGGCTTCCCGCGCCGCGGCGTAAAGGCTCGTGAAGTGGTCCGTCCAGACCGTCTCGAACCGCTGCGAGGGGAAGAGATTACCCGAGACGCCCATCGAGTACGACATCGAATAGTCGGTGTACGTCCCGGTGTTGGTCACCTGGGCCGTGCTTTCCGCTTCCAGGGCGGAGTAACCGCGGCGCATGGTCGGGATCTTGGTGGTCACGGCCTCCTTCTCCTCCGGGGTGCCGTGCTCGAAGAAGTCCATCGCCGTGTCCGCGGCCAGCCGGTGGTCCTTCTCCCGCACACCGTAGTCGGTGAGATAGAAGACCCCCATCTCCGTCACACACCTGCGGAACTTCTCCTGGTCGGCGCCCTTCCGCAATTCGGTGAGGCTGAAGACCGGTACCGTCGTGTCCGCCATGTCACCCGCTCCCTCTCGGCTTTCTGATCGGCTTTTATGATCCGGCTCTCCGGTGCGGCTTTCCTGCTCGGCGGTCAGCCATAAAAAAGTACGGCGCGCATTTCCAGAGAAGTCCGCAGATGCCCGGTGGCAGGCCCTTTCTCGTCGAAGAAGGCCGTGTGCGGGCAGAGACCGGCCACATCGGTCAGGTCGTCGCGTTCCCCGCGCTCCGCGCCCTCGCCGGCGAGGGCCAGGCCGCGGCTCGCACTGTCGTAACACTTGAAAAGGATCACTTCTTCGGGCGAGAGCGACCCCCAGTAGTACCAGCGGTGGCCGGGGTTGTGTCTCACGGAGTAGTTCTCGCGGTCCTTGAGCCATGCCGGAAAATGCAGCCGGGTCGGCACCAGATCGGCAGCGGGATCGAGCGACCGGTAGTCGCACAGGGCGAGCGGGAAATTGCGTACGGGCCCGGTCAGCGGTCGCCAGATATTGATGATCTGGAATCTGCGGAACGGACGCCCCGGCCCGGTGTGGTCCGCGGCGCGGGCCCGGGCGCTCTTCGGGCTCTGATCGACATGTACGCGCAGATGCGGCGACTGGTGCGAGGCGTCGTGGGGAGCGCCCGCGTCCTCCCGCCTCACGGTGGCGTCAAAGAACCGCACGTTGTCCGCGCCGGTGAGCGAGCGCAGCAGTTCCGCCGTCTCATGCCGGTACAGATCGAGGGACGCTTCGGAACTCTCCACCAGGGCCCGCTGGTCCACCCGCGTGGGCGACACGACCCTTTCGAACCCCATGCCGTCGAGTTCCGGCAGGACCGCGCCCTCGCGCAAGTCGGTGATGACCGTCTCGGTAGCGACCTTACGGAAGTTGAAGAGCACCTCGGGCGGCCGGGACAGGGCGTCGATGCACCAGTCGTCGTCCCGGCCGGCCGGTGTGAGCGGTGCGCTGTAGTACAGGAGACTCGATACGGTCGCCATGCCGTACGCCTACTCCTTCGTCGCCGACCGCCGGAAGACGCCGCGGTCCAATTGCGGGCTGGCATTGGCGTACACCATGTCCATGGTCAGCTCATCGCGGAAAGCCGCGAGGTACTCGGCCAGTAGCTTGGGGCTGTACCGGTGCCAGTAGGGAATCATGTCCTCGATAATGAAATAGTCGCCCTGTTCCAGAAGGTGGTCGACCGCCCATTTCATGATGTTGAACGTATTGCTGTGCGCGTCGTCGATGAAGACCAGCGGATGGGCCGCGTCGCGGAGCGGCTCAAATGTTTCCAGCGCGGCGCAGTCGGCTTCGTAAAGAGAGATGTTCGACTTCTCGGCGGGCGGGATCTGGCACCGCGACAGATCCCTGTCGATCCCGATGACTTCGCAGTCGATCCCCATGAGCCGGGTCAGATCACGGAACCAGACCAGCGAGCCACCGCTGTACACGCCCAGCTCGACGATGGTCCGTGGCCGCACCTCCCACAGCAGATCGTGGTAAGCCGCCTGCGTATCCGGGTCCTTGAGCATCCGCAGGCCCCGCCACTGGTAGCGGGCGAAGTCCGCGAACCCGAGATCGCGAGGCGCCTCGGCCCACTCGTCGAGCGGCCAGTCCCGCGGCCGTCCGTCAAGGACCGGAGGATGATAGACCGGATCTTCTCCGACCCCTCGGAATATGTTCAAATCCAGGAAGTCTTCACGAGAGTACTCGTCCACTGCGCTCTCCCTAGCCGGTCCAAAAGCTGCACGGCCATTCTGCCCCGCACTGCTCTTGAGGTGCTCTTCCGGCTCTCTCTGGGTTCTCTTCGTGTTGTTCTCCGCGATGTGCTTCACGGATTTCCCGCGACGGCAGAAAAGCATCTGTCCGGGATCGTACGGCGGCTGCTACTGTGCCTCACGTCGACCGAATGCCGGCGGGTCCCCTTTTCTCTTTCCGAATTCCCGGGAGATCACGACATGGCCGTTGCCGACTGGGACGAAGCCCGCGGCCGAATGCTGCTCGACCCCACCGCCGTCAATCTCAACACCGGTTCCGGCGGACCGTTGCCGCGCTCCACCTTCGAACGCGTCACCGGTCTGCGTACCCGTCTCGCCCACGCGCCCATGGACTTCCTGCTGCGTGAGGTTCCCCCGCTGTTGTGGACCGCACGGGAGCGCCTGGCCGGCTTCCTGGGGGCCGACCCGTACCGCCTGGTCCTCACCACCAATGTGACCGGGGCCGTCAATCTGGTGGCGTCCTCGCTGAACCTGGCCGCGCCGGGCGAGATCCTGCTGACCGACCACGAGTACACGCCGATGCGCTGGTGCTGGGAGCGAATGGCGCGGCGGCTGGGCCTGGAGCTGAGGACGTTCCGGCTGCCGGCTCTGCCCGCCCATCCCGGTGAGATCGTCGACGCCGCCGTCACCGCGATGAGCCCGCGGACCCGGCTGCTGTCCTTCAGCCATGTCACGGCGACGACCGGACTGGTCCTGCCCGCCAGGGAGTTGTGCGAACAGGCCCGTCGGCGCGGGATCGTGACCGTGGTGGACGGCGCGCACGCCCCCGCGTTCATCGGTCTCGGCCTGGCGGACATCCCGTACGACTTCTACGCGGGAAGCGGCCACAAGTGGCTCCTCGCGCCCACCGGCGTCGGCTTCCTGCACTTCGACGCACGGCACAAGGACACTCTCCGGCCCACGCAGGTGAGCTGGGCGTACGAGCCCCCGCCGGGCAGCGGGCCGCCGGACGGACGCGACCGGTTCGGCAGCACGCCCCGGCTGCGCAGACTGGAATGCGAGGGGACGCGGGACCTCTGCCCCTGGCTCGCGATACCGGAATCGATCGATTTCCAGGCGGAGTTGGGACACGACCGGATCCGTACGCGCCGACGCGAACTCGCGGACTACGCCCGCCAACGCCTCATCGGCTGGCAGGGGCTGGAGCCCGCCACCCCCGAACCGGCGGCGCTGTCCGGCGGAATGGTCGCGTTCCGGCTGCCCGGGAAATCCGGAGCCGGGACACTGCGCCAACGGCTCTGGGAGCGCTTCCGGATCGAGGCAGCGGTGTCCGAGCGCCCGGACGGACCGCTGCTCCGGGTCTCGGTGAACTTCTACACCACCGAATCCGAGATCGACCGCCTGGCGGAAGCGCTCAAGGAGCTGCTGTACGAGGAGAGCTGAGCGCGCCGGACACCGGTGCCGGACACGAGCGCGGCCCTCAGGCGCTGGGACGACATCGTCTGCGCCCCGCCGCGTCGCTCCCGTACGGGGAAAGCACCTGCGGCTCCGCCCCTGCGGGCACCGTCACCTCGCGCGGGGTGCCGGCGCGCAGGGCGTTCTCGTCCTGGCGGAGGATCGCCTGCATCACGCGTGTCATCCGCTCCCCCGGGCTGATCCCGATCTGCTCGCGCAGGATGTCCTTCGCCCGGTGGAAGACCTGGATCGCGTCGGCCTGGCGGCCCTCGGCGTAGTAGGCCTTCATGAGGCAGACGTACAGGTCCTCGCGGAAGGGGTCGCGCTCGACCAGTTCCGACAGCCTGGCGATCGCGTCGTTGTAGCGCCCGAGACCGATGTCGATCAGGGCCCGCAGTTCGACCGCAGCCCGCCGCTCCTCCTCCAGGGTCTCCCCCTTCAGCCGCAGTCTGCTGGAGGTGACATCGGCGAAGGCCGGTCCTTTCCACAGGGCCAGCGCCGCGTCGAGCCGCTCGGACGCCTCCCGGTGCTGTCCGCGCGCGTACAGGTCCCGTACGACACGTACCGCCTCCCGGAACACGAACAGATCGATGCACTGCGGCGGCACCCGCAGCTCGTAGCCGTGGTCGTGCGAGCCGAGGGCGTCGCGGGCGAGCCCTGCCTGCACCAGGGCGGTACGGATCATCCAGGCCGAGGTCTGGAGCTGCCCGGAGACGGTCGGGGGCGGCTCGCCGTCCCACGAGTCCTCGATGATCGCTTCCTTCGAGGTGAACTGCCCCGGCCGCAGCGCCAGGGAAGCGAGGAATCTCCGCTGCCGCTGCCCTCTGATGGGTATCGGCACGGCGTCCTTCACCGGAGTCACCGGGCCGAGAAGCCTGATCGTCACGTCGTTCCAGGTGTCCATGGCTGATCCCCTTGTGAATGAACCACGCCCTCGCCCTTGTGGGGCGGACATGGCATCGGCATATTCCCTGTCGGCATCCGTGCTTGTGTGCGGTCGCGCCGGTCATGTCACGCCTGGCGCCCCGGTGGGGGCGCGGCGCCGGTGCCGGCGCGAGTCGGAGGAACGTGCGGTCGAGGACCGGCAGTCGGGGGCAGTGGGCGGTACGGGAGTCCCGGCGCCGCCGTCGGATCAGGACCCGAGGAGGTTCTCCAGGAACTTCGCCGCGACGGGACCCGCGTCGGAGCCGCCCGACCCGCCGTCCTCCAGCAGGACCGCCCACGCGAGGTTCCGGTCCCCCTGGTAGCCGATCATCCAGGCGTGCGTACGCGGAGGGCTCTCCGTACCGAACTCGGCCGTGCCCGTCTTCGCGTGCGGCTCGCCGGGGATGCCCTGGAGCGCCCGGCCGGCCCCCTCGGTGACGGTCGCGCGCATCATGCCGCGCAGCGCCTCGACGACTCCGGCGTCCAGCCGGGCAGGCGCCTCGTACCGCTTCTTCACGGCGTCGGGCACCAGGACGGGCTGCTGGAAGGCGCCCGCCTTCACCGTGGCCGCGATCGAGGCCATCACCAGCGGCGAGGCCTGCACCCTGGCCTGCCCGATGGTGGCGGCGGCCTTGTCGTTGTCGCTGGTGGCGACCGGGACGCTGCCGTCGTACGTGGCGGTGCCCACGTCCCAGGTGCCGCCGATGCCGAACTCCTGCGCGGTGTCGTGCAGGGCCGACTCGGACAGCCTGGCGCGGGAGTTGACGAAGAAGGTGTTGCAGGAGCGGGCGAAGCTGTCCCGGAAGGTCGACCCCGCGGGCAGGACGAACTGGTCCTGGTTCTCGAAGCGTTGCCCGTTGACCTCGGCGAACTTCGGGCAGTCCGCGCGGTCCGACGGCTTCATCCCCTGTTTCAGCAGGGCCGCGGCCGTCACCACCTTGAAGGTGGAACCGGGCGGATAGCGGCCCTCCAGCGCGCGGTTCATGCCGGAGGGCCTGTTCGCCGCGGCCAGGACATGGCCGCTGGACGGGTCGACGGCGACGATCGCCGCGGTCTTCTCCAGCCCGGTCAGGGCGTCGGCGGCGGCTTCCTGGACCGCCGGATCGATGGTCGTACGGACCGGCCTGCCCTCGCTCCCCCGGCCGGTGAGCTTCTTCACCACGCGGAGGGACTGGCGGTCCACGACCACGACCGCCCTCGACGGGCCCGGTCCCGCGAGCTGTTTGTCGTAGCGCGCCTCAAGACCCGAGATCCCCTTGCCGGTCCCCTCGTCGACCATGCCGACGAGGGAGGCGGACCGCAGTTCGTCACCGTTCCTGTCGAGGACGGCGGCGCGGTCCCGTGTCTGGAGGGCGAGGGTCTGCCCGGGAACCAGATCCGGATGGGTCGTCTCCGTATGGAATTCGACCTTCCATTTCTCCCCGCTCCGGACGACCTTCGCCTTGGAGTCCCACCCGTAGTCACCGGCACCGGGAACGGCCATCTTCACGGAAAAGGGAATTTCCACTTCCCCTTCCGTTTTCCGCTCGCCGGTACGGGCGCTGATCTCGGTCCTGGACGGTTTGAGGTTTGTCATCAGGGATTTGATCAATGACTCGGCGTTGGCCGGGGTGTCCGTCAGCAGACCGGCCCGCCGGGCGTCACTCGCCTCCCACGCGGCGAGGAACTTCTCGAACTCCTCCGTCGCGGCCACCACCTGCGGGTCCGCGTCCTCACCGGCAACCAGGCTGACGTAACCCCAGTAACCGATCCCCGCGGTCACGGCCAGCACGGTGACCGCCGAGACGACCGTCCGGCCGGGGGATCGGCGCCTGGGGTACGGCGAGTTATCGCCATAGCTGTCGGAATGCATCATGAGGCCCAGGTTATGCGTGTCTGCTCTTCCGCCGCTCCCCCGCGTACGGCGTTCGGGACGACGCGGGAGCGAAAACCGGAACAACGGATAAGAAGGGCAGCCGGCCGAAGGCGCAGGTAAAGGGAGAATAAAGGGGGGTTCTGGGGATGAACCTATGAGACAAGGTTGGCGTGAATCATTCGCTCTCCGCGACTCTCTGCCGCTAAGGCCGGACTAGACCACTGGAGGAATTCCCTCCCGAGTGGCCTTCTTTCGGGAGGGAACCGGATTGAATTGGCTCGATCCCGTCGAGCCCGGTCCTCATCCCGTCGCGTCCGGCTCATGTCTCATCGCGTCCGGCTCACTGCTCCAGAACGGCCTTCATCACATTCCGCGCGATGGGGCCGCCCAGGCTGCCGCCCGAGATGTCCTCGCGCGAGATATCCATGTCGGTGGGATCGATGAAGACGGCCACGGCGACGGACGCGCCGTCGGACTTCTTGCCGTACGAGACGAACCAGCCGTACGGGACCTGCTCGTTCACATCCACACCGCGCTGCGCCGTCCCGGTCTTGCCGCCCACCGTGATGCCGTCGATCAGGGCCTTCTGGGCGCTGCCCTCCTTGGCGGTGTGCTCCATCATCTCCCGCACCCTCCCGGCCGTGGCGGAGGAGACGGGCTCGCTCATGACCCGGGGCTCGTTCTTCTCCAGGGTGCTCAGATCCGGGGACCGCAGCTCGTCGACGATGTACGGCTGCATCAGCTTGCCGTCGTTGACCAGCGCGGCGGTCACCATGGCCATCTGCATCGGGGTGCTGGTGAGACTGCCCTGGCCCATACCGGTCAGCGCCGTACCGGGCTTGTCCAGGTCCTGCGGATACAGGCTCGCGGTGGCCCGCAGGTCACCGAAGACATCCGAGTAGACGTCCTTGTTGAAGCCGAACTTCTCGGCCGTCTCGCGCATCCTGTCCTGCCCCAGCTTGACCGCCGCGTCGAGGAAGACGTTGTTGCAGGAGTACTGCATGGCGGTCTTCAGCGACGCCTTGTTGCAGACCGCGTTACCGGCCTCGCTGCCGATCTCGTTGGTCGACTGCGGCAGGGGGTACGGCGACACCGCGTCCGAAGCGGCGTCGATGTCCGTCACCACACCGTGCTCCAGCGCCGCTGCCGCGGTGAGGATCTTGAAGGTGGAGCCGGGCGGGAAAATCTCGCGCAGCGCGCGATTGGCCAGCGGCTTGCCCTTGTTGTCGTCGAGCGCCTGGAACGTGTCGCCTTCCTTGAAGGTGTTCCCGGCGAAGGACCCGGGGTCGTACGAAGGGGTCGAGACAAGGGCGAGCACCTTGCCCGTACGCGGGTCGAGCGCCACGACCGAGCCACGGGCACCGAGATCGGTGAGTCCCTTGTAC
This sequence comes from Streptomyces sp. NPDC057617, assembly GCF_042800555.1. Classification (NCBI taxonomy): domain Bacteria; kingdom Bacillati; phylum Actinomycetota; class Actinomycetes; order Kitasatosporales; family Streptomycetaceae; genus Streptomyces; species Streptomyces sp. NPDC057617. Next base: position 60,647 of record NZ_JBHVGV010000005.1, on the reverse strand, counting down.
CCGGCCTCCTGCGCCTTGGGATCGATGGTGGTGATCACATCTCCGCCGCGCCGTTCCTTTCCGGTGATGATGTCCGAGAAGCGCTGGAACGCGAGCCGGTCGTCCTGGCCGCTGAGCACGCTGTCGTACGTCTTCTCCAGCAGGGACATGCCCATGGTCTGCGAGGCGTATCCGGTGACCGGCGCGTACATGGGGCCGTTCTTGTAGGTGCGCTTGAACTTGAATTCCGCGCCGTCGACCTCCGCCGAGCCGGTGACCGACGCGCCGCCCACGACGATGTCACCACGCGGTACCGCGAACTGTTTGATCTGTACGCGTCGATTCTTGTCGTCGTTGGCGAGTTCCTCGGCCTTCACATACTGGAGCCAGTTGGCCCGGATCAGCAGCGCGAGCATCAGAAGTCCGCAGAAGACGGCTATGTGCCTCAGCGGCCTGTTCATATCGCACTCTCTCCAGTGGCCGGAATGCATACCGTCAACTGGCGGTCATCCATGGCTGCTTGCTGTTGTGACGGAGTCAACTGTCTTTGTGACGGAGCCAACAGAGTTATTCGGGCGCGGGGCGTAGGGTAAAGCACCATACGCGGCAGCTTAGTTGATATCCATTTCGGCGACGGCACGGCAGGGGACAGCGTGTGAGCAATATTCCGGAGACGGGCCGGACCCCACGGGTCCAGCTCCGGCTCGTCGTCATCCAGACACTTGTCGTCTCGCTGCTTCTCACCCTCGGCGGCCGGCTGTGGTACATCCAGATCCGCGAGAGCGACGCCTACGCCGAGGAGGCGTCCGGCAACCATGTGCAGCGGGTCGTCCAGCCGGCCGTACGCGGCTCGATCCTGGACGCGCGCGGAGTGCCGCTCGCCGACAACGAGACCCGGCTCGTCGTCTCCGCCTCCCGCACCGAGCTGCTGACGATGGAGGACGACGGCAAGGCGGTCCTCACCCGGCTCGCCGGCGTCCTTTCCATGAAGCCCAAGGACGTCATGGACAAGGTCCGGCTGTGTGACGCCGAGACACCGCAGCCGTGCTGGAACGGCTCGCCGTACCAGCCGATCCTGATCACCGACGAGGCCACCGCCCAGCAGGCCCTCCAGATACGCGAGCGCGCCGAGGACTTCCCCGGCATCGTCACCGAGCCGGCGGCCGTGCGCCGCTACCCCGGCCCGGGCGGGGCCGAGACCGCGCAGGTGCTCGGCTATCTCTCGCCCGTCACCGACGAGGAGGTCCGGCGCGCCCAGGACACCGACTCGCCGTATCTCCGCTCCGACCAGGTGGGACGGAGTGGTCTGGAGCGCCAGTACGACAAGGAGCTGCGCGGCAGGGCCGGTGTCACCCGCTACGAGGTCGACAATCTCGGCCGGGTCCTCGGCGAGAGCGAGAGCGAACCGGCCGAGCCCGGCTCGCATCTCGTCACCAGCATCGACTCCCGCGTCCAGCGCGTCGCCGAGTACGAACTGAACGAGGCGATGAAGGACGCCCGCAAGGAGTGGGACCGTAACACCGACGAGTACTACAAGGCGGACTCCGGCGCGGTCGTGGTCATGGAGTCGAAGACCGGCCGTGTCGTCGCCATGGCGTCCAACCCGTCGTACGACCCGAACGCCTGGGTCGGCGGAATCTCCGCCGAGGACTACGAGCAGCTCACCGGCGAGGCCGCCAACAACCCGCTGCTGAACCGCGCGACCCAGGGCCAGTCGGCGCCCGGCTCGATCTTCAAGGTCATCCCGACCACGGCCGCGGTCAACGCGGGCTATTCGTTCGACGGACCGTACGACTGCTCCAGCTCGTACACCATCGGCGGCCGGGCCTTCGGGAACTTCGAGGCCAGGGCGTACGGCCCGATCAGCCTCGGCCGGGCGCTGGAAGTCTCCTGCGACACCGTGTTCTACCGGCTGGCGCACGAGGAGTGGCTCAAGGACGGCGGTGTCACACCGAAGAAGGACGCCGACGACTGGTTCTACAAGACGGCCCATCAGTTCGGCCTCGGCAAACCCACCGGAATCGATCTGCCGGACGAGGTCGGCGGCCGGGTCCCGGACCGCCAGTGGAAGCAGGAGTACTGGGAGGCCAACAAGGACACCTGGTGCGCGCAGGGGAAGAAGAACGGCAGTTACACCGAGCGGATCGCGTACGAGAACTGCCTGGAAGGCAACCGGCTGCGCGCCGGTGACTCCGTCAACTACTCCATCGGGCAGGGCGACACCCTCGTCACCCCCATCCAGATGGCCACGATCTACGCGGCCATCTCGAACGGCGGCACTCTCTACACGCCCTCCGTCGGCAAGGCGGTCGTCAGCGCCGACGGCAGGAACGTACGGGAGATCGAGCCCGAGTCGCACGGCGAACTGCCCATGACGAAGAAGACGCGCGACGAGATCGACGAGGCGCTGGCGGGGGTCGCCACGCGCGGCACGGCCGACTGGCGGTTCGCGGGCTGGCCGCAGGACGAGATCCCGATGCACGCCAAGACGAGTACGGCCGAGGTGTACGGCAAGCAGACTACCTCGTGGTTCGCCACGTACACCGAGGAGTACACGATCGTGATGACGATCTCCCAGGGCGGTACGGGCTCGGGAGCGTCGGCGCCGGCCGTGCGCAAGATCTACAACGCGCTGTACGGGATCTCCGAGGACGGCACGATCGACCGGCGGAAGGCGCTGCTGCCGGAGCCGCAGAAGGGTCTGCCGAAGATCACGCCGCACGGCTAGGACGGCTTGGCCGCACGGCTGGGGCGACTGGCCGGGCCGCAGTGGTCCGGGGCCGTCCCGTGGTCCGGGGCCCGCTTTCGCGTGAGCCCCGGACCGTACGTACGTGCGTGCTTGCGTGCGTCCCCAGGACCTACAGCCGGGTCAGCTTCGCGCCGAAGGACGGCTCGGGGAGGTCGGCCTTGAGGGCCACCGGTATCTTCCGCGCGCCGGGGCCAGTACCCACGGTCAGCTCGCTGACCACCGTCCCGGCCTTCGCCGTAAGGGAGATGGTGCCGCCGTCGCTGAAGCTGAGCTTCAGCTTCTGGCCGGGGACGCCGACCGCGGTGAGGTCCTCGGTGGCCACGACCGCTGTCCGGCCGCCGAGACCGTTGTCGACATACCCGACGACCTGGCCCTCGCTGATCGCGACCGCGGAGGTCAGAGCCGTACGTACCGCCTCGATGACCTTCTTGCTGTTGTCCTGCACCAGGACAAGGCTGTTGGCGCCGTTGGGGTCGGGGGCAGGGGCGTGCTGGTCCATCATCGTGCCGAGGATCAGCCGGTCCTCGCCGTCCACGGTCTTGTAGGCCGCCCAGGACAGTGTGCCTCCGGCCGGTGTGTTGGAGCCGGTCTTGATGCCCCTGACGCTCAGTCCGGCCATGATCAGGCGGTCGTTGTTGTTGTAGATGCGCCCATGGCCGGGGATGTCGGCGTTGGGCAGGGCGACGATCGCGCGGAAGGCGTCGAACTCCATGACCGCCTCGGCCAGTTTGAGCTGGTCCACGGCGGTGCTGACGGTCTCCTTGTCCAGCCCGCTGGGGTCGGTGTAGGTGGTGTTCTTCATGCCGAGGGCCTTGGCCGCGTCGTTCATCTTCGTGACGAACGCCGTCTCGTCCTGGGACCCGGTGTCCCAACGGGCCAGCAGTCGGCCGATGTTGTTGCCCGACGGGATCATCAGCATCTTGAGCATGTCCTGCTGGCTGAACGTCTGGCCCTCCTCAAGCCCCTCGATACGCGACTCGTCCTCGGACTTGCCGTCCTCCACGGTCTGGGCGTCTACCTCGATCAGGGGACCCTTCTCGTCCTTCTTGAGCGGGTGCTCGCGAAGGATCACATAGGCCGTCATGATCTTGGCGATGCTCGCGGTCGGTACGGGCTTCTGCTCGCCGGACGTCCCGACACTGCCCGAACCCACGACCGTGACGGCGGCCTGCCCCTGCTCGGGCCAGGGGATGGTGAGGCTGTCGCCTCCGACAGTGAAGGTGGGCGGGGTCTCACCGAGGTCGAGCGCCGGGTCGGGGAGCGGGCGGAACATCTGTACGGAAAGGAAGACCAGCCCGAGGAGTACAACGAGCGGCGTCCAGATCTTGAGCCTGCGCACCAGGGTGCGGGCCGGGGACGGCGGCGGCGCGGGGGTGTTGGTCAGCTGCGCGAGCAGGTCGAGCGGGGGACGTACGTCCTGCTCGGCGGACTGGACCCGGGGCGCGTCGGCCGGCTTCAGGGCTACGAATTCGCTGGTGTCGACGTCCGGACCGGCGGGGCGGTCGGGCGTCTTGGGAGCAGGCGCGGGGGACGGGGCGGGCGCGGGGGACGGGGGCGCTTTGGGGCTGGGCGCGGCGGGCGCGGCGGGCTTGGCGGGCGCGGTGGGCTTGGCGGCCGGAGTGGGCTTGGCGGCCGGGGTGGGCGCGGCCGGCGGGATGATCCGGAGTGTGACGGTCGGTGTTATGAGTTCCTGGGTGCTGTCCGGGGATTCCGGCTTGCCGGAGGGCTTGGAGGATTCCGCCTCACCGGAAGGCTTGGGCGATCCCGTGTTGCCGGAAGGCTTGGAGGATTGCGTCGCGGCGGAGGGCTTGCGAGCGGCTTCGCGGTCCTCGCGCTTCGGTGTCCCGGGCGCCTCGGCCGCGCCGCCGGCCGCTGTCCGGGGGCGGTCGACCGTACCCGCGGCCTTGTCGGGAACGGCGCTCGTCGGCGACACCTTGGAGGGGCCGGAGGCCGGGGACTTGGCCCCCGATAACCCGGCTGCCGCCGCGGGCTCCGGCGCTGCCGCGCGGTCGGCCGCTCCGGGCTCCGGCTGTTTTTCCGCGGCGCCCTTCGGCGGCGACGCCTTCTTCTCGGACGGTTCTCTCGGCTCTCTCGGCTCGCTGTTCTGATCGAGTGTGTCGGGGGATCGGTCCGCCATTGATGTCTCCTTCATGTGCCGCGACGCCGCTTTGTGCCCGAACCGGCGGCGTCGCGTGTCCTGATGCCGGATGCTTCGGTCCGGCGCGGGCGTCGGTGCTCCCGTACCGCTTCCGTGAGCGCCTCGGCGACCGGGGCTCCCGGCGGGCCGTCGGAGCCGTCGGAGCCGTCGCTGTGCCCGGCGCGGGACACGAACCAGACGTACGGCCGCTCGTCGCGGCCATCGGCACCCCGCCGGGCGGTACGAGGCCAGGCCCTGTCCGGCGACAGAACCTCGCGCCCGACGCCGACCCTATCGATCTTCACCCTGCTCCCGCTGCCACCGTCGGCCGTGCAGTCGATTATCTCCTGCGCATCGGTCGCGATCGCACCAACGGCGGCCGCGGACAAGGCATCTGTCAGCGCCGAGTGGCGTGTTGAGAGTCACGCAGGGCGGGCAGTACGGGGGTGAGCGCGGCCAGGGCGAGCAGAATCACGGCGATGGCCTGGAACGCGTGCCCATAACTGCCGGCCAGTGCGGCGGGCGTGGTCGGCGTATCAGGGGTGGCGGTCGCGGTGAGGGTGAGCACCACGGCGAGGCCGAACGCGCCGCCGAACTGCCGTGAGGTGTTCATGAGCCCGGAGGCCGCGCCCGCGTCGGCGGACATGACGCCCGCGGTGACGGTGGTGGTCAGCGGGGTGCTGAGCAGTCCGCCGCCGAACGAGATCGTCACGGCCGGGCCGAGGATACCGGTGAGGTAGCCGCTGTCCGGCGTGACACCGCTCTGCCACCAGAAACCGGCCGCGGAGATCAGCGCCCCGGTGGCGATCAGAACCCTGGCCTGCACATGCCGCATCAGCCAGGGAATGAGACGCAACCCGACCAGAAGCATCACCACCGCGTGCGGCACGAACGCGAGGCCCGTCTGCGCGGCGCTGTAGTGCAGCACATCCTGCATGGTCAGGGTCAGGAAGTACCACAGCGGAACCTGGCTCGCCCCGGCCAGCACCATCGCCAGATTGCCCCAGCCGATCCCCGGCAGCCCGAACAGCCGCGGCGGTATCAGGGGGGCCCGGGCGAATCTTGTCTCGACGACCACGAACGCGGCCAGGGCGGCGGTCCCGCCGAGCAGCGGCAGAGCGGTGCCGCGGTCGGTCCAGGCGTACGTGTGGGCCTGGGAGACGGCGAAGGTGAGCAGGGTCAGCGCGGCCGTGGCCAGTACGGCGCCGGGCAGGTCGAGCCGTACCCGCCGCGGAGGCGCGCCGCGCCGGGCGAGCACCCGGGCGGCGAACAGCATCGCCGGAACCCCGATCGGTACGTTGATCAGCAGGACGGAACGCCAGGACAGATACTCGGTCAGCACACCGCCGAGCAGATTGCCCGATGCCCCGCCGGCCAGGCTCACCGCCGTCCAGACCGTCAACGCCCTGGTGCGCGCGGGACCTTCGGGAAAGGTCGTGGTCAGCAGGGTCAGGGCCAGCGGGGCGAGCACGGCCGCGCCGATCCCCTGCGCGGCCCGTGCCGCGATCAGCATGGCCGGGGTGGTCGCGAGCCCGCCGATCACACTGGCGCCGGTGAACACCGCGAGCCCGCCGATGAACACCCGCCGGTGTCCGTAGAGATCGGCCAGCCTTCCGCCCAGCAGCAACAGCCCCGCGAACGCCAGTGTGTAGCCGCTGACGACCCATTGCAGATCCTCCGGGGCGAACCCGAGATCCGTCTGGACCGACGGCAGCGCGACGGTCATCACGGAGACGTCGAACAGGACCAGGAAGTGTGCCGTACATGCCAGGGCCAGGGCCGTCGTGGCAGCGGATCTCCCCTGCATGACTCCCCCAGTCGACAGTCGACGGTCGGCTCCCGGCGCCGCGCTCTCCGGCGGATCCGCGCTCCACCGGATCCGCGCTCCACCGGATCCGCGCTCCAGCGGCCGTGCTACGGCGTGGGGGAGAAACTCACGCCCTGGGCCAGTGCCACATGTCCGGAGTAGTTCACCGTGTTGGTCGCCCGGCGCATATACGCCCGCCAGGCGTCGGAGCCGGACTCGCGCCCGCCGCCGGTCTCCTTCTCCCCGCCGAACGCGCCGCCGATCTCCGCGCCCGAGGTGCCGATATTGACGTTGACGATGCCGCAGTCCGCGCCGTCGGCGGCGAGGAACCGTTCCGCCTCGCTCTGGTCGGTGGTGAAGATCCCGGACGACAGCCCCTGCGGTACGTCGTTGTGCAGGTGGACCGCCTCGTCGAAGTCCCGGTAGGTCAGGACGTACAGGACCGGCGCGAAGGTCTCCTCGCGTACGACGGCGGTCTGCGCGGGCATCCGTACGAGCGCCGGCCGGACGTAGTACGCGCCCGGTGCCGCCTCGGTGAGCTGCCGTTCGCCGCCGGTGATCAGGGTGCCGCCTTCCGCGGTCGCGCGGTCGAGGGAGACCTGCATCCTGGTGTGGGCGGTCTCGTCGACGAGCGGCCCGACCAGGGTGGTGTCCTGGAACGGGTCGCCGATCGGGAGCCGGCGGTACGCGGCGGTGAGCCGCTCGACGACGGTGTCCGCGATGTCCTCGTGCACGATCAGCCTGCGGAGCGTCGTACACCGCTGGCCCGCCGTGCCCACGGCGGCGAACAGGGCCGCGTTGACGGTGAGTTCGAGGTCGGCGGACGGGGTCACCACGGCGGCGTTGTTCCCGCCCAGCTCCAGGATGCTGCGTCCGAACCGGGCGGCCACCCGGGGACCCACCGCGCGGCCCATCCGGGTCGAGCCGGTCGCGCTGATCAGCGGCACCCGCGGTGAGTCGACGAGGCGCTCACCGGTCCCGGCCCCGCCGAGGACGACCTGGCTGAGCCTGGCCGGGGCGCCGGTCTCGGCGATGGCGCGGTCGAGCAGGGCGGAGCAGGCGAGGGCGGTCAGCGGGGTCAGTTCCGACGGCTTCCACACCACGGTGTCACCGCAGACCAGCGCCACCGCGGTGTTCCACGCCCACACGGCCACCGGAAAGTTGAAGGCGCTGATCACACCGACCACGCCCAGCGGGTGCCAGGTCTCCATCAGCCGGTGGCCGGGGCGTTCGGAAGGCATGGTGCGGCCGTAGAGCTGCCGGGACAGACCCACCGCGAAGTCGCAGATGTCGATCATCTCGCGCACTTCGCCGAGCGCCTCGGAGCGGATCTTGCCGGCCTCGATGGTGACCAGATCGGCGACCTCCCGCTGATGCTCGGCGAGCAGCTCGCCGAACCGCTTGACCAGCGCGCCGCGCACCGGCGCCGGGGTGGTCCGCCACGTACGGAACGCGGTGTACGCGCTCTCAACCGCCTGGTCCACGTCCGCCGGGGTGTCGGCGCGCAGGCCGAACAGGGCGGCGCCGGTGATGGGCGTACGGGCGGTGATCGCGTCGCCCTTGAACGCGGCGATTTCGACTCCGCAGCGTGTCAGGGCCGTCTCCGCCCTGCCGCGTATGCCGTCGGTACCGCTGACTCCTGCTGTGCCCATGGCGGCGCCCTTTCTGTGCCTGGAAACCTTGCCCCGGAACTGTGCTCGGACCGCCTGTGCCCAGGACTGCCTGTGTCCTGGACTGCCTATGCCTCGGACTTCCGGCGGATATTGACGTAGTTGCCCTGGATCCAGTCCTTGAAGGTGGCGGTGTCGCCGTCCAGGCTGATGTCGAATCCGCACTGTCTGGCCAGCGGGACCGAGAAGGTGAAGTCCGAGTCGGGGCGCAGGAAGAAGACACTGGATGTACGGCTGCTGCCCGCGATCCGGTCCCGGCCCGGCGCCGCGACATGATGCTTCGGGGCCTTCACCTGGCCACCGGTCACCAGGGTCGCCACGGCTCCGCAGAAGACAAGCACCGCATCCGGTTTGGCCGGCAGGTCCACAAAAGTACCGCCGACCTCGCACTGAAGACTCACAAAGCCGTTCGGGCACGGAGTCTGCTGAATCACCGTCACCGTCGACAAGTCGTAATGCGGCGCCATCCGCAGCGGCTCTTCCTCGGCGCTGCGATGCGCCGGGACCTCCGGGAAATACCGGAATCTCAGCAGCGGTTCACAGTTGACGAACGACTCGACACCGCCTTCCGGCTCAGTCCCGGTCGCCTTCAGCACTTGCCTCGCCGCTTCTCGGGTGGCGTCATACATACGGTCGAAGTAGTGCGTCCAGATCCGTTCGAAGTCCTCGGTGGGGAATACATTGTCCGCGGTCCCCATCGAGTAGCACATCGAATAGTCGGAGTAGGTGCCGGTGTTGGTGATCTGCGCGGTGCTCTCCGACTCCAGCCCGGTGAATCCACGGCGGATGGTGGGAACCGGGGATGTGACGGCCCGCTTCGCCTCCTCCGTACCGTGCTCGAAGAAATCGACGACGACATCCTTGGCGGATTTCTGGTCGGCCTCCGACAGACTGCTGCCCGTCAGATAGAAAACACCCTTGTTCTTCAGGCAGCTGCGGAACTCGTCCTGGTGGAGCCCCTCCTGAAGCTCGGCCAGGTGGAACGTCGGTACCGTCGTGTCCAACACGTACTGCTCCTCTCGTCACCGCTCGGGCAGGGGGAACGCGACGAACGTGAAGCACCGTAGCAGCCGGCGCGCGATTTCGAACAGGTGCTTTCCTGCCGTTGCCGGAAATCCCGGAAGAGAACTCCGAGAGAGCCGGAAGAGGACCTCAAGAGCAGCCCGGGGCAGAATGGCAGCATGGGTGAACAAGAACACTGTCCTGACCGAGGCCTTTCAGAAGCGGGAGCACTGAACGCTCAGGACGTGCATCGCGCGCTTGAGCCCCATATGCTTGTGGACGGCTATGACATCGTCCTTGATTTTTCCGCCAGTTCGGGTTCCTGGCTGGTCGACGCCATTACGGGGAACCGCTATCTCGATCTCTTTTCCTTCTTTTCCTCGGCGCCGCTCGGCATTAATCCGTCCTGCATTGTCGACGACCCCGCATTCATGCGCGAGCTGGCCGTGGCGGCCGTGAACAAGCCGTCGAACCCCGACCTCTATTCGGTTCCGTACGCCAGGTTCGTCAGGACCTTCGCCCGGGTGCTCGGTGACCCGCGGCTGCCGCGTCTGTTCTTCGTGGACGGCGGGGCGCTGGCCGTGGAGAACGCTCTCAAGGCGGCCCTCGACTGGAAGGCACAGAAGCTGGGCCTGGACGAGCGGGCCGTCGACGGTCTCCAAGTCCTGCACCTGGAGCGCTCGTTCCACGGTCGCAGCGGCTACACCATGTCGCTGACGAACACCGAGCCGGCAAAGACCGCCCGCTACCCCAAGCTCCCCTGGCCCCGGATCCCGTCCCCCGCCCTTCAGCACCCGCTCGCCGAACACGCCGCCGCCAACCGGGAAGCCGAGCGGCAGGCGCTGGAGGCCGCCGAGGCGGCATTCCGTACCGCGGGCGGCATGATCGCCTGCTTCATCGCCGAGCCCGTCCAGGGCGAAGGCGGCGACAACCATCTCAGCGCCGGTTTCCTCCAGGCGATGCGGCGGCTCTGCCACGAGCACGACGCGCTGTTCGTCCTCGACGAGGTCCAGAGCGGCTGCGGAATCACCGGCACCGCATGGGCGTACCAGCAACTCGGCCTGGAGCCCGACCTGGTGGCGTTCGGCAAGAAGACCCAGGTCTGCGGGGTGATGGGCGGCGGCCGGATCGACGAGGTCCCGGACAACGTCTTCGCGGTCCCGTCCCGGATCAGCTCGACGTGGGGCGGCAACCTCGCCGACATGGTCCGCGCCACCCGGATCCTGGAGACGATCGAGCGTACGCAGCTCTTCGACACCGTCGTCCGGCGCGGCAAGTACTTCGGCGACGGCCTCGAAGCCCTGGCCGCCAAGCACCCCGCCGTTGTGACCAACGCCCGCGGCCGGGGTCTGATGTGCGCGATCGACCTGCCGGACACCCGCCTCCGTGACGAGGTCCTGCGCCGGATGTACCGGGACCACCGGGTGATCGCCCTGCCGTGCGGCGACCGCGGCCTCAGGTTCCGCCCCGCGCTGACGATCGGCGAGAGCGAGATCGATCACGCCCTTGAGGCGCTGGCACTCAGCGTCCAGCCGCTCGGCGTCGAACCGCTCGGCCTCTGAAGCGCCCTGTGTAGTCCCACTCGTCCGCATCCCGTACGACGGAGAGCCCACGAATGATGTCAGCACGGTACCCGAGGACCGCAGCGGACTGGACTGCCCGCATCGAAGGTGTGTCGAGCGAGCGCTGCGATCTGGAAATGCTGCTCAAGGACGAGTGGCGCAACAAGATCGCGGTACGGGACGACGATCCTGGTATCCGTACGACGAAGCAACAGGACCTGCTCATCGGCGGCCGGGACTACACCGCGCTGAAGAACGCGCTCCGGGATGACGAAGGCACGTCCGTGGGCGCGTTCGCGCTTGCCGCGCTGCACAGCGTCATGCGCGCGTACGGCCACGGGAACCGGACGGTCGCGGCCTTCGTCGACGCCACCGGTACGGACGGCCTGCGGCAGGCCGGCGTTCTCCCGGTCGTCGTCGACCACACCGAGCAGGCCCGGCTCACCTGCGCCGCGGCGGTACGGGAACTCGACGAGGCGCTGCGGCGGAAGGACGCGTACGGCAGCCCGGCCGAGCTGCTGGAGCGCGGCCTGTTCGACGCCCTGCTCGTGCTCGCCGACCGTGACATGGCCCTGGCCGACCTGCCGTCCACTCCGCTCGCCGTGATCGTCCGGGACATCGAGGCCGACGGCTGTCTGCGCTGGACGATGGCCTACGCGGGAGATCTGTTCGAGGACCGGACGGTCGCCGGTGTGCTCGATGTCGTACGGGAGGTGCTCGGCCAGTTCGTCGCCCGGCCCGGCCACCCCGTGGCCGGCATCGAGCTGGCGTCGGCGGAGCAGCGGGAGCGGCTGCGCGAATGGAACGCCACCGACGGTGATTTCCCGGAGGGCAAGCGGCTCAACGAGCTGTTCGAGGACGCTGTCCGGCGGTCGCCGGACCGCGAGGCCGTCGTCTTCGGCGACACCGCACTGACGTACCGCGAGGTCGACGAGCGGTCCAACCAGTTCGCGCACTGGCTGCTCGGCCCCGGGATGGGCGTGCGCCCGCAGCAACTGATCGGGCTCTACCTCGACAAGAGCGATCTGGGTGTCTTCGCCACCCTCGGCATCTGGAAGTCCGGCGCGGCGTACGTACCGATCGACCCGGCCTACCCGGCCGACCGGGTGCGTTTTGTCGTCCGTGACACCGGTCTGACCGGCATCGTCACCAACCGCCACCACGCTCCGCGGCTGCGGGAGATGCTCGAAACGCTCGGTCCTGAGCACTCGGCCGTCCGCGTCATCGAGATCGAAACCGTGCTGGCGGGGCAGGACGCCGGCGGGAGCGCGCTGCGGGAGAGACCGCGGCTGTCCCTGGGCAGCCGGGACCTCGCGTACCTCACGTACACCTCCGGCACCACCGGCGTGCCGAAGGGCGTCCCCAAATACCACGACAGTGTGGTGAACAGCATCACGGATCTGTCCGAGCGGTACGGCATGCTCTCGCCCGGCGAGGAACGGGTCGCGCTCTTCGCGTCGTACGTCTTCGAACCGCATCTGCGGCAGACGCTGATCGCGCTCATCAACTCACAGACGCTGGTGATCGTCCCCGAAGAGGTCCGGCTCGACCCGGATCTGTTCCCCGCGTACATCAAGCGCCACGGCGTCACGTATCTCAACGCCACGGGATCGGTGGTCCAGCATTTCGATCTGCGCCGCTGTACGAGCCTCAAGCGGCTGCTGCTGGTCGGCGAGGAGCTGACGGCGGCAGGGCTGCGCCGGCTCCGTGAGAGGTTCTCCGGTCGCGTCATCAATGAGTACGCCTTCACCGAGGCGGCCTTCGTCACCGCCGTCAAGGAGTTCGCTCCGGGCGTGACGGAGCGCAGGGACCGCAGCATCGGGCGGCCGGTACGGAATGTGAAGTGGTACGTGCTGAGCCAGAACCTGAAGCAGTTGCCGATCGGCGCCATCGGTGAGCTGTACATCGGCGGGCACGGGGTCGCCCCGGGCTATCTCAACCGGGACGATCTGACCGCGGAACGGTTCATGGCGAACCCGTTCCAGTCGGAGCGGGACAAGGCGCGCGGTGTGAACGCCCGTATCTACCGGACCGGCGATCTGGCGCGCGTACTGCCGTCCGGCGAAGTCGAGTTCATGGGGCGCAGTGACTTCCAGCTCAAGCTCAACGGTGTCCGGGTGGAGCCGGGCGAGATCGAGGCGCAGGCGACGGAGTTCCCGGGGGTGCGCAAGTGCACCGTCGTGGCGCGCGAGGGGGCGGGTGGTACGGGCGACCGCCATCTGGTCGGGTACTACGTGACCGAGTCCTCGGCGGAGGTGACCGAGGAGGAGCTGCTGGCCTTCCTCGAACAGCGGCTGATACGGATCATGGTCCCGGCCCGTATGGTCCGCCTCGACACCATTCCGGTCAATGTCAACGGCAAGGTGGACTGGCGGGCGCTGCCGGAGGTGGAACCCGCCCGCCCGGGCGGGACTCCCGTGATCGCCCCCGGTGGTGCCACGGCCGGCGGTGGCGCGGGCGTTGGTGTCATCGACGAGCTGCGCGAGATCTGGAGCACGGTCCTCGGAGTGCCGGCGGCACGGATCGGCGACGGCGACGACTTCTTCCGGCTCGGTGGCCAGAGCATCTCCTGCATCCTGCTGATCGCGCGCGTACGGCGGCGGCTGGGTGTCTTCGTCAGCGTCGAGGACGTGTTCACCCTCAGAACACTGGGCGAGCTGGCGCTCCACCTGGACCAGCGGCGCGGGGAGCCGGGGCCCGAGCCGCGAACGGCTGCCGAACAGGCGGCCGACGAGCGGGCGTCGGCCGACGGCGAGTCCGTCAGGCTTCTCGCGAACGGTCTGCAACAGGGCCTGCTCTACCACGCCCTCAAGCGCAGGAACGGCGACGACGCCTACGTCATGCAGTCGGTGCACCGCTACCACTGCCGTATCCGCCCCGATCTGATGCGGGACGCCTGGCAGCAGGCGCGGCGCAAGTACCCGGCACTGAGACTGCGTTTCGAGTGGGGCGAGGAGCCGCTCCAGATCGTCGACAACGACGACAAGCCCTTCGAGTGGCGCTTCACCGATCTCAGCGATGTGCCGGACCCCGGTGAACAGGACGCCCTCATCAGGGAGTTGCAGGAGCGGGACCGGACCGAGCCGTACGATCCGGGCGCGGGCCGGCTGTTCCGGGTCTATCTGATCAAGCAGCGCGAGGACCTGTTCTCGCTGATCTTCAGCTGCCACCACATCATCCTGGACGGCTGGAGCCTGCCCGTACTCCACGACGACGTGCACCGTACGTACCTCCGGCTGCTCCGCGGCGACGCGGCCGGACCGGCGATCGACAGCACGTACGTCGACGGTGCGCACACCGACAGCGCGTACATGGCGGCACAGCGGCACTGGGAGACGCACCGGAACGACGACGTCGAGTACTGGACGCGGCAGGTCGAACGCATCGACGAGCGCGGTGACTTCGCCGGACTGGTCAAGGAGGACATCCGGTACCAGGTCGCGCTGAGCGACTACGACCACGTGCGGGAGCACCGTACGAAGAAGCTGCGCCTCGGCGCGGACCGGACCGCCGCGCTCAAGGCGGTGTGCGCCGCCCACCGGGTCACCCTGCACTCGGTGCTCCAGTTCGTGTGGCACAAGGTGCTGTACGCGGTCGGCGGCGGGAACACCACGGTGGTGGGGACGATCGTCTCCGGCCGGGACCCCCGCATCGACTCCATCGAGAACTCGGTGGGTCTATTCATCAACACACTGCCCGTGATCGTCGACCACGACGATCAGGCGACGAAGAGCGTCGGCGCGGCCATCAGCGAGATCCAGACCGCTGTGAACACCATGAACAGCAAGAGCACCGTGGAGCTGGGCCGGCTGGAGACCGGTGGGATGAAGCGCCGGCTGTTCGACACACTGCTCGTGCTGGAGAACTATCCGCGGCTCCTGGACGAGGACGAGGAGCGGGAGCACGAGGAGCTGCTGCGCTTCGAGAAGGCGTACGACGCCGACAAGGTCGACTACCCGCTGGCCGTCGTGGCGCGCGAGGAGGGCGACGAGCTGACGGTCACGCTGTGGTACGCGGGTGAGCTGTTCGACGACGACGCCATCGGCACACTGCTCGACGTGACCGGCACACTGTTCGGCCAGGTGGCGGACGACATCACGCGGCCGGTCGACGCCCTCGAATTCGTCACGCCGCCGATGATCGAGCGCTTCGACGCGTGGAACCGTACGGAGACCGGGTTCCCGGACGGCAAGACTCTGCACGGGGTGTTCGAGGAGATGGCCGCGGCCTGGCCGGACGAGATCGCCGTGGTCTACCGGGAGACGAGACTGACGTACCGTCAGCTCAACGAGCGGGCCAATCAGTTGGCGCACTATCTGCGGACCGTTGTGGAGCTGCGGCCGAACGATCTCGTCGGCCTGATGGTGGACAAGAGCGAGCTGATGATCACCGCGATCCTGGCGGTGTGGAAGACCGGAGCGGCGTACGTACCGATCGACCCCGGATATCCGGACGACCGGGTCACGTTCATGCTCGAAGACACCCGGTCCCGTCTGGTCATCACCAACCACGCCCACGCCGAACGGCTCCGCGGCCTTCCCTGCGCGGCCGGGCTGCCGGTGGTGGAGCCGGACCGGCTGCCGATGGGCTACCGGTCGACGGAGAACCCCGTCACGGCCGTTACGAGCACCGACCTCGCCTACGCCATCTACACCTCCGGCACCACCGGCAGGCCCAAGGCCGTACTCGTCGAGCACCGGGGAGTCGTCAACCTCCAGACGTCCATGGTGAAGCTGTTCTCGCTCGACAAGAGCGCGGGCGACGAGGCCCTCCTGTCGTTCTCCAACTATGTGTTCGACCACTTCGTCGAGCAGATGACCGACGCCCTGCTCAACGGGCAGAAGCTGGTGGTGCTCGACGACTCGATGCGTACGGACGCCGAGCGCCTGTACAAGTACATCAACGACGAGAACGTCACCTACCTCTCCGGAACGCCCTCGGTCCTCTCGCTGTACGACTACTCGACGACGACGTCCCTGACCCGTATCGACGCGATCGGCGAGGACTTCACCGAGCCGGTGTTCAACAAGATCCGCGGGATGTTCGGTGGCACCATCATCAACGGGTACGGCCCGACGGAGATCTCGATCACCAGCCACAAGCGGCTGTACGCGCCCGGCGAGCGGCGTGCCACCAAGAGCATCGGCCATCCGGTGGCCAACACCATGTGTTACGTGCTCGACAAGTCGATGCGGCGTGTGCCGGTCGGGGGCATGGGCGAGCTGTACATCGGCGGTGTCGGTGTCACACGCGGATATCTCAACCGTGACGAGCTGACGGCGGAGCGCTTCCTGGACAACCCGTTCCAGACCCCGGAGGAGAAGGCGTCGGGGCAGAACGCGCGCATCTACAGGACGGGCGACCTGGCCCGCTGGCTGCCCAACGGCGAGCTGGAGTGTCTGGGCCGTACCGATCACCAGGTCAAGATCCGCGGGCAGCGTGTCGAACTCGGCGAGGTCGAGGCGGCGCTCTCGTCGTACCCCGGTGTGACCCGGTCCCTGGTGATCGCCCGCGAGCACCGGGCGGCGGGGCCCGGGGGCGCTGGGGCCGCGGGCGCGGGGCTTCCGGGCGCGCAGAAATACCTTGTCGGCTTCTACGTCTGCGACCGCGAGCTGGACGAGACGGATCTGAAGCAGTGGATGCGCGGGAAGCTGCCCGAGGCCGTTGTGCCCTCCCGCCTTCTGCGCATCACGGACATTCCGGTGACCCCCAGCGGAAAGCTGGACACACGGCGGCTTCCGGAGACGGACTTCGGGCCGGACGAGGGCAGTGCGTACGTCGCGCCCTCGAACGATGTCGAGGCCAAGCTGTGCGGTATCTGGTCCACGGTGCTCGGTGTCGCCCCTGACCGGGTCGGTGTGCACGACGACTTCTTCGCGCTCGGCGGCGACAGTCTGCGCGCGATGGTGCTCGCGCAGGCCATCACGACCGGTTTCGGGCGTGGCCTCGGCGTCGCGACCGTACTCCAGCACACGACCCTCGGGGCGCAGGCGGAACACATCCGGGAGATGGCCGCGCAGCCGGAGGAGGAGCGGGGCGAGCCGGCGGGCGGCGGGGGCGCGGCGGGGTCGGCGGGCGCTTCCGGCCCGGCCGACGCTTCCGGCCCGGCCGGCGTGGAGAACCCTCCGGTGTCCCTCGCGCAGGAACGCCTGCTGTTCATCGACGAGTTCGAGGGCGGGACCGCCGCGTACAACATCCCGTTCGTCCTCCGGATCGCGACGGACGGCGACCGCGTCACGCCGGATACGATCACTCGCGCGCTGCGCACACTGGTACGGCGCCATCCCGCGCTGCGCACCCTGCTCACCATGGACGGTGCCGGTGTCCGGCGGCAGCACACACTGCCCCAGGACGACGCGTCCGCCATGTTCGATGTGCCCGTGCACACGGTCGGCGGCGTCACCGAGCTGGACGAGAAGCTTGTGGAGCGTTCCGGGTATGTGTTCCGGCTGCACGAGGAACTGCCCGTCCAGGCGGACCTGTTCGCGCTCGCCACGGACCGCGGCAGTGTGTATCTGAGCATTGTGCTCCACCACACATGCTTCGACGGCTGGTCATGGAACACCTTCCGCGGCGAACTGGCGGCCCTTCTGCACGGTTTGCCCGAGGCGGAGCTGGGGGCGGTCCACGGTACGTACGCGGACTTCGCCGTGTGGCAGCGGGAGTATCTGGCCGGGCGGCGGCTGTCCGAGCTGACCGAATTCTGGACGAATACGCTGGCCGGGTTCGAGACGGTCAGGCTGCCGCTGGACAATCCTCGCCCGGCGCGGTTCGACTACCGCGGCCGGGAGATCGAGTTCGGTCTCGACGAGCGGACCACCGAGGTGCTGAGGGCACTGGCCCAGTCGTCGAGGGTGAGTCTGTACAGCGTGCTGCTGGGCGCCTGGTGCCTGATGCTGCACATGTACACGGGCCAGGACGACTTCGTCGTGGGGACCCCCTCCGCCAACCGCGGGCGCCCGGAGTTCGACCGTACGATCGGCTTCTTCGCGAACCTGCTGGCGCTGCGGGTACGGGTCGACGCCGACGCGACGCCGGAGGAGTACGTACGCGCGGTCGGCGCGGGTGTGGTGGCGGCGCAGGTGCACGGCGAGCTGCCGTTCGAGCAGCTCGTGAAGGAGCTGGATCCGGAGAGGGACCCGAGCCGTCACCCGGTCCTCCAGATCAACTTCACACTGCAGAACGTCACAGATCGCGACCCGGGTGCCGGCGCGGCTGCCCCGGCGTCCGACGAGCGGCCGGCACTGGTCGACCACAAGCCGGACGGCGGCGGCTGGACGGCCACCAAGTTCGATCTGTCGGCCACCCTCACCGAGACCCCGGGCGGTCTGGCGGGCAATCTGACCTTCGCCGCGTCCCTCTTCGACGACGCGAGCGCCGACGGCTTCATCTCCACCTTCCAGCACATCCTGCGCGAGTTCGCCCGGCTCTTCGCCTCCGGCAACGGGGCCACACTGGCGGACGTCACCTGCCTCGACGAAGCGGGCCGGGCTGCGCTGCCGGCCGACGCGACGGAGCCCGGCGGTCCCGTCGTACCGACCGCTGCCACCAGGCCGGCCCGGACGCTCCACGGGGTGTTCGAGGAGATGGCCGCGGCCTGGCCGGACGAGATCGCCGTGGTGCACGGCGGGACGAGGCTGACGTATCGCGAACTGAACGAGCGGGCCAATCAGTTGGCGCACCATCTGCGGACAGTCGTGGAGCTGCGGCCGAACGATCTGGTCGGCCTGGTGCTGGACAAGAGCGAGCTGATGATCACCGCGATTCTTGCGGTGTGGAAGACCGGAGCGGCGTACGTACCGATCGACCCCGGATATCCGGACGACCGGGTCGCCTTCATGCTTGAAGACACCCGAGCCCGTCTCGTACTGACCAACCACGCCCACACCGAGCGGCTACGCGAACTGCCCATCGTGGCAGAACTGCCGGTGGTCGACCTGGACGAGTTGCCCATGGGCCATCGGTCGACGGACAACCCCGTCACGGCCGTCACGAGCACCGACCTCGCCTACGCCATCTACACCTCCGGCACCACCGGCAAGCCCAAGGCCGTCCTCGTACCGCACCGCGCGGTGGACAGCTTCCGCGAACAGGTGGCCGAGCGCTACTTCGGGACACCCGACACATCGCGCCAAGGCGTCCTGTTCCTGGCCAACTACGTTTTCGACTTCTCCGTCGAACAGTTGGCGCTCTCGCTCCTGAGCGGCCACACCCTGATCGTTCCGCCGCCCTCCCCCGCCCACGACGACGGCTTCTACGACTACGCGAACCGTGCGGGGCTGACGTATCTGAGCGGTACGCCGACCCAGATCCAGCAGTTCGACCTCGCGCGTCTGCCGTATCTGCGGTGTGTGCTCGTCGCCGGCGAGGCGTTCCACGAGCGCCACTTCCGTAAGATCCGGAGCGAGTACTCCGGACCGATTGTCAACGCCTTCGGCACCACGGAGACGGCCGTCTACAACACCGGCCGGCGCTTCGAGCCCGGTGAGTCCTACCGGAACACCTTCGGGCAGCCGCTCGGGAACACCAGGCTGTATGTCCTCGGCGACTCGCGGAAACTGCTGCCCACGGGCGCGATCGGCGAGCTGTACATGGCCGGGGAGTGTGTCACGGACGGCTATCTGAACCGGCCGGACCTCACGCGCGAGCGGTTCCTGCCGAACCCGTTCCGGACCGAGGCCGAGCGCCGTGCGGGCCAGTACCCGGTCATCTACAGGACCGGTGATCTCGTGCGGCGGACGAGGGACGGCGAGTTCCAGTACGTGGGACGCAATGACGCGCAGGTCAAGATCCATGGCATCCGCGTCGAACCCGGTGAGGTCGAAGCGGTGCTGGCCGCGTGTCCGAACGTACGGGAGTGTGCCGTCATCGCCACGGAGGACGAACACGCGCCGGACGGCGGCGGCAAGCGGCTCGTCGGCTACTACGTGGCGGGGGTGGGCGCGGGCGCCGGTACGGAGGCGGGCGCCGCCGTCGACGAGGACGAGATCTTTGCCGCCCTGCGCGCGAAGCTGATGCCCGGCATGGTGCCGTCGCTGCTGGTACGGCTCGACAGGCCGCTGCCGATGACCATCAACGGCAAGCTCGACACCAAAGCACTGCCGAAGGCGGTCCTGTCCACGGAACGGGCGGGGTACACGGCGCCGCGCAGCCGTACCGAGGCCCGGCTGTGCCAGCTCTGGAGCGCGCGGCTGCCGGGCGGCACGGTCGGCATCGACGACGACTTCTTCCGGTCGGGCGGTGACAGCATCAGCGCCCTGCATCTGGCAAGCCAGGTGCGGCGGGAGGTCGGACGCAGGATCAGTGTGAAGGACATCTTCGACTTCCCCACCGTCCGGCGGCTGGCCGACAACGTACTGGCCGGGCCGGACGGCGGGCACGGCGCGCGGGGCGACACACGAGACGAGCGTGTGGAATCCGGGCGGCCCGAGCAGGGCCGGCTGTCCGGTGACTGCCCGCTGCTCCCCGTTCAGGAGTGGTTCTTCGCGAAGCCGCTCGCGGACCGCGGCTGGTGGAACCACAACTTCGCCATCACCACACCGCCGCTCGACATGGCGAGACTGCGCCAGGCCCTGACAAAGCTGGTCGCACACCATGACGCGTTCAGCCTCCGCTACACCGGGTTCGACGGTGCCGGGCGCGAGGGCGCCGGATTCAACGGTGACGGTACGGAGATCACCCAGGCGTACGGCGACGGCCGCCCGGACGTCGTACTGCACGAACTCGACGTGAGCGGCCTGCGGGACGAGGACATCAGCCGGCAACTCGCTGAATGGCAGAGCGGTTTCGACCTGGAGCACGGCCCGGTCGCCTGTGCCGCGTACCTCCACGGGTTCGACGACGGCACCGCCCGTGTCTGGTTCGCCCTGCACCATCTGATCGTCGACACCGTGAGCTGGCACATCCTCACTCAGGACCTGGAGATCCTGTACCACGGCGGTGAGTTGGAGGAGAAGACGGGCAGCTACCGGCAGTGGGCCCAGGCGCTGCGCACCTATGTCCCCGGTGAGGACGAGCGGCGGCTCTGGACGGAGATCACCGAGGGCATGGCTTCCGCGGCACCGAGCGCGCTGTCCCTGGCTCTGTCTCCGTCTCCGTCTCCGGCACCGTCAGCGTCACCGGACGCGAACGGTGCGGCGGCGCACCGCGAGGAGTTCGCACTGAACCCGTCGGACACCCGGACCCTGCTCACCGAGAGCCACCGGGCGTACGACACCACCATGAACGACCTGCTGCTGACGGCAACCGGATACGCACTGCGATCGGTCACGGGGCTGGCGACGAACCACATCACGGTCGAGGGCCACGGCCGCGAACTCTTCGACGGAGCCCCCGATGTCCGGGACACGGTCGGATGGTTCACAACGATGCATCCGCTGGCCGTCGAAGTGGATCCGCAGGACCTCGGGCGCAGCATCCTCAGGACGAAGGAGGCCCGTCGGCGGGTGCCGCACCACGGCATCGGTTACGGTGCGCTCTTCGGCCGGTACGGCAGTGAGCGCGCTCCCCTTCCGCCGGTCGGCTTCAACTATCTCGGCCGGATATCGGACGAGGGACCGCGGACGCCGGACCAACTGGCGGGCTGGCAGCTCGACTCGGCGATGTCCGGCAGCAATGTCTCCGAACGCAACCGGGGAGCCGATCAGTTCAGTGTCGATGTGACGATGAGGTGCGCGGGCGGTCGTCTCATCACCGTGGTCGACAGCCGACTGGACCGGGCCACCACCCGACGCTTCACGAGCGAGCTGAAGTTGTGGCTGGAGCGGCTGGTCGCTCACACGTCGACCGTGACGAGCAGCGCGGGCAACGGAACAGGCACCGGAATGGACAACGGAATCGGCAACGGAATCGGCCTCGCGCAGGCGGCCCCGCAGGCAGCGCCCGAGGATGAGGCCTTCGACCCGTACATCCTCGTCAACGAGGAAAGCGCGGAGCGCACCCTCTTTGTCTTCCCGCCCGGCGAGGGCGGTGCCGAGAGTTATCTGAGCAATATCGCGCAACGGCTGCCCGGGTACCGGCTCGTGCTGTTCAACAATGTGCATCTGCATTCCCCGATGGAGTCGTTCGAGTCCCTGGCCCGGTTCTATATCGAGCACATCCGGCACCTCCAGCCGTCTGGCCCCTACAGTTTCTTCGGCTGGAGCTTCGGAGGGGTTCTCGCTCTGGAGGTGTCGCTGCAACTGGCCGGTGCGGGCGAGAAGATCGACAACCTGTTCCTCGTCGACCCGTACTTCAATGTTCCCCAGGCGTCGGCCAGGATCGGACTCCCCGAAGTCGAGGACATCCTCGATCCGATCAATTACCACTACGCGCCGAGCGAGGCCGATCTGAAGCGGCTCGGTGCCCGTATCGGAAACCTGGTGATGTTCAAGGCGGGCGAGCCGAACGACATCGTCCGCGACGACCACCAGCGCCGGCTGTTCGCGTTCTACCAGCGGTCGCCGTACAACAGCCTGGACACTCTTCTGCCGGCCGAGTCGATCGAGATCCACCCGCTGCCCGGTGAGACCCATCATTCGTGGGTACGAAACGAGCGCCTGGTCACGGGCATGTGTGAACGCGTCTCCGCAGCGCTGTCCGATGCCCGTCGAGCAGATTCCCGCTGAAAAGGCCGAGTCCCCGGAGGATTCTTCCATGCCCATTCTGATGCCGTCAGCACACGTTCCGACCATCGACATCTCGCCGCTGTTCGGCAACGACTCGGACGAGAAGACACGCGTCGCACAGGAGATCAACAAGGCGTGCCGCGGGTCCGGCTTCTTCTACGCGTCGAACCACGGCGTCGATGTCAAGCTGCTCCAGGACGTGGTCAACGAGTTCCACCGGACCATGACCGACCAGGAGAAGTACGATCTGGCGATCCGCGCGTACAACAAGAACAACTCACATATCCGCAACGGCTATTACATGGCGGTCAAGGGGAAGAAGGCCGTCGAGTCCTTCTGCTATCTGAACCCGTCATTCAGCGACGATCACCCGATGATCAAGTCCGGAACGCCGATGCACGAGGTGAACCTCTGGCCGGACGAGGACAGGCATCCCGGATTCCGCCCGTTCTGCGAGTCGTACTACCGGGACATGCTCCGGCTCTCCACGGTCATCATGCGCGGTCTCGCCCTGGCCCTGGGCCGGCCCGAGCATTTCTTCGACCCCGCCCTGGCGGAAGCCGACACGCTCTCCTCCGTATCCCTGATCCGCTACCCCCACCTGGAGGACTACCCGCCGGTCAAGACAGGCCCGGACGGTACGAAGCTGAGCTTCGAGGACCATCTGGACGTTTCGATGATCACCGTCCTGTACCAGACCCAGGTCCAGAACCTCCAGGTCGAAACGGTCGACGGCTGGCAGGACCTGCCCACGTCCGAGGACAACTTCCTGGTGAACTGCGGTACGTACATGAGCCACATCACCAACGACTATTTCCCGGCCCCGAATCACCGTGTGAAATTCGTCAACGTGGAGCGTCTGTCGCTCCCCTTCTTCCTCAACGCCGGCCACACCAGCACCGTCGTCCCCTTCACCCCGGAGAGCGCGTCCGGGAATTCGACGAACCAGCCGATGTCCTACGGCGAATACCTCCAGCACGGCCTGCGAGCCCTGATCGTCAAGAACGGCCAGACGTGAGCGAGGCAGGCCCCGGTCGGCGGCCGGGTGGCGCGGCAGCACATGGCCGCCGCGCCACTGGTGCGCTCGGGAGTCACGTTGTGGTGCAGGAGACCGTTGGCCAGGTTTGGTTGCCGTTGTGCTGGATGGTGACGCCCCAGTTGTTGCCACTGCCGTTGGGTTTGGCCGTCAGTGTCTGGGTGTTGGGGTAGCTCGCGCTGATGTTCCAGGTGGACAGGACCCTGGCCGGCGACGGTACGTTCATCGTCACGGTCCAGTTGCTGGAGCCGGTGACCGTAACGTTGAGGTTGTACCGGTCGCTCCACTGCTGACCGGCGGACAGAGTCGCGGTGCATCCACTGCCACCACCACCGCCCCCACCGCCACCGCTGCCATCGGGAGCCACGGCGCGGCCGGTCTGCGGGGAGATCATTCCGGCGCACAGGCCGCGGGCCGCCAGGCCCTGGGCGATACGCGGGATCGCCGCGACCGTGTTGGCGGGCCAGTCGTGCATGAGGATGATCTGGCCGTTGGTGAGCCGGCCCGCGGCCTGGACGATCGCGTCGGTGCTCGCGTTGTTCCAGTCCTGCGAGTCGACGTCCCAGATGATCTCGGTGAGGCCGTACTTGGCCGCGACCGACTTCACCGTCGCGTTGGTCTCCCCGTACGGCGGCCGGAACAGCTTCGGTGTGCCGCCGCCCGCGCCCGCTATGGCCTGCTGGGTCCGGGAGATCTCCGAGTCGATCTGCGCCTGGCTCTGCTGGGTCAGATGGGGGTGCGTGTAGCTGTGGTTGGCGACCCACATGCCGGCGTCGACCTGGGCCCGGACCTGGGACGGATTGGCGGCGGCGTACTGGCCCTGGTTGAACATCGTGGCCCGCAGCCCGTTCTGCCTCAGCGCGTTGAGCAGGCTCGTTGTGGTGCTGGACGGGCCGTCGTCGTAGGTGAGCCCGACGTACCCGTTGCAGGCGGCGGGCTGCGCGGGGGCGGCCGATGCGGGCGCGGCGGCGTTGGCGGTGAGGGCGCTCGCCGCGGCCAGTGCGACGACGGCCAGTCCCGTGACCAGGGAGCGTAAGGAGAGTTGTGCTTGTGCTCTGGCTTTCATGAGGAGTGGTCCTCCAGCCTGGGGATTCGGGGGGTCAAGTCGTGGTGCAGGAGACTGATGGCCAGGTTTGGTTGCCGTTGTGCTGGATGGTGACGCCCCAGTTGTTGCCACTGCCGTTGGGTTTGGCCGTGAGGGTCTGGGAGTTGGGGTACTCGGCGTTGATGTTCCAGGTGGACAGGACCCTGGCCGGCGACGGTACGTTCATCGTCACGCTCCAGGAACTGGAGCCGGAGACCGCGACGTTGAGGTTGTACCGGTCACTCCACTGCTGACCGGCGGACAAGGTCGCGGTGCATCCGCTGCCACCACCGCCACCACCGCCACCGCCCGAACCGGTGCCGCCCAGGGTGATGTTGGAGTTCCCGCTGCTCTGGTAGCCCTCGGTGCCGAGGATCATGTAGTTGAAGGTGCCCAGACTCATACCGACGCGGGCCCAGGCGTCGAAGTGGTTGCCGGTGGTGATGGTCCCGCCGGTCCTCTTCGCCTGCCGGACGCTCCAGTACTGGTTGAAGGTGCGGATGCCCTCGATGGAGGGGGCGTTGTAGCGCGTCGTCTGGTAGATGTCGTACGTACCGCCGTCGCTGGTGACGGTGCCCTTGTACGTTCCCGTGGGCCGGTACGTGCCCCAGTTGTCGACGACGTAGTACTCCACCAGCGGGTTCGTCGACCAGCCGTAGAGCGCCAGATACGCGTTGCCGGACGGGTTGAAGGTGCCCGAGTACGTCACACTCCGGCGCCCGCCGGTGCTCCAGCCCTTGCCGGCGACGAAGTTCCCGGTGTTGCTCCATGAAGTGCTGTAGTTGCCACCGGACCCCAGGTTCATGGACACCGACCCCTGTGAGTCGGTCCAGAACGAGTAGTAGTAACCGTTGTTGGTGCCGGTCTGATTCGTGGTGACAACCGTGTCGGCGCTGGCGGTGCCGGGCATGGCCATCGCGGCCACGGCAACCAGCAACAGGGTGCAGGCACTGCTGATGAACAGCCTGAAGCGACGGGCCGGCGCAAACCGGCCGAGCCTACGGCGCGTCGAGCGTGCGGGTGCGTCGTTCATGTACGTGCTTCCTCCTCGTCCTCATGAGGCCGATGGGGGCCGGGCAGCGTGACATGCGTCTGCAAGGTGCGGTGGGTCGTCGGTGGCGGCCAACATCGGCAGTGGTCGAGCTCTACCAACGGCGACAGTGTTGAACTGGCTCTGTCGGCTGTCAACAGTTTCGGCAACGAATGCGAAATATTCGCGGAGCCTGACATGGTGCCAGGCAAGCATTCACACAGCTCAGAGCCATATCAGGCCGATTAGATCAAGGTGAGCCCAGAGGTGACCCTCACGGCGGGATCAAAATCCAGGAAGACACTTCGAAACATTTCGAAGACTTTTCGGACCACAACGGCTAGTTCACGCCAGGGCACGGCAACCCGGCGTGACCGGCCACCCCCGGCCCGTCAGCGGTGACATGAACCGCGAGACGCAAACCGATACCCTGCACGCAGAAAGTGCCTTCCGCTGGGAACGACAGAACCCTCGACAAGGTTCATCATCCCAGCTCAGAAGGCATTTTCGCGCCCAGACCGCCAACTGGGCCCACCTCAACCGAAATGGCGGGACCGGGGGCCGGGGGTGCGAGGGCACCGCACATCTGTCCGAGGGCAAGCGTGGGGTAGGGGGAGGATATGCCAAGTCCGGACGAGGGTGCCGACAGCATTGAAAATCGAATAATCGGCATCTATCGACTGGTTTCCCGACTCGGTGCGGGTGGCATGGGTGAGGTCTACCTGGCCCACTCCCCGTCAGGTCGCCGTGTGGCCGTCAAAGTGGTGCACCCGCAACTGGTGCAGGACCCCTTGTTCCGGGCTCGGTTCCGTCAAGAGGTGGACGCCGCCCGGCGAGTCAGTGGCGCCTTTACCGCCCCAGTGGTGGACGCCGACCCGAACGCCCGGCAACCCTGGATGGCCACGGTTTATGTACCTGCCCCGACCCTCTCGAAGTATATCCGGGACAATGGCCCCTTACCCGTGGAAGAACTGTGGCAGCTCTTTGCCGGATTAGCTGAAGCCCTGCGCGACATCCACCGCGCCCAGGTGATCCACCGGGACCTGAAACCCAGCAACGTACTCATTACCGATGACGGGCCACGGGTCATCGATTTCGGTATTGCCAGGGCCATCGACCGCAGCGCCAGCGAAGTGCACACCAAAACTGGCCAAGTAGTCGGAACGCCGCCGTTCATGGCCCCTGAGCAGTGGCAGGTTCCGCCAGAAATCAGCCCGGCCACCGATGTCTTTGCGCTCGGCTCGCTCCTGGTCTACGCGGCCACCGGCCGCGGCCCCTTCGACTCGGACCATCCTTATGTGAGCGCCTACCACATCGTCCATCACGACCCCGACCTGAGCGCCCTGCCCGATCCGCTGCGGCCCATCGTCGAAAAGTGTCTGGACAAGAACCCGACCCGCCGGCCCACCCCGGATGAGTTGCTCGCCGTGGTGCACTCCCGCCGCGCCACCATTGTCACGCAGGACCCGGCGGATGCCGCGCAGGAGCCGGCGGACCAACGTGCGGCCCGCGTGCGGCACAGGCGTCCCGGCAAACGCGGTTTCACACGTGCCCTCACCTCTGGGCTCGCAGCCATCAGTCTGCTGGCCGTGGGGATTCCAGTCGTGCTGAACTGGCTACAGGAGTCGTCGCAGCGGACGGCCGACTCCGGCGCCGGGTACAACGCCGCCACCAAAGGCATCGCCAACGCATCGAAGACCAAGGGCGGCACGCTGCGGTTTGTCTCCAACCAGGAGGCCGACTCCTGGGACCCGCACCGCGCCTATTACGGGTTCGTGTGGGACTTCGCCCGCTACTACACCCGCCAGTTGGTCACCTTCGCCCCCGAGCCAGGGCGCAAGAGCACCACCCTGGTGCCCGACCTCGCCACCGGCCTGGCCAAGGTCTCGGACAGCGGCACGACGTACACCTACGCACTGCGTGACGGCATCACTTGGGAGGACGGCTCGCCCATCACTTCCCAGGACATCAAATACGGCATCGAGCGCAGTTGGGCGGACGATGTCATCTCCGGCGGCCCTGCCCACCTCCAGAAGACCCTCGACCCGAAGAAAACCTACACGGGGCCGTACAACGACAAGGATCCACAGAAGCTGGGTCTGCGGGCCATCGAGACCCCTGACGAGAAGACGATCGTCTTCCATCTGCCCCAGCCGAACGGCGACTTCGAGCAGATGCTCGCCATGCCGACGGCGTCCCCGGTCAAACGTGAGCGGGACACCGGCAGCGTGTACGAACTGCGACCTTTTTCCTCGGGTCCGTACAAGTTCGCCGCATATGACCCGAACCGCAAGCTGGTCCTGGTCCGCAACGGACAGTGGAACAAGGAATCCGATCCGATCCGTCCGGCGCTGCCCGACCGCATCGAGGTCACCTTCGTCACCGACGCGGACGACATGGACAACCGTCTCCTCAGTGGTGAATTCGATCTCGACCTGAACGGGACAGGACTCAGTCAGGCAGCCATCTCCAAGGCGCTGGGAAACGCGGACCTCAAGAAGCACCTGGACAATCCGAGGACCGGATACATCAGATACGCAGTCTTTCCGCAATCGGTCAAGCCGCTGGACAATATTCACTGCCGCAAGGCCATCATCTTCGCCGCCGACCACAAGGAGCTTCAAACGGCCCGAGGTGGACCGATTGTCGGTGGCGATATCGCTCCGAATATGCTCCCTCCGTCCATTACGGGCTCCGACCCGGACTACGATCTTTATGGCGTGCTCGACAACAACGGCAAGCCGGACCTTGAAAGAGCCAGGAAAGAACTCCGGGCATGCGGCAAGCCGAACGGTTTTTCCACGTCCATTGGCGTACGCAAGAACATACCAGCCGAGCTGGACACCGCCGCGGCCCTGCAGAAGGCACTGCGGAAAGTCAATATCACCACCACGATCGACCGGATCGACGGCGCCGCAGCCTTTGACGTATGGAAGTCGCCCAAGGCGGTGAAGGACAGAGGGTACGGCATCATCCTCATGGGCTTCGCTGCGGATTTTCCAACCGGTCAAGGTTTCTTGCGATCCCTGGTCGACGGGCGATTCGTCCTGGAGTCGGGTAACAACAACTACAGCGAACTCAATGATCCGGAGATCAATGCGCTGTTCGACGATGCAATTGCCGAACGGGATCCGGTCAAGGCCGGAATAATTTACCAACAGATCAACCGCAAAGTCTCCGAGAATGCAGTCTACCTACCCATTACTTACGAGAAGATCATGATGTGGCGCGGCCCCCGATTGGTCAACGCATACACGGCCGACTCCTACTATGGCCGCTATGACTATGTGTCGTTGGGCGTAAAATAGGAAATTGCCTCGACCGCCCCTGGCGGGCTGTGGGAGCCGGCCGCTGCCACCGCCCGGCACGGGCGCGTCCGCAGAGCGGGGTGGCATGGGTTCATTGCCGACCCACCCGACTGCATGCCCGCATGAACAACAGGCCCTCCGATCCGGCGTTTTGCCTGATCAGAGGGCCTTTTAGGCACCATAACCATGGTGCCCCCGGCAGGATTCGAACCTGCGCACACGGCTCCGGAGGCCGTTGCTCTATCCCCTGAGCTACGGGGGCGGGTCGCTGTGGTGGCGACGGGTGAAACCCTACCAGCTTCGGTGGGGTGGCTGTGAACAGGTATTTCCGGGGGCGGAGCGGGGTGGGTGGGTCAGGCTGTGGAGCGGGGCTTCTTCTTGGAGGGCGGCTTCTTCGCGGCGGCCTTCTTCTGTGGCTTCGGGGGGAGTTCGGTGACCTCGGCGACCTCGCCCTCCGCGCCGCGGGCCTCCTTTGCCGCGCGGACGCTGTTCTCCAGGGCCGCCATCAGGTCGATGACCCGGCCGCCGCCCTCCGCCGGCGCGTGTTCCGGCAGGGGTTCGCCGCCGGCCTTCGCGGCGATCATTTCCTCGACCGCCTCGCGGTAGTCGTCGTGCAGGGTGTCGAGGTCGACCGAGCCGAGGGTGTCCATCAGGGCGTCGGCCAGGTCGAGTTCGGCGTCCCGTACGGTCACCTCGGTCTCGGGGGCGACGCCCTCGGGGGAGCGGATCTCGTCCGGCCAGAACATGCCGTGCATCGCGATCACATCGCCGACCACCCGCAGCATGCCGAGCCGCTCGCGCCCGCGCAGGGCGAACTTCGTGACCGCGACCCTTTCGCTGCGCTTCAGCGCCTCGCGCAGCAGGGTGTACGGCTTGGCCGCGGGCACCCCGTTCGCCGACAGGTAGTACGCCGTGTCCATCTGGAGCGGATCGATCGAGTCCGCCGGGACGAACGACACGATCTCGATCGTCTTCGCCGTCGGCAGCGGCAGCGCGGCCAGGTCCTCGTCCGAGATCGGGATGATCGTGCCGCCGGCGTCCTCGTATCCCTTGCCGATGTCCGCGGCCGCCAGTTCCTTGCCGTCCAGCTCGCAGACCTTGCGGTAGCGGATCCGGCCGCCGTCCTCCTTGTGGATCTGGCGGAAGGAGATGGAGTGGTTCTCGGTGGCGTTCACCAGCTTGATCGGGATGCTGACCAGGCCGAAGGAGATCGCACCGTTCCATATGGATCGCACAGCCCATCCCTTTCATCCGTTAATAGGGAAGTTTTGTGGGATTCTCATCGTATGACGCCGATCACCGTGGTGGAGGGGCGGCGCCTGGCGCTCAGCAATCTGGAGAAGGTGCTGTACGGCGCGACGGGCACCACCAAGGGCGAGGTCCTGCACTATTACGCCCGTACGGCGGGCCCTCTGCTGGCCCATCTCGCCAACCGGCCCGTCTCCTTCCTGCGCTACCCGGACGGGCCCGGCGGCCAGGTGTTCTTCACCAAGAACCCGCCGCCCGGCACCCCTGACTGGGCGCGGGTCGCCGAGGTGCCCAGGAAGACGGCCGACAGCGGCCGGCAGGTGGTGGTGGAGGATCTGCCGACGCTGATGTGGGCGGCGAACCTGGTGGTGGAGTTCCACACGCACCAGTGGCAGGCCGACACACCCGGCCTCGCGGACCGGCTGATCCTCGATCTGGACCCCGGAGCGCCCGCGACCGTCGTGGAGTGCTGTGCGGTGGCGCGCTGGCTGCGCGGGCGGCTGGGCGCGGACGGGCTTGAGACCTTCGCGAAGACCTCGGGGTCGAAGGGGCTGCATCTGCTCGTACCGCTGGAGCGGGCCCCCTCGGCTGAGGTGTCGGCGTACGCGAAGGGGCTGGCCGTGGAGGCGGAGGCGGCGCTGCCGGAACTGGTCGTGCACCGGATGACCCGCTCGCTGCGTCCGCGGAAGGTCTTCGTCGACCACGGCCAGAACGCGGCGGCGAAGACGACCGCGGCGCCCTACACCCTGCGCGCCCGGCCGGAACCGACCGTCTCCACACCGGTGACCTGGGACGAGATCGCGGACTGCACGGCCGCCGAGCAGCTCGTCTTCCGGCTGGAGGACATCGCGGGGCGGCTGGAACGGTACGGGGACCTCCTCGCCCCGCTCCTCGACCCCGGCCGCGCCGGACCGCTGCCCGGGGCCTGACCTGGGTGCCCCGGCCCCGGGGCCTGACCTGGCCTGGGCCGTGGTGGGCCGGTCCACGGCCCGGGGTGCGCGTACCGCACGTACAGCGCGCTACACCGACAGCCAGGTGTGGCGGTCGCGGGCCGTCGCGTACAGGGCCTCGATGTCCGCCGGTTTGAGTACGCCGCCGAGGGACGCGAGCGAGGGGATCTCGGTGTCGCGCAGGATCCGTACGCCGGGCACGGAAAGCAGTGTGCCGCGACGGCCCGTACGGAGGGACCGCTCGGACGCGCCGGCCACTGCGAGGACCGGGCGTACGGCGGTGGCCAGGGCGTACGAGGCGCGCTCGGCGGCGCGGCGGGCCCAGCGTAGGTGCGGAAGCGGTGCGGAACGGCCCGTACGGACCATGGGGTCGGCGATACGGACCCGCTGTCCGCGGGCGGCGAGGGTACGGACGGCCAGCACGCCGGCCGGGCCGATCGCGAGGTGGTCGATCCGGGCATCGGCGCCGGGGAGCGGAATCGAGTGCAGCACCCGCCAGCCGGCCCCTTCCAGGTGGTCGAGCTGGTCGCCGATGATCTGCTGGGCGAGCAGTTCGGTACGCAGTGGGGTGTGACGCCATGTGTCCTTGCGCCATGTGCTCGCAGGCCATGTGGCCCGGCCCCATGTGCCGCGGCCCCATATGCGCTGACGCCATGGGGCTGCGCTCTGTGTGGCCTCGCCCTGCGGTGAGGGTCCGCTCTGTGTGGTCTCGCCCTGTGTGGTCGTACGCCATGTGGTCCGGCCACGGCCGAGGCGGCCCGGCCGGCCTGACGGTGCGGGCGACACCTCCCGTACCGCCGAAGCCGCCAGTTCCGCGTGGAGTGCCTCGCCCGGGCGGTTGGGGGCGAGGTCGTCGTCCGGGTGGAGGGAGAGCCGGTCGAGATCGGCGGGGGTCGGCAACGGGGGCGGTCCGACGGTCACCTCACCGGCGAGGTACGGCGTGAGCGCGGCCAGCACATCCTCGCGCCCCGCTCCCGGGAGCGCCCCCGGAAGCACGCTGACCCGGCCGCCCGATCCGGCCCCGGGCCCCTGGCCGTCGCTGTCGTACCAGGCGACGGTCGTACCGTCCGGCAGGCTGACATACAGCCGGTCCCGGCCCCGTACACGCACCGGAGTGACACGTAATCGGTTCGTCGTCACAGCACCTCACCCCCACTTCGGACGGACCCTGCCCATGGGACCAGCCGCGGGGCGGCCGAGGCAATAGCCCCCGGAGACCACCGAACCCCCCGGCTCACCCGCTCTTACCCGCACCGTCACCCCCGTACGGCAAGCTGGTTACAAGGACCGGACTCTGCCGGGGGCCGCGTGTCCCGCGGAAGGAAGCCAGATGATCATCTTCGGCACCAAGAGCTATCTCTACCAACTCGCGATACTCACGCTGGTCTGCGGACACTGCGGCAACCCCTCCGCGCACACTCTGAAGAAGCGCGTCACCAAGTTCACGCTGTTCTTCGTACCGCTCTTCGCGTTCTCCACGAAGTACGTCACCCAGTGCACCTTCTGCGGCGCGGAGCAGCGGGTGACGAAGGAGCAGGCCGACGAACTGCTCGTCCAGAGCACCGGCCACGGCGCCGCGAACCCCGCGTACAACCAGCAGGAGCAGCGAAACCTCTAGCGCCTGCCCCAGCCTGCCTCCGTCTGCCTCCCCCTGCCTCCAGCAGGCCTCAGCCGTCACACCTCAGTACGGCACAGCAATACGCCACAGCGGTAAAGGCACGGCGGTAACGACACGGCGATACGCCACGGAAAGTCATAATTTGCGGACTCTGAGTAGCGAACTTAGCGTGAGCCTCGCGAGTCATATGCCGGAATCACCGGCTCCTCGCCCTCAGGTCACAGGAGTCTCCATGCCCGTGCGTTCGCTCGGCCGTACCGCCGCCGCCCTCGCCGTCACCGCGGTCGCCGCCGCGACTCTCGCCACCGCCGCCGTCGTACCCGCCGCCGCCGCACCCCCTGCTCCCGGCACCTCGGCCACCGAGCCGAAGGACCATACCAAGCCGGCGGCCATGCCCACGCCCGAGCCCGTCACCACCAAGCCCCCCGGCGACACCGCCCCCGGCACCGACGCCGCCGTCCCCGCCCGTTACCGCGGCAAGGTCACCGCCAAGACCGGTCTCCTCCTCCGGGACAAGCCGACCCGCAGCAGCAGAGTCGTGGGCGAGCTGGAGTACGGCGACATCGTGCGCATCTTCTGCCGGGTGGAGGGCGGCAGTGTGGACGGGAACAACCGCTGGTACCTCCTCGCGGACGGCAGCTGGGCCTGGGCGTCGGCCAAGTACATCCGCAGCCTGGGTGAGACCCCGCACTGGTGCTGACGGGTGGTGAGACCCCGCACGGGTGCTGACAGGTGGTGACGGGGGCTGACGCAACACCTGACGCAACACCCGGCGCGGCACCTGGCGCGGCACCTGGCGCGAAATCAACCACAGCACCGGTCCGGCATGCCTTACGCCGCCACATAAACGGACATAAGGCATGCCGCCTTGCTACGTTTCGCTCCATGACCGCAACGACGGCGGACACTCCCCCGCCCGAGCCACGCCTCCGCAAACGCCGCGGCGTCGAACTCTCGCTGCTCGTCTGCGCCGTCCTCATCTCCGTCTTCGGCTACGTCAGTGTCGGCCTCGGCACATACGGAGCCGTGCCGCCCGGCGCCGCCGGTTATGGCGCCGGGCTCGGCATGCTCGCCCTGCTCGCGCATATCGCGGTCCGCCTGCGCGCCCCGTACGCGGATCCCCTGCTGCTGCCCATCGCCGTCCTGCTCAACGGTCTCGGCCTGGTCCTGATCTACCGGCTCGACCTGGAGACCCCGAACGCCGTCGCGGCGCCGACGCAACTGGTGTGGTCGACGTTCGGCGTCGCGCTGTTCATCGCCGTCGTCGTGTTCCTGCGCGACCACCGCGCGCTCCAGCGGTACGCGTATCTCTCCGTCGTCACCGCCCTGGTGCTGCTGATCGTGCCGATCTTCTACCCCGCCGTGAACGGCGCGAAGATCTGGATCAGGATCGGCGGACTCTCCTTCCAGCCGGGCGAGTTCGCGAAGATCCTGCTGGCGGTCTTCTTCGCCGCGTATCTCGCCGCGAACCAGAACGCGCTCACGTACACCGGCCGCAGGTTCCGCAAGCTGCATCTGCCCACCGGGCGGGTGCTCGGGCCGGTCGTCGCGATCTGGCTGCTCAGTGTGATCGTGCTGGTCCTCGAACGGGATCTGGGCACGTCGCTGCTCTTCTTCGGGCTGTTCGTGATCCTGCTGTACGTGGCGACGGGGCGCACCGGCTGGATCGCCGTCGGTCTGCTGCTCGCGGCGGCCGGCGCCTTCGCGGCCGGCTCGCTGGAACCGCATGTGCACAGCAGGGTGCAGGACTGGCTCCACCCGTTCGCGTCCATCGAGGCGGGGCGGGGGCCCGGCCAGCTCGCGCAGTCGCTGTTCGCGTTCGCGGCGGGCGGTCTTTCGGGGACCGGGCTCGGCCGGGGCGAGTCCATCCTGATCGGCTTCGCCGCCAAGTCGGACTTCATCCTCGCCACCGCTGGCGAGGAACTGGGGCT
The DNA here is from genome assembly GCF_042800555.1 of Streptomyces sp. NPDC057617. NCBI lineage: Bacteria > Bacillati > Actinomycetota > Actinomycetes > Kitasatosporales > Streptomycetaceae > Streptomyces > Streptomyces sp. NPDC057617. The sequence goes on along the minus strand of NZ_JBHVGV010000005.1, from coordinate 25,930 downwards.
GCTGGGGCTGGCCGCGCTGTTCCTGCTGTACGGGCTGCTGGTCGCCCGGGGGTACTGCGCGGGGCTGGTCCTGGTGGACCCGTTCGGCCGGTTGCTCGCCACCGGGCTGGCCTCGATCCTGGCCCTTCAGGTGTTCGTCATCGCGGGCGGGGTGATGGGGCTGATTCCGCTGACCGGTATGGCGATGCCGTTTCTGGCGCAGGGCGGCTCGTCCGTGGTCACCAACTGGATCAGCGTGGCGCTGCTGATCCGGCTGAGCGACTCGGCACGCAGCCCGCGGCCGGAGGCCCGTACGGATGAACGTACCGACGCTGCGAACCCCGCGGGCCCCAGGAGCCCCGCTAGCCCTGCGGGCCACAGCAACCCCGCGGGCCCTACAGGCTCCACAGGCCACAGCAGCCCCGCCGTCCTGGAGGACGACCGGTGATCCGCCATATCCGGCACACCGCCCTCTTCTGTCTGCTTCTCCTCATCGCCCTGCTGCTCAACGCCATCAGGATCCAGCTCGTCGAGGCCCGTTCCCTCGACAACAACCCCGCCAACCGCCGCGCTTCCGTGGCCCGTTACGCCCAGCCGCGCGGCGACATCCTGGTCGAGGGCAGGACGGTCACCCGCTCCAAGGACACCGGCGAGCTGCTGCGGTACGAACAGACCTACACCCAGGGGCCGTTGTACGCGCCCGTCACCGGCTACGCCTCCCAGACCTACGGCACGACCCTGCTGGAGAGCGCCGAGGACGACGTCCTCTCCGGTACGGAACCGCTGCTCTCGCCGCTCCCCTTCCTCCCCCTCTGGCACGACATCACCCGCGGCCGGCAGCCCGGCGGCACGGTCGTCACCACCATCAGGGCCTCGCTGCAACGCGCAGCTTACGAAGGGCTCGCCGGGCGGCGGGGCGCGGTCGCGGCGATCGAGCCCACGACGGGCAGGATCCTGGCGCTGGTCAGCAGCCCTTCGTACGATCCGGGGCGGCTGTCCGGCACCGGCAGTGAGGTGACCGCGGCCTGGAACCGGCTGACCGGGGCGAGCACGCAGCCCATGCTCAACCGGGCGATCCGGGAGACCTATCCGCCCGGTTCGGCCTTCAAGATCGTTACGGCGGCGGCAGCGCTGGAGTCCCGTACGGTCGTGGACGCCGACGCCCCGACGCCCATCGCCGAACCGTTTGTCCTGCCCGGGACCAGGACCACCCTCCCCAATGAGGTGACGGGCTGCCATCGCGCGTCCCTGTCGTACGCGATCAGATGGTCGTGCAACTCGGTGCTGGCCGGGCTCTCCGTACGGACCGGGCCGACCAGGATGGCGGAGACCGCGGAGGGGTTCGGTTTCAACGACAGCGGACTGCGGATCCCCACCGCGGTGGTTCCGTCCCGCTTCGGCACCCGGATGAGTGACGCCGAGCTGGCGCTGTCGTCCATCGGGCAGCTCGACACCCGGGCGACCCCGCTCCAGATGGCGATGGTCGCGGCCGCGGTGGCCAACGGCGGGGACCTGAGACACCCCTATCTGGTGGACCGGATCACCACGTCGGACGGCGATGTGGTGTCGCATACGGGCGAGCGGCCGTACCGGCGGCCGATGAGCCCGGCGACGGCGCAGCAGTTGCGGGAGATGATGACCGAGGTGGTCAGGGACGGTACGGGTACGAGGGCGGCCATCCCCGGGGCGACGGTCGGCGGGAAGACGGGGACGGCGCAGCACGGGGTGGGCAACTCCGGTCTGCCGTACGCCTGGTTCATCGCCTGGGCACAGGAGGAGGACGCGGTACGGCCCGCCGTGGCGGTGGCGGTGGTCGTGGAGGACGCGGCGGCCGACCGCACGGACATCAGCGGGGGCGGGAGCGCGGCGCCGATCGCGCGGGCGGTGATGGAGGAGGCGCTGGGAGACTGAGCGGGGTTGGCGTTGGGGTGGGGGTGCAGGTGGACGGGGGTCCGATGAGGGGGACGATGACGGAGCCGGTGCCGGAGCCGGGGACGGAGCTGGTCGCGGAGGCGCTGGCGCGGATCGAACGGCGCGATCCCGAACTGTGCGCGTTCATCGAGGTATGGGGCGACGAGGCGCTGGAGCGGGCGCGGACGGTGGACCGGCGGCTGCCGCTCGCGGGGGTGCCGTTCGCGGTGAAGGGACCGTCCGGGATCCGGTCGTACGCGGCGGGGCGGCTGATCGCGGCGGGGGCGGTGCCGGTCGGCTCGACGGCGGTGCCGGGGCCGGGTACGTACTGGCAGACCTGGGGGCAGGGCAGGTACGGCCGTACGCTCAACCCGCACCGCGCCGACCGCACCCCCGGCGGGTCCTCGGCGGGCTCCGCGGTGGCGGTCGCGGCAGGCATGGTGCCGCTGGCGACGGGCAGCGACGGGGCGGGCTCGGTGCGGATTCCGGCCGCCTGGTGCGGGGTGTTCGGCCTGAAGACGACGAACGGGCTGCTGCCGTCGCCGGACCGGACGGGGCTGGCGTCGGCGGGCGTGCTGGCACGGTCGGCGGCGGAGGCACGGGCGTATCTGACCTGTGTGCTCGGCACGCGTGTGCTCGGCACATGTGCGGTGACCTCGTGTACGCCTGACACATGTGCGGCCGATACATGTACGCGCGGCGCATGTGTGGCCGGTACGCGTGCGCCTGACACGTATACGGCCGGCACGTGTACGGCCGATACATGTGCGGCAGCTACATGTGCGCCGGGCACGTATGCGCTCGACACATGTGGCCGGTCCGAGGTGCGGCTGCCGGTGCCTGCGGTCTTCTCGCCCGATCTCGGGTTCGCGGACTCGGACCCGGAGGTGGTGGCGGTGGTACGGGACGCGGTGGAGCGGCTCGTGACGGCCGGGGTCGTACGACTCGTACCACCGGCGCACGAAGCGCACCCGCACCCCGGGCACCCGGTGCCCCCGTCGCCGGCCCCAGCGCCCCGCTCCCCCTTCGCCCTGCTCGATCCGCGCGAGGCCTGGACCGCGGTGCGCGGTGGCCACCTGGCAGGGCCAACGGGCGCACGTGCCGCGGAAGTACGGGCCGAGAACGACCGCAGGCTGGACGCCCTGTTCGCCCGTACGACCCTGCTGCTCACCCCGGTCACCCCGAACAGACCGCATGGGCACGAAGGCCCGGGCGACCGCTACTCCACCGCGCTGACCTGGGCGTTCAATCTGAGCGGGCATCCGGCGGCCAGCATCCCGGCCGGATTCACCGCGGACGGCTGCCCCGTCGGTCTGCACCTGGTCGCGGAGCGCGGAGCGGACGCCTCGCTGCTCGATATCGCCACCGCGGCGGAACAGCACACGGTCACCGTCCGGCCCTGACAAAAGAGTTGACGGTCCATCCATGTCCGGTACGCGCGCACCGCGCCGCGCCGGGAGCGGGAGTTCACCCGGCTCGCCTCGGGACAGGCGGCCGGGTGCGGTTACGCTGCCCGCATGACCGCGCCGCCAACACCCGCGTACCGGAGGCTCAGCGTCGAGGAGCGCCGTGCCCAGCTCCTCGCCGCGGCGCTCACGCTCTTCGCGCACCGGGCGCCCGAGGATGTCTCCCTCGACGACGTAGCGGCGGCGGCCGGGGTGTCGCGGCCGCTCGTCTACCGGTATTTCCGCGGCGGCAAGCAGGAGTTGTACGAGGCGGCGCTCCGCTCCGCCGCCGACGAGCTGGAGCAGTGCTTCGCCGAGCCGTCCGCGGGGCCGCCGACCGAGCGGCTGGGGCGGGTCCTCGACCGCTATCTGGCCTTCGTCGACGAGCACGACGCCGGGTTCAGCGCGCTGCTCCAGGGCGGCAGCGTCTGCGAGACGTCCCGTACGACCGCGATCGTCGACGAGGTACGGCGGGCCGCGGCCGAACAGATCCTGCTGCACATCTGCCCGGGCCGCCCGTCGCGGAACGTCCCGGGCATGCCGGGAACCCCGGGGCCGCGCCTGCGGATGATGGTGCGCACCTGGATCGCCGCGGTCGAGTCGGCCTCACTGATATGGCTGGACGAGGAGAAACGTCCCCCCGCCCCCGAACTCCGCGACTGGCTGGTGGACCACCTCATCGCCCTGCTGGTCGCCACGGCGGCCTCGGACGAGGAAACCGCCGGAGCCGTGGACGCCCTGGTCTCCCGCGAACGCCCGGACGGCCCCGTAGTCAGACTGGCCCGCAGAGTGGCCCCCCGGGTAACCGAAGCAGCCCACCTCCTCTGACCACCCTGCCCCCGCACCGCACCGCCCCTCCCCGACCGGCCGCGGGCACGGGGCTGAGGGAGACTGAGAGGGTGAGAAGTGAGGACACCCTTTTTGTCGGGGGGCCGATGGACGGGCGGGTGGTGGCCGTGTTGACCGGGCTCACCGGGCATCCGCCGAAGTGGTACGAGATTCCCGTGCCCGGTGCGGACGGCGGGCCCGTTGTGGTGCATACCTATCGGCGCGCGCCCGCCGGGTACAGCAAGCGGCTCGGGCTTCAGCGGGGGTGGATCTACGAGTACATGTCCGCGGGGCGGGAGCGGCGGGCGCTGAAGTGGCCCTGGTCGAAGCCGGGCGGTCCCTCTCAGGGGTGACACTCGTCCGCCAGACCGCCTAGTGGCGATGTATTAGCCGTATAAGCACCTTTCCTTATCTCATCATCACCTGGGGCTGGACCGTCCGTCCCGTGACCGGAGGTGATGAGGTGTCAGGCAGAGCGGTACGAGTACGAGCGGCCTGGGCGGCAGGGCTGGCCGCCGTGACGGTGCTCGGCGCGGTGCCCTGCGCCTCGGCGGCCCCGCCCCCCTCGCCGTCGCCCGCCGCGTCCAGCGACGCCCCGGACCAGGCCGCTGACGCTGACGCCGATGAGGCCGATGAGGCCGCTGACGCCACTGACGCCACTGACGCCACTGACGCCACTGACGCCACTGACGCCACTGACGCCGACGATGCCGTGGACGGCGTGGACGGCGCCCCGCCCCGTACCGTCTCCCAGATGCTCACCCGCCTCCAGCGCCTCTACCGGCAGGCCGAACGCGCCACCGAGGAGTTCAACGCGACCGAGGACGAGCTGACCCGGCAGCGTGCCGAGACCAAGCGGCTCTCGGCCGCCCTCTCCCGGGCCCGTACCGCACTGGCGCTCAGCCGGGGCGAGGCCGGCCGGCTGGCGCGCGAGCAGTACGAGGGCCACTCCTCCGAACTCTCCGGCTATCTGCGGCTGTTGCTCGCCGAGGACCCGCAGCACGCCCTCGACGAGACCTATCTGCTGCGCCGCTCGGCCCGCCACCGGGCCCATACCCTGGCCCGGCTCACCGGCGGCGAGAAGCGCGCCGCCGCCCTCGCCGCCGCCTCCCGCGAGGCCCTCGCCGCGCAGCAGGCCCTCGCCACCAAGCAGCGCAAGCAGCGCGACATGGTCCGTTCCAGGCTCCTGGACGTCGAGAAGTTGCTCGCCTCGCTCAGCGGACGGCAGATCGCCGCGGTGGCCGCGCTGGAGAAGGCCGGTACGGACAAGGCCCAGCGCGAGCTGCTCGCCTCGGGCGCGCTCGGCGAGGGCCTGGGGCCGAAGGGAGCGGCCGGAGCGCCCGGCGGAGGTGCGAGCAGGGCGCCGTCGGCCAACGGCGACGAGGCGGTGCGCTACGCCGTCGGGCAGATCGGCAAACCGTACGAGTGGGGCGCCGAGGGTCCCGACACCTTCGACTGCTCGGGGCTGACCCAGCAGGCCTGGGCGCGCGCCGGCGTGCCCATCCCCCGTACCAGCCAGGAACAGTGGGACCAGCTCCCCGAGATCGAACTGCACGAACTGCGCCCCGGTGACCTGGTCATCTACTTCCCGGAGGCCACGCATGTGGCGATCTATCTGGGCGACGGAATGGTGATCCAGGCCCCGCGCCCCGGTGCCCGGGTCAAGGTCTCCCCGATCGCCGCGAACCCGCTGCTGGGCGCCGTACGCCCGGACCCCGAGGCCGGGTCGCTGTCCGCGGGTGAGTACGAACCGCCGGAGCTGCCCCAGGGCGCCATGGACGGCTCGGACACGGGGTACAACGAGGGCTGAGCCGCTACCCGTACACGACCGGGGCCCGCGTCGGCGCGCGCCCTCAGGCCCCCGCACGCCCCTCTCACGCCCCCGCCCCCTCACGCCGTCCCCGACGCCTCCGCCAGATACGCCTCCGCCTTCGCCGGCTCGTAGAAGAAGTTCTCGAAGTCGGCCGGGTCGTCGAAGCCGTTCGCGAACCGGTCGGCGACGGCCGGGAGTTCGGCCGCCGCGCCGATCAGGTTCAGGACATGCTCCGGCACCGCGCCCAGCATCGCGTTCGTCCACTTGGTGGCATGTCGCGCGGACTCCCAGAACCGGTCGAACGCCGACCGCATCCACGCCTCGTCGAACGGCCGGTCGCCCCGCTCCACGATCGAGTCCAGATACGAAGCGGCACACCGCGCCGCGGAGTTGGCGCCCTGCCCGGTGATCGGGTCGTTGGCCACGACCACATCGGCCGCCCCGAGGACAAGCCCGCCGCCGGGCAGCCGCCCGACCGGATGGCGCACGGTCGGCGTATAACGGCCCGTCAGCGTGCCGTTGGCGTCGGTCAGTTCGACCCGGGCGGCACGCGCGTACTCCCAGGGCGTGAACCGTTTCATCAGCTCCAGCGTGAGCGCGAGATGCTCGCCCGGGTCCTCGACGCCCGTGAAGACATCGAGCGGCCCGCCGGGGACGCCCTCCCAGAAGAGGATGTCGGCGCGGCCGGAGGTGGTGAAGGCGGGCATCACGAACAGCTCGCCGACCCCCGGCACCAGATTGCAGCGCACCGCCTCGTACTCCGGATGCTCGGGGCGCGGGCCCAGACCATGGACGTACGCGACGGCGAGGGCGCGCTGCGGGGTGTCGTACGGGGAGCGGGCGGCATCGCGGCCGAACATCGAGACCAGTTCGCTCTTGCCCGCCGAGATCAGCACCAGGTCGTACGCGCGCGAGAAGTGGTCCAGGTCGGAAACGGACGCGCCGTGGATCACCAACTGCCCGCCGCGCTGCGCGAACGTCTCCAGCCAGCCGGCCATCTTGACCCGCTGGTCGACGGACTGGGCGTACCCGCCGAGCCTGCCGACCCAGTCGACCGCACGGGTGGCGTCCGGCCCGGCGACGGAGACCCCGAGGCCTTCGATCCTCGGGGCCTGCGACTCCCAGAAGTCCAGCTTGAGATCGCGTTCGTGCTGGAGCGCCGTGCGGAACATGCACTGCGTGGACATGACCCGGCCGGTGCGTATCTCGTCCGCCGTACGGTTGGACATCAGCGTGATCTCGTACCCCCGCGTCTGCAGGCCGAGGGCGAGCTGAAGCCCGGACTGGCCGGCTCCGACGACAAGAATCTTCCGCAAGGCGGGGTCTCCGTTGCTGCGTACGTGGTCGCGGTGGTGCGTTCACGGACGCGGTGCTGGATGCGCGGACGCGGTGCTCGCGGTGCCGGATGGCGCGGGCGGCTACTCGGGCGATGTCTTGAGCGCGTGCCGTACCAGCGTGAGCATCGACTCCACGACCGTGTCCCGCTTGCGCGCGTCCATGGTCAGCATCGGGATGTCGTCGGGAATCGTCAGCGCGTCCCGTACATCCTCGACGTCGAACGGTTCCGCGCCCTCGAACTGGTTGACCGCGACGACAAAAGGCAGCCCGGCGCTCTCGAAGTAGTCGAGCGCGGGGAAGGCGTCGTCGATCCGCCGCGTGTCGCAGAGAATGACCGCGCCGATCGCGCCGCGCACCAGGTCGTCCCACATGAACCAGAAACGTTCCTGGCCCGGCGTGCCGAAGACATACAGCACCAGGTCGTTGTCGAGCGTGATACGGCCGTAGTCCATCGCCACGGTCGTGGTGACCTTGTCGGGCGTGGCGCTGAGATCGTCGGTCTCGGCGCTGGCCTCGGTCATCAGGGCCTCGGTCTGGAGCGGGGGGATCTCCGAGACCGCTCCGACGAAGGTCGTCTTGCCGACACCGAAGCCGCCCGCGACCACGATCTTGGTGGCGATGGGCGCACGGCTGTGGTCCAACTGCCAAGCCTTGAGCGGCTCTTCGGGCTCGGGCACCGGCGGCACGAACGGCAGGGCCCCCGATCTCGGATGGAACAGCGAAGCCCCCGCACCCGAGCCCGGGACAGCGGCAGTAGTTGTGACGTCAGAGACGACGGAGTCCACTCAGCACCCTTTCCAGCAGCGCGTGGTCGGGCTGGCCGGTGCCCTGCCCGGTTCCGTACACACGGATTTTTCCCTGGTCGGCCAGGTCGCTGAGAAGTACCCGGACGACTCCCAGCGGCATCTTGAGCAACGCCGAGACCTCGGCCACTGTACGCATGCGCCGGCACAGCTCGACGATGGCCCTCATCTCCGGCATGACCCGGGAGGAGGCACCGCCGTCCGTCAGCTCCTTGCGCTCCTCCGGCGCTTCGATCGCGGCGACGAAGGTCTCCACGAGGAGCACATGCCCGAACTGGGTACGCCCGCCCGTGAGCGAGTACGGGCGCACCCGGGCGGACCGGTGATCCTCACCCCGGGCAGACAGCCGACGGCCCGGATCGGATACCGGCGTCATTCGCCCTTCTCCATGGACTTCCGCAACTCGTCGCGGAGTTCAGGGGTGAGCACATGTCCGGCGCGCCCGACGAAGAGCGCCATATGGTACGCGACCACACTCATGTCGCAGTCAGGTGTGGCGTGCACCCCCAGCAGCGAGCCGTCGCTGATCGCCATGACGAAGACGCTGCCCTCCTCCATGGCGATCATGGTCTGTTTGACCCCGCCGCCCTCCATCAGCTTCGCCGCTCCCACGGTCAGGCTGCCGATCCCCGAGACGATGGTGGCCAGATCGGCGCTGGAGCCTCTCGGGCTCTCGTGGCGCTCGGCGGCGGCCGCCTCGGTGTTCTGCCCCGGATCGGAGGAGAGCAGCAGGAGTCCGTCGGACGACACGACGGCGACCGAGTGCACTCCTGGCACCTCCTCGACGAGGTTGCTCAACAGCCAGTGCAGGTTTCGGGCTTCGCTGCTCAGTCCGAACGTACCGGTCGCGGTCAACTGCGTGCCTCCTCGACTGTTTCCCCCGTCTCATCGGTATGTATCCCGGTGCGGGCCGTGGACGACGCCACCCGCTCCGTGAGTTCGGCCTCGACATCGCGTCTGCCGTCCTTCGCCCCTTGGTGGAAGCCGCCTAGTCTGCGGCGCAGGGCTTCCGCGTCGACACTGCCGGTCCGCTCGGTCGGGGCGGTGGCAGGCTTGACGATTCTGGGGGTGCGCTTGGGCAGACCTTTGCCGGTGGTGCGCTCCCGCCGGGAGGCGGGGCCGGCTGCCGGGGTTTCCGCCGCGGCGGCCGCAGCGGGGGCCGGCTTCGGCGCCGCGCTGGTCCGGCGCGGCAGCGGCATCGTAAAGGTGTCCTGGTCCGGGCCCGCGGTCTCCGAGTCGCCGTCGCGGACGCGCTCATGGCGGTCGGGGCCGATGGCGTACGGCCCGGGCAGCGGGGCGGGGTCGGGTACGGCGAGGTCCCTGGCGGCGGGGAATCCGCGCCCGGCTCCGGGCTCGGACTCGGACCCGCGCGCCGACTTCGGCTCCGGCTCCAGCTCTTCAAGCTCTTGTACGGCGAGCGGCTCGGATTCCGGCTCCTGCTCCCGTATCGCGAGGGGCTCCGGCCCGGGCTCGTCCTCCGCGGACCCGTCGGCCTCCGCCGATTCGGCGTCCGCGGCCTCCGCGGCCTCCGCCGCTTCGGCCTCCGCCTTGCGGATCGCCTCCTCCGCCGCCACGACCAGCGGATCCGGTTCCGAACCCGCGGGCAGGCCGGGCGAGTCGGTCTCCTCCGGCGCCTCCACCTCCGCCGCCGCCACAGCCGGTTCCGGCTGCTGGGCGACCGAGGCCGGTGCCGTCCGGTGCGGCGCGGCGGTCTGCGGGGACGCCTGCGGCGACGCCGGGAGCAGCGACGGCGGCAGGACGAGGACCGCGGCCACGCCGCCCTGCTCGTGCTCGCGCAGCTCGATCCGTACGCCATGGCGCGCCGCGAGCAGTGCGGCGACCCGCAGTCCGAGGCCCTCGCCGTCGATCTCGTTCCCGTACCGCTTCCGCGCTCGGCCGTCGAGACCCACGCCGCCCAGCGGGTCGTCCTTGGTGTCCTCGGGGTTGGCCAGCCGCGCGTTCAGCTCGGCGAGCCGGTCCGGGGACATCCCGATGCCCTGGTCCTGTACGGAGAGCATCACCTCGCCGCTCTCCAGCAGCCAGCCGGAGAGCTGGACTTCGGCCTCCGGCGGGGAGAAGGACGTGGCGTTCTCCAGCAGTTCGGCGACGAGATGGCTCAGGTCGTCCGCGGCGAAGCCGGCCACCTGGGAGTGCGGCGGCAGGGACTGGATGGTGACCCGCTCGTACCGTTCGATCTCGCTGACCGCGGCGCGCAGGACGTCCACGAGCGGGACCGGGCCGTGCGAGCCGCGGCCGTGGTCGTGGCCCGCGAGCACCAGCAGGTTCTCGCTGTGCCGGCGCATGACCGTGGCCATGTGGTCGAGCTTGAAGAGGGTGTCGAGGCGCTGCGGGTCCTGCTCGTCCTCCTCCAGCCCCTCGATCACCGCGAGCTGGCGCTCCACGAGGCCGAGCGTGCGCAGCGAGAGATTGACGAAGGTGTGGTGGACGGTGTGGCGCAGACGCTGGAGCTGGGCGGCGATCTCGGCCGTACGCTCCTGGAGTTCGGCGCGCTGGGCCGCGACCTTCTCGCGCGCGCCGATCAGGTCCGTACGGTCGCCGTTCAGGCTCTCGGCCCGCGCGGAGAGGTCGAGCAGGGTGCTGTGCAGGCCGTTGAGGGACCGTACGACCTGCGCGAACTCGTCGTTGCGGCCGGTGAAGACGACCGGCGTCTCGGTCGCGGGCGACGCCGCGAGCCGGGCGGCGCCGATACGCAGGACGGCGAGCGGGCGGGTGAGCGTACGGGCGACGGCGGTGGACACCCCGACGGCGACCAGCAGACAGCCGCCGAGGAGCGCGATCCGCAGTTCGAGGCCGGTGACACCGTCGTCGCGGAGCTTTTCGAGGCGTTCGAGGCCGCGGGAGCCGAGCCCGGACTCGACACCGCGCATCTGGTCGACCCTGGCGGAGAGGGCGGCCTCCGCCTTGTCCTGGTCGGCCTCGCGGTCGGCGTCGGAGAGTTCGGGCTGGTCGGTGAAGCGGGTCAGATACCGCTCGGCGGTCTTGACGTCCGGGCCGGTGACGGTGGCGGCGAGGGATTCGCTCGCCTCGGTGTCCGCGGTCTGGTCGAAGTCGGCGAGCGCGGCGAGTTCACGGACGCGCGACTGCTGGGCGGCGGCGGTGAGTTCGTCGCGGAGCTGGTCGTTCTTCTTGCTGTCCGAGTCGGACCCGGACTCGACCGGGAGCCCGGTGACCGGGTCGTACTGCGGTCCCGAATCGGTGGGCGCGGGTACGGCGAGCGCGGCCATCAGCAGGCCGCGGGTGGCGGACGCCTGCTCGACGGCGCGGCCGAGCGCGCCGGGTGCGCGGGTGCCGTCGGCGATCTCGGCCGGGGTCTTCTCGGCCAGTTCGTCGGCGAGGGCCTGGAGCTTGGCGATGACCTCGGAGTACGCGCGGTACGCCTCCAGCGCGGAGCCCTTGCCGGTGAGGGCGGTACGGCGGATGGAGGGGACGGTGGAGAGGTCGTGCAGCAGCCCGGGGGAGGCGGACGCGGCGGCGCGGATCTCGTCGATCTGGCGGTCGACGCGGGCGCTCCGGGCCTCGGAGACGGTGTAGAGGTCCTTGCCGCCCCCGCTTCCGTTGTCCGCGGGATCCGGCTGCTCCTCGCGGCCCGCGGCGATGTAGACGATCACCTCGTCGCGCTCGTCGGCGAGGGAGTGGGACAGGATCACGGCCTGCTGGTTCAGCTCGGCGAGGGTCACCAGCCGCTGGGCGTCGTTCAGTTCGGCCGAGGCGGTGAGGACGGCGGGGGCGCCGGCCGCGATGACGGTGATGCCGACGACGGCGACACCGGCGACGAGCCGGGTGCGGACGCGGACGCGGCGGCCTTCGGGGACCGTACCGCCCGTACTCGTACCGGCACCGCTGCCGATACCCGTACCGCTACCGATACCGCCTCCGGCGATACCCGTACCGCCGCCGAGGGCGCCGGCGGACCCGCCGGACTTCCCGGGCTTGCGCGCCTTGCCTGCCTTCTTGCCCTTGCCGGCTGCCTTGCCCGTGCCCGTGGGCTGTGCCGGGCCGCTCCCGCCGCCCGGGCCGGGCCCGCCGGCCGCGTTGGGAGCGATGGTGGCGTTGATAGTGGAACCAGCCAATCCGGCCGGTCCGGCCGTGCCGCCGTTACCCGCCGTCACACTGTCCGTTCCGGCCACGCCTGCCGTGGCCTCGCCGGTCTCAGCCTTGGTCGCCCCGCCGCGCGTGACACCGTTACCCCGAGGCCGCTTCTTCTGCACCGGTGCTCGCATTCTTGACTCGTCCGCCCATGAAGCAGAGGTGACGACCGGTCACAACGAAAGGGCCCCCACCTCTGGTACGGCATCAGACCATCCCAGCGCGTTCGGACAAGGGGGCACGCATCGGCCGCTCCGCCACCTGAACGAGTGAACATCACGATGGAGTTGGCAAACAACTCTTCCCAGCCGATGCCCAGCCGGAACCTGGCGTACCGGGTGGACCTTCGGGGCGTGCTTTGGCAGGATGCGCGCCCGCAGCTCGCCGGTCGCTGTCAGCACCGTTCCACCCCGCCCTCGTACCGCGTTCATTCTGACCGAATGACAGTGGTTGACCAGGCCGTACGAGTCCACGGACAGCGCGTGCAGAGACCGTGAAGGAGTCATGGGGTCCACTGGTGGAATCGTGCAGACTGGACATCATGCGCATCGAACTGGCCAGCGCGCCGGGGGCCGCCGCGAGGCCCAATGAGGACTGGACATCCGTGACTCTGCCCGCCGTCGGCCGGGGTGGTGCGCTGGTCGTACTGGACGGGGTGACCCCGCCGGCGGGGGACGACGGTTGTGTGCATGGTGTGCCCTGGTTCACCGCGCGGCTGGGCGGGGCGCTCGCCGAACTGTCCGGTTCCCGCTGGGATATGACACTGGCAGAAATCCTTGCCGTTTCGATCACCCGTACGGCGGCCGCACACCACGACACATGTGACCTTTCTCACGTGCGTACCCCCCAGGCAACCGTCGTACTGGCGCGCTGGGACGGGGACGGTGTCGACCATCTGGTCCTGTCCGATTCGACGCTGCTGCTGGAGTCGCCGGACGGCGCGGTACGGGCGGTGCTGGACGACCGCCTCGGCCGCGTCCCGCGCGAGGCGCTGCGCACGGTGGCCTCGGCGGACGCGCTGCGCAACGCGGAGGGCGGCTTCTTCACGGCGGCGGCGGACCCGGAGGTCGCGGTGCGGGCGGTGACGGGCCGTACACCGGCCGCGCAGGTACGGTCCCTGCTGGCCCTGACGGACGGCGCGGCCCGCTGGGTGGAGGTCTTCCGGGAGGGCGGCTGGGCGGACTGCCTGGCGCTGGTACGGAAGAGCGGCCCGCAGGAACTGATCGACCGGGTCAGGGCGGCGGAGTACGCGGACCCGGAGGGGACGGCGTTCCGACGGGGAAAGCCGAGCGACGACGCGACGGTGACATTCGTGGAGCTGTGAGGGGGCGGCGCGGGAAGCTGGCCGGACGTACGGCGGGGGCGGCAGGTCGTAGCCGTACGGCGGCGGGAGCGGCCGGGGCGGGCCTGCGAGAGGCGCGCGCCCACCGCCGGGCCCCGTCCCTCAGCTCTCCGCGCGCTTGTTGAGGTGGTTCAGCAGCCGGGCCAGCTCGGCGATCTCCGCGCGGTCCCAGTCCGCCAGCTTCTGTACGTACATCGCGCGGCGCGCGTCCCGCACCCGCCGGAAGCGGGCCGTGCCCTCGTCGGTGATCCGGATGAGCCAGGCGCGCCCGTCCGCCGGATCGGGCTCGCGCGTGACCAGCCGCAGCTCCTCCAGGGCGCGGAGCTGCCGGCTCATCGTGGCCTTGCCGACTCCGAAGTACGCGGCCAGCTCGGTGGCGCGCTGGCCGCCGGTCTCCTCCAGCCGTACGAGAAGTCCGTACGCGGCCGGTTCCAGATCGGGATGGACCGCGCGCGCCATCTCTCCGGAATTGGCGCGGGCGCGGCGCAAAAAGACCGCCAGTTCCCGCTCCAGGGCCAGGAATTCGTGGTCCACACCATTCCACCGGCCCTGCTCCGGTTCATTTTCCGTACTGCTCCCGTGCACGTCAGCACCCATCGCGCGCTTTTCCGCTCCTGAAAGTTTCTTTTGCCGACGACTGTTGCCGCAGCTCGGCCAGTATTTCGCAGGTTTATACCAACGGCAGCCGCGTGGCACCCTTCCGTCACCTGGTCTACGTGCGTAGCTTCATGAGTGACATGTCCATCCCCACCACATGTCGACCCATCACGCGCACTCCCCCCACGAGGTCTTCGGAGGCACGCAATGCCCGTGCACAGATCCGGAACGACCGGCCGCTCACTCATCGCCGCGGCCGCCGCGCTCCTCACCGTCCCCGCGCTCGCCCTCACCCTGCCGGGTACGGCGAGCGCCGCCGACATCCCGGCGGGCCCGCCGGCCGACAACACCCCCGCACGAGGCTCTGCCCATATGGGCATGGGCGTAATCGAACACGATGGCCAGGGCGGTCTGCCCCGTACGAACCGCGTCGCCCAGACCGAAGGCGTGGACGTCTCGGGACACCAGGGCAACGTCGACTGGCCGGCGCTGTGGAACAGCGGTGTGAAGTGGGCCTATGTCAAGGCCACCGAGGGGAACTACTACAAGAATCCCTCCTTCGCGCAGCAGTACAACGGCTCGTACAACATCGGCATGATCCGTGGCGCGTACCACTTCGCCACCCCCAACGACTCCAGCGGCGCCAACCAGGCCAACTACTTCGCCGACGGCGGCGGTGCCTGGTCGCGCGACGGCAAGACCCTGCCGGGCGTGCTGGACATCGAGTGGAACCCGTACGGCGCGGCCTGCTACGGCAAGACGCAGTCCCAGATGGTCGCCTGGATCCGCGAGTTCCTGACCACCTACCGGGCCCGCACCGGCCGTGACGCCGTGATCTACACGGCCACGAGCTGGTGGAAGGACTGCACCGGCAACTACGCGGGCTTCGGCAGCACGTACCCGCTCTGGATCGCCCGCTACAACACGACGGTCGGCGAACTCCCGGCCGGCTGGGGCTTCCAGACGATCTGGCAGTACACCTCGACGGGCCCGATCGTGGGCGACCACAACCGCTTCAACGGCGCCCTGGACCGAGTCCAGGCCCTGGCCAACGGCTGACCCCCACCACCCCGGCGGTCCCGGCCCCGCACGACCGGGACCGCCCCGCCGTGGGCGTATCCCGGTCGCGCACAGGCGGAGGTACGCCCGCGGCCGGGACCCTTCTGAGGTTCCGGCCGCGGGCGTTTTTGTTCGTACGGAGGTCAGGCCGCCGTCTTGACCAGGGCCTCCGGGGCCTCCGCCGGGGTCAGGGCCAGGTCGAGGACCTGGCGGACGTCTGTGACCGGGTGGATGTCCAGTTTGTCGAGGATCTCGGACGGGACGTCGTCCAGGTCGGGTTCGTTGCGCTTCGGGATCACGACCGTTGTGATGCCCGCGCGGTGGGCGGCCAGCAGCTTCTGCTTGAGGCCGCCGATGGGGAGCACGCGGCCGGTCAGTGAGACCTCGCCGGTCATGGCGACATCCGTACGGACCAGCCGCCCGCTGAGCAGCGAGGCGAGCGCCGTCGTCATTGTGATGCCGGCGCTCGGGCCGTCCTTCGGGACCGCGCCCGCCGGGAAGTGGATGTGTACGCCGCGGTCCTTGAGGTCGGCCACCGGCAGCTCCAGTTCCGCGCCGCGCGAGCGGAGGAAGGAGAGCGCGATCCGCGCCGACTCCTTCATCACATCGCCGAGCTGTCCGGTCAGGGTCAGCCCGGACGCGCCGGTCTCCGGATCGGCCAGCGACGCCTCCACGTACAGGACGTCACCGCCCGCGCCGGTCACCGCGAGGCCCGTGGCCACGCCCGGCACCGCCGTACGCCGCTCGGCCGGGTCCTGCGCGGACTCGGGCACATGGTGCGGCCGGCCGATCAGCTTGCGCAGATGCCCGGCGCCGAGGGTGAACGGCAGTTCGCGGTCGCCCAGTTCGTGCTCGGCCGCGACCTTGCGGAGCAGCCGTGCGATGGCGCGCTCCAGGTTCCGTACGCCCGCCTCGCGGGTGTACTCCCCCGCCAGCTTGCGCAGCGCCTCGTCCTCCAGCGTGACCTCACCGGGCTCCAGGCCCGCGCGTTCGAGCTGCCTGGGCAGCAGGTGGTCCCGGGCGATGACGATCTTCTCGTCCTCGGTGTAGCCGTCGAGCCTGACCAGCTCCATACGGTCGAGCAGCGCCTCCGGGATGGCCTCCAGGACGTTCGCCGTGGCGAGGAACACCACGTCGGACAGGTCGAGTTCGACCTCCAGGTAGTGATCGCGGAAGGTGTGGTTCTGCGCGGGGTCCAGGACTTCGAGCAGCGCCGCGGCCGGGTCGCCGCGGAAGTCGGAGCCGACCTTGTCGATCTCGTCGAGCAGGACGACCGGGTTCATCGAACCGGCCTCCTTGATCGCCCGGACGATACGGCCGGGCAGCGCGCCCACGTACGTACGCCGGTGCCCGCGGATCTCCGCCTCGTCCCGTACGCCGCCGAGCGCGACCCGTACGAACTTGCGTCCCATCGCGTGCGCCACGCTCTCGCCGAGCGAGGTCTTGCCGACGCCGGGAGGACCGACCAGGGCCAGTACGGCGCCGCCGCGCCGGCCGCCGACCACGCCGAGGCCGCGGTCCGCGCGCCGCTTGCGCACGGCCAGATACTCGGTGATCCGCTCCTTCACGTCCTCCAGGCCCGCGTGCTCGGCGTCGAGGATCGCCTGCGCGCCGCGGATGTCGTACTCGTCCTCCGTACGCTCGTTCCAGGGCAGCTCCAGGACCGTGTCCAGCCACGTGCGGATCCAGGAGCCCTCCGGGCTCTGGTCGGAGGCGCGCTCCAGCTTGTCGACCTCCTTGAGCGCGGCTTCCCGTACCTTCTCAGGCAGATCGGCGGCCTCGACACGGGACCGGTAGTCGCCGGACTCGTCCTCGTCCCCCTCGCCGTTCAGCTCGCGCAGCTCCTTGCGTACGGCGTCGAGCTGGCGCCGCAGCAGGAACTCGCGCTGCTGCTTGTCGACGCCCTCCTGGACGTCCTTGGCGATGGACTCGGCGACGTCCTGCTCGGCGAGGTGGTGGCGGAGCTGCTCGGTGGCGAGCCTCAGCCGGGCGACCGGGTCGGTGGTCTCCAGCAGCTCGACCTTCTGGGCGGTGGAGAGGAACGGTGAGTAACCGGAATTGTCGGCGAGCGCGGACACGTCCTCGATCTGCTGGACGCGGTCCACGACCTGCCAGGCGCCGCGCTTCTTCAGCCAGTCGGTGGCGAGCGCCTTGTACTCCTTGACCAGCTCGACGACCGCGCCGGGCAGCGGGTCGGGGGCGGTCTCGTCGATGCTCAGCCCCTCGATCCAGAGGGCCGCGCCGGGCCCGGTCGTACCGGCCCCGATCTGTACGCGGCCGCGCCCCCGGATCAGGGCGCCGGGGTCGCCGTCGGAGAGCCGGCCGACCTGCTCGACGGTCCCGAGCACGCCGGTCCCGGCATAGGTCCCGTCGATGCGCGGCACGAGCAGCACCTTCGGCTTGCCCTTGCCCCCGTCCCCGGCCCGAGCGGCGGCCTGCGCGGCCTCCACAGCGGCCCGGACCTCGGCATCGGACAGGTCAAGAGGCACCACCATGCCGGGCAGCACGACCTCGTCGTCGAGCGGCAGCACGGGAAGCGTGAGCGGTGTGGACATGGCAGCCATGATCTCCCCTTCGGCAGTCAAGTTGAGCTATACCGACTCAATGCTTGTGAGCCTCTGTATGTTCCCTCAGGGGCGTTCGCTCTGAGCGATCGCACTGCGACTGCGGGGGAGGGGCTGTGTGGGGTGAACGCTGGGGACGGGCGATGGCTTCCCGGGGCTGCGGCATCGGCGCGGGGCGACGTGAACCGGGTGGGGTTCGGTGGGCGATAGAGGGGGTGTGAGATTTTTCCGCCCCATGGGGGGTGAGCCGGATGACGGGGATCTGTTGCGGGCCGTTGGCGCGGGGGACTCGGAGGCGCTCGGTGTGCTGTACGACCGGCATGCCGGGTGGCTGTTCGCGCGGCTGGCGCGGCGGTGCGGGGATCCCGAGACCGTACGGGAAGTCCTCCAGGACACCTTCGTCACCGTATGGCGCTCAGCCGCGAGCCATCGCGGCGGCGAGGCCGGCGGCTGGCTCTGGGTGATCGCCGCGCGGCGGCTGGTGGACGCGGAGCGCGCGCGGGCGCGGGCCGAGCGGGCCGACCGGGCGGAGGCCGAGCACGAGCCCGGCACCGTCGCGCCCTCCGCGGAGGAGCGTGTGCTGGCCGGGCTGGAGTACGGGGACGTCGGCGCCGCGCTCGACCGGATATCCCCCGAACTCCGCGAGGTCCTGCGCGCCACGGTCGTCGACGGCCTCACCACCCGCGAGACCGCGCGGCTCCTCGGCATACCCGAGGGAACCGTCAAGTCCCGTGCGGCACGGGCCCGCAAGGAGCTGCGGGCCGCGCTGGACGGGATCGCCCCGATGGGAGGTACGGCATGAACAACGCCGGAAAGCGCCCCAAGGACACCGCGCGCACCGGGCGCACCTGGCATGTGGACGACGCGCTGGCCGCCGCCTACGCGGCCGGCTCCGCGCCCGAGCCCGACGCCTGGTCGCTGGAGAAGCACGTCGAGTCGTGCGGCGCGTGTGCGGTACGGGTGTCCGCGGCGGTACGGAGGGGCGCCGCGGGTCCCGTACTCGCCGAGGTCAGAGCGGCGGTGCTGACGGCCGCAACGGGACCCGCGCCGCGCACGAGCGCCCCCCGGACCGGGGCCCCTCGGACCGGGCTCGTGGCCCGCGTTCTCTGGGCGGCCGGGCCCGCGCTGCGCGGTTCCTGGCTGGTGGCCCTGGTGCTGGTGGCCGCGGGGGCGGTCGGGCTGGCGTACGGCGCCGGGTTCGACGGGGCGCGACCGCTGCTGCTGGCGCTGGCGCCGGTACTGCCGCTCGCCGGGGTGGCGGTGTCGTACGGACAGCACGTCGACCCGATGTACGAGATCGGCGCGTCCAGCCCGGGCGGCGGGCTGCGGCTGCTGCTGACCCGTACCGCCGCCGTACTGGCGGTGAGCCTGCCCCTGCTCACCCTGACCGGGGCGGTGCTGCCTGCCTCGGGTGCGGTGCCGGGCGCGGCGGCCTGGCTGCTGCCGGGGCTGGCGCTGACGCTGGCGGCGCTGGTGCTCGGTTCGTACGTGGGGTGCCGTACGGCGGCCGGCACGGTCGCGGCGGTGTGGGCGGTGGCGCTCGCCGTACCCGTACTGGGGACGGCGCGGCAGGGGGACGCGGTCGGGATCTCACCGCTGCCGGTGGCCGAACTGTCCGCGTATCTGACGCGGTTCCTCGACGGCGCGGCGGCGCAGGGCGGCTGGGCCGTGGGCGCGGCGGTGTGCGCGGGGCTGCTGGTGCTGCGGCGGCGGTCGTTCGACCACCCGGGGTTCGGCGCCGCGGGGCGCGTATGAGGCGCGTGGGCAGGGCGCATGAGCAGACGGATCACGACGGATCAGGACGTGAAGACGGCAATGAGGCAAGGGGAAAGCGCATGACGGCAAGGGACACGGCGGGCGGAATGGGAGTGGCGGTGGGGACGGGGGTGGACGTACTCGGGCTGACCGTCAGGCATCGGGGTACGGTCGCGCTCGACGCGGTCGACCTCGGCTTCGGCACCGGCGTGCACGGCCTGCTCGGCCCGAACGGCGCCGGCAAGACCTCTCTGATCCGGGTGCTGGCGACGGTCGCCGCGCCGGCCGCGGGTCGGGTCGAACTGCTCGGCCGCGATGTCTCCCGTCACCACGACCGCTCGGCGGTACGGCGGCGGCTCGGCTATCTCCCGCAGGACTTCGGCTACTACCCGGGGTTCACGGTCCGCGAGTTCGTCTCGTACGTGGCGTGGCTCAAGGAGATGCCGGCGGCGGGGGTGCCGGAGGCGGTGGCGTGCGCGGTGGAACGGGTGGGGCTGGCGGACCGTATCGACGCCAAGGTGAAGACGCTGTCCGGCGGGATGGTGCGGCGGGTCGGGATCGCGCAGGCGATCGTGAACGAGCCGGAGTTGCTGCTGCTCGACGAACCGACCGCCGGTCTCGATCCGGAGCAGCGCGTCGAATTCAGAGCACTGCTCCGCGACGTGGGCACCGCTTCCACGGTCATCGTCTCCACACATCTGGTCGAGGACGTCGCCGCGGCCTGCTCGGAGGTCACCTTGCTGGAATCGGGCCGGGTCGCGTTCCGCGGTACGACGACGGAGCTGACGGCACTGGGCATGGAGACGGGCGAACCGGGCGACCACCCGATCGAACGCGGCTACACGGCAGCGCTACGGTCCCACCGCACGGCGACGGCGACGGCGCCCGGACCGGCCGCGGGGAGGCACGGATGAGCGACCTCGACACCCCGGAGACCACCGGCACCACAGGCCCGCCCGACACCCCGGGCGCCGTTGCCGGCCCCGGCCCGTCCGGCACCGCCGAGGCCGACGGCCGCGCCGACGCGCCTGGCGCCCCTGCCCCGTCCGGCACCCCCCGTACCCGCGACACATCCGCTGCCCCCGGCACCGCCGTCCCCCGCGCCGCGTCACCCCTTCGGGCCGAGCTCCTCCGGGGTGTCGGGCCCTGGGGTGGCATCGCCAGCGCGCTTGTCATCGGGGTGACGATGTACTCCCAGCCGGCCGGCTGGGAGGGGCGGTGGGGCGATGTCACCGATCTCCTGCGGGCCGTCGCGCTGCTGATCTCTGGGCCGCTGGCCGTTGCCGTCGGGTGCTGGCAGGGCGGACGGGAACGGCGGCGGGGCACCGAGGAGCTGTGGGGGTCGGTTCCCCGTACCCGGCTGCGGCAGGTGCTGCTCGCCGTGGCGCCCGCCGCGTGCTGGCCGGTCGTCGGGTACCTCGTCGCCGCGGCCGGGTGTCTGCTCGTGGCCTGGCCGTATACGAGCGGGAGCCGGCCGTTCGTCTCGCTGATCGGCGCGGACGCCGTGGTCCTCGGCGCCCTCGGAGTGCTGGGCTTCGTCGCCGGCCGGCTGGTTCCGTGGCGGCTGGCCGCCCCCATGCTCGCGGCCGTCACCTATGTCGGCCTGGCCATTCCCCTGTACAGCGACTCCCCTGCCCGCTGGCTGGATCCAGCCGTCCAGCACAGCTATACGTGGGATCAGCCGGTGTGGTGGTTCGGCCCCGCGAGTGCCGTGTGGTCGGGCGGTCTCGCCCTCGCCGCACTGCTCGCGTACGCCGCCCGGCACCGCGCCCTCGCGCTGCTGCCGCTCGCCCTGGCCGTCGCCGCCGCCGTGCCGATCGCACGGACCGGGGACGCGGTCTGGTACCCCGACCCGCAGGCCGCCCGACTCGTCTGCGACGACGGCTCACCGCAGGTGTGCGTGACAGCTGTCGACCGGAAACTGCTGCCCGGCATTTCGGCCGCGCTCGCCGGTCTCAACGCGAAACTGCGCGGCGTCCCCGGAGCACCGGCCCGCTGGATCGACGGCCCGTACGGGAGCGACACCCGCCCGGGGGACGTACGGCTGCCGACCCCGGCCGAGCCGGCCGTACGCGGCCGACTCGCCGACCCCGGCTCGTACGCGAACGACGCGACCTGGCAACTTCTCGACGACGACTGCAACCGGACCGCCTCCGACGCCGTCAGCTACGCACAGGTCACCGACATCGACCACGCCGTAGGCCAATGGCTCGCCCCGCGCCCGGACTTCAGCCCCTCCCGATCGCCCGAAGTGACGGCCCGCCTCAAGCGGCTGCAAGCGATGGACGCCGAGCAAGGCCGCGCGTACCTGACCCGCTATCTGGCCGCCGACCACTGCCGCCCCGACACCATCCCGGCCCCATGACCACAACGATGACGACCAAAACGACTCCCCCGACCCCGTTCACGCTGTACACCCTCTACGCCCGCACCCGCGTCCTCCCCGCCACCCTCACCGCCCTCGCCGGCATCGCGCTCGTCGCCGCGTGGGCCGCGTACTGGCTCCAGGCGCAGCGGCAGTTCGGCGCGAGCCCGAGCGCCCGCGTCCCGGTCGTGGTACTCGCTCCGCTGCTCGCGGCGGGGGTGATCGGGACCGGGCTGTACACCCACAGCGACGAGCTGGACCGTACGGCCGTACGCCCCTGGTGGCCCCGGCGGGCGGCCCATCTGCTCGTACTGACCGCACTCGCGGCCGCGAGCCTCGCGCTCGCCGTACCCGGCCGTCCCGACCAGTTCGGGGCCCTGGCGATCGTGCGCAATCTGCTCGGTGCCACCGGCGTCACGGCCGCGGCGGCGGCCCTCCTCGGGGCGCGGCTGAGCTGGCTGCCGATGACGGTGTACGTGAGCGGCACCTATCTGTCGGCACCGCGAACGCCGGGCGGCGCCGCGGCCGTCTGGGCCTGGCCCATGCAGCCGGGACCGCAGGCCGCGGCATGGGTGACCGCGGTGGTCGCGTACGTCGGCGGGGCCGCGCTGTACGCCTGGCGGGGTGCGCGACGCGAGAGCAGGTGAGACCGGTGAGATCGGTGAGAATTCGACGGAACCGGTTTGGCCCCTTCCGACTCTGAGCGTAAGGATGGCGGCGACGTCGTCCGTACCCGCCCGGCGGAAAGGCCAGCATGCCCGCACCCCCGTCCACCCTCCCCGCCCCCGTCACCCTCGACCGGCGTGACGGGCCGTACGGCGAGATCGTTCTGCGGCAGCGCGGCGAGCGGCTGGAAATCATCGCCAACGGGTGCTTCCTGATGGACACCTCGGACGGCCGTTCCGAGCGGCTGCTGATCGACGCCGCCCTCGCGACCCTGCCGTCGCCGAGCGGCCGGACGCCGAGCAGCCCGCCGTCCGTCCTCATCGGCGGACTCGGCGTCGGATTCTCGCTGGCGCACGCCGCCGCCGACCCCCGCTGGGGCCGCATCGTGGTCGTCGAGCGCGAGCAGGCCGTCATCGACTGGCACCGCGAGGGCCCGCTCGCCCGGATCTCGGCCGCCGCGCTCGCCGACCCCCGGGTGGAGATCGTCCGCGCCGACCTGGTCGAGTACGTACGGACCGCCACGGAACGTTACGACGCGCTCTGCCTGGACATCGACAACGGGCCGGACTGGACGGTTACCGAAGGCAACGGAAATCTCTACGCGGCCGACGGTCTGGCCGCCTGCCGGGCGCGGCTGAAACCAGGCGGTGTACTCGCCGTATGGTCGGCCCAGCCCTCCGCGGCCTTCGGCGATGCGTTGCGGAATGCCGGTTTCACCGGGGTACGGGAGGAAGAGATCCAGGTTGCCCGAGGCGTACCCGACGTGGTCCATCTCGGTGTTCGCACTGCGTAGCCGGGAAGCTCCCGCTGCCTCTACGCTGCACCACACACACATCGATCCACATCCTCATCGGGAATGTGGATCGCCGGATCAAGGATCGCGGAACGCGTACCAGGGGCGGGCGATGGAGCAGACACACACCAGCCACAACGGAGTGGCGGCCACGCCCGGCGCCCAGCGCCGGGTCCTGGTCGTCGAGGACGACACGACGATCGTCGACGCCATCGCAGCGCGGCTGAGGGCCGAGGGATTTCTGGTCCAGACGGCGGCGGACGGCCCGGCGGCCGTCGACGCGGCCGAGGCCTGGCAGCCGGACCTGATGGTCCTCGACGTCATGCTGCCCGGCTTCGACGGCCTTGAGGTCTGCCGCCGGGTCCAGGCGCAGCGCCCGGTGCCGGTGCTGATGCTGACGGCGCGCGACGACGAGACCGACATGCTGGTCGGCCTCGGGGTCGGCGCCGACGACTACATGACCAAGCCGTTCTCCATGCGGGAGCTGGCGGCGCGGGTGCATGTGCTGCTGCGCCGGGTGGAGCGCGCGGCGCTCGCCGCGGTGACTCCGCGCAGCGGCATCCTGCGCCTCGGCGAGCTGGAGATCGACCACGCGCAGCGCCGGGTGCGGGTGCGCAGCGAGGACGTGCATCTCACGCCGACCGAGTTCGATCTGCTGGTCTGCCTGGCGAACACCCCGCGCGCGGTGCTCTCCCGGGAGCAGCTTCTCGCCGAGGTGTGGGACTGGGCGGACGCCTCCGGGACCCGTACGGTCGACAGCCACATCAAGGCGCTGCGCCGGAAGATCGGCGCCGAGCGGATCCGTACGGTGCACGGGGTCGGGTACGCGCTGGAGACCCCCGCGCCATGAGCCCGCCGGCGTCCGGCAACCCCGAGGGCACCGGTCTGCGGCCGTTCTCCATCAAGGCCAAGCTCGGCACCCTCGTCGTCGTCTCCGTCTTCATCACCACCGGCCTGCTGATGGTGGCCCTGCGCACCGAGACCGAGCTGCGCTTCATCACCGTCTTCTCGGTGATCGCCACCCTGCTGATCACCCAGTTCGTGGCCCATGGCCTGACCGCGCCCCTCGACGAGATGAACACCGTCGCCAAGGGCATCTCGCACGGCGACTACACCCGCCGGGTCAGCGGCGCCGACCGCAAGGACGAGCTGGGCGACCTCGCCTCCACCATCAACCGCATGGCCGACGACCTGGAGGCGGAGGACCGGCACCGCAAGGAGCTGATCGCCAATGTCTCGCACGAGCTGCGCACCCCCATCGCGGCCCTGCGCGCCGTGCTGGAGAACGTCGTCGACGGGGTGTCCGCCGCCGATCCCGAGACGATGCGCACGGCCCTGCGCCAGACCGAGCGGCTCGGCCGGCTGACCGAGACGCTGCTCGATCTGTCCCGGCTGGACAACGGCGTCGTACCGCTCAGGGCGCAGCGCTTCGAGGTGTGGCCGTATCTCTCCGGAGTGCTCAAGGAGGCCAATCTGGCCGCCTCGCGGCGCGCGATGGGGTCCGGCTCCAGCAGTCACACCCGTACGGACGTGCATCTGCATCTCGATGTGTCGCCGCCCGAACTGACCGCGCACGCCGACGCGGAGCGGCTCCACCAGGTCGTCGCCAACCTCATCGACAACGCCGTCAAGCACAGTCCGCCGCACGGCCGGGTCACCGTACGGGCGCGGCGCGGCACCGGGCCCGAGTCGCTGGAACTGGAGGTCCAGGACGAAGGTCCCGGGATCCCGGAGCAGGAGCGGCACCGGGTCTTCGAGCGGTTCAACCGGGGTACGGCGCCCTCCCCGCACGGCCCCGGCAGCGACGGCGGTACGGGGCTCGGTCTGGCGATCGCGCGCTGGGCGGTGGATCTGCACGGCGGCCGGATAGGAGTGGCCGAATCGGCTCGCGGCTGCCTGATACGCGTCACTCTTCCGGGAACACCCCGAACGCACGATTGACGTAGGCTTCGAACTGCGAGGCCCTGAGAAGTGCCGGGGTACGCGAGGGGTACGTCGTGGTGACCGCAGAAGCACGAGGTGAGGGCCGAAGTCCGGTTGTCACCGGGGTGTTGTGTGCCCTGCCACCATGGAACCCCGCTTGTTTCCCGCCATTTCATACGCCGAAACCCGCCGTCGGATGTGATGTGCACGACGATGGCACGCCCGGCCTGCACCTGAAGGCCTGGTAGGCGTAGCCTTGATTCCCGCTGTCCATCACCTTGTGAAGCGGAAGAGGGCGGTTCACGCCGTGTCGTCTCAGTCCCCCAGTAACGCGAGCATCTCGACCGACGAAGACGGGCAGGGCAAGAACCCTGCGGCCGCCTTCGGAGCCAACGAATGGCTCGTCGACGAGATCTACCAGCAGTACCTCCAGGACCCGAATTCGGTCGACCGTGCCTGGTGGGACTTCTTCGCCGACTACAAGCCGGGCACTCCCGGCACGGCGGGCGATCCCACCCAGAGCGCCGTCACCGCAGCCGCGGGGGCTGCGGTGACCACGACCCAGGCCGCCCCGGCTCCGGCCGCCCAGGCTCCGGCGAGGCCCGCCCAGGCCGCGGCCGCGCCCGCCGCTCCGGCGAGGCC
>NZ_JBHVGV010000004.1:532936-565989 GCF_042800555.1 Streptomyces sp. NPDC057617 | reverse complement strand
AACGACTCCGCGCTGTAGTCCGGGCTCAGCGCATCCGGCGTGAGCACATCACCCCAGCCCTGCCCGGTGATCTCCTCCTCCGAGGCATGCGGATTGCCCACCGCCGCGTTCACCGCGATCTTGAACGTCCCCTGGATGTACTGGTCCTCCTCCCACACCAGCCCCGCCGCCAGCCCCAGCGTCGACGCGATCGTGTTCGCGTCCTGGACCAGCGCCCGCACCCCCCACTCCCACCGCTCGCAGAAATCCTCGAAATCCACCGCCAGACCGCGATGCCCCGCCTCCATGCCGGTCATGGCCAGCTCCGAGAAGCCCTTGCCGAGTACGGCGCCGGTCCCGGTGCCCACCTCCCGCAACTCCCCTATCGCACCCCGCAGACCCTCGGTGATCCGCCGGACACTCTCCTCGTCGAACCGCAGATCCTCGAAACCGCTCACCGGCCCCGCCCCCCGTCACGCGCGCCGGCGTCCGCGTCGACAGCGCCGGCGTCCACCGCGACCGCCTCCGGCACAATCCCCACCACCGGCGGAAACAGCATCGACCCATCCGGATCCGCGATATTCACCGCCACCCCCGCCGGCACCCCCATCGCCGGAACCACCTCATCCAGCAGCCGCGCACCCCGAATCTCCGCGAACTCCCACTCCCGCCCGGACACCTGCCCGTCCCCGCCGTCCCGCGCCTTCGCGAACCGCGCCAAAGCGGCCTCATCCGTGAACCCGCAGACCCAGCGCACCCCGCCCAGCTCCGCCGTCCACAACCCCCCACCCACCAAAGGCACCAGCACCAACGCCCGCCGCAACTCCCCCACCAGAGCCCGCGGATCCCCCACCCCCGCACGCCGCTCGGCGATACGCTCCACCAGCGCCGCAGCCGCCTCCGTACTCACGACGTACTCACCACGCATCCCCCTAGTCGCCCGGCGGCTCCCCCGTGAGCCACCAATCAGCACCGTAGGACACGGGTCTGACAACTGGCCAGCAATATGGAGTGGGCGGACGGTGTTCTCGGCCAGACCTGACCGGTCGTAAACGAAAAGTGCCAGGAACCGTCTGGTTCCTGGCACTTCCTATTACATCTGCGGCCTAAATTTGGTGATTCTGTGAGACTTTCCGAACGCCGAGACTTTCCGGCCGCGCAAAACTCCGCGCCCGCTCAGATCGTCGCGACGTCGATCACGAACCGGTACCGCACATCGCTGTCCAGCACCCGCTCGTACGCCTCGTTGATCTGGTTCGCCTCGATCAGTTCGATCTCCGCGCCCAGGCCGTGCTCGGCGCAGAAGTCCAGCATTTCCTGGGTTTCGCGGATTCCGCCGATGCCCGAGCCGGCGAGGGTCTTGCGGCCGCCCAGCAGGGAGAAGAGGTTGAGCGAGACGGGCTCCTCCGGCGCGCCCACGTTCACCAGCGCGCCGTCCGTCCTGAGCAGGGACAGGAACGCGTCGAGATTGATGGGCGCGGAGACCGTCGAGAGGATGATGTCGAAGGTGCCGCGCAGTTCCTCGAAGGTCTTCGGGTCGCTGGTCGCGTAGTAGTGGTCGGCGCCCAGCCGCAGCCCGTCGTCCTTCTTGCGCAGCGACTGGCTGAGTACGGTCACCTCGGCGCCCAGCGCGTGCGCGATCTTGACGCCCATGTGCCCGAGACCGCCCATGCCGACGACCGCGACCTTCTTGCCGGGGCCGGCGTTCCAGTGGTGCAGCGGGGAGTACGTCGTGATGCCCGCGCAGAGCAGCGGCGCTGCGACATCGAGGGAGAGGCCGTCCGGGATGCGGAGGGTGAAGTTCTCGTCGACGACGACCTGGGCGGAGTAGCCGCCGTAGGTGGGGTCGCCGTTCTTGTCGCGGGCGTTGTACGTGCCGATGTTGCCCTGGAGGCAGTACTGCTCCAGGTCGGCCCGGCAGTTCTCGCACTCGCGGCAGGAGTCGACCATGCAGCCGACGCCCACGCGGTCGCCGACGGCGAACTTGGTGACTCCGGAACCGACCTCGGCGACGACGCCGGCGATCTCGTGGCCGGGAACCATGGGGAATATGCCCCCGCCCCAGCCGTCGCGGGCCTGGTGGATGTCCGAGTGGCAGATGCCGGCGAACTTGATGTCGATCAGGACATCGAAAGCGCCCACCGGACGGCGTTCGATCGTGGTGCGCTCCAGGGGAGCCTTGGCGGCGGGAGCGGCGTATGCGGCAACGGTGGTCATGCCTGGGGGGTCTCCTAGAAAGATCATTCCGCGCCCGGAACCGACTGGTGCGGGCATGCCGACCAGCATGGTGCTGGCGCGTGGGATTACCCAGGCCTCCCGTTTGCGTACGTTCAGTGGTCGTACTACTGGTGGGGTCAGGCTTCTGGGCGTACGACCAGGAATTCCAGGAATACTGGATGGCATGGACGATCGGGCGAACGCATTCGGCGCTCCGGGCGCGGCCGGCGGCGCTTCCGGTGCGGCCGGCGGTACGGCCACGGGTACGGCGGCGCCACTACCCGCCTCCGGTACGGCGGAGCCCCCGGCCCCCTCCGGTACGGCCGAGCCCCTCGACCGCCGGGCCGAGCTGGTCGAGTTCCTGCGTACGAGGAGGGCCAGGCTCAAGCCCGAGGACGTGGGCCTGCCGGACCTCGGCCGCCACCGGCGCGTACCGGGCCTTCGGCGCGAGGAGCTGGCGCAGCTCGCCGGGGTGTCCGTCGCGTACTACACCCGCCTTGAGCAGGGCAACGGGCGCAATGTGTCGGCGGAGGTACTCGACTCGATCGCGCGCGCCCTCCGGCTCACCGGCGCGGAACACGCCCACCTCAACCACCTCGCAAGCTGCAAGCCCCACAAGAAGCGCCAGGCCGCCACCCGCCCACAGCACGTACGTCCGGGTCTGCGCCAGCTCCTGGAGGTGATGGACGGCGTCCCCGCCTACGTCAGCGGCCGCCGCTCCGAGGTCCTCGCCTGGAACCGCATGGCCGCGGCGGTCTTCGGTGACTGGGGCGAGCTGCCGCTCCGCGAGCGGAACTGGGCGCGCCTGATCTTCCTCTCGCCCGCCTACCGCGACCTCTTCGTCGACTGGGACTCCAAGGCATCCGACCTGGTCAGCTCGCTACGCCTGTACGCGGGCTGCTACCCGGACGACCCGGAACTGTCCGCGCTCGTCGGTGAACTGTCCGTGAAGAGCGACGAATTCCGCCGCCTCTGGGCCACCCACGACGTGAAGGAGAAAAGTCACGGCGTGAAGCGTCTCCACCACCCGCTCGTCGGCCCGCTGACCCTCTCGTACGAGGGCATGTCCCTCCCCGACGACGACGAACAAATCCTGGTCATCTACCACGCCGAACCAGGCTCCCCCTCCGACGAGGCCCTCCGCCTCCTCGCAAGCTGGGGCACGACCACCCCACACGCGACAGCGACAACGGGTCAGGTCTGAGGGCGGGCGAACCGCCGCCCGACGCGTTGATCAGCCGAGGCAGATGACGAGCAGGCAGAGCCGGTCCCGTTCCTCCGCGGTCGGTGGGGGGCTCGAGGGCGGGGTTTCCGCCGTGGAGTCGTCGGTGGGAGGGGGCGGCGGCGGGGGTGTGGTCGTCTGCTGCGGGGGCGCCGTGGGATCGGCGGTGGCGGGCGCCTCGTCGATCGGTACGTTCGCTACCGGTGCGGTGCGCGCCTGCGGGCTGGTCGTCGCGGTGGGACGGGTGGCGACGGTGGTCTGCTGGAGGCGCTTCGTAGCGGTGGTGGTCACCACGGTGGTGGCGTTCCGCGGCGGGCTGCTGATCGCGGGCGGCTGAGTACGCGTGGCGGAGCCCTGCGGATCGCCGGTGCGCGGCCGCACGGTGGACGAGTCGGTGTCGGTGGCGTCCGCCAGGCTCGTGGCCGCGGCATGGGGCTCGGGCGCCGCGGACGCCTGCGCGTCATGGCCGGTGGACGGCCGGGACGGCAGTACGGCGAGGGTCAGCCCGCCCCCGACGAGCGCGACGGTCGACGCGACCACGGCCCGCCGCCGCTGCTTCTTCCAACGAGCCAACTCCCGCCGCCGGGCCGCACGGCCCTCGGTGACGGGGATGGCGGAAGCCGCTGCGGCGGCCGAGACGGCGTACTCGGAGTCGCCGGCCAGCGCGCCGGCCGACCCGTCGTCCGAACCGTCCGCCGCGTCCGCGACCGGCTGCTCGGATATCTCGGAGTGAGCCGACGACTCGGCACCGAGACGGGACGCGGGACCGAAGTAGTCCGCGGCGACCGGAAAGCCCCGCCCGCGCCACGCCTCCGGAGTCGCAGGGGCCGCTGGCGCCGCGCCCCGGCCCTGATACCCGGGCGGCGCGATATCCGGAGCGTACGCGCCACACCCGGGGCACACGAGAGCGCCGTTGAGCGTCCGACGGCACGAGGAGCAGTAGTCCATCCGCGATCTTTTCTGTGCTGACTGCGCCACCAGGAACTCCGGCGACCGGTTCAAGTGTTCGCACTCAGGATCGAGCGGCCTACAACGTAACGGCGCCGACGGGAGGCCGTGCGTATTCCGTGTGTTGCTCTCGCGAAGATTCCCCGCCACGGATCGGCGGATACGCCCCCGCACCCGACGAATCCGACGGCTGACCGGGCACGAACTCCGCGTACGCGGGGACCAGCGGTCACCCGGCATCCTCCGGAGCTTCCAGTTCCGCAGCCGTTCCGCGATGTCCCCCGCCCACTCCTGTGCCCACCGCCGCAGTGCACACGGAGTGGGCCCCCGCCCGATTTCCGGCGGGGGCCCACTCCGTTCCACGGCGTACGCTGCACGCCGCCGGTTCAGAGCGTTCGCTACGCGGCCCGGCGCGCGAACGCCTTTGCCCGGGAAAGCCGGTCGGGCAGGAACGCGTCCACCGCGCCCGCGCCCTCGCCCGGGGTGTCGTTCCAGCCCTGGATCTTGCGCGCGACGCCCTTCACCTTCGGGTGGCCGGGCTTGAGCGCGATCTCGAAGTGTGACTCCTTCGGCGTGCTCAGATCACCGCCCCACACAACAGAGCCGTCCAGCTCCGCAAGGATGTCCCGGACGATCAGCAGCTCGTGCGGGTACAGGCCGTCCTTGACGCCCATCGGGTAGGCGTCCGGGCGGATCGCGATCGCCGTGCCGGACAAGTAGTTCGACTCGTACGGCTCATGGATCCGGCGCGACGGCGTGTGGCCGTGTACGTCGCCTCTTCGGAGCTGGTCGATCTCGTAGTGGAAACGGCGCGCCACGTACAGCAGGATCACGGCCGCCTCGCCGTTGGCCAGGCGTACGGACTGACCGCTGCCCTCGATGCCGAACTCCCCGGCCTCCTCCAGGACCGGCCAGCCGTTCGCCGACAGGTCGCCCTGCCACGCGTCGCCGGACGCCGGGCCGGCTGCGGCCGCGGGGCCGGCCGTGCCCATCGAGCCGAGCATGACCGTACCGGCGACCGCGCCTGCCGCACCGACGAACCGGCGCCGCGAAAACTCGCCAACCATCACGACTTTCCTCTCCTCGCTCTCGAACGGGAGCGCGCCGACCACACGGCGGCCCCCACACACACGACGATCAGCAGCACAAACACAACGATGGCCGGGTTGACCCAGACCGAAACGAGGTCGTAGTGGGCGTTGCACTTGTTGTGCACCGGGAACCACTGCTCCGCCTCCCGTTCGCGCTCGGCCCAGTACTGGTCGTCAAAGGGCTGACCGGCGGCGTCGCAGGCCTCGACGATGTCGAGACCGCTGGAGAAGACGCCGACGAAGCGCGCGACTCCCAGCAGCAGCGCGGAGACGACAGCAAGGGCGAGCCACGCCACTGGACCCAACCGGCGCATGAGCTAATCCTTCTGTGCGCGCGCCGCGGCACGGGCGTTCGCGGCGCGGAGATACGTTTCGTGATTCTTCCGGTAGGTGGCCGCCATCCGGGACTCCTCGCCGGTGCGGGCGAGCAGCGTATCGACGAAGCCCTTCTCGAACGGCTCCAGTTCGTCGTAGTCCAGCATGGCGGGAAGCGTGAGGATACCGCCGCGGACCGAGATCAGACCGACCTGCGCCGCGACGACCTCCTTGTCGTCGGCCGCGGTGAGGATGTTGTGCGCCAGGAACTTGGCGTCTTCCGTGTTCCCGCTGAACCGGCCCTGCCAGTACCGCTGGAAGCGCCTGAGGCCCCCGCCGCCGTTGTAGAGGTCCTGCACCGCGGTGAGGATGTCCTTGTTGTTGTTGCGTACCGCGTCGGCTATCAGCCAGGCGTCCGCGTCCTCGATCAGGTCGTTGAAGCCGAAGCTGGCGGCCACACCGACCTTTGCCAGCTTCTCCATGGCGAACTGGTAACCCGACGGGTAGGTGTCCTTGGCGTGACGCCAGTCGGCGTAGAACGTCAGCAGGTCACCGCCCCACCCGGCGACATCGCCCTCGTTGACCGAGCGGGGGTTGCTCGGCTTCCACGCCACGAAATGCCCGTTCGCCGACGCCATCAGGTGTTCGGCGCCCAGCTCGTGTCCGGTGAAGGGATCCTTGAATTCCTCCATCACCGACATGCCGCGGCTGTTCGCGAAGTCCCTGAAGCCGTGGTCGTACTCGCCGATCAGGAAGTCCCAGTCCCCGCCGCCGTAGCTCCTGTGGCGTACGTACTCCATGACGAGCTGATTCGCGTTGCCCTTGCCGTACTCCCGCGCGAGCTGGAGCAGGCTCGCGATGTAGTTGATGAAGCCGTCCGCCGGCCCCGCGGGCCTGTTGACGGAGTTCTGGCCCGGGTCCGCGCCCGAGACGACATCACGGTCCAGGTCGAAGACGTCCGACCCGTTGGTGACCTGGAACTCCTTGATCTGGTTGTACGACCAGTTCGCCGGGAGCGGGAAGCCGAGGTTCCCGGAGAAGCCCCAGGACATACCGGATACGAAGGAGTAGCGGGCCGCGGTCCGCTTCGTCACGTTCGCGCAGACGTTCCGCGATCCGTACACGCCGTGGATGTACCGCTTGCCGTTGTACGCCAGGCCAGCGGCGACACCGTGGAAGTACGGCACGATCGCCGAGTCGATCTCTTCCTGGGTGGCGTCGTAGTCCACCGCGAAGTAGATCGTCGTGCCCCGGTTGAAGCCGTAGCCGACGGCCAGCGTGTGCGCGTTCAGGGCGTGCGTATAGCCCGCCGAGTACGTGAAGTCGGAGAGCTGGCGCGCGTTGTCCTGGTAGATCGGGAAGACCTTCAGACCCGCGTCGAAGATCGTCTTGAGCTCTCCGGGCTTGATCTCCTTGTCCAGGGTCGAGCCCGGCGGGTCGTACAGATAGCGGCCCACGACCTCGTAGAGGTTGTCGCGCAGATACTTCGCGCGCGACGCGGTGATCTCGAACCGGGTGTCGCTGCCGGTCGCCGGACGGTCCGCGTCGCCCATCGACACCAGGAGCTGCGCCCATGTCTGGTAGTCCGACCGGCCCGACTCCGCCAGCCTGGAGAACTTCTGGAACGCCTTCACGAACTCGACGAGTGTGGCGTCGTAGCTGCTGCGCCATGTCGTCGGCGTGCCCGTGTCGCTGGTGCCCGACGGGACCGGGGAGTTGAACACGCACGCGGCCGAGAACATCTCGACCAGCACGCCCGAGTCGCCCTGGCCCAGGTTCTTCGTCCTCAGCGCGGCCTGAGTGGCGGGACCGAAGTTCCCGTTGGGGGCGGCGATACCCAGCTCGTACTGGAGCCCCGTCATCAGCGCCTTCTGCACGTCACGGGAGTAGATCCCGTCGCACGGGCCGATGCTGAAGGCGCTCTTCTGCCAGTAGCGGCCGTTGAGCCACCGCTGGATCGATCTGATGTCGTCCGTGCCGCCGGCCACCTTGATGTACGCGTCCATGTTGAGGACGCACTTGAAGATGGAGGGGGTGGTCTGGCCGCCCGCGGTGCCGATGCCTCCGTCGGGCAGTCCCATGTCGAGACGCATCGCCTTGACGGCCTCGGTGGTGACCGCGCCGTACTCGCCGTAGCCGTTGGCGCCCCAGTAGCCCTTGCAGAACAGGCCGTGCTGGATGATGCGGACGATGTTGCTGTTCTGGTTCCAGCCGAACCCGATGTCGCCGATGGCCTGGAGTCTGGACATCGTGCCCGGCCCGAAGCTGGCGACGACCGGGCTGATGCCCAGCTCGTGCTGGAGTCCCATGATCAAGGCGTTCATGGTGGACCAGCCGGTGCGGCCGTCCTCCGGGGCCCGTGTGTAGCCCGTAACGCTTCCGTAGGTGGCGTTCACCCATTGCTGCGCTTCGAGAACTTTCGCGTCCAAGATCAACCTCTCTTGTCATGTCATGCGGAGGCGGCGGCCTGGCCGCGACAGTTCGTGGTTCGCGGGACCGCGACGACCGCATGCGGTTCGGTGCTGCGGAGGGGACCTGACTGAAGGGGACGTGACTGAAGGGGGCCTGGAGGAAGGGGACTTGACTCTGGCCGAAGGCCTGGCCGAAGAGGGAGACCGATGTCGTTCGGAGCCCCGGACGTGCCGGGGGCCAGTGGGGGTTTTCAGGTGCCGGGGCCAGAGGCCGCATGACGATTCCCCACCACGATGTACCCCCCGACGTGTTGGTGATGTGCTGCCCCAGGCGCCTCGTCAGAGCCCCCCGGCACACGGCTCTCACCATAGGCACAATGTGAAATCCGGGGGCAGCGGCTACCGAGGAATGGCCGGAATCCGCGGGGTCGAGCCTTGTGCCAAACCTCCAGGGGCCGCCGCCGCCCACATGCCTCATGACCACGCCTCACGCCCCCGTCCGGACCGCTTCCGCCGGTGCCCTGCGCAGGGACTGGCGGGTGGGGAGTTCGATGGTGAGGAAGGACATGACGACGACCGTGACGGCGGTCGCGGGCAGGAGCCAGGTGGGGCCCGACGGCCAGGGGTGGTTCAGGAAGCCCTGGCCCAGGAGGGCGAGGGGGAGGGCGGACAGGAGCAGGCCCGTGGTGAGTGCGGCGGTGGCTATCACGGCGGCCTCGCGGCGCATCATCGCGCGTATTTGACGCGGTGTTGTGCCGACCAGGCGGAGGGCGGCGATCTCGGTGCGGCGCTGGGCGGTGGCGGCGACGAGCTTGTTGGCGATGCTCAGCAGGAGATAGGCGAGCAGCACCACGATGACGGCCAGATTGATCCACACCTCGGGCGGGGTGTCCGACCCACCGGAGGCCGCTGCCCCCGACCCCGGTGTCGTATTCGACAGCTCCAGGCCTGGGCTCGACGCAGCCAGTGCGCTCAGCCCCCGTTCCGCG
Source organism: Streptomyces sp. NPDC057617 (assembly GCF_042800555.1). Lineage (NCBI taxonomy): Bacteria > Bacillati > Actinomycetota > Actinomycetes > Kitasatosporales > Streptomycetaceae > Streptomyces > Streptomyces sp. NPDC057617. Next base: position 556,817 of record NZ_JBHVGV010000004.1, on the reverse strand, counting down.
GCGGCCGTACCGTCCGTGCGGACCAGGACGCTCTGGTCCAGTCCCGCCGTGGTGTGCCCCGCTGCCAGATCGCGGGAGAGGACCACCGGGCCGAAGCCGAGCCCGCGGTCGTACACCGCGACGACCCGGGCGTCGACCTGTGCGCCGTCGCCGAGGATCAGTCGTACGTGCCGGCCCGTTTCCGCTCCGCGCCAGCGCGCGACCTCGCTGCTGACGGCGACCGTGGCGCCGGTGAGGTGCGCCAGGCTTCCTTCTCGTATGCCGAGGTCGAGGACGTCCGCGGCGGCCGGCGTCAGGATCATCGCGGAGGCGGACTCGGTCGCCGCGTCGCCGAATTGCTTGTACGGCCACGCCACCGTGGTCGTACTGACGGGTGCCGCGGCCCGTACGCCCGGCACGTCCCGTACGTCGGACAGGGTGCCCGTCGGCAGACCGCCCAGGCCGGGCGCGCTCAGCCGGTGCTGGGCGAGGGTGTCGGTGTCGGTGTCGTGCGAGGTCGCGGCCATGACGGTGGTCTGTGCGAACGTGTACGTCAGGACGAACACGACCGCCATGGCCAGCGGGCTGACGACACCGGTGACGCGCAACGCGTACGCCCGTACGTTGGACAGGGCCAGCCATGTCGGAGCGGACACGCCGGGGCGCAGCCGGCGTACGGCCGCTTCCCCTACGCCCTTGACCAGCGCCGGGCCGGCCAGGGCCAGGCCGATCGCGGCGAGGATGCCCGCGATGGAGGTGGCCGAGGCGCCGATGAGGGTGCGTTGCAGCAGTGGCGCGGCCGACATCACGCTCGCGGCGACGATCAGCAGCAGTCCGCTGCGCGTGCGCGTCCTCGACGGTTTCCGCGGCTCGCTGCGCGACTCGGCGACCGCCTCGGTGGCCGGCATACGAGACGTACGCCAGGCCGCGCACCGGGCCGAGATCCGCACCGCCGCCGCCATGAGCAGGACGGTGGCGAGGGCGGGCAACGGGCTGATGGTCAGGGGGAGTTGGGCGGGCAGGACACCGCGGTCCACCAGCATGCCCCGGAACTGTCCGGCCAGCAGATAGCCGACGGCCACGCCCGGCACCAGGGCCACGGCCGCGACGACCGTCGACTGGGCGGCGGCCAGGTGCCGTATCTGCTTCGGGGTCGCCCCGACGGCCCGCATCAGCGCCAGATCGCGGCGCTGCCCGGCGATCGACACGCCCAGCGCGCCCGTGGTGACGAATCCGGTGATCAGCAGGACGATCCCGGCGAGCGAACCGGAGAGCAGGACGAGAAGGGAGCGGGCCGAGCCCACCCCGGGCGACACGGTCTCGCCGCGGTCCGCGCCGGTGAGGACCTTCAGGCCGGTGCCCGCCACCTGGCCGCGCACCGCGGAGGCGACCTGTTCCTCGGCGCCGGGTTCGGTGGTGAGGCCGATGAGGTCGACCGTGCCGGCGCGTGGGCTGCCCGCGGGGGACGTATCCGTACCGGCGCGCGGGCCGGCAGCAGGGGACGTACCCGTACTGTCGCCCTCGCCCTCGCCCCCGCCGCCGCTCCCACCGTCGCCACCGCCGTCACCGGTACGGCTCTCGCGACCGGACAGGCGTACGGCCGTCTCGTCCGCGAAGAACACACCCGCGCCCGCACTCGCGCCCGTACCCGTACCAGCGCTCAGCGTCCCGACCACCGCCGAGACGCGATAGGGCGCGGCGGGGCGGCCGTTGGCGGCGATCTGCACACGGTCACCCACGCTCAGGCCCGTCGCCGCGTCCACCGCGACCTCGTCAGGGCCCGACGGCGCGCGGCCCTCGATTCGCGGATCCGCCAGCAGCTTCGTCGAGGACCAGCCGTGCCCGGCCGACGCGGGGTCCCCGTCCGCCGGCGGTACGACCTGTCCCCGCGCGTCCACGAGCGCGGCCGGGAACCCGATGTCACCGACCGCCGCCGTCACCCCCGGCAGCCCGGCCAGTTGGTCGGTGAGCTGCGCCGGGACCGTGGCGCGCTCGGGCAGTGGGATCGGCAGGTCCGCCTCCGGGTGGTACTCCTGGTCGGCCGCGACCACGACGTCCGCGCCGCCGAGCCGGCCGGGCGGCAACTGGGAACGCAGTCCGGACTCGGCCAGTACGCCGGTGGCGGTGATCAGCACGGCGCCGCCCAGGACCGCGCACGCCACCGCGAGCAGCGCGCTGATCCGGCGCGCGGTCATCCGCAGAGCGAGATGCAGCATGGTCTACCGCTCCCCCAACGTCACGAGACGGTCGGCCAGTTGAGGCGCGGTCGGGTCCTCCAGGGCTTCGACCACCCGGCCGTCGGCCATCACCAGCGCCCGGTGCGCCCGGGCCGCGGCGGCCGGGTCGTGGGTGACCATCACCACCGTCTGGCGCAGTTCGTCGACGAGGCCGCGGAGCAGATCGAGCACCTGGTGGGCACTCCGGAGATCGAGCGCGCCGGTCGGCTCGTCGGCGAACACGACAGCCGGCTTGGCGGCCAACGCCCGTACGACAGCGGCCCGTTGCTGCTGGCCGCCGGAGAGTTCCGCCGGGCGGTGGCCGAGCCGGTCGCCCAGCCCGACCCGCTCGACCAGTGTGTCCAGCCAGGCCCGGTCCGGGCGCCGCCCGGCCAGCCGCAGCGGCAGTGTGATGTTGTCCTCGACGGAGAGCGAGGGGATCAGGTTGTACGCCTGGAACACAAAACCGACGCGCTCCCGGCGCAGTTCGGTGCGACGGGTCTCGTTCAGCCCGGCGATCTCCTGGCCGTCGATACGGACACTGCCCGACGTCGGCGAGTCGAGCCCCGCGGCGCAGTGCATCAGCGTGCTCTTGCCGGACCCCGACGGCCCCATCACGGCGAGGAACGTCCCGTGCTCCACGGTCAACGACACGTCGTCGAGGGCCCGTACGCCACCCTCGTACGTCTTGCTGACGCGACCCAGCGCGATGGCGGGCGTCGTCCGCCGCGCGGTGCCGACGGTGGCTGTGCTCGTCGACTTCATCGCGGAACCCGTCGACCTCGGCGTCGACCTCACCGACCTCATCGACGTCCTCGCAGACTGCGCACGACCAGGGCCGTCGCGGCGAGCAGGGTGACGGTGCCGCAGGACAGTTGCACCCAGGTGCTGACGGCGCCGTACGAGGCCACTGCGTTGGCGACCGCGCTGATCACCACCACGGTCCACAGCAACGTACGGACGATGTCACCGCGGGTGACGCCACCGCTCGGGCCTTCGGCGGTGGCGGTGGTGGCGAGGACGGGGGTGGTTGGGGCGGTGAGGCGGTACGGATCGGTGTGCGCCATGGGGACTTCCTCCTGCGGGGATCGCCGCTGTTGTCGTCACCGACGTTACGGAGCGTGACCGCCCTCGGGCGATCCAGTGGACCGCCCGATCCGGGGTACAGCAGGCTGTACCCCCGACCCCCAGCGCTCCCTACCCCCGCCCCCGGTCGGCCCGCCCTCCGCCGGCCTGCCCCCTCGCGCCCTCCCGCCCGGGGCTTCCCCACCCCCGGGCCCATGGCGAACGCCCGTACGCCTAAGGTCGTTCGCGAACAAAGGGAGAGCGCATGGCACGGCGGATGGCGACGCAGCAGGACACCGCGGCCCCGGCCCCGGCCGCCGCCCCGGCCGACAGTCCCGACGACACCGCGGCCCATCGTCCCGACGACACCCCGGCCGACGGCCTCAAGGACACCGCCGTACGGACGCTGAGAGCCGCCGGTGCCGCGATCGGGCAGCTCGTCGGCGGGTTCGGTACGGCCGCCATGGCGCTCGGCGTCCTGCTCCTGCTCGCGGCGACAGCCGTGGCCTCACTGGTCGGTGTCGGCCTGCTCATCGCGCCGCTCGTCCTGCGCGTACTGCACGCCCTGGCCGGCCGGGAACGCCGGCGGCTCGCCCGCCGCGGCCCCGAGGTCATCGCCCCGGAACCCCCGCCCACCCAACTGCGGCTCGCACTCGTCGACCCCACCACCCGGCGGGAGCTGCGCTGGCTGTGCCGGCACGCCACCTCGGGGCTGCTCCTGGGCCTGCTCGGCGTACTGCTGCCGGTCATGGCCGTACGTGACACGGCCTTTCCGCTGTACTGGCGGCTCATGCCCCGGGACGCGACCGCCACATCCCTGGGTTTCGGCTCCGCGCAATCCTGGCCGGACGCCCTCGCCGTGACCCTGCTCGGTGTGGGCTGGATCGTCATCATCGTGGGCCTGGCCCCCGGCATGGCACGGCTTCAGGCCGGCCCCGGACGGCGCCTGCTCGCGGCGGGTCCCGACACCGACCTGTCGCTCCGGGTCGCGGAACTGACCGCCACCCGCGCCGCCGCCCTGGACGCGCACGCCACCGAACTGCGCCGTATCGAGCGCGCGCTCCACGACGGCACGCAGAACCGGCTCGTCTCGGTCACCGTCCTGCTCGGCGCCGCCCGCCGCCAGGTGGCCCGCGATCCGTCCCGCGCCGACGACATCCTCGAACGCGCCCAGTCCGCCGCCGAACAGGCCCTGGCCGAACTGCGCAGCGTCTCGCGCAGCATCCTGCCTCCGGTCCTGGACGACCGTGGGCTGGCCGGGGCTCTCTCCGGGCTGGCCGCGAACTGCGCGGTGCCCTGCCGTATCGACGTCGACGCACCCGAACGATGCGCCGCCTCCGTCGAGGCGACCACCTATTTCGTGGTGGCCGAGGCCCTGACGAACATCGCCAAGCACAGTGCCGCCGCGCACGCCACGGTTACGGTACGGGCCCGCGGCGGACGCCTCCGACTGACCGTCACCGACGACGGCCGGGGCGGCGCGGACGAGGACGGCGGCTCCGGCCTCACCGGCATCCGCCGCCGCGTGGCGGCACACGACGGTACGCTCCGCCTGGCCAGCCCGCCCGGCGGCCCGACAACGCTCGAAGTGGATCTTCCCTGTGGATCGTGACCTGCCTGTGCATGGTGACCTGCCCGTGGCTCGTGACCTGTCCGCCGATCGTGGTCTGCCTGTGGCTCGTGACCTGTCCGCCGATCGTGGTTCGCCCGTGGATGCCGGCCCGTCCGCGGCTCGTGAACTACGGGTCGTCATAGCCGAGGACGACGCGTTGCTGCGCGAGGGGCTCGCCCTGCTGCTGCGTGCGGAGTCCCTCGACGTGGTGGCCACGGCCGGTACCCCCGACGGAGCGCTGGACGCCATCGACGCGCACAAGCCCGACATCGCCATCTTCGACGTACGGATGCCGCCCACGCACACCGACGAGGGCATCCGCGCGGCCGTCGAGGCCCGGCGCCGCCGCCCCGATCTGGCCGTCCTCGTACTGTCCGCGTACGTGGAGCAGAGCTTCGCCACCGAACTGCTCACCGGCGGGGTCGGCGGCCTCGGCTATCTGCTCAAGGAACGGGTGGGCCGGGTCGAGGAGTTCCTCGACGCACTGCACCGGGTGGCGTCCGGCGGCACCGCCATCGACCCCGAGGTCGTCGCCCAGCTCTTCACCCGCTCCCGCCAGGACACCCGCCTCGAACGTCTGAGCCCGCGCGAGCGCGACGTACTCGCCCTGATGGCCGAGGGGCTGGGCAACAGCGCCATCGCCGGCCGGCTCGTCGTCACGGACGGCGCGGTCCACAAGCACATCCGCAGCATCTTCGCCAAGCTGGACCTGTCCCCGGCGGACCAGGTCGACCGGCGGGTGGCCGCGGTCCTCCGCTACCTGGAGGACGCCCGGCGCCGGGCGTAGTTGCACGGCGCAGTACGGGCGCGGCCGCGTGGTACAGCCTGCTGTACCACCACTTGGGGCGCGCACGGCAATGATCCGCGGACGCGGCGCTGGTGTGCTGAACACGTCACATCAGCCCCGTCCGAAGGGACACCGCGGTGAACATCCAAGCCCCCACAGGCAACGAGCCCCGCCCGTCCGGCACGAGCCGGAACGACGCGCGTACGAGCGGGGACGACGCGCGTACGAGCGGGGACGACGCGCGTACGAGCGGGGACGACGCGCGTACGAGCGGGGACGACGCGCGTACGAGCCGGGAGGGCCGGGTCGGTACGGGCCGGGAGAGCAAGGCCGACGCGAGTCAGTACGACCGGGGCCGTACGAGCCCGGAAGACCCGCGCCGAGAAGCGGGCCCGGGCTCCTCCGGCCTGCGGGGCAGCCTCCGCCGTCGCCCCCTGACCTGGTTCTTCTCGCTGGCCTTCGTGCTGAGCTGGCTGGCCTGGACCCCGTACGTACTGTCCGAGAACGGCCTGGGCGTCTGGCACTTCGCCTACCCCGCCATCGGTGGCACCACTCAGCTCCTCGGCGTCCTGCCCGGCGCGTACCTCGGTCCGATCGTGTCGGCGCTCCTGGTGACCGGGATGACCGAGGGACGCCGGGGGCTGCGGGCCTGGCGCGACCGGATGACGAAGTTCCGGGTCGGCTGGCGCTGGTACCTCGTGGTTCTCCTCTCGGTGCCCGTCGCGCTGACCCTCGCCACGGCCGCGCTGACCGGCCGGAGCCCCGTACCGCCGTCCGTCGCGGTGCTCGCCGCGTACCTGCCCGGCCTTCTGCTCCAGATGATCACCACCGGCCTCGCGGAGGAGCCCGGCTGGCGCGAGTTCGCGATGCCGCGTATGCAGCGCCGGTACGGTCCTGTCGCCGCCACCCTCATCGTCGGCGTCCTCTGGGGCGCCTGGCACCTGCCGCTGTTCCTGACCGAGTGGGGCGGCTGGCCGGACGTGACGGCGATGAAGCCGCTGGAGTTCATGGCCACCGCGATCGCCTTCAGCTTCGTGATGACCTGGGTCTTCAACCGCTCCGGCGAGAGCATGCCGCTGGTCATGCTGCTGCACACCAGCATCAACAACTTCTTCTCCCTGGCGTGGATGGGCATGTTCCCCTCGCTCTCCTCCGCCCAGGGCACCCACGCCTTCCTGCTCGCCTCCATCGCCGCGGCACTCATCCTCCTGACCACCACCCGAGGTCGCCTCGGCCTCCCCAAGGCCGCTCAGCCCCTGGAGACGTCCCGGGCCCACGTATGACGACGTGAACGCCGAGTCCGCGAGAGGATCGGTGATCGTCCGGTGGCGTTTGGCCGGTCAGGCGCGGTCGTGGAGGGTGACCTGATAGCCGTCGGGGTCGGCGAAGGTGAATGTCCGGCCGAAGGGGCCGTCGATCGGTGCGGAGACGATGGTGTGACCGTCGGCGAAAAGAGCATCGTGGATGGCCTGGACGTCGGTGGCGTGGAGCCAGATCGCGGCACCGATGCCGGGCTGGGCAACGGATGCGAGATCGGTGCCGGGAACGACGTCGCGGAGTGCGAACGCGATCGGCTTCGTCTCGAAGACGACGGCGTGCGGAGGTCCGGCCTGCGAGCGGACGAGGCCGAGGTACTGCTCGTAGAACGCCTGCGAAGCGTCGAGGTCGCGCACCTGGAGCGAGACGAAGTCGGGGCCGGTGGCGGGCATGATGATGCTCCTTCTCTCCGTGTCAGATTCCTGACACGGATCAATGTATGTCAGAATTCTGACATGAGTCAAAACGGTGTCGGCGTCGACCTGGACACATCACTGGGCTACCTGCTGAAAGAGGCTTCGAGCGCCCTGCGCGCAGCCATGGAGGAGGTGCTGCGGCCGCTCGGGATGAGCGTGACGCACTACTCCTGCCTCGAACTGCTGGCTCAACGGCCGGGCTTGTCGAACTCCGAGCTCGCGCGTGGCGCGTTCGTGACACGGCAGTCGATGAACGTGCTGCTCCAGGCCCTGGAACGAGACGGTTACGTGACCAGGCCTGCGGAGGCGCCCGTCGGGAAGGTTCTTCCCGCACGGCTCACGTCTCGCGGCCGACGGAGCCTGGAGAAGGCGACCGTAGCGGTCCGGTCCGTCGAGGTCAGAATGCTGGCCGGCATGACCGAGACCGAGCAGTCGGACGCGTTCCGGATCCTGCGGAGCATGGTTCATTCCCTGCGCGACGGCAACGACGGTGCATGAGTGCCACTTCGAATCCGAGCGGGTACTCGCCGGGCTGATGGCGGGCGTTGACCTCAACACGGACGGCAGCGCCGCCGGGTAGGTCCTGCCCGCCCTGTCCGGGGGCCCTGTCCCGCCCCGCCCCGCTCACGAGACCGGCCGGACAGGATCCCGTACCCCCACAACCGTGAAGCCTCAGGCGTCCTTCAGGTGGGCGAGCGTGGTGATGATGCGGTCGGCGATGTCCCCCGCGAGTCCGTGCAGGCCCAGCCATAGCGCTACCGCGTCGCCGTACAGATCGGTGCTGGTGGCCTGGCCCGCGGTGACGCAGCCGTCGAGTGCGTCTATGACGACTTGCAGGGTGTCCGCGCCGAGCGCGGTCATGTCGTCCTTCGTCACGGAACTCTCGCCGCCACCCCCCCGAGCGCTACCGCGCCATGTTCGGTGAAGTCGCCATGCCCGGTGAGGCCGCCATGTCCGGTGACGTCCGGAACCCGGTCGTCACCGACGGCGGCTCCTTCAACGGCGGCGCTTTCAACCGTGGCGCCTTCGCCGACCACCCGGCCCGGCCCGGCGCGGGGGTCCTGCGGATGCTCGTCGGCATCCTCGCCGACGGTGTCGCCGCCGGGTACTCGACCAGCACCGATCCCTTCGCCGACGCGGTCGCGCTCTGGCTCGGTCTGCACGGATTCGCCCACCAGCGCGCAGTGACCAGCACCTTGCCCTGGCCGGCCGACCTTGTGCGCCGCTTTGTGTCCCCGCTGTCGCACATCGGCCCAGCACATCGGCCGGATCCGGTACGGGAAGTCCCCCGTACCCGGCTCCGGCCTCGTCGTCGGCCTGCTCTATCTCGCCGAAGGCGCCGTACGCCGCAATCTGCTGCACTACAGCCTCGGCACCTGGCTCGCGCTGACCTCCACCGCGGCGCTGTTCCTCGGCACCCCCGGCCTCTACTGGGTGCTCACCGTCGCGGGCGGCGGCGCGTACGCCATCGCCGCGGCCCTCGAACGCCGCCGCCTCGCCCGTACAAGCCTCGCCCGTGCGGGGCACGCCCGGAACTGAGGCGCGGCGATACGGACAACAGGTCTGCGCAACGACAAAGCCCCGGGCCGTCGGCCCGGGGCTTTCGGCGCCGTCAGGGCTGGAGCCACCACGGGCTGGAGTAGGCGACCCCCAGGTCGTTGCACGGGTGGCCCGCCGGGCCCGGCTGTCCGTTCGGCTGCGACGGATCGGAGATCCGCAGCACCACCCACGTACCGTCCTCGACACCGAGCGGAACGGTGAACTCGACCAGGCTGCCCGACGTGGTCTCGATGACGTCGGCCACGACCGGCGCGTCCGTACCGGGGCGCAGCACCTGGACGTTGAGGGGCTTGCCGGCCCACTCGGGGCCGCGGTCGAGGTCCACGGCGAACCGTACGTCGCCGGACCCGGACGCGAGCGGCAGAACGCCGCCCATCTGCACCCCGTTCGCGGTCGCGTCGAGGCGCAGGCCCGAGTAGCGGCTCGCGAAGAAGCGGCGGGCGCGCAGCGCTTCGAGCACCCCGGCGCGGGTGTTCTCGGTGACCCAGAGCCCGGCGCGGCCGACGCCCTCGGGGTGGCCCCACTCGGTCCCGTGATGGTCGCTCACACCGGTGATTCCGGTGCGCCAGCCGGCGTTGAGGCAGGCGTTGAGGTGCGAGGACCCGTGGTCCGCCCAGCCGTCGAAGAGATAGTCGTCGCCGCGGTTGAACATCTCGACGCTTACCATCTTTTCGCGCGCCGCGGCCACGTACGCGAAGTTGTCGAAGCGTCCCGCCTCGCGGCCCGGATGGTTGAAGCCGGCGACGCCGTCCCGGCTGCCGAGCCAGTTGTAGAGCGCGCTCATCGAGATGGCGCCGCCCAGATCGACGAACTGTTCCGTGAACCACACGTTCGTGTGGCCGATGAACGGGTTGGACCACTCGAAACCGCGGATCGCGGTGTACGTGCCCGGGTCGTCCGCGGCGTCCGCGAGCTGGCGGGTACGGTCCCACTCGCTCTGGGACAGACCGCTGATGCCGAAGAGGGTGGCGTGGTCGGTGAGCGCGGCCACGTCGAGCCCGGCGTCGCGCATGGAGGCGAACGCGAGGGCGGGGTCGCCGTCGCCGTCCGACATCAGTGTGTGGTTGTGCAGATCGGCATGGACGAGCCGGGTGCCCTGGGTGACCAGGGACGTACGGGAGGCCCCGGCCCGGGGCGCGGGCGCGGTGCCCGACGCGGTACGGGTGTCCGCGGCGTACGCGGAGCCGGGTACGGCGGCGGCGATCAGCAGACCGCCCGCGGCGGCGAGCAGGGAGCGACGGCTCGGCTGGTGTTTCTGTCCGTGGGGGTGTCCGTGGGGGTGGGAGTGCGCGTGCGCTGTGTCAGCGTGGTGTCCACTCATGGTGACCAGTGCAGCCAATTGTCAGGAGCATGACCGGAATGCGGGGTGCCCGAGGGGTGAACGTTACGCGCCGGTACGGGGGTTGGGCCCGCTCGCCGTACGGGGGCGGCTCGGCCCGTACGGTGCGCCGGACCGGTCCGGTCCCATGGGCCGGACCGGTCCCGCCCATCGGCCGGGGACTTGGCGTCAGGACCGGGCCGCGTCGATGTCCTTCGTCGGGCGTTCACCCGGAAGCCGTTCCGTACTCGCTCGCCGGTGAAACGATCCTGCTCCGTCACTGTCGTGCAACGGAGAAACGATGCCCCCAAAGAGAACCTACGCCGCACTCGTGGCCGTAGCAGTCACCGCCGGCATGCTGGCCGGCACGGGCGCGGCGAGCGCACACCAGAAGGCGAGCGCACAGCAGAACGCGGCGAGCGCGCACCACGAGTCGCGGCGGCCGGTCGCCTTCGACCGCACCGCCACCTACCCGGTCTTCCAGAACCGGCCGGCCGGCGAGGACGCCGCCTCCCCGACCGTCGCCGAGATCTCGGCGACCAGCGAGGACGGCCGTACCCTCGTCTACACCGACGCGGCGGCCCGGCGGATCGGCTTCCTCGACATCGGCGACCCGGACCGGCCGCGGGGGCTCGGAACGCTGTCGCTGACCGAACTCGGCGACGCCGAGGACGAGCCGACCTCGGTGGCCGTGGTCGGCAAGTACGTCCTGGTCGTGGTCAACACCAGCGCCTCGTACACCGAACCGTCCGGCCGGCTCGACGTCATCTCGCTGCGCGACCGCAAGCGGGTGGCGACGTACGACCTCGGCGGCCAGCCCGACTCCATCGCGATCAGCAAGGACAAGCGGTACGCCGCCATCGCGATCGAGAACGAGCGCGACGAGGAGGCGACCCCGCCCGGAGGCGAGGAGGGCGACCTGCCCCAGCTTCCGGCCGGCTTCGTGCAGATCGTCGACCTCAAGGGCGACGCGCCGAAGCAGTGGCGTACCCGGGCCGTACCGCTGACCCAGCCGAACGGCGCGGCGCTGTCCGCCCTGGTCGCCGCCGGGATCACCGAGCCGACCGACCCGGAGCCGGAGTACGTCTCCATCAACAGCCGCAACCAGCTCGCGGTGACGCTCCAGGAGAACAACGGCGTCGTCATGCTGGATCTGCCGACGGGCAGGATCACCAAGGCCTTCAGCGCCGGTACGGCGTCGGTCAGCGGCATCGACACGGTCGAGGACGGCAATATCGACCTGACCGGCTCGATCACCGACGTACCGCGCGAACCCGACTCGATCGGCTGGGTCGACGACCGCTATCTGGCGACCGCCAACGAGGGCGACTGGCACGGCGGCACCCGGGGCTGGTCCGTCTTCGACAGCCGCACCGGCAAGGTCGTCTGGGACGCGGGCAACAGCTTCGAGTCGATCGCCGTGCGGTACGGGCTGCACAACGAGGACCGCTCCGAGAACAAGGGCACCGAGCCGGAAGGCCTGGCGATCGCCGAGTTCGACGGTGTGCGCTACGCCTTCGTCGGCTCCGAGCGCAGCAACTTCGTCGCCGTGTACGACCTGAGCCGGCCGACCGCCCCGGTCTTCCGCCAGGTGCTGGCCACCACCAACGGCCCCGAGGGGCTGCTGCCGATCCCGTCCCGCGATCTGCTCGCGGTCTCCAGTGAGGAGGACGACGCCTCGGTCAACGTACGGGCCTCGGTGAGTCTCTTCCGCCTGGGCCGCCAGGGCAAGGACGCCCCGGCGTTCCCGAGCCTCGTCTCGGCGGCGGACTCCACCGGCGCGCCGATCGGCTGGGGCGCGCTGGGCGCGCTCTCCGCCGTACCCGGCAAGCCGCACCAGCTCTACAGCGTCACCGACGCGGCGTACTCCACCACCAGGATCCTGACCATCGACGCGGCGCGGCAACCGGCGGTCATCACCCGGGCGTTGACCGTCAAGGACGCCGACGGCCGGCCGGTCGGCTACGACGCCGAGGGCATTTACGCCCGTCCGCAGGGCGGCTTCTGGCTCGCCGTGGAGGGCGCGAAGGGCGCGGACGACAAGCTGGTCCGGCTCAACGGCGCCGGGCAGACCCAGCAGGTCGTCCCGCTGCCGGCGGACGTCGCCGCGGGCCTCGGCGGACAGGGCTTCGAGGGCGTCACCGCGACCACCGACCGCAACGGCCGCGAGGTGGTCTGGGCCACGCTTCAGCGTGAGGTCAAGACCGACCCGGCCGGGATCGTCCGGCTCGGCCGGTACGACGTCACGGCCGGCACCTGGAGTTGGTACGGCTACCGGATCGGCAGCACGACCACCCCGGGCGACTGGATCGGCCTCTCCGAGATCACCGTGGTCGGCGACAAGCTCGCCGTCATCGAGCGCGACAAGCTGAACGGCCCGTCGGCCAGGATCAAGCGGGTATACACGGTCGACCTGCCCAAGTCCGCGGCCCCGTCGGGCCCGCTGCCCGTCCTTCCGAAGAAGCTCGCGCACGACGTACTCCCCGACCTGCGCGCGACGAACGGCTGGACCCAGGAGAAGCTCGAAGGCCTGACGGTGGCCGGCAACGGCCGGGTCTACGCCATCACCGACAACGACGGCCTGGACAACGCCACCGGCGAAACGGTCTTCCTGGACCTCGGCGCCGGCAAGAAGATCTTCGGGCGCCACTGACCCTCAGCGGCCCTCAACAAAGCCCCGGGCCACTGGCCCGGGGCTTTTCCATGGAGCGGGTCACGTCACAGGCCGACTTGGACGCCCCTCGTCTCACCATGCCGACATGAGCAGTTGGCTTCCAGCACGCCTCCACAAGGTGACATGGATCATAAAAGTGCCTCGTGCGGCGAGCACAACTATCCCCTTGTGCGGCAATTGTCTCGCCTGTGAGAGCGGTGTGCCGTACCGGTCGCCTGCTTAATGCGCTTCCGATAACGGTGTTTCCGGTCATACGATCAACGGCGAGGCCCTGCGTGGGTGTTGCCGCAGCGGCCGCCTCAGCACTCTTTCGAACCCGCTTTTCGAGCCTGTTTCTGGACCTGTTTTCGGACCCGCGAAGGACTCCGTTGAAGATTCGCCGCACTCTTGCCACGGCCGTCGTCGCCGCCGTGACCACCCCCGTCGTCCTGCTCTCCGTCACCCCCGCGCTCGCCGACGCCAAGCCGTCCGCCGCGTCGCGGGCGCAGCAGCAGGGCGAGCGGGACAAGCCCTCCGTCGAGGAACTCAAGGAGGCCGCCGAGAAGGCGCAGAAGGCGTACGACGACGCCGTTGCCGCGGACAAGGCCGCGCGGGCCGTCCTCGAAGCCGCCCTCTCCGACGACGCGCCCCTCGCCGTCGCCGCGGAGACCGCCAAGCAGGAGGCGGCCCTCGCCGCCACCGCCAAGGAGAACGCCGACAAGGCGCTCACCGACGCCCAGGCCGCACTTGCCGCGCTGCCCGAGACCGCCACCGCCGAGGAGAAGGCGGCCGCGGAGAAGGCCGTCACCGACGCCGAGACCGCCGCCCTGTCCGCGGGAGACGCCAAGGCCGCCGCCGACGAGAAGGCCGCGACGGCCCGTGAGGCCGCGGATGACGCCCGTGTCGCGGCCGTTCGGGAGTATTCCAAGGTCCAGAACGCCACGAAAGAAGCGCTCAAGGCCAAGGAGGCCGCCGACAAGGCGCTCGCCGACGCAGAGGAGGAGGAGACGGAGCCGGACGAGCCGGACTGCGTCTTCGAGAGCAAGCTCAAGACCGTCGTCACCGGCCTGCCGTCCAAGATCGTCGCGGGCTCGACGACGGACTTCTCGCTCCGCGTGACCAACGGCACGGACAAGACGCTGGACGAGGTCTTCCCGTTCGTCTACTTCCACGCGACGGACAAGAGCGGCTACAACGTCATCGACAAGGCCTTCCACCTGCAGTGGTCGACCACCGCGTCCCCGGCATGGAAGAACGTGGAAGAGGTGGGCAGCGCCGGCTCCATCAGTCCGCTGAAGGCCCACGCCCACGCCGACGTGAAGCTGCGCCTGAAGGTCGACGCCAAGGCCCCGGCCGGGGACGGCCTTGCCTTCGTCGCCGGTGACTACATCAACGACGAGTCCTGCGGCGGCAACCTCCCCACCGAGTACGCCTTCGAACTCCTCGCCGCGGGCAGCGCCGTCGACGACGTCGACGACGCCAAGCCCGGCAAGAGCACGCCGGGAACCCCGGACAACAGGGCGCAGGGCGTCACGTCCACCACCCCGGTGGACTCCGGCGACGCCGCCGTCACCGGCTCCCTCGCCAGCACCGGCTCCCCCTCGGCCCTCCCGCAGTTCGCCGCGGCGGCCGGCGCGGCGGTGGTCCTCGGCGCCGTCGCGGTCTTCGCCGTCCGCCGCCGCAACGCCGACTCCGCCTCCTGACGGCCGTAACGGCTCAACGGCGTTACGGCCTTCTGACGGCGCCCGTAACGACCGTCTGACGCGGCCTCATCCGGCCGCGCCGCGTAGCGAGGGCGGCTCCACCGGTCCAGGTGGAGCCGCCCGGCGCGGCGGGAGAACCCATGCCCTCAGCCGGGAATCTCGGGTTCCCACTCGTCCCGCCCCCACCCGGAGTCACCGAGCGGATAGGTGTACGCGGGCCGCCCCGCGTTCCCGCTCGTACGGAAGGGCTTGCCCTTGTCGTCGAGGCGTACGGTGCCGTGCCGGTCACCGCTGGACCAGTCCAGCTCCAGGTACCAGCTCACATTGTTCGCCCGCGCGTCGGCGAAGATGTAGAAGACCTCGGGATCCGACTCACTCACCTTGTACGGGAAGTCACGCTGCCCGGCCCTGGGCGAGACCGCGGGCCGGCCGGCGTCGAGGTCCACACCGAACGACACCGTCTCCACGCCACCGCCGCACCCGACGCCCATCGCGAAGTCGTTCCAGGCGAGCGGAGCGCTCTTCGCCGCCACCCGTACATGCAGTGCCTCCAGGACGACCGTCGCCTTCCCGGTGCCCTGCACGGTCAGCGCGAGCATCTGCTGCCCGGCGGCGACCCCGCCGAGAGCGGTGACCCACCCGCGGGCGTCCGGCTCGGCCGGCGGCGGAGGCACCTGTTCGGGCTGCTGGTCGACCAGGTAGTGCTGGCTGCAAGGATCGTCCCACTTGTACGGATTGACGGCGACGGCGGGCGCGGTGGCCCCGTCCTCGGGACCGTCGCCTGAACCGTTGCCCTCCGCCGCCTCGGACTCAGCACTCCGGGATGCCGGGGCGGGGGCGGAAACCGTGGGACTGCCGCTGCGCGAGGTGGACGGCGAGGCCGACCTGCCCTTCGCGTCGGCCGGTTCGGAGGCGCCGGGACTGCTGCCGGCGGACTCGGAGGCAGGGGCCCCCACGGACTGCTGCCCGCTCCGGTCGTCATGTCCCTTGTCGGGTACGAGGTTCACCACGAGCGCGGCCGCGGCAACGGCGGCGACCACGGCGGTACCGGCGAGGACGACGGTACGCCGACGCCGCGCCGGGGGAGTTCCCGCCGGGGACTGCCGCTCGACCTGGGGAACGTCTGCGGCGGGGGTTCCGGGCGTGGCTGCGGCTCCGGACCGGGCTGCGGCTCCGGGCGTGGGCGGCGCTACGGGCCTGGCCGCTGCTTCGGGCGTGGGTGCCAGTCCGGGCCTGGCCGCTGCTCCGGATCCGGCTGCTGCTTCGGACCCGGCTGTCCCGGGCACGGCCTCCGCTGTCTCCGCTGTCTCCGCTGTCCGCGCCTGCGGTTCCTCCTCCGCTGGGGCCCTGACCGCCTTCTGCCCGCGCCGGGCATCCGCGAGAATCCACCGCCGGTGCAGCTCCACCAGTTCCTCGGGCGTCGCCTTGCACACCCGGGCGAACCGCTCCACGGGCGCGTAGTCCGTCGGTACGGCGTCCCCGTTGACGTACCGGTGAAGCGTGGACGCACTCATGTGCAGCCGCTTCCCGAGCACCCCGTAACTGAGCCCGGACCGCTCCTTCAACCGGCCCAACAGCTCCGAGAACTCGTCCGCCGCCACTGTTCCTCCCTCACTTCACGTCCCGGACCGTCCTCTTCACGTCCCGGACCGCCATTCCAGGCGCAGGTCATTCCCCCAGGCCAGCGCTGTCGCAAGCGTTCCGGCGTTCCGGAAGTCCCGGCAGTTGTGGCGGCCGGGACGGATCACCGCACAAGCTCAGGCCATCCAAGCACGCCGCTCCCGGCACCCGGTCGAGCGGCCTGTGCACAACACCCGTACCGCACCTGGGGGATCACATGTCCGTACGTACCAACCGCACCCGCATGCTCGCCGCCGCCGCACTCACGGCCGCCACCCTGACACTGACCGCGTGCAACAACGGCGAGGGCACCCGCGACGAGGGCGCTTCGACGGCGTCCGCGTTCACCGCGTCGACCTCGTCCGCCTCGTCGCCCACGGCGCCCGGCACGCCTTCGCCCGAGGCGAGCGAGGGAACGTTCAAGGCGGCGGGACAGGCCAAGTCCGGCACCTCCGCCCACTCCGCCGCCTCGGCTCCCAAGGGCTCGACGGGCGGCGCGGCCCCGACGAGTGGCGCGGCCGGTTCACGGCGAGCGACGAGCGCCCCGGGTTCGACGGGCTCGCACAGCTCGGAGTCCGTCCTCAACCCCTGCTCCAGCACTTCCACGAGGACGACCGCCACGGTGGTCTCCCGCCCGCTGAACCACCTCCTTCTCACCGTCACCAACACCGGCTCCAGGAACTGCGACCTCATCGGCTACCCGGCCGTCCGGTTCGAGGAGGCCCAGTCCGTCCCGCCGGCCATCGAAGCCTCCAAGCCGCAGGCCGTGGTCACGCTGCCCCCTGGTGGGTCGGGCTACGCGAGCGTCCTTCTCTCGGCAGCGGACGGCAGTGGCTCCAACGGCTACACGGCCAACTCCCTCAGGGTCTACTTCGACCGGAGCCCGGGCGCCGCCCACCCGTCACTGCCCAGCGGGGGTGTGTACATCGACAGCTCGCTCCGCGTCTCGTACTGGCAGTCGGACATGGCCGACGCCTTGGCCTGGTGACGCACAGGCCGGCTCACCTTCGGTTGTTCCCGTGAGCCGCGATGAGTCCTGGGGCGTCCGGCGGTCATACGGTGGAACCCGTCACCGAGGAGGACTTCTGATGCGCAGCGTGACCTATTCGATGAACGTCTCACTCGACGGCTACATCGTCGGGCCGGACGGCGGCTTCGACTGGACGACGGCGTCCGACGAGGAACTCTTTCGCTTCGCCACCGACGAGGTGCGAGAGGTCGGCGTTTATCTGTTGGGACGGCGGCTGTACGAGACGATGCTGTACTGGGAGACCGCCGACCAGGACGCATCGCTCGACGCCTTGAGGCTTGAGTTCGCCGCGATCTGGAATCGGCTCCCGAAGGTGGTGTTCTCCACCACGCTGTCGTCGGTGCGGGGCAATGCCCGCCTGGCCTCCGGCGGCGTGGCGGAGGAGATCGAGCGGTTGCGGGCCGAGCCGGGGGAGGGCGAGATCGCGATCGGCGGCGCGACTCTCGCCGCCGAGGCGGCCGCGTCGGGCCTGATCGACGAGTACCGGGCCAGGGTCTGTCCGGTGCTGGTCGGCGGCGGCATTCCGTTCTTTCCCCGGCGTGAGCGCCGGGTGGATCTCGAACTGGTCGAGACCCGCACCTTCGGCTCGGGAGTCGTCTTCCTCCACCACCGCGTGACGCGCTAGCGGCCCGTCCGCCAAGCCCTGGGATCTTCACTGGGATCTTCACTGAGAAAACCTCGGCAAGCACAGCGTAATGCCGAGTATCAAGGAGCTTGTTGCTATTCGGCTAAGTCTGCTTCGCATTCCACTTGGCGACTGACTTCGTCTGCTGTTCTACCGGAAGGAATTACCCGGAGGGTTGACCGGTACTATCGTGAGCGCGAAGAGATGCCTCACGGGAACTGGCCTGCCGTTTTCGTGATAGAGTCTCAATGAATTCACAGGACGCCACGAAAAAAGGGGAATGGCGTGAACACCGAGAAGGTTGCGGCCCGACGTCTTACGGCCGAGGAGGTTGCAGAGTTGGGCCTCCAGGACGGCATCTTCGTCTCGGCAGAGATGGATGGCCTTCCTCTCGACTGCTACGCCCCGGCTTTCCTCACGGAGCCGGGTAAGAATTTCGAGGGAGGGTCCTTCACCGCGAGGACGATTTTCGGTGAGGAAATCCATGTCCTCCCGGACAATTCCGAAGAGCGCGGGATCTGGGTTGCCGACGAGGCGGGGGAGGAAATCGAGGTTCTCCAGAGCGCCGGCGTCCTCCTGAATCTCGCCCTCTTCGTTCCCAACGGGAACAAGGAATCCCTGGATTCGCTCTACTCCGCCGCGCGGGACGCATTCGGCGTGGGGATCGTTCAGCGCTGGAGCGAGGAAGCCGTCGCGGTGCCGGACGTCAAGGTCGACCTGTTCGAGGAGCCGATCCGGGGCCGGAAGAACACGAGCAGCCAGAACCGCGACCGCCGCGCCCTGGACATTTACCCGACCCGAGTGCGATTCCTGGAACCCAGCGATGGCTGGAAGTTCATTGTCGAACCGCACAAGGAGGTCGTCGACGACACACCGACGATCTGACCTGTCGGCAGTCAGCGGCTCGGCAAAACGCTCGGCTGGGATTTCCCAGCCGAGCGTTTTGCGTGCAGGAAATCCGTGGCCATAAGGTACGAGGCCGTCCTGGTCTGCGCGAGTGATTGACAAGGAAGGACCCGCCGGTTCCATCGTGACGGTCGTGGGCGGCCCATGACACCCCCGACGGACAACAGCCTCCCGGACCTCGATACAGCGTGGGAATCCCACTGGGGCGACACGCCCCCGCTGGGACACCTGCTGCGCACCGCTCAGCCGGACCGATGGGTGCGTTTCCACAGCCTGCCCCGGTCCAAGAGATACGCCGTCACCGAGGAGGAGTACGTGACCCTGCTCGGACGGCAGCACATGCTCCTCGCCGACCTCGGAGCGCCGCAGGATCTCGTGGTGATCACCTGCGAGTGGAGCGATGACCCATCTCCGCGCGGACGTGAACCGGACGTGGAGCAGGTCGCCCCGGGTGACCCCTGGCGGACCGTTCTGGAGGACGAGACCGAGGCGCCCGAGTTCCGCACGTACACGCACCTCTATATGGGGACACTCACGAACCTGCCCACGACTCTCGATCCCTTGCTGCGCAAGGTCGCGGACTTCGAGACGGCGGGGGTCATCCTCGCGCCGAGGGGTCTCGGATGGCTTTTCCATCCATACGACGGCGGGGTCGACGTCATCACCGCGACCCCTGCCGAACGGGACGCACTGAGCGCGCGCCACCCGGATTGGCTCTCGCGGTACCCCGGGGGCCTGTAGCACTGAGCCCCCGGGGTCCGCCCGTGATGTGTCGAACCGTCAGCCCGTCGTCGGCGGTACCAGGACCCAGTCCGCGCCGGGGGCGGTTTCCGTGCCGTCGGGGAGGACGGCCGTCACCCAGTAGTAGTGGGTCGTGCCGGAGGACGCTGTTGTGTCCGTGTACGACGTGAACGCGTGCGGGTCGGTGCCGGTCAGCGGCTCGTACCGGCCCGTGGCCCGGTCCCAGCGGTATACGCGGTAGCCCGTCGCGTCCTCGACCGCGTTCCAGGACAGCTCCACCACGCCCCGCGTCCCGGCCTTGGCGTTCGGGTACAGGGGCGAACCCGGCGGAGTGGGGACCGTCGGTGTCAGGTCCGGCGCGGTGACGATCCTGACGTCGGCCGCCTTGGTCCACCGGTAGTTCGAGTTGCCGCTGGTGTCGACGGCGTCGATCCAGAAGCAGCGCTCGTAGCCGTTGGGGTTCGCCGCGTACAGGTAGTGCGTGGTGGCCTTGCTGAGGTAGGCGTACTCCGCGCCGCTGCACATCGTCTCGCCGTCGTCGTCGCGCAGTACCTCCCCGACGTAGACCACGTACCGCGCGAGGTCCGGCTCGGTATTCGCCTTCCAGTTCAGCACGATGCCGTACTCGGTCGCCTCGGCCGTGAGCCCGCCGACGGCGGCCGGCGGGGTGAGGTCCCGGACGGGTTCGAGCGTGGTGACGGACGCGGTGCCGGAGGCGAGCGACTCGCGGCCTCCGTTGTCGTAGCCCTTCACCACGTAGTGGTACGTGGTCTTGGCGCCCGTGGCGACATCGGTGCAGCTGTACTGCTTCCGGCCGTCGGCGAGCGTGGTCGACCACGCGTCGCACCGCACCGGCTCGCCGGTGGTGTCCACCGGCAGGGACGTGGAGCGGTAGACGTGGAAGCCGAAGTAGCTCCCGTCCGTGGCCGGTCTGACCTTCCAGGTCAGCACCGCCCGATCGGCGTCGGCACGGGCGGTGACCTCGTGCGGCGCCGCGACGGGGCGCAAGGCCTCCGCACCGGCGTAGCCGGAGTACCGGCCGGCCCCGTCGATGGACCGCACCAGGTACGTCCGTCTCTCGGAGCGGGGGGCCGCGGTATCGGTGTAACCGGTGGTGGCCGTCGCGCCGAGGAAGCGGATGCTGCCGTCGGTGGCGCGCCACTCGACGGAGTACTTCACCGCTCCCGGCACCGCCTTCCAGGTCAGCTTGTTGCCGGCGTCCAGGCCCTGCGCGGCCAGCCCGGCCGGCGGGGCCACGGCGATGCTGGTGACCGGTACGTCCGCGCTGCCCGCGGAGACGTTGCCGGCCTTGTCGTACGCCCGGACCTCGTAGTAGTAGGTGCGGCCGGTGGTCGTGGGCAGGTGCGCGAACGAGGTGCCGGTGGTCGTGCCGATGTAGGCCCAGGTGGTGCCTCCCGACTCCCGCCGGTACAGGCGGTAGCCGCCGAGGTCCATCTCCTTGTTGCGCGCCCAGGACACCACGGCCTTGGCGGTGGCGTTGTCGAGCCTGCCCGTCACCGCGCTCGGGGCGAGCGGCCGGACCTTGTCGACCGTGGCGGTGGTCCGGGGAGCGTACGAGAACTTGACGTTCGCGGACCCGGTCCAGGCGACGAAGTCGACGCGCAGGGTGTGCTTGCCGGCGGGGACGGTGAGGTTGACGGACTTGCTCTGGGTGCTGGAGACGTTCCGCCACAGGTCGATCTTGCGGACGCCGTCGAGGTAGACGCGGATGCCGTCCTGGGACGCGGCGGAGAACGTGAACGGACCACCCGAGCCGAAGTCGCGGGCGACGCTCCAGCGCACGGCGAAGTTGTCCCGGGGCAGGGTGACGCCCGCCGGGTCACCGGTCCCGTAGTTCTCGCTGATGGCACTGTCACAGGCGGTCAGCTTGGGTGTGCCGCTGAAGGTGGTGTTGGCGTAGAACTGTGCCTTCCAGGTCGGAGAGGCACACGTCACGTCCGCGACGGCCGGGGTGGCCGTGGCGCTGAGCAGCGTGCCCGCGACAACGCAGACGACGCCCGCCGCACTGGCGACGGTCAACCGGTTCTGGGGTCTCACCCGGTTATGGGGTCTCACAGGTCTCACAGAAAGAGGCTTCCTTTCAGCCATGATCAGACGGGCTAGGAAGTGACTACCGGGAGTCTCATTTGGTTGTACGCCCGGGCGGTGGGACCAGCGCCTCGGCCATGAGGTGGATTCGTCAGACAAATGGAAACTTTTCGGTGAACACTTCGCCGGGTCGCGGCAGATGGTGGCCGGATCCCGCTGCCGGGGCCTAGCATCACTTCGCCGGAGGGGGGCTCCGCGGTGGGGGTCGGCCGAGTTGTCTGAGCCGACGATTCCTTGAGCGTCGTCAGCCTGTGTGTCCCTCGGGCAGTCCGATGCTTTTTCCTGGGGGATCCGGAGACACCGAGTGATACCTGTCAAGCGCGGCTTCATACGCCGTGCGGTCCTTTTCTGCCTGTCGGGTGCGGCGTTGGCTCTCGCGCTGCCCGCGGCGGGCCCCGCCCTGGCGGTGAACGGCCCCGCTCTCACGGGCGCCGGCACGGCCCGTACCACCGTCGGCAACCCCGTCGCCGGCAAGACAGCCACCGGCAAGACCGTCACCGACGAGGCCACCCTGCGCGGGCGCGTGGTCTCCGCCGGCCGCGCGGTCGCCGCCCAGCAGGCCGAGGAGCCGGCGGCAACCGCGGCCACGACGCCGAGCACGGCGGGTGACAAGGGCGCGCCGTCGCCGTTCATCATCGGCGGCACCGAGACCACCATCGCCAGCGCGCCGTGGATGGTCCAGCTCTGGTACGCCGATGAGGCCGCCGACGAGTACTACTTCTGCGGGGGCACCCTGGTCGCCCCCAACAAGGTGCTCACCGCCGCGCACTGCGTGAACGGACTCGACTGGCGCAGCTACGGCGTCGTCAACGCCGGGGTGACCAGCACCGAGTCGAACGGCGTCCTCGCCGGCGTCGCGCGCCAGTGGCAGCACCGCTCGTACGACGACGCGACCGTGCGCAACGACATCGCCGTGCTCACCCTGGACAGGCCGCTGAAGCAGCAGTGGCTGCGGCTGGCCCAGACGCACGACAGCGCGCTGTACAAGGCGGGCACCACCGCCACCGTCTACGGCTGGGGGCTCACCTCGGGCGCGTCGGACGCGCTGGCGACGAAGCTGCGCAAGGTCAGCCTGCCGCTGGTCAGCGACACCGCCTGCAACACCTCGATGAAGAAGATCCTGGGCAGGGACTACTTCGTCGAGGGCAGCATGATCTGCGCCGGCACGCCGGCCACCGGCTCCGACGCGGGCACCAAGGCCACCTGCAGCGGTGACTCGGGCGGTCCGCTGATCGCCGGCGGCAAGATCATCGGCATCGTCTCGTGGGGTGTCGAGGGCTGCACGGCCAAGGGCGCCTACTCGGTGTTCACCA
Organism: Streptomyces sp. NPDC057617; assembly: GCF_042800555.1. Taxonomy (NCBI): domain Bacteria; kingdom Bacillati; phylum Actinomycetota; class Actinomycetes; order Kitasatosporales; family Streptomycetaceae; genus Streptomyces; species Streptomyces sp. NPDC057617. The sequence goes on along the minus strand of NZ_JBHVGV010000004.1, from coordinate 533,847 downwards.
AGGTGCTGCCGTACACCGGGACGGCCACGCCGCGGATCGAAGACACCGACTACAACTACGACGGCCGTGCGGACCTGGTGGCGCGGGCGCCGTCCGGGAACCTGTTCGTCCAGAGCAGCAAGGGCACCTCCCTCAACCCGGCCGTGTACGTCGGGCCGGGCTGGCAGCCCCTGTCCTGGGCCCTGCAGACGGACGTCGACCGGGACGGCGGCTGGGACATCCTGCTCCGCGACAAGAACGACGGCCGGCTCCACCTGATGAAGAGCGACCCGCTCACCGGAGCGTTCAAGAACATCGTCCTGACGACGGTGTCGGGCGCCTACGCCTCGTACGCCATTCCCGGTGACGTCACCGGGGACGGCCGCCCCGACCTGGTGACCACCGACACGGCCGGCAACGGCTGGGTGTTCCCGGGCAAGGGCAACGGCGAGTACAACTCGCGGGTCAAGTTCGCCACCGGGGCGCTGAAGGGCTACAAGATCTTCGGCCGCGGCGACTACAGCGGTGACGGCAAGCCCGACCTCCTGGTGCGCGACACCCTCAACCGGGTGTTCCTCTACCGGGGTACGGGCAGCCCCACCGCGCCGTTCCAGGCCCGCATCACCGTCCGTACCGGCTGGACCTTCACGTCGCTGATCGCCTCCGGCGATGTCACCGGCGACGGCCTCGCGGACATCATGGCGCGGGACACCGCCGGCACCCTGTGGCTGTACCCGGGCACCGGCAAGGCGAGCGCGGACATCTTCGGCGCGCGCAAGCAACTGGCCACCGGCTACAACAAGTACAACCTGCTGTTCTGAGCAGCGGCCGAAGGGGCGGTCCTTCCGGTCGGCCCATCGGCCAACTCTAGGCTCGGCGCCCCGGCGGGGCAGGAAGTCCCCCCCCGCCCCCCTTTTGCAGCTCTTTGGGTC
>NZ_JBHVGV010000004.1:433888-532926 GCF_042800555.1 Streptomyces sp. NPDC057617 | reverse complement strand
GCAGGCGTTCACCGCCTGCCCCGTCTGGCACGTTCGTGGGCCTGTTGGCCCGGCTGACCGACGTGCCCTCCTGCCCGTCAGGTGGGGATGGGCTGGGTCTGCGTGCAGTTCTTCCACTCCACCCAGGGGCGGGCGCCGCCGCTCCGGGGGCCGGTGGCGTAGGTGGGGTCGCCGGTGATGGTCTGTGTTTTGCTCTCGTGGGTGATGTCGATGCCGAAGAGCTTGAAGCCGAGACTCACCTGTCCGGCGGAGATGCCGAAGCCGATGCCGAGTGAGGCGTTCCACCAGTCCGTGTTGGCCTTGTAGTCGAGCCGGGTCAGCTTGCCCTTGTCGTGCAGCAGGCGTTCGATCGGCCCCGCGTCGTCGCCCAGCGCCTCGGCGGCGTCCGACGGGGTGGGCAGCGGGTTGCCGGCAGGGCCGTCGCCGCGCCCGCGCAGCCAGTCCTCTACGGCGGTGCTGTCCGCGTCGTTGTCGAGCGTGACCTCGGCCGACTCGGTGTGGATCTGAGACTCGATGGTGCCGCCACCGCCACCGACATCGATCGTCACGGGACCGGCGTTGGCTCCCGCGCCGGCCTGGATACCGGGTCCGTCCCCGGACTCCTGGCTGGTGGTGATCACCAGCTTCTGCGGGTGGTGCGGGTCGCCGTTCTTCTCCTCCTCGTCGTAGACCGCCGCGTCGTAGGTGACCGCCACCTGCTGCATCCTGCTGCCCTTGGCCTGTGCCACCCCGCCGGCCGTGCCGCTGACGGTGAAGGTGTAGACGAACGTGATCTTCCCGGCGTCCGGGCCTGTCTTGGCGCGCATGACCACCACGTCCTCGGTCATCGCACCCGAGAGCCCCTCGAAGGAGATGCTGCCGAGGTCCTTGGGACCGTCGGCGCCCTTGCCGTCCTTGCCGCCCTGGGTGTCCTTGCCGCTCTTGCCGTTGCCCTTGAAGGTCTTGCCGAAGCTCACTCCGCCGGCCAACTCAGTGGTGGTCTTGGTGATGTCGACGTCCGGCGCCAACTCAGGATCGAGGTCGGGTTTCCTGGAGGCCGCGTCCTGCTGGCAGGCTCCCATGTTCGCCCCGGGGTTGTAGCCGGCCTGGTAGCGGCAGCCCTCGTTCTGTCTGAGGTACGCGGCGAACTTCTGCGCGTCCGCGAGGTTGGCCTCCAGGTCCGCCTGGGGGTTGCCGGTCTTGTTCCCGTTGAACAGCCACTGCCCGCCACTGCCGCTGCCCGACATGTAGCTACCGCTCAGCGAGGCGCTGCCGCCCCAGTCCTTCAGGCCGGGAATCCCCGCGGAGATGCTCGCCGTGACCCCGCCCGAGGTCTCGTTGACCCGCTCCAGAGTGACCGTTCCGTCGGACCACTGCTGGAGCTTGACCGTCTCCGAACTGCTGATCTTGATGAAGGCCACCTGGATGACGACGGTGTCCTTGGTCTGGTCCTGGGACAGCAGACACTTCGCGGGCTCGAACGGGTCGCCGTTGGGAACGAAGGGATCGCCGGGACCCCCGCCTCCGCCGTCGCCTCCGTCGCCGTCCCCGTCGTCCGCGTAGTCACCGGAGGCGCACGCTTCGGCGCCGCTCAGCGGGTGAAGTATTCGGCACACGGCGCTCTTCAGCCCTGTCGCCTCGTCAGCGGGCACGCTCAGGCCGACGATCGCGGCGACGACCAGGGACACGACCCCGACCATCGCGGCGTACTCGGCCCCGCTCTGCCCTCTGTCTCCAGGCCCGCCGAGCCGTCGGCCTTTCCGTTCATTGTTGTGCTCATGCCACAATTGGAACCTGTCGGACCCCTTCATCTGTTCTCCTCGCCGACGTCACCACCCGTTCCCCCAAGTGACAGCAGCGTAAGGATGGGCGTGGGCCCAAACGCAGGGCCCACGGACCCAGTCGAGGGCCCAGGGCGTGTATTCAAAGTCCCGTCTGCCCGGCGACGCCTGGCATGCACGCTCGCCGCGTTGTCGGGATCATCCAGGTACGTCCAGTACGAGGATGACCCTCCGCCTTGCGATCGCACGCACCAGACGCCGCCGGGCCCGCCCTGCGGGCGGACGACGCTACTTTGAAGACACGCCCTGGCCGCCGACGGGCGCGGCCGATCCGGTACCGGACCTCCTCGCCAGAAGTGGCCGTCCGGGGCGCGCTCACCCGCCTGCTTGACGCACGCCGGACGGAGACCCGCCCCCTCATCCGTCGCGGAACTCCTGCGTTTGTCGCCGCCCTCCTGTGTATTCGTCCGTGATCGGTAACAGGGGGATCTTGTACGGGCGTTCGCATGTCCTCATGGGTGCACGGCATCGGCGGAGACAGCGAAGGGGTGGTCGGACATGGCACGGCACAAGGGAAGGGGATGGCACGGACGGCTTCTCGCGGCGGCGCTCGGGGTGACAGTGCTGGCCGCCGCCACCTCGGTGTGGACCGCGCAGGCCGACCCCGCCGGAGGGCGCCTCCCGCAGGCGCGTGTCTCAGCGCCGGACGACCGGCCCCAGGACCGGACAGTGGCCAAGGTGGCGGCGGACATCGCGCACGCCTCGGACCGCGGCGCCCAGGGCGTCAACATCACCATCGACGACGGACCGGACCCGGTCTGGACGCCGCAGGTGCTGCAACTGCTGGAGGACAACGGTACGAAGGCCACGTTCTGCATGGTGGGCACGCAGGCCCAGGCGTACCCGGACCTGGTCAAGGCGGTCGTGGCGGCCGGCCACCGGCTGTGCAACCACACGGTCTCGCACGACACCACCATGGACACCCGGTCCGAGGCCTACCAGTCCCAGCAGATCCTGGACGCCGAGCGCATGATCACCAAGGCGTCCGGAGGTGTCCGGCCGCAGTATTACCGGGCCCCGGGCGGTGCTTTCACCCCGTACAGCCGGCAGCTCGCCGCGTCCCGGGGGATGCGGCCGCTCGGCTGGAACGTCGATTCCAGAGACTTCGAGCGTCCCGGCGTGGACACCATGGTCGCCACCGTCAAGCGGGAGATCTCCGACGGCCCGACCGTCCTCTTCCACGACGCGGGAGGGGATCGCTCCCAGACCGTGGCCGCTCTGCGCCAGGTGCTGCCCTGGCTGAAGCAGCAGGGATACGCCTTCGGCTTCCCCGTGCGGTGAACGAGCCTCGCCCGTACCGGCATTCGGACCCGGACTCTTGGCACCAGCAGACAGAGCAGACAGAGCAAGTAGAGGGGACGGGGCGGACAGGGCGGACAGGGCCTAGGGCTTCTCCGGGCGCCGAGTGGTGAAACTGTCCAGGACGCGCGCGAGCGCCCGGTCGAAGACGGCGTCCAGATCGATCGGCCCCGAGTCCTCCGCGAACGCCGCAGCCAGCCGGGGATAGCGGCCGGAGGCGATCTCTCGCCCCATATAGGCGATGCGTACGGCATGCTCCTGCTCCGCGGACCAGGGCAGGGACTTGGCGCGCTCGGCGGTCTGCAGCTCATTGGCGACATAGGTGGTCACGACGCCGTTGACCATCGCCACCAGCTCCATCTTCTCGCCGTAGGGCGCGTCGAGAGCGTCCAGGCAGGCCAGGCTGTATTCGAGATACCGCATCGCGTTCGGACTGAATCCGTAGACCGCCGACATCAGCCGCGCCATCCAGGGGTGCGCCCGCATCATCGCGCGGGCCCGGTGCGCGAGGGCGGTCAGATCGGCCCGCCAGTCCCCGGACGGCTTCTCGGGCAGGTCGTACTCACCGGCGACCCGGTCGGCCATCAGCTCGTACAGATCCTCCTTGCGCGGCACGTAGTTGTACAGCGACATCGTGCCGCATCCCAGTTCGGCGGCGACATGACGCATGGTCACGGCGTCGATGCCGCCCGCATCGGCGACACGGACGGCCGCCGCCGCGATATCGGCGCGGCTGAACGCCGGCTTGGGGCCGCGGCCTGACCGCTCCGGGCGTGCCCAGATCACTTGGGGTTCAGCAGGTCGCCCCGCCATCGATCATCACCTCGTCCACCATCTTAGTTACGTACAACGTACGTAGTGGGGTACGGTGGGCCGCATGACAACTACGTACGACGTACTTAGTGAAGGTCTGGAGAAGCGGTACGGCGCCGGCCGGGTGCATGCCCTGCGCGGGCTGGATCTCGCCGTCGCCGAGGGCACCGTCTGCGGGGTGCTCGGACCGAACGGCGCGGGCAAGACCACCGCCGTACGCATCCTGACCACCCTCACCACGCCCGACGCCGGCACCGCCCTGGTCGCCGGACATGATGTGATCCGCGATCCGGGCGCGGTGCGCCGGTCGATCGGCGTGACCGGTCAGGACGCCTCCGTGGACGGCGAGTTGACCGGCCGTGAGAACCTCCGGCTCTTTGCCCGGCTGCTCCGTATCAGAGGCGCCGCGGGCCGGGCCCGCGCCGATGAGCTGCTGGAGCGCTTCGAGCTGACGGACGCCGCCGACCGGGCGGTACGGACCTACTCGGGCGGGATGCGGCGGCGGCTGGATCTGGCCGTCGGTCTGCTGACCCGGCCCCGCGTGCTCTTCCTCGACGAGCCGACCACCGGACTCGATCCGCACAGCAGGAACCAGATCTGGCACGCCGTACGCGAACTCGCCGACCGGGGCACCACCGTTCTGCTGACCACGCAGTATCTGGAGGAGGCCGACCGGCTGGCCGACGACATCGTGCTGATCGACCGGGGCCGTGCCGCCCATCAGGGCAGTCCGGCCGGGTTGAAGTCGCTGATCGGCTCGTACGCGGAGGTGGTGCTCGCCGGGGAGACGGCGGGGCGGATCGCCGAGGAGGCGCTCATCACGGCCGCGGGCGTGCTCGACCGGCTGACCGGTGCGGAGCCCGTGCTCGACCGGGAGCGCCGTACGGCGGGAGCCGTGGCGACGGACCCGGCGCTGACCCTGCCGAGGCTCGTCAGGGAACTGGACGCGGCGGGTGTGCCGGTGGCCGACGCGAGTCTGCGCCCGCCGACTCTCGACGAGGTCTTCCTGCGACTGACCGGCCGTGCCATCGACCACGCCCCGGACCGGCGGGCGGACGGGGACAGGGACGGGGACCGGGCCACCGGTCCGGCCACCGGCCCGGCCGTCGGCCGCGGCTCGGACCGCGGTGCGGCCACCCGTCACCGCGGAAGTGCGGACACCCGTCACCACGGAGAGGAGCACGCGGCATGAGCGCCGTCGTGTACGAGACCGGGACCGTCCTCGGACGTCATCTCCAGCGGATCAGGCACGCGCCGGGCGTGGTGATCCTCACCCAGACCATGCCGGTCAACATGCTGCTCTTCTTCGGCTATGTCTTCGGCAGCGCGCTGGCGACGCCCGGCGAGCAGTACCGCGCTTTTCTGGTGCCGGGACTGCTCGCCTCGACGGCCGCGGGCGGCATCATGACCGGGATGTTCCAGGCCGCACAGGACGTACAGCGCGGAGTCATGGACCGGTTCAGGACGATGCCGATGAGCAGGATCGCCGTACCGCTCGGACAGACCGCCGCGGATCTGCTCACCACGGCCGTCGGGATGGTGCCCCTGATTCTGGTGGGGCTCGCGGTGGGCTGGCGGATCGACGGCTCGGTGCCCGGCGCGCTCGGCGCCTTCGGGCTGCTGCTGCTCTTCCGCTTCGCGGCCAACTGGCTCGGCACCTGCCTCGGACTGCTCATCCGGAACGAGGAGGTGGCCGGTCAACTGGGCGCCGCGACCTTCGTGCTGCCGTTGCTCTCGAACGCGTACATCCCCACGGCCGGGTTGCCCGACTGGTTGCGCACGGTCGCCGAGTGGAACCCGATCAGCGCGCTCGCCACAGCCGTCCGCGTTCTCTGCGGCGATACCGCGCCGCCGCCGGGCGCCGCCTGGCCGGTGGCGCATCCGGTGACTGGATCGGTGCTCTGGTCGCTGTTGCTGCTCGTGCTGTTCGTACCGCTCGCCGTACGGCGGTACGCCGACAGCCGGGAGTGAGCGACGGAACGGGCAACGCGGGAATGGGGCAGCGGCCGGGTGCCGGGTCGAGGGCGGTGGCAGCGGCCGGTGGACCTCGGTGCGGTCGATCCCGACGAGAACGCGTCCGAGGCCCGGGTGCTCCGCGACCTGCCGCGGAGCACCCGATCCCCCGCGCGGACAGCGCACGCACGCCCCTTCGAGAGAGCCCCGCCGACGACCGCTCCCGGGACGGCCTGACCGGCAGACCCGTGCCGGATAGGGGCGCCGGGATCAACGGCGCGCTTCGCCGCACCTGCTTGGCGCCGTAACCCGAAAAGCAGTGGCCGCGCGGGCTCGGGGCCGCATACGTTCGCCTCCATGGTTGACGCAGCTTTCGGGCATCCGCGCCTCGCCGCCGTCTACGACCTGCTCGATCCGGACCGCGGCGATCTAGACGCGTATCTCGCGATGGCGGAGGAGTTCGGCGCGCGGTCCGTGCTGGACATCGGGTGCGGTACGGGCGTGTTCGCGCTGCTGCTCGCCGAGCGCGGGATCACGGTCACCGGGATCGATCCCGCGCGGGCGTCCGTCGACGTCGCGCGTGGCAAGCCGGGCGCGGAGCGGGTGCGCTGGCTCGACGGCGACGCCGGGGACCTGCCGCCGATGCGGATCGACCTGGTGACGATGACCGGGAATGTCGCCCAGGCGATCGCCGGTCCGCAGGCGTGGCGTACGACGCTGCGCGGCGCGTACGGGGCGCTGCGGCCCGGTGGGCGGCTTGTCTTCGAGACGCGCGATCCGGCGCGGCGCGTGTGGGAGGAGTGGGCGCAGTGGACGCGCGAGACCACGTACCGCATGACGGACATCCCGGGCGTCGGCCACGTCGAGACCTGGGCCGAGCTGACGGATGTGAGCCTGCCGTTGGTGAGCTTCCGGGGTACGCATGTGTTCGCTGCGGACGGGGACGTACTGATCTCGGAGTCGACACTTCGTTTCCGTGAACGTACGGAGATCGAGCGGGACTTGCACGAGCACGGCTTCGTCGTCGAGGACGTACGCGACGCACCCGACCGGCCGGGCATGGAGTTCGTGTTCGTGGCACGGCGCGGTACCGCGGAGCCCGTCCCTCCCGGAACGCCCTAGGGAGCGTGCACACCACACAGCGCCGGGTTGCGAGCCCTGTTTGCCCTTGATGAGGAGCGGCGGCGCGGTGGGCTCAGATGAGGTTTTCTCCTGTGTCCTGGTGGTCCGCCTCTTCTCCTTCCGGGGCGAGGGGGTCCGCGCCGCAGGTCGGCCAGAAAGCCCCGGCGCTGCGATGACGTCGTCGTCTCCTGCGGCCCACCACCGACCGCCCGACCGGCGCGCGGCCTGCCAAGGTGGGCCGCGTACCACACCACACGACCGCGCACCGAGCACCCAGCACGGACCGCACCGCACAAGGGGACCCCATGGGCAAACAGCGCATCACCGTCTGTCTGCCGCCCGTCAGCCCCGACGGGCTGAAGCAGGCGATCGGGGAGGCGATGGCTCCCTTCTGGTACGACCGCGAGGACCGCCCCCACCCGGACTGGGTGGGAGAGTGGAGCTACTGGTTCGTCTCCGGCGCCGGCTGTCTCTTCGACGTACTGCCCGGCCACGAGGACGACCCCCGGCTCGTACGGTACGACGACTGGACCGATCCCCCCGAGGACCTGCCGCCCTCCCGCTGCCACGGCGGCCCGCGCGGCGTCCTCGACCTTGACACGCCCCGCGCCGCCGAGGCCCGCTGGGCGGCCGGCACCTGGACGGCGTACCACGCCTTCGCCGACCGCTACCCGCCCGCGCTCCCCTTCCACCACTTCGCCGAGCGGGTCAGGGCCCTGGAGCCCGAACACGCCAGGGAGGCGGCCGTGGCCGCCTTCCGTGAACAGCCCCTGATCCAGGCGATCGAGGCCGACCCCGCCCTTGAGGAGCGGTTCACCTCCGATCCCGTCCTCCACTTCGACGAGGACCTGGAGACCTACGTGGCCCGCCATGTGGCCGCCGTGCTGTCCACCCCCGCCCTGCTCACCCTCGACGGGCGGTGGGTGGAGGGCGGGGGCCCCGACTACGAGCGGATGTTCAACGCCTGCCTGGACGGCCTGCCCGGCGACACGATGGTGGTGCGGGTGCTCTGTCACTCGTGACGGACCAGTACTGGCGACGTTCGTATGGAGCGGGTGACGAGAAGCGAACTCGCGCTCCGGTGGGTGGATCAGATGAGGCCGGCGCGTATGGCGTAGGAGACGGCGTGGGCGCGGTTGCGCAGCCGCATGCGCTTCATCAGGCCGTAGAGGATGTATTTGACGGTGCGTTCGGAGTAGGACAGCTTCGTCGCGATCTCGTAGAGTTCCTTGCCCTCGGCGACCAGGCGCAGTACGTCCACCTCTCGCGGGCTGACCCCGGACGCCGTCAGACCCCGTGGGGCGAGGACCTCCCGTTGGGTCCATCTGACTTGTTCCATCAGGGTGCCCTGGAGGGTGGGCGGGAGGCTTCCACCGCCGTCCGCGATGGTGAGCAGGGTCTGGATGAAGGCCGCCGGGCTGAAGGAGTCGTGCCACAGTACGGCGCGGACCCCGCGGTCGACCGCGGTCGAGACGTCGGCCTGCCATTGCTTTCCCACCACCATGGCGAAGCGTGCGTCGGGCTTGTCGCTCAGGCTGCCCAGCAGGTCCAGGGAGGAGGCGTCGGCGACGTCCACGGCGACCACGATGACGTCGGTTTCCTGGACCTTGCCCGGTGGGACCTCGCGGGTGCGGCGGTCGTTCTGAAGGCAGCTCACCAGCCCTGCGCGGACGATGGCGTCAGGCGAGTGAATGGCCACGCGCACCGTGTCCGTGAGTGCCTGTTGAGGCATTTGCCCTCTCCATCTCGGACTCAAGTGGTTCATGCGCTTCAGGAGGCGATCGTGCCACGGGCGGTTGCGCCGATCCGCTGTCATGGGGCGCTGGTCCGTTAAGGGCAGGGAAATCTGTCACCAGTGGGCCCGGCCACGGGGAATGTGCCAAGGAGGGAAACGTGGTCCGGGCGGCCCGGGCGGCCCGGCGTGCGGCTCTGCGAGGCCGAGGCGAGGGGCGGTCGGCGGTCATCCGCGGGTCAGCGGACCGCCGGCAAGCACGGCTGTCGCGACCTCGGTGCGGGATCGCATACCGGTGCGTGCGAACAACCGGGACAGGCGGTTCGCGACCGCGTCCTCGCTGAGCCGCAGTACGTTGGCGATCTGGCGGTTGGTGAGGCCCTCGGCGAGCAGGGTGGCCAGCAGGTGCTCGTTCTCCGTCGTGGCCTGCTTGCGGCCGGGCACGACCAGCCCGGTCTCACGCATCGCGGCCCTGGTGCGGAAGCGCCACAGCGCGGCACCGGTCTCGCCGAACAGTTCGTACGCCTCGTGCAGCAGCGTCGCCGGGCCGACGTTCGCGCGCGCGGCGGCTCCGAGCGTCACCGCCGTTTCGAACATCTGGCCGCGTTCGCGGGACAGTTCGACGGCTTCGAGCAGATGCCTGCGGGAGTCCGCGAGTTCCGGCCCCAGGACTCGGACGGACGTCAGCAGGTACAGCAGCCGTGTCCGTCCGCTGTTCATCCGCTCGGCCAGTCCCTCAAGGCGCTCCAGGCAGGCCACCGCTTCACGGGTGTGTCCCGCTTCCGTGTGCACCTCGGCGAGAGAGGCCCACAGCTCGTCGGTGCCGTAGACGGATCCGCGGTCATCCGCCGCGCTCAGCCCCCGCCGCAATGTCTCCTCGGCTCGGCCGAGGTCGCCGACGGACCGCAGTACCTCGGCGTCGGTGTGATCCAGGACGTGTTCGAGAGGCCCGTTCGCCTGCCCGCGCGCGCTGCTGATCAGGCGGCCCGCGCTGGTGACGCGACCCCTCGCGAGGAGAACGGCTGCCGTTCGGGCGGGAAGCAGATGGTGCCCGGGGACCACGTTCAGCACCCCGCCGTCGACCAGGAGCCGACGTGCCAGGGGGAGCGCCTCGTCCCACCGGCCCTCAAGGTGCCGCAGGAGGAACTGGCTACAGGGGGGAAGCAGTTCCGCCGACAGCCCTCGGGCGGCCAGCAGGGCCCTTGCCCGTTGCAGGTCTCCGGTGCCGAGCAGCATGTCGAGTTGGGCAATGACCATCGCGAACGCCTTGCTGTGCGGCACGTCCGGCACCTCCGGCATCGTCAGTACGCGCGTGAAGCGATCCGGTCGGCCCAGCACGAACTCCGCGACTCCGCCGAACAGTTCCAGCAACGCGTGGCTCTCAGAGGTGGTCTGCCATATCGGCTCGGTCTGCGAGAGCAGGGCCAGTGCTTCCTGCCATTTCTCCAACTGCCACAGTGCCTGGACACGGCCGGACACGGTGGCCACGGCGGGCAGCGGCAGTCCTTCCCACCAGGACGCGGCGCCCATCCGGGACAGCGCCGTCCAGTCCTTCTCGGCGCCTGCCGACGCCACCAGCAGGGTGGCTGCTTCGTAGAGGGTCAGCGGGTCGAGGCCCTCGGCCGGGGCGGACACGATCCGCTCGACCGCTGTCCGGGCTGTGCGGTAGTCACCGCAACCGTGTGCGGCCTGACCGCATCGCAGTACCGCCAGGTCGCGGGCGGACGGCTCCTCGATGAGGCGCACGGCCCCCAGGTACCACCGCAGCATCCCCCGGCGGTCGACGTCGGGGTACAGCGCTCTCGCGGCTGTGGTCAGTTCCGCCACCGCGCGTTCGGGGTCGACCAGGATTCCCGCGTCGGCGATCCGGTCCGGAAGATACGTCTCCGCGTCCGCCTCGTCGAGGATCGCCGCTGCCGGTGAGTCGTGTGGGGCCCCGGTGGCCGCCGTTCCCCCGCCCGCCCACAGCGCTCCCACCGCGGCGGCGGACAGGCGGCCGCGCTCCAGTGGCCCCAGCCGCTCCCGGACGGTGTGTGCCATCAGCGGTACGCGGAACGTCCACCCCCGGCACGCGGCTCCGTCCTGCCCGGGCAGTTCGTCCACGACGCCCGCGTCCACCAGACTGCGGATGCTGTGGCCGACAGCCGCGGGGGACAGCCCGGTTGATGCCGCGAGCAGCGCCGCGGCCGGCCGGCCGAGCGGCCACAGGACGCTCAGCGCCGAGGCCACCGTCCAGCAGGGCTCGCCCAGCGACCGCAGGGCCACGACGTACCTGTCGCCGTCCGGCAGCACCGGCGCCGGTGTTCCGACGCCCAGGAAGGCGTGCCCGTCGGCCATGCGTATCGCGTCCCGTTCCGCCCACTCGAAGAGCAGGGCGTCGACTGCCCCGGGAATCCCACGGCTCAGCCCGTGGACCCGCCGTACCAGGCCGGCGTCGGGCACCGCCCGCAGCCGCCGCGCCACCAGGGCGGTGACATCCTCCGGTCCGAGGCGCGGCAGAACGATCGTATGCACCGCCCGGTTGCGGGCCAGCCGTTCCACGGCCCGGCCGGTCCGGGCGGACCCGGGAGGTCGGGACGTACTGTCCGACGTGGTGTGCCGCACCGCCGTGACCAGCAGCCGAGTGCCGGGCAGGACCCGCTCGAAGTCGACTCTGCCGAGCAGGGCGAGGGATTCGGGATCGGCATGCTGGGCGTCGTCGACGACCACGGCCGTGGGCGTCGGCTGCGCCAGAGCGGCGGCGAGCGCTTCGGCCATCGCCGCACTGTCGCCCTCCTTCACCGCGGGCAGCGCCGCCACCGCCGGCTTATGTGCCGGCCGATGCCTCGCCGCGGCGGTCCGGTGCTCCTCCAGAGCCATGACCAGTCGCAGTGCCAGGAGCAGAGGACGCTCGGCGTCATCGGGAACGCAGGCCACAGGCAGGACCGTGACCCCTTCGGCACGCAGCCGCTCGGCGGCGGCGCGTATGAACGCGCTGCGCCCGACGCCCCGTTCCCCCCGGACGAGCACCAGGCCCGGCCCGGTCGGATCGCGGAGGCTGCCGTCGACTTCCTCCGACTCGCTCTCCCGGCCGAGCAGGCCCTCGCCCGTTCCGTGGAAACGCGCGGACGTGCCGCCGAAGACCAACTCGGTGTCTCTCCGGGCAGCCACTGACTCCACCGTATCCTCGATCGACACACGTACCTGGCGGGCGGGCGCCCGCTTCGGGCCGACCCGGCCGGCCGGCCCCGGTCCAGGATCTTGCCATCATGACCAACTTGCCGGAAAAGACGGCTGCTTGTTCGGGAAGTCCATGCAAACCCGCAGTCTCACCAAGCCGTTCGACGTGAAGAATGGGGGCAACCGAGGAGTCGTCGTGCAGCGGTACCGTTCACCTCTTGTCGGCAGGCATGGCGAAGTCGAGGACGTGGCGGGAGTGCTGCGTTCCGACGGTGCCGCGGTGCGGACCCTGCTGGTCACCGGCGGGGCCGGAACCGGTAAGACCGCTGTGCTGGGCGAGGCGCGGCGGGCGGCGGCCAAGGAGGGCGTCAAGGTCCTGCGGCTCGGCTGGGAAGGCGCGCAGGGCCCGGGCCCTGTCCGGCCGGTCTTCGCGGGCCCGGAACGCCTGGCACGGCACCTCGCTGCGTTGTCGGAGTCGCCCGAGTACGGCCGGGCCATCCACAACGCCGATCCTCCGCCTTGCGATGCTCCCCCGTGGCCTGAACGGCACGGGAGGGACCCCCTCCACCAGCCGCCCCGGGCTGATCCACGAAGACCGACCGGACAGGGCCCGGCCGGTACGGCCGCCCTGGCGGACGCCGTCTGTGGCGTACTCGCCAAGATCCATGACGGTCGTCACCTGGTACGCATCACCGTGGTGCGCCGGGCGCAGTCGCAGGCCGTCGGCCCCGGTGGTGAGTTGGCCGTGCTCTCCACCTTGGGCGAGGTGCTGGCGGACGCGGCTCAGTACGTCCCGTTCGCCCTGATCGTCGACGACACCCACCGGATGCCGGGTCCGACGGCCTCCGCTCTGGGGCTGCTGCTGCGCGCGTTCCGCCCGGCGGGTGTGCCGGTGGTGTTGGCCGGCCGGCCGACGGGCCGGGGGCAGGTCGGCGGTGAGCGGCTGCCCGCGGCTGCCGACCGGGTGCTCGAACTGCCGCCGCTGTCGTCAGCCGAGGTCGGCGAGCTGATCGTGCAGCGGCTGGGCCGCCCCGTCGAGCCCGGCCTGGTGGCGGCGGTGCTGCGTTCGCTGGGCCCGCTGGCGGGGAGCCCGGCGGCCGTGCTGTCGGTGCTCGCCTCGCTGGAGGAGTGTGGCGGCCTGCTCGAACTCGACGGTCAGACATGCCTGACTGTGCCGGAGCGGGAGCTGCGCCTCACCGCGGACGTCACGGACCTGGGCCGGCTCGGCTGGCCGGACGCGTCACCGGATGCCGACACAATCGGGATGGCGGCCGTGCTCGCCCGTCTCACCGAGCGGGCCGAACTGCGGCTTGACGACCTGCACCGTGTGCGGCCGCTGGGCGGGCTGCCCGAAGCCGTCGGCCGTGCGCTGGACGACCTGGTCAGGGACCGGGTGGTGACCGTCGACCGGGATGGCGGGACGGCGTTCGCGGTCCCGGCGCTCGCGGCGGCGCTGCTGACGCTGCCCGTCCGCCGGGACGTGCGGTCGCTGCACGCCATGATCACCAGATCGGTGACCGATCGGCTGGGCGCCGCCGCGACGGGTGCCGCCCACCCGCGGCTGGCCGGCCACGTGGCGGCGGCGGGGCCGACGCTCGGCGCCGCGCTCGCCGTACCGCTGCTGCTGGCCGCGGCCCGTAGCAGCGCGAAGCTCGACAGTCCCTGGGGGTCCCGCGGCTACCACTCGGCGTTGCGGCACCTGCCGCCGCACGACGCCAGAACGACCGGCGTGCTGCGCGAGTCCGCGGCCCTGGGCCTGCGGCACGCCGACCATACCGGCGTACTCGCGCTCGGCGAGCCGCTGCTCGCCTGCCTCGACGGACCGCACGGCGAGGACCGGGCCGGTCTGGAATGGGTCACCCGGGCATGGACTCTGTCGGCGCTGCACGAGCATCGGTCCCCGCACACCGGCGATGCCGGCCTCCGATACGACGTGGCGCTCGGGCGGGTGCCCGCAGCTGCCGTGCTGGCGGGGCTCGGCGGACTGTACGGGATCGGCCCGGTCACGCCGACGACATTCCGGCCGGGGCCGACGGCCGACCGCGTCCCTGACGCCGACCAGGAGTCCGGCTCCGGGGCGGTCCCGTCGCCCGCGGAAGTGCGACTGCTGGCAGCCGCCGTGGGCGCCGGCGCCGAGTTCGAGCGTGCCCGGCGGGGTCTGCCGCGGGATGCCCTGGGCGAGGCGGCCCTGGACCGGCTGCGGAACGCCGCCGCGTACGGGGACCTGGCGGGTGCTCTTGAGGCCGTGCTCGGTGGGCGTTACGTCATGGCGGGGCAGAGCACCGCCGTCCAGTACCACGCCATGGTGCGCGAGTACCTGGCGGGGAACTGGGACAGCGCGCTGTCAGTCGCCCGTCGGATCGAGACACGGGGCAGAACCGACGGCGCGGCCGGCGTCGGACAGCTCGCCCGGGCGCTGGCAGCCGAGATCCAGCTCGTGCGCGGAGAGCTCGGACGCGCCCGCGAGTGGCTGGACCTGATCCCGGACTCCGTCAGCCATCCCCTGGTGTCCCGGGCGCGACTGGGTGTCCGGTACTGGTCGGGGCAGGAGGACGAGGCTGACGAGGCTTTGGAAGAGGCCTGGCGCGATGTGCGGCGGGCGCGCGAGAGCGGACGGCTCGCGGGCGTCGACAGAGTGTTGCTGCGGATCCTGTCGATCACACTTGAGGGGAACAGCCCGGCGGCGGTGCGACGGACGATGGAGGAAATGGAGACACTGCACGAGGAGTCGGCCTCGCCCATGACGCGCGAGGTGGTGCTCCTCGGACGCGGCATGGTGCACGGCGACGCGGACAGCGCGCTGGCCGCGTACCGGTTGGCGCGGCAGCGAGTCGACGTGCTCCTGCGGCTGGACTGCTGTCAGTGTTTGGCGGAAGTCGGCGACGACCCCCAGCTCTGGCTGGCCGAGGCAACGCGGAGCGGGCACGCGCTGGGCATGGGGCGGCCCATCCGCAGCCGGCTCGGCGCGTCGGCGCGTCGGCGGAATGTTTCCCTCCCCAGGCGCCGGGCGGCCCGGGAAGGGCGGGGTGAGCGGGACGCGCGGCTGATCGCCATGGTGAGCGAGGGGTCCACCAACCGGCAGATCGCTGCCCGGCTGGCGTGCAGCGAGAAGACGGTGGAGCAGCGGCTCACGCGGCTGTTCCGGCGGACCGGGTGCCGTTCCCGGGTGGAGCTGGCCGCGGCCTGGCTGGACGGCAGCCTTGTCCGGCAGGGGCTGCTGCTCGATGCCGGGCCACGCCGGCACGGCGGGGACGGGACGGCGCTCCCGGCCGGCTGAGGCGGTCAGGGCTCGGGCTCGTCCTCGGCGAAGCGCGGTCTGCGCAAGTGCACGGTGTCGAAGGCTCCCGCACCGTGATAGGTGAACCTGACCGTGGGACTGTCGCGGTATGTGGCCCAGTCCACTCTGGGATCGCGTTCGGCATCGTGCCGGGACGTCAAGTGGCGAGGTGCGGGAAGCGGTTGCGGGGTGTACGGCGCATAGGCCGGGTACGGCGGCATTTCCGGGCGGTAGGTGCCTTGCTGTGCCGCGGCCCTTTCCTCGTTGCTGCTCGTCAGCACGATGGTGACGCCGACGATGATCAGCAGGAGCCCGGGTATGGTCGCGGGTTTGATGTGCTGTCCCATCAGCCACCACGCGGTGAGCGCGGCCACGGGGGTCTCCAGCAGGAGCAGGATGCTCATGGTCGTCGCCGATGTCCTGCCGAGGGCGAAGTTCAGCGCGCCGAGCCCCAGAAGCTGGGGGAGGACGAGCAGCCCGAGCAGCGACCACTGTGTGGCCCTGTCGAAACCCGTCAGCGGGATGTCGGCCAGCCAGCAGACCACGAGGAGTTCCATACCGCAGACCAGCGAGGTGAACGTCGAATACAGCGGTGTGCTCACATCCGCGCGCGACCGTTCGCTCAGCGCGGTGTACCCGGCCTGAGCGAGGGCCCCGGCGAGGGCGAGCAGGTCGCCCAGCAGCGCCGTACCGCCGGACTCGATGTCGAGACCGGCGGCCGCGGCCGCTCCGACTACGGAGAGCGTGAGACCCGCCCATGTTCTGCGGGACGTCCGGGCTCCCTGACCCGCGGCGATGAGGGCCTGCCAGACGGGCTGGGTGGCGACGAGGGCGGTGGACATGGCGACCGAGGTCAGCCGGGTGCTCGTCATGAACGCCGCGAAGTGGAGAGCGAGCGCCGTGGCCGCGAGGAAGCCGAAGACCAAGGGCCGCCACTGCTCCCGGCGCAGGAGGGCGCGCTCGCCGCGCGCGACACGCACCACCTCGCGACGGCGCAGCAACAGGAGGAAAGGCCCGAGCACGGCGAAGCCCAGGCAGTTGCGCCAGAAGGCCATGGCGAGCGGCGAGGCGGAGCCGGCGGCGGTCAGCGGGGCGGTGGCCGATATGGAGACAACGGTGACCACCATCGCCGCCACGGACAACGGATCGATTTTGGTTTTCACGCTCTCGTACCGCCGTGCGCGATTGACCGGACAGTTGCGGATGCCGGGTCGGCCGGGCGATCAGTCATGAGAGGTGGCTTAGCAAGTTGAAAGCGCCGTCCGATTCTTTCCGGGTCTTCCATCGCCGTATCGACTCCGATTGTGCGTAATTGGTTCGGGCCTGACGGTGTTCGTCAGGGGGAGGAGAGGGAGCTTTCGGTGAGGCTTCTTGACCGAACGAGATCGTAGGCGACAGTTGATGTGTCACCCGCCCGGTTCCACGGCCTTCCAGCACTTCCGCACGCACCTGGCCCGAACTCGGCCCGTCTGTACAGCGTGCTGTGGACTGACGGGCAATTGATAATCCGTGAGGTGGTGCTCGACGGCTCGACGTCGGCCGGAGACGGCTGGAGCCCGGTTTACTGGGAAAGGTTCGCCGGGTCCAATACCGGTAGGCCGCAATTGTCATTTCCGTGCGCG
Source organism: Streptomyces sp. NPDC057617 (assembly GCF_042800555.1). Taxonomy (NCBI): domain Bacteria; kingdom Bacillati; phylum Actinomycetota; class Actinomycetes; order Kitasatosporales; family Streptomycetaceae; genus Streptomyces; species Streptomyces sp. NPDC057617. Next base: position 516,129 of record NZ_JBHVGV010000004.1, on the reverse strand, counting down.
GTTCACCGCTGAAGTCACTGCTTTGAGCGATGCCCAGGTCGCATTGGCATCAATGCCGATTCCCCACAGCACCTGGCCTCCGACGGCACATTCGACGTACGAGGCGGCCTGGGCGCGGGCGCCTTCGGTCATCGCGTGCTCGCTGTAGTCCAGCACGCGGATGTCGATGCCGATGCCGGCCAGAGCGTCGACGAAGGCGGAGATCGGGCCGTTGCCGTTGCCGGTCAGGATGACGTCTTCACCGTCGACGACTGCCGCGACGGTGAGCGTGTCCGTGCCGTCGGTGGAGATCGAGGTCGGGGCGGCGCGCAGCGCGAGGCGTCCCCAGGTGTTCTGCGAAGTGAGCAGGTATTCGTCCTGGAAGACGGACCAGATCTGGCCGGGGGTGACCTCGCCGCCTTCGGTGTCGGTCTTGGCCTGGATGATGCGGGAGAACTCGATCTGCATCCGGCGCGGCAGGTCCAGCTTGTGGTCGTTCTTCAGGACGTACGCGATACCGCCCTTGCCGGACTGCGAGTTGACCCGGATGACCGCCTCGTACGAACGCCCCACGTCCTTCGGATCGATCGGCAGATACGGCACGGCCCACCCCGTCTCCCCGGCCGGGACGCCCCGCGCGGCGGCGTCGGCGTCCCGGGCGTCGAAGCCCTTCTTGATGGCGTCCTGGTGGGAGCCGGAGAAGGCGGTGTAGACCAGATCGCCCGCGTAGGGGTGGCGCGGATGGATCTCCATCTGGTTGCAGTACTCACTGGTCCTGCGGACCTCGTCGATCTGCGAGAAGTCGATCTGCGGATCCACACCCTGCGAGAACAGGTTCATGCCCAGCGTCACCAGATCGACATTGCCGGTGCGCTCACCCTGCCCGAACAGACAGCCCTCGACCCGGTCCGCACCGGCCATCAGCGCCAGCTCCGCGGCGGCGACCGCCGTACCCCGGTCGTTGTGCGGATGCACCGAGAGACAGACAACCTCGCGGCGGGACAGATTCCGCGACATCCACTCGAAACGGTCGGCATGCGTGGACGGCGTCGAACGCTCCACGGTCGCGGGCAGATTGAGAATGATCTCGCGGCCGGCCTCCGGCTGCCAGACGTCCATCACGCCCTCACAGACCTCCAGGGCGAAGTCCAGCTCCGTGTCGGTGAAGATCTCCGGACTGTACTGATAGCCGAAGACGGTCTCCGGGCCCAGGATCTTGTCCGCGTACTCCATCACCAGCCGCGTACCGTCCACCGCGATCTGCTTCACCTGCTCCCTCGTCCCCCGGAAGACCACACGCCGGAAGACGGGCGCGGTGGCGTTGTAGAGGTGGACGGTCGCGCGGTGGGCGCCGCGCAGCGACTCGACCGTCCGCTCGATCAGCTCCTCACGCGCCTGCGTCAGGACGGAGATCGTCACGTCCTCGGGGATCGCGCCCTCCTCGATGACCGACCGCACGAAGGCGAAATCGGTCTCCCCGGACGACGGGAAACCGACCTCGATCTCCTTGTAACCCATACGCACCAGCAGGTCGAACATCTCCCGCTTACGGGCGGGCGACATGGGGTCGATCAGCGCCTGGTTGCCGTCACGCAGATCCGTGGACAGCCAGCGGGGGGCGACGGTGATGCGGTTGTCCGGCCAGGTGCGGTCAGGGATGTCGACGGCCTCGTACGGACCGTACTTGTGAACCGGCATCCCGGACGGACGCTGGGCGTGCGTCGCGTTGGTGACGGGCGTCGGGCCGGCGACGGACGCGGTGGAAGATTCGTACATTGCGCGTGGAACTCCTGCTGTGCTCGTCGGTGGCGGTGAACGGTCCGAACCGCTCGGACGGGCCCGTCGGTCGATTCTGTGGCGGGGCCGCATCCGCGAGGGACGGTGCGCGCCTTCATTGCCTTCCGGTACAGGGCCCTGTGCCCTCGCGTCCCGTGGCGCCGCCCCCGGTGGGAACGCCTGCGAGAGGCCATGGGCTCGTCCAGCCCCGGCCGAGGCATGTCGTGGAAGGGACAGGTGGCGGCGAGCCGGCGTGTCACCCCGCACCGAGGGGCTCGACGTGTCCTCCCGCTGGTTGGTGGACGGGCCAGCCGGGGCTGCCGGTCTCAGCGAACCTGACCCATGACCGGTGGATCCTGTCGGCGAGCCCGGCGGGCGGTTCGGTGCTGCCGAGGAGCCCTCGTGGGCCGTGCAGCGACGGCAAGGACAGGCGGTCGAAGACGAACGGCAGTTCCATCACGTGACTGGCGCCGAGTTGTCCGTCGATCGCGTCGGAGCGCCAGAGGAACTCGTAGCAGTGTGTCCGCCCGGACGCGGCGCTCGCGTGTGCGGCGGCCATCCGCCGGGTGCCTGCTCCGAAGAGCCCGTCGCCGAGGATGAGGGTGCGCAGTTCGGCGTTGGTGGCGGCAGGGTGTTTTGTTTGATAGTCGCGTACGGCGTCGGCGGGACGGGGGTGGAATCGTGCCGCGGTGTCCAGGAGATCGGCTTCGGTGCTGCCTGCCAGGACGCCGAGCGGGGCGAGGTAGAGGCTGCCCTCGTCGAGGTTGGAGCCGATCAGCAGGTCGATGCCGGATCCACGGGTGGCCAGCGCGGCGGCGGGCTGTTGCTCGCTGACGAGGCTGAAGGGGGTGACGCCGGCCAGCGGGTGGTGATGGGTGGAGGTGCGCAGGTCCAGTCCGGTCAGGTGGGGCAGGAGACCGACGAGACGCGCGTCCGGTATGTCCGCCAGGGTTTCGGCCGAGGGCTCGATCTCCAGCTCGCGTCCGACCGCCGCGGTGACGACGCGTGCTTGCTCCGGTGTGAACGCGGCGGTGCCGCTGCCGCTTTGGATGATCGCCCGTCGGACGAGGCCGGAGGAGGCGGGGCCGGCGAGGATGCCGCCGACGATGATGGCGCCGGCGGACTGGCCGAAGAGGGTGAGGTTGCCGGGGTCGCCGCCGAAGCGGGCGATGTTGTCGTGGACCCAGCGCAGGGCGGCGAGTACGTCGAGCATGCCGCGGTTGTCAGGCGCGTCCGAGAGGTGCAGGAAGCCGGGGATGCCGAGGCGGTAGTTGACGGTGATCAGGACCACGCCGTCCCGGGCGAAGGCCGTTCCGTCGTAGAGCGGTGCGCGGTTGGAGCCGGCGACGAAGCCTCCGCCGTGCACGAACACCATGACCGGCCGGGGCGGTCCCTCCCGCCGCGGGGCCCAGATGTTCACGGTGAGGTAGTCGTCGCCGCGCTGCCAACCCGGACGGAAGTAGGGCGACATGTCGAGGGTGCCGAAGGAGTCCCGGGCGGGTTGGGGCGCGGTCGGCCCCGGCCGTGTCGCATCACGGACCTCGGTCCAGCCGGAGTGCGGTCTCGGCGCGGTGAAACGACCGCGTGCGGTGGGTGGTGCGGCATAGGGCACGTTGAGAAAGACCGTGCCGTGCTCGTCGTGGCGGCCGCGGATCGGACCGTGGGTGGTGGTCACGGTGGTGAAGTCGGCGGACGTCATCTGGCGTCTCCTCGCTGGTTGCTGCGGCGGTGCCGCCGCCTCGGCCGGTCGGGGCGGCGGCAAGCATGAAGCCGGTTGGTCAGTACCGGCTGATCGGCGCCCAGTTCTTGATCGCGAAGCCGTTGCCGTCGCGCTCGACTTCGAGAGCGCTGTGGCCGCTGAAGTGAGCGGGCAGGACGAGGGCGTTGGTGTCGGCGGCCCAGCCGAGCAGCCTGCGCCGGGTTGTGCGGGCCTGGGCCGGGTCGTGGCAGAAGCAGCTGTTGTGATCCGGGTGGGTGACCTGCAAGGGGGTGTGCATCAGGTCACCGGCGAACAGGGCCCTGTCGGTGCCCGAGGCCAGTTCGACGACACTGGAGCCGGGCGTGTGGCCGGGGGCCGTCAGCAGACGCAGATGGGCGTCGATGGTGTGGCTTCCCTCCCACAGCCGGACCTGGCCCGCGGCGTGGACGGGGGCGACGCTGTCCTCGAAGACGTTCTCGTTGACCCCGCCGGCGACGTCCGGGTTGTTCGCCGGGTTCCAGAACTCGAAGTCGGCCTTGGGCATCAGATAGGTGGCGTTCGGAAACGTGGGTACCCAGGCGCCCTCGATCAGGCGGGTGTTCCAGCCGACGTGGTCGACGTGGAGGTGGGTGTTGACCACCAGGTCGACGTCCTCGGGACGTACACCCGCGCGGGCGAGATTGGCGAGGTAGCCAAGGTTCAGGTGGTCCCACCCGTCGACGGCCGGGCGGGTCTTGTCGTTGCCGACACCGGTGTCGACCAGGATCGTCCGGCCACCACTGCGGAGCAGCCAGGTCTGCATGGCGACGTGCACCATGGCGTCGTCGGCCCCCAGGTGGTCGGGTACGAGCGTGTCCCGGTGGTCCTTCCAGGCCTGCTCGGGCATGTCCGGGAAGAACTGGTCCGTGGGCATGACCGGCCCGTGCATCTCCTCGATCCGGGTGATCGTGACATCGCCCAGGGTGATCTCGTTCGTGTCCTGCATGGTGTGTCTCCGTACTGTGAGGGTTCCGGGCGAGGTGTGGGGTGGCGTGGCGGGGCCGCCGGCAGGGGCGCGACGGCTCCGGGCGGGCCGGTGCGCTCCCTGTCGGGGCGTTGTCCGCGGTGATCAGCGCTCCAGGCGGACGCGGAGCAGATTGGGGTCCTTGGCGGTGAGGTAGGCGGCGCTCGTCACATGGACGGTGTCTCCACGCACAGCGATGGATGTGGGGTTCTGCAGGCCGTCGGCCGCGGTCAGCACGATGGAGTGCCTGCCGTCGGGCTGGACGAGCGCGACCTCGCTCGTGCCGTTGAGGGTGGCCAGCAACTGGTCGCCGCGGCCGGTGAAGGCGAAGTCGTCGATCCCCTGAAGGCCGGTGGCCTCGGTCCGGACCCGGCCGGCGCGACCGTCCGGGCGGATGGGGATGCGCAGGATGGTGCCCTTGTCGAGGTTGGTGGCCCAGACCGCACCCTTGTGGATCTTCAGGCCGTTGACGCCGAGGAAGCCGGTGGAGGCCAGTTCGGGGGCGGTGGACCACGCGGTGGGGGTGCCGCCGGTGGTGCGCACCCTCCAGATGGTGCCGAGTACGGAGTCGGTGATGTAGAGCATGCGGGTGCGTGTGTCGAGGGCCAGGCCGTTGGGCAGGCCGTTCTCGGGGAGCGCGGCGATCCGCTGCGGTGTGCCGCCGGGGCTCAGGCGCCACACACCGGTCAGGTCGGGGGTACCGGTGGCGTACAGGAAGTACAAGGTGCCGTCGTCGGCGCGGACGATGCCAACCGTCAGCGGGAAGCCCAGCACCGGGGTGCGGATGCCGCCGTCGGCGGGCTCGGGCAGGGTGGCCAGGATCCGGGTGGTGCCGTCGCGGGAGACCTTGGCGACCTGGCGGGCCGCGGCGAAGGTGACATACGCGTCGCCACCCGGTGCCAGGGCTATGTTCTCCGGTGTCTGGCCCTTGGCCAGGTCGAAGTGTACGGACACCCGCGGGCCGGTCAGCGGCGCGGCAACGGTCGAGGCCGAGGCCGGGCTGACCGCTGCGGCGGTGGCCGCGACCAGGACGGCTGACGCCGCCGCGAGGGCGAGCGACTTCTTGGACATGGTGTTTCCTTCACTGGTTTCGGGCATGCGGCAGCGGCACGCCGACGTGTGTGTACGGCTGGCTGGAGGTGGAAGTGGGCCGGGCACCCACGCGGTTGATCCGCCGACGGCCGGAGGGCCGCTGCCCGGTAGGCCCGGTACGCGGTGGGGTGCGGCGGGAAGGGGGTCAGCCGGTGAGCGTCCGCGGTCCCGGCCGCGCCGGCTCTGCCGGGAGGGGCTCTTGCGTCACAGGCCGGGTGACGGCCGATGTGGTGGTCGGCATGGTGGCCTGGGTGAGCAGGGTCAGTGCGGCACGCGAGGGCGAGTCCGCCTCCGTGGTGGCGACGACGACCACGGGGCCGGGCCCGTGGCTCAGGGTCTGCTGGATGACGGTGAGAGTGCCGACCAGTGGGTGCCGCATCTCATAAGCCGCGACGGTGCACGCCTTGATCCGGTGGTCGGCCCACATCGACGCGAACTCAGCGCTTTTCGAACCCAGTTCACCCACCAGCGAGTGCAGCGCGCTGTCCTGCGGGTACTGGCCCGCCACGAGCCGCAGGCTCCCCACCACCGCCCTGGCCTTACTGGGCCAGTCCGCGTACAGCTCGCGGGTGTGGTGGTCGAGGAACACCAGCCGGGCCATGTTGGGACGCTCACCCACGCTCTCCGGGGCGCCGGGGTCCAGGTGCCCGGCGAACAGTGCGTGGCCCAGGCGGTTCCACGCCAGAACGTCACTGCGCCGGCCGAGCACGACCGCGGGAACATCCCCCAGGACGTCCAGCAACTGCCGTGCCGCCTCGGTCACGCGCTCCGGCGCGGGCCGCCGGTTCCGAGGGCGATGGCGGTCCGCCCGGGCCAGGTCGTGCAGGTGCAGCCGCTCGGACTCGTCCAGCCGCAGGGCCCGGGCGATCGCGTCCAGTACCTCGGCCGAGGCGCTCTGCGACTGGCCCTGCTCCAGCCGCGTGTAGTACGAGACACTCACACCCGCCAACTGCGCCAGCTCCTCGCGCCGAAGACCTGGCACGCGCCGGCGCTCGCCGTAGGTGGGCACTCCGACATCTGCGGGACGCAGCTGGGAACGCCGCGTCCTCAGGAAGTCACCGAGCTGTGCTTGTCCGTTCATGGCTCCGAGTATCGATCCCTTCGGAACGCCTTGCCTGCCCCGGCTGTGGATAGGAACGGGCGGGGTTGGCTGCTGAGCGGCACAGTCGGCGACCGGTCAGTGGGGGTGTATCCAGCACCACCGCACGGCCGGGTGGTGTGCCCAGTGTGCCGGGTTCTTGCTGTCCGTAGCGTTTTGGGCATGGCGCAGGGTGCGTCTCGGTGGAAAGGGCGGCGGGCATGTTTCAGGGGAAGAGCGGGGCTGGAGTCACCGGGAGCGGTGAAGCGCCGTGGCAGGCCGAGATGGGTGACGTCGGCAGTGGGCGAAGCGGCCTGGCTCTCTTTTTCGCTGTTACGTTTACGACGACCTGGGTGTTCTGGCTGATTGCGATGGTGCTGGGCGGGTCGCCGACGGGTTCTCCGGCTGCTGTTCCGTATCTGCTGGGTGGGTTCGGCCCGGTGTTCGGTGCGATCGCGGTGCGGGTTCGCCGTGCCCGCCGTGGGGAACCCGTGCCCGCCCGTGCGGTGAAGCTCCGGCAGGGCGTGCGGCTGTTGTGGGTGCTGCCTTTGCTGGTGGCGGCTTCGGGGAGCGTGGTGGCGGGTGCGCTGCTCGCGGACTTCCTGGGGGTTGCGGGGGTGAGCCTGGCCGGGGGCAGGGAACTGGTCGCGAGCGTCGGCGGGATCGTGCCGTTCTTCGTCGGCATGCTGGTCGCCGGTCCGCTGTCCGAGGAGCCCGGCTGGCGCGGCACGGCGTACCCGCGCCTGCGCGCCTCCATGAGCCGTCTCCAGACCGGCCTGGTGCTGGGTGCGGTCTGGGCGGTATGGCATCTGCCGCTGTTCTTCATCGAGGGAACGGTCCAGGCCGAACTCGGCCTGTTCAGCTGGAGCGGCCTGATGTTCTCACTCAGCGTCATCCCGGTGGCACTCCTGACCGGCTACGCCTACGAACGCGCCGGCCTCGCCGCATCCATCGCCGTCCACCTCGCCACCAACACCACCATGGCCATACTCACCATCGACACGCCCACAACACAGGCACTCGTCCTGACCGTCCAGACCATCCTCGCGACCACCCTGCTCACCACACAACACAACCACCGCACACAACCACCCGTACAAACGACGGCCCCCCACCCACACCACACCACCACCACCAACACATCGCCCCAGATCAGCCCCACCCGAGCCTGACCGATACGCGCGACACACCAGAGACTCTCTGTCACACCGTCAGGGGCGCCCGGCCGGTCCGCTGCAGGCCGCCGCTGTTCTACTCAGAGCGTTTTGTCTCGGGCTGCGGGCTAAGCCCGACAATCGGTGCAAATGCGGCTTCTGGCCCGTGACTATGAAAAAAGAGGAAGGGCCCCCGGCCGGCGATGACGCCGCCCAGGGGCCCTTACAACTGTCGGGAGTTCAGCCGATGTCAGCCGCTGATGTCAGCCGATGTCACTCGGTGTCCGACGAGGGGATGTAGGCGCCGGGAACGTCCTTGGGTGCGTGGATCTTGTTCTCGCCCGGGTAGGGCTCGGACCAGTTGTGCGTCTCGTACCAGGTCAGGTGGTCCATCTGCGCGGGGGGCGCGTAGTCGGGCACGGCGTTGGGTCCGGTCAGCCGCTGGTGCGACTTCCAGTCGTTCCACTCGTTCGCGAGCGCCGTCATGCTCGCCGGGACCTTCGCCGCAGGCACGGCCGCGGCCTGGGGGTCCTGCGGGGCCGGGGTGTCCACGCCGCACGAAGGCGTGGTCTTCACGCCGTCGGTCAGCGGGACGCGGTTGGGCAGCGCGGTGAACGGGGTGAGGTCGGGCTTCTTGGTGAAAGCCGAGGCCATCGGGGTGGCCGCGCTGTCCTTCTGGTTCATCGGGCGGATCCCGAGGATCTGCTCGATGGTCCGGATCATGGTGATCTGGGAGTAGTAGTGGCTGTCCACGACGCCGTGCTGGGCGTACGGGCTGATGATCTGGACCGGGGCGCGGTGGCCGTCGACGTGGTCGAGGCCGGCCTGGGAGTCGTCCTCGGCAATGAAGATCGCCGAGTCCTTCCAGTACTTGCTGTGCGAGATCTCGTCGACGATCCGGCCGACCGCGAGGTCGTTGTCCGCGACCTGGGCCGCCGGGCTGACCGGGCCGCCGGTGTGGTCGCTGGAGAGCCAGAACATGTTCAGGTTCGCCGGGCCGTTCTTCTTGAAGTCCTGCTTCCAGATCTCGGACCGGTAGACGTCTGGGACGCTGGTGTCGTACTTCGGGAAGGCGGGCACCGACACGTCGTTGAGCGACGGTATCGGCGAGGACGAGGTGAGCGTGTAGGCGGACTGCTTGCCGGACGCCTTCATGTCTTTGGCATCGCAGTACAGGTTCTGCCAGCTCGCGTCGGCCGGCTTGGACAGGAACTGGTGGAACTCGCCGAAGTTGCGCACCGACTTGCCGGCGGCCTGCGCGCCGGTCCAGATGAAGCCGGACTTCTGGTGGCCCAGCGCGTCGTCCTCGGTGTCGTAGCTGCGCAGGTACTCACCGGCCGAGGACTCGGTGTACTCGGGGTTGTCGGCCTGCATCAGCCAGTTGTGGCCCTCGGCGGAGTTCGTGCCGACGTCGTAGGTGTTGTCGTACAGGCCGAACTGCTTCGCCAGCGCGTGCTGGTTCGGGGTGACGTTCTCGCCGAACTGGGCCAGCGACGCGTCGCCGTCGCCCTCGGGGATGTCGCCGAAGACCTGGTCGTAGGTCCGGTTCTCCTTGACGATCAGGAACACGTGCTTGATCGTCGAAGGGTCACCGATCTTCACCGGCACCGGTACCGGCTTGGCCTTGCTCTTGCCGTTGGACAGCTGGACGGAGTTGTTGGTCCAGCCGTTCTGCTTGAAGACCTTTTTCGTCTGGGACTTGATGGTCTTGTCGTCCGGCAGCGTGAAGTGCGTCAGGCTGGAGGTGGTGTCGTGGGTGCCGAATCCGGCGGCGGTGGTGGGACGGCGCGCGTCGATACCGCGCGTGTTGGAGACGACGATCTCCTTGCCGACGGTCGCGATCTCCGCGGGGAAGTAGTCAGTCGGCAGCAGGCCCACGTAACTGACCGGCTCCTGCGCGGACTTGTACTTGTAGACGGCGACCGCGTTGGCACGGCCGAGCGTCACCAGCAGGCGGTTGTCGCTGGTGAGCGTCACCGCGTTGGGCTCGTACCCGACCGACGCCTCGGGCCACGGCTGCGTGGAGATGGTCTGGACGACCTTGTCCTTGGCCGTGTCGATGACCGAGACGCTGTTGTCGGCGGTGTTGGTGACGAACACCGTCTTCTTCGTGGCGTACACCGCGGTCGGGTGCAGACCCACACTGATGCTCTTGGCCGCGGCGGCCGGGTTGGCCAGGTCGACGACGCTGACCGTACCGGTGGTGGTGGCACCCGTCACCGGGCTGGCCGGCACCTGCGTACCGTACGAGTTGATCGTGTCCTCACCGGGACCCGCCGGACGCCCGCCCTCGTTGCTGATGTAGAGCTTGTTGCCGACCCGGACCATGCCGCGTGGGGCGTTGCCCGTGTTCCAGCTCTGCTCGATGGCGCCGGTCGCCGCGTTGATGGCGACCACTCGGTTCTGTCCGTTGACCGCGGAGTAGACCGTGGAGCCGTCGGCGGAGAACACCGCCGCAGACGCCAAAGCGCGCTTGGAGCCCTGTGCCGGGATGGAGACGGTGGTCGGGTTGGACAGACTGCCGTCCGGGTTCACCGTGAACTTGGTGTAGCCGTCGGCCCGGCCCAGCCACAACTGCTTGCCGTCGGGCGAGTACGTCGGGCCTTCCTGGCCCACGTCACCACCGCTGATCTTCAGGTCGGCACCGGCGCCGCTGCCGATGACCTGCTGAAGCCTGTAGTTCTTCAGGTCGATGATGTTCAGCACCATCCCGCCGTCGGTGACGGTGGCGGCCATGTGCTTGCCGTCCGGGCTGATGGTGGACGACATGATCTTGCCGTTGTTGATGACCAGGCGCTTGCCGTAGGGGGCGAGGTACTGATCGCTGGAGATCAGCTGCCCGTTGCTGGTGGTCTGGCCGACCCGTACCGTCCCGAAGGAGTCGGTCTCGGCGAAAGCGGTGCCGGCGGCCGCGACGGCCAGGACGGTGACCCCGGCAGTCATGAGCGGGACCCGGCGCCCGATGCGTCTGTTGCCGAGATAGACGGCGTCGTCCCTCTCCGCCTTCTCCGTCTGGATGCGGCGGCGTGCTACCTGCATCAAATTATCCTTTCGAGGTGGAAAGCAGTTCGACGTTGCTGTCGAACTGCCACAGCGGGTTCGGTGTGTCCCCGTAAGGGGTCCGCACCAGGAAGTAGCCATTGACTTCCTTCGGTCCGTCACCGTCGGCGACGAACCGCCCGTCCGCAGTGAGGTCGAGTTGATAGATGGCCTGCCCGGTGGCCTCGCTGCCGGGCAGGTGCCACGACACGACGCAGCGCCAGTCGTTGCCCGCGCCCTCGGCGTCGTGGTCGACGTTGCCCTTGGTGCACGCGGCGCTGGACCTCAGCTGCGCCTCGGTGACGGCGGGACGGTGGAGCTCATCGGCCTGCATCCGGTAGAGATGCGCGAATGCCGTGGCCAGCGAGTGCTCCACCTTGGCCTGCTGGATGCCCGAGCCCGAGTAGGTCGCGGTCGTCACCACGGGAAGGACCGCGATCGTCACCGCGAGCAGCCCGGCCAGCGGCAGGACTCCGGCGGTGAGCGCGCGGCGCGTCAAGCCGTCATCGCTCAGATTGGTGAAGTCGCGCCGCAGGAAGAGCAGATAGGCCAGCGCCGTGGCGGTCACGGCCCACACCAGGCTCACCACGATGCCGATCAGGAGCGGGCCGAGCTGTGCAGGGCTGGTGAACAGACCGTTCCACGCGATGAAGGCGTAGCCGGGCAGGGCCAGGCGCACGACCGCCGGCAGCGGCAGCATCTGGGCCAGCTGCATCGCGAGCGCTACGAGCGCGGGCAGCAGCAGTCCCATCGGGGAGCGCCCCAGCGTGACGGACCCGAGAAGTCCGATCCCGGCGAGGGCCAGCGTCGGGGCCAGCACGCAGGCCCAGGCGAGCAGCACGGTGCCCGCGGCGGCGCCGGGCGTCATGAGGTGATCGTCGAGGCCGACCAGCGGATGGTTGCCCACCGCCACGAGCCCGCCGACAGCGCTGGACGTGACCAGGCCGACGACCAGCAGCAGGATGACGGTCAGGCTGGCCAGTACCTTCGCCGCGAAAATCCGCTGGGGCGACCGTACGGTTACGAGCAGGTGGCGCCAGGTGCCGAGGCGGTCCTCGGCGGCGAAGACGTCGCCCGCGACCACCGACGTCAGCAGCGGAAGGGCCCAGGTGCCCGCGAAACCGAGCGTCACCAGCGGGCCCGCCCAGCCCGTGGCCTGCATCCAGCGGCCGAAGAGAGTGTCGACTGGCAACGTTGTCTGCTGGCTCACCGCGACGACGAACAGTGCCGGCGCGATCCAGCAGGCGAGGACCAGCAGGCGGATCCGCCATTGCGAGACCAGCTTGACCAGTTCGAAGCGGTAGGCGCGATACACCGGGATGCGACGGGTGCCGCCATTCGGGTGGTCCACAAGGGCCGCAGGCGCGGTCGCGGTCATCGGGAGTCCTCCTGCTGCTCGGTGAGGGCGAGGAACGCGGCCTCCAGCGGCGATACGACGGGTGCGAGCTCGCGCAGCGCGACGCCCGCCTTGACGAGTCGCACCACCAGTTCGTCCACGGCCGGCACCAGCGCCCGTACGACGAGCGCTTCCGCGTCGTACCGCGACTGGGCCTCGTCGACGACCAGGATCCCGGCGGTCTCGACAGCGACGCGGCGGGCGGCCTGGGCATCGGAGGTGATCAGGCGATAGTCGAGTTCACGGTTCTCGGCCGCCAGCTTGCTCAGCGGGCCGGAGAAGACCACCTGCCCGGTGGCGAGGATGGTGACCTCCGAGCACAGTTCCTCAAGGTCGTCCATGCGATGGCTCGAAAGCACGACGCTCACCCCCTCCGCCGCGAGCCGGGTGAGCACACGGTGTACGTGTCTCTTGCCGGCGGGGTCCAGACCGTTGGACGGCTCGTCGAGTACGAGCAGCCGGGGCCTGGTGAGCAGCGCGGCCGCGAGACCGAGCCGCTGACGCATGCCGAGCGAGAAACCGCGGGTCTTGTCGTCGGCGACAGCGGTGAGTCCGACCTGATCGAGGGCGTCGTCGACCCCCGCCGCGCGTGTTTCGTGACCGCGGAGCGCGGCCAGCGCGGCCAGGTTCTGCCTGGCGGTGAGCGACGGGTACAGACCTGGACCGTCCACGAAACCGGCGACACCGTCTGGAGCGGTGAGCGCCCGCCCGACGGGCGTACCCAGGATCTCCAGTTGGCCGGCGTCGGCGACGGCCAAGCCCAGCAGAAGGCCGAGCAGCGTTGTCTTCCCGGCTCCGTTCGGGCCCACCAGGCCGTGAATCTGACCTGACGTCACATCCAGGTCGACGCCGTCAAGTGCGACGACATCGTCAAATGTCTTGGTGATCCCACGAGCCCGGATCGCGTTGAGTGTCTCCATGAGTCCCTTCCTTCACGGCCCTCACGGACGCTAGGCGGGTGGCGGAGCATTCAGACGGAAACCGAGTTGAACAGACGAAGAACGATTAACTGCCATTTCGCCGCGGGATGGCGGTGGCAGCGCCGCCGAACAATTCGATGCGGAGGCGTATCGCACGCAGGTCGCTGCTCTGCCGACCTGTGCGACGTGGTGCTCGTTCCATCCCCAAAGCTGCAACTCGTAGTTGAATCAACACGATTGAGCCGGATGTCCCAGCAGGGCGGGTTGATCCGTTCGCCGTCACGCCACCGCTACGGCGGTCAGCGATCTCCGTGATCTCCCCGATCTCCGTGATCTCCGCGACGAAGCGCTGGACCCTGCCGCGTGGCTCGTGGAAAGTGGTGAGCGCGGACCACGCCTACACTTTCTGCCTGCCGACGCATGACGACCATCCGCCCGCCGCCCGCCGCTTGACCCGAGAGCGTTGTGCCGAAGATCAACCGTGGCACATCACCTCATCATCCAGCGACTCCGACGTACCGATTGAGCCATGCCCGAACTCACCTGTCCCCGCTGCCGGCACCAGGGGCAACAGCACCGCTGGTGGGCACACCGCCAGGACGGCGTGATATGCCCGCGCTGCCATCTCACCGAACGGATCACCGAGGTCCTCGACGACGGTACCGGCCAGGTCTCCCCTGCCCTGCTGCCCCTGCACGAGGCCATCCGCACCCAGCCCCGTCCGGACGCCGGGCTGGTCTGGCTCGTCGGCAACCGGCACGTCGCCCCCCTGCTGGCCGATCTGGCAACCGGCCGGCTGCCCCTCAGCCATGAATCCCTCAACGACCATCCCTCCCCGCAGTCCGCGGCACACCTGCGCGACCTGCTCGTCCAGCACAAGATCCTCGAACAGCGCGACCGCTACCTGGTCCAGTTCGAAGCCTGGCTCTCCCGGACCCTCGCCTCCATCGAACTGGCGGAAGACCGGCAACTCATCAGCCGGTTCGCCACCGGACACAGCCTGCGCCTGCGGGAGCGCGCCACTCAGGAGCCCCTCACGCCGGGCCTGGTCGACCGTCCGCAGCACGAGATCAACTCCGCGAAGGCCTTCCTGGCCTGGCTGCGCGACCACGACGCCACCCCGGCCACCTGCGCCCAGGCCCACATCGACACCTGGATCGCCACGGGCAGTACGAGCCGCCAAGGCACCCGGGCCTTCATCACGTGGGGCGCCGGGGACGGAGCGTTCCCGCACCACCTCAGCGTGCCGTACAACCTTCAGGTCACCCGCCGACGGAAACCCGCACGCGGCACGTTCAACCACGAACAACGCCTGCGACTCCTGCGCGACATACTCGATCCCGCGACCGACTACATTCTCCGCGACCGCGCGGCCTTCATCATCCTGATCCTGTTCGCTCAGCCCCTGGCCCACATCACCGCGCTCACCATTGACGACTTGGCCCTGAGCAACCACGAAGTCCGTATCAGCATCGACCGACCGCACGAACCCCGCCTGGTGCCCGATCCTTTCGCACCGGTCCTGCGCGACCACGCCCTCAACCGGGGCCCCCGCAACGTCGAGGCCAACCGCAGCAGCCCCTGGCTCTTCCCGGGCAACCGCCCCGGCCAGCACATCCACGCCAAGCACCTGAAGAACCACCTGAGCCGCTACGGCATCGAGGTCACCAGAACCCACCTTGCGGTCCTCCGGACCCTGGCCCAGGAAATGCCCCCGGCTGCCACTGCAATGAGCCTCGCGAGCGACTTCCGTTGAACCTGGTTCGCCGCTCGTTCAATCCGTGGGGCAACGTTCCGGATCGGCCCGACAGGAAGCACGGACCGTACTCACCGGACTTGTTGAGGGACAAGCCATCAAGGTCAGGATCAGCCCGGCCCGGCCCGGCCTGGTCTGGCCAACAAGCAGCCCCTGGGGCTGTGACCTGGGGGCTTTTCGTGGAGCGGGTGACGAGAACCGAACTCGCGCTCTGGGCTTGGGAATCAACCAGCGCTTGATCGACAGGCATGACTCTGACAAGGGAAAGTCCTGTGCAGAAGTGCCCTTGGCCAGCGGCCGGATGGTGTCTGTAGTGGCCGCTGTTGGCCCTTAGGAATGGCACGTAGTGGCACGCGGCACCCGTAAAGGCCCCCACGTGGGGTGGTCTCTTGCGAGAGGCATCAGGAGGCCGCAGGGACCCTTGAACCCCAGGATGCGTTCAGGGGGATTCGGAGCGCGGTGGACCACCAGCGCGAGGGGCTGCTCCGGCGGGTGTTGCCTGCGATGTCGGTGAGGAGTTGGTGGCGGTCTTCGCGGGAGACGTTACTTCTTGGCACAGCCCTTGTACTTCGCATCCGCAGCGAGCAAGGAGTAGCACCTGTTTCCTCCGCCGGTAGGTCGAAAGCCAGTAGCACATCGGGGAGGAACGGGCACCTGTCGCCGAGTCTTCCACTCGTGCGGATGTAGTCGCCCTTGCCTGAGCTCTGACGGAACCCTGTCCGCGCGGCTGCCCACACCGGGGCGTAGACCGACGTCCCCGCCGGTGCATGCGCTGGATCACGCCATCGACGAGGGTGTGAAGCGGGCCGTTTTCCAGCTGGGCCGAATGCTCCACTCGGCCGTGCGGGTCACTCAGCGTAGCGATGGTTTCTCGTGCAACTTCCACCGCGCCCACAACTAATTGGCGTCTGAACGAAGTTGCGGACGCGCTTGCCCATGGGAGCACTCTATAAACATGATCACTGTTAGTGATCATTGAGATTGGCTGAGTGGTTGCTGGTGTTCGGCCGTCCAGGGCTGCGTACTTCGTTAATCCATTGACCGTTCACTTTTCGTCTTGTTCTCCTGGGGGCTCATGTGTCTGCTGTGAATCTGGGGTGGGAGCTGTGAAGATCGGGCGGGGGCGTCGCCGTGGCGGTACGCGAAGAAGACGGTTGGGAGCTGTCGCCGTCGGCGCAGGCATGGCGTTGCTGCCCATGCTGCTCATCGCGCCGGCGCGTGCCGAGGAGTCTCCTCAGCTGACCGTGGAGCAGAAACTGCTCGAGCAGGCCAAGGAGTCGGGCAGCCGCGTTGAAGTGACCGGTCAGCGGTCCGAGCGGACGACGGTGTTCGCAAATCCGGACGGCTACACCTTCACACTGGAGGAGTCAGCCATCCCCGTCCGCGTGGCCAAGAACGGCGGCTGGCAGGCACCGGACCCGACACTGGAGGTCCGGGCGGACGGGTCGGTCGCGCCGAAGGCCGCTGCGGTAGACATGGAGTTCTCTGGCGGCGGAGCGGATGATCCGCTGGTCAGGATCTCCGACCGGGGCCGTTCGCTGGCCCTCAGCTGGCGAGGCAGACTGCCCGCGCCGAAGCTCGACGGCGCGAGTGCCGTGTACAGCGACGTCCTGCCGGACGTCGACCTCAGGGTGACAGCGTCGACCGAGGGTTTCCAGCACATCCTCGTCGTCAAGACACCGCAGGCGGCCGCCGGGGCCGCGCTCAAGGAGGTCACGTACGACCTGCGGACCGTGGGCCTGAAGCTGCGCGAGGGCACGGCTGGGAACCTGATGGCCCTGGACAGCAACGGTGCCACGCCCTTCCGGGCACCCCCGGCGCAGATGTGGGACTCGGCCGGCACGGCGACCGCCGAGAAGGCGCTCACAGCTGAGCAGGCGGGGCCGGTCCAGCGTTCGGCGTCCGCCGACGCCCCGGCCGACCTTGCGGCTACAGCCGACGCCGACCTCACCGAACCCCGCAATGGCGACAACGTCGCCAAGATGGACGTCGAGGTCACCCAGGACTCGCTCGCCCTCACCCCGGACACGGAGATGCTCGGTAGTACGGCCGCCGACCACTTCCCGCTGTATATCGACCCCAGTGTGACCTGGAGCGAGTCCGAGCGCACACTGTTGCGCAGCGATGGCTACGAGTCCTACGCCTGGGGCAACGGGGACGATGGCCTGGGCAAGGGCGCGGGCAAGTGCGGTACATGGAACAGCTACTACTGCGGTCCGGGCTATGTACAGCGGCTCTACTTCGAGTTCTCGCCGGCCAGTCTGAAGGGCAAGCAGGTCCTGGACGCCACGTTCCGGGTTACCGAGCCGTGGGCGTTCCAGTGCGATCCGCGCTGGGTGGATCTCGTCCGCACGAACAACATCTCGTCCGCCACAACCTGGTCCTCGCGTCCCAAGGAACTGGACCGGATGGGTGACCGGGACGTCTCGGCGGGCCGCGGGTCGCTGTGTGACCCGGACTCACCGGATGCACCGATCGAATTCAATGACAACCCGGAGGAGACGGATGAGAATCTCACGCCGACCGTACGGGACTTCGCTGCGGGCAAGTTCTCCCGCCTCACCCTAGAAATCCGGGCACACGACGAGAGCGACACCTCCGCCTGGAAGCGCTTCAAGAACGACGCGGTGCTGTCCGTCGACTTCGTGGGGCTACCCGCCAAGCCGACCGATATCGGCGTGGCGACCGGCACGGGCACCGTTTGCGAGACCGACGTGACCGACCCGGCCATCGTGTCCACGCTGACGCCGCTACTGCGAGCCACGGCGCAGACCGCGTCCGGCGGTGAGAAGGACGCTCAACTGCGGGTGGCCTTCGACGTGGACGCCCAGAGCGGCAACACCTGGGTCGACACTCCCGTCACCGCCGGAGCCGACCAGCGACCCACGTCGGGATACGCGGTCGACGGCACCGCTCTGTCGACGACCTGGCCGAGCCTGAAAGAGGGGACACTCTACCGGTACCGGGCGTGGGTGCGCTCGTACTACAACGGCGGCAGCAGCTACCTGTCCGGACCGTCGAACGGGTCGACGACCGGGTACTGCTACTTCAAGGTCGACCCGACGGCGCCCAAGGCCCCGGTGATCACCGTCGGCACGCCGTACACCCTGTGCACGAGCACAGACTGCCGCGCGCACGGCGGCCCCGGGCAGAGCATGACCTTCACCTTCGCCAAGGGCTCCAGCGGTGACACCAACATCGCCAGCTACCAGTACAAGCTGAGCACCCAGGCGGCCTGGTCGACGTCGATCCCCGCGTCCAAACCGACGGCAACCATCACACCGGACCGCTCGGGCACGCTGCGGATCTACGCCCGTGCCATCGACAACGTCGGCAGCGGTCGGCCCGGTGCGCAGAACGTCGTAGACGTGCTTGTCGACGCGGGCCAGAGCGCCGTCGGACGGTGGCGGTTCGCGGAGACCGAGGGAGCGGCCATCGACTCGGCGACCGCCGTAGGCACCAGTCGGCGGAACGCAATGCTCTCCGGCGGGGCGAGCCGCGACGACCGCGGACGGCGCGGGCTGATCACACATGACGCCGCCGGCGTACCGCTGGAAACCCCTGTCACCGACCGGGGCCTGGTGCTGGACGGCAGCACCGGGTACGCGGCGACCGACACCAACGTCCTGGAGACCCGGTCGTCGTACACCGTCGCGGCCTGGGTACGGGTGGACCCGGCATCGACGAAGACCGTCACCGTCCTGAGCCAGACCGCGGCGACGACGAGTCCGTTCAGCAAGAAGTTCAGCCCCTTCATCGTCTCCTACGGCGGCACGTGGAGCCTGCGCGTCTTGGCGAAGGACGGTACCTTCCGGGAGGCTGCGGCACCGAACCCGTCCCCCAAGGGAGTGTGGACGCATGTGGTCGGCGTTCATGACGCTGTGGCCAAGAAGGTCTCCCTCTACCTGAACGGAATCCTGCAGGCCAAGGTCGACGCGGGTGAGGCGTGGAGCGCGGATGGCCCCCTGGAGATCGGGCGCCTGATGCACGCGGACAACTACCTCGACTACCTCAACGGCTCCGTCGACGAGGTCGCCGTCTGGCAGCGGGCCCTGGGTGACAAGGAGATCGCCGATGAGGCGAGGCTGCTCACCTCGGAGAGCCACGCTGGTGTGGAACTGGTCGCCGACTGGGACGCGGCCCTCGGTAGCGGTACGTCCGTCGCCGACAGCATCTCCGGCTACGGCAAGAACCTGACCCTGGCCAACGGGGCCACCCTGGACGGCGAATCGATTGTCCTGGACGGTGTCGACGACGGGGCCACTACGGGCGGACCGCTCGTGGACGACACCGGTTCGTTCACGGTGACCACGAGGGTTGAACTGGACGCCGCCAAACTCGCGGCCAAGGAGACCGGTTACATAGGCCATATCCTCGGCCAGCGCACGACCGACGGCTCCGCGTGGGGACTCTGGTACCAGATCACCGACAAGGAGACGGTGCTGGACGAGGAGACGCTGGAGGAGCGTGTCGTGCCGACCGGCAAGTGGCACTTCGGCCGACTGAACGCCGACGGAACCTTCAGCTCCGTCATCTCGAACGAGGCTGCGGCGGCCGACAGTGTCGTACGGCTTACAGGCATCTTCGACGCCCAGACCGGCACGATCGGCCTCTACCTGGGGCACAACCAGAACGGCGACGACCTGCTGTTCACCGCCAAGACGGGAACGGGCGACTTCGCC
Source organism: Streptomyces sp. NPDC057617 (assembly GCF_042800555.1). Lineage (NCBI taxonomy): Bacteria > Bacillati > Actinomycetota > Actinomycetes > Kitasatosporales > Streptomycetaceae > Streptomyces > Streptomyces sp. NPDC057617. The sequence goes on along the minus strand of NZ_JBHVGV010000004.1, from coordinate 496,555 downwards.
CTGGGCAAGGGTTTTACGAACGGTGCCTGGCAGCACTACCTGCCCGGCCGGATCGAGGAGGTCCTGGTGTGGGCCGGCGCCATGGCGGGCCCGGACCAGATCGACACGCTCGTTGGTGACTGACGGTAAGTCAGGAGTGGTCGGCGGCCATGACGGGCCGCCGACCGCGCCGCGACCGGGTGCGCCGCGCCACGATGCGGCTCGGCATGGTGAGGCGCTGCAACCCGACTCGATGAATTCACATTCCGGCCTGTGGGCCGGAAAGAACGGTGGGGGCAGAACATGAGATTTGGCAGGGGCGCGTCACACAGACGCCGCGACGTGCGGTTCTTGACTGTCGCGGTGGCACTTTCCTTGCTGGCACCTGTGGGCCTGGCGGAGGCGGCAACGGACTCCGTGAGCCCACCGGACGTACCCGAACAGCGGGTGAGCGAGGTCGAGGAGGTGCGCACGCTCGGCGCGAAGAGGGCCCGGCAGAAGGCCGCCGAACTGCGGCAGGCCAACAGCGGGCAGGCGCTCCGGGCGGCGGACGACCGGAGGGCCACCTGGCCCAAGCCCGGCACGGCCGTCATCGCCCTCGGCGGCAAGCGCAAGGGCGCGGCCGCACCGGCCGGCATTCCTGTGACGGTGCAGCCCAGGGCGGAGGCTCTGACTGCGGCCGGCACCGACGCACGCGTCTCCGTGCTGGACCAGGAGGCGGCGGAGCGGTCCGGTGTCACCGGTGTCCTGCTCACCGCCGAGGCCGATACCTCCGGACGCGCGCGCGTGAGTGTCGGCTACGACTCGTTCGCCAGCGCGATCGGAGGCGACTGGGCCGGGCGGCTGCGCCTTGTCCAGCTTCCGGCGTGTGCGCTGACCACGCCGGCCAAGGCCGAGTGCCGCCGGCAGACCCCGCTGGAGTCCAAGAACGACCGGACCGCCAGGACCGTGTCGGCCGATGCGCACCTCACTGGAGCCGGCAACGGTACCGCCGCCCGGCGGGAGACGGCGGCGGCCCCTACCGTCCTTGCCGTCACCGCCCTCTCGGCGGGTGCCGGTGAATCCCCGTCCGGCACCGGCGACTACTCGGCGACCGCGCTGTCCGCGGCCTCGTCCTGGGAGGCCGGCGGCAGCTCAGGCGCCTTCACCTGGTCGCAGAAGTTCCCCCTGCCGCCGGCCGCCGCCGACCCGACTCCGACGCTGACCCTGACGTACGACTCGGGCAGTGTGGACGGCCGTACGGCGACCACCAACAACCAGGGCACCGCTGTCGGTGAGGGCTTCGGCCTCACCGACTCCTACGTCGAGCGAGCCTATGGCAGCTGCGACGACGACGGTCATGTGGACATCTTCGACCGCTGCTGGAAGTACGACAACGCGCGCCTCGTGCTCAACGGCAAGTCCAGCCGACTGGTCAAGGACGACGACACAGACCACTGGCGCCTGGAGGACGACGACGCCTCTACGGTGACCCGCGGCACCGGCGCCGAGAACGGCGACGACGACGGCGAATATTGGACCGTCGTCACCGGCGACGGCACAAAGTACGTGTTCGGCCTGGACAAGCTCGACGGCGCGGGAGACCAGCGCACCAACTCGGTGTGGACCGTCCCGGTCTTCGGTGACGACACCGGCGAGCCCGGCTACGTCAAGGGCGACGCTTTCGGTGACCGCGCACTCACCCAGGCCTGGCGGTGGAACCTCGACTATGTCGAGACCACCCGCGGTAACGCCGGCACGTACTGGTACGCCAAGGAAACCAACCACTACAAGAAGAACAAGGCCGAGACCGCCAATACCGCCTACACACGCGGGGGTTATCTGAAGGAGATCAAGTACGGCCTGCGCAAGGACGCGCTGTTCACCGACGACGCCGACGCGAAGGTCACCTTCGGACACGCGGAGCGCTGCACCGCCGACGACTGCTCCTCGCTGACCAAGGACACGGCGAAGAACTGGCCGGACGTGCCGTTCGACGCGATCTGCTCCGACGGCGACAAGGAATGCAATTCGTCGGGCCCGGCCTTCTTCACCCGCAAGCGCCTGACCCAGATCAACACGTTCTCCTGGTCGGCCGCGGACAGCGCCTACAAGGCAGTCGACACCTGGGACCTCACCCAGAAATACCTGGACGGCGGCGACATCGGCGACAGTAGTGACCAGACCCTGGCGCTGATGTCGATCCGCCGCACGGCCAAGGCGGGCACCGAGATCGCCAACGAACCGATCGGCTTCACCTACCAGATGCGGCCCAACCGGGTCGACGGCACCGACGATATCCTGCCCCTGCGGCGGCCGCGCGTCTCGACCATCACCTCGGAGACCGGTGCCCTGACAACGGTCACACTGTCGTCGGAGGAGTGTGTGCGCGGCAGCGTCATCAACGCTCCGCAGGACACCAACACGCGCTCCTGCTACCCGCAGTACTGGAACATCAACGGCGCTGAGAACGCATCGGTGGACTGGTTCCATAAGTACCGCGTACTCGCCGTGGTCACCTCTGACCCGGCCGGTAACAACGAGCCGGTGGAGAACGCCTACGACTACACCGGTGCGGCCTGGCACTTCAACGACGATCCGTTCACGCCCTCGGACGAGCGGACCTGGTCCGATTGGCGCGGCTACCGCGAGGTCACCGTCACCAAGGGCGCGGTCGGCTCGACCCGCTCCAAGACCGTCTCGCTCTTCTTCCAGGGCATGGACGGCGACAAGAAGGCCGATGGCACCACCCGTTCGGTCAGCCTCGCCCCGCTGGCCACTCCCGCCCTGGGACTGCCTTCGCTGACCGACAGCCCGCAGTACGCCGGGCAACTGCGCGAGCAGGTCGTCCACAACGGTACGACGCCAATCAAGGCAACCGTGAACAAGCCGTGGTCGAAGGAGACCGCCCACCAGACGGTGCCCGGCGCCACCGACCACCGATCCCGATATGTACGCGGAGCGGAGGCCACCACCTACACGTACCTGACGGCACCGAAGACGTGGCGGGCCCGCACGATCGCCAACACCTACGACGACTACGGCATGATCACTGCCGCGGAGGACACTGGTGACACCGCCAAGAGCGGTGACGAGACCTGCACGCGCACCTGGTACGCGCGCAACGACACCATCGGGATCACCGGCCTGACCTCACGGGTCCAGGTGGTCGGCAGGCTCTGCCCGGTCACCGACGGCTCCCTGTCGCTGCCCGCGGCCGTCGACAAGCGCGGCGATGTGCTGTCCGACACGGCCAGCGTGTACGACACCGCGGGAGCCAGTACCTGGAAGCCGGCGCAGGAGCCGACCAAGGGCGAGGTGACCTGGACGGGCCGGGCCACCGGCTACCCGGCCACGGCCGACGCGGCAGGCCTGCGCCTGCCGACCGGCTGGCAGACGATCAGCACCACGACCTACGACACCCTCGGTCGCGTCGTCGGCATCACCGACGCCGGCCAGAAGCCCACCACGACCGAGTACACGCCGCCGACGGCCGGTCCGCTGACCAAGACCGTGGTCACCAACGCCATGGGCCACAAGACCACCACGTTTATCGACCCGCGGCGCGGCCTGGCCGAGCGCACCTACGACGCCGCCTTGAAGAAGACGGAACTCGCCTACGACGCGATGGGCCGGCTGACCGCCGTCTGGCTGCCCAACCGCAAGCGCGCCAGCGACGCCGCCAACAGCACGTTCGCCTACAAGCTCAGCGCCACCAAGCCGTCCTGGGTGTCCACGTCGACGCTCAAGGCGGACGGCAAGACCTACAACACGACGTACGACCTCTACGACGCACTGCTGCGCAAGCTGCAGACCCAGTCGCCCACCCCGGCCGGCACCGGCCGCGTCCTGACCGACACCCGCTACAACTCGCGCGGCATGCCGTACGAGACGTACGCCGACATCTACGACTCCACCACCACTCCCACCAGCACCTACACCCGCACCGAATACGGCCAGTCGCCCACCCACACCACCACGACCTACGACGGCGCCGAGCGGGAGACCAGCCGTACGGTCCACTTCTACGGCGTGAAGCGTTGGACCAGCACCACCACGTACACCGGTGACTCGATCGCGACGTCGGCCCTGGAGGGCGGTGTGGCCCAGCGCACCATCGTCGACGGGCGGGGACGGACCGTCGAGACCCGTCAGTACGCCGGACAGAGCCCGGCGGACCTGGAGTATGGCGACGACGCCGGAGCCGCCTACACCTCGGTGCGTACCTCCTACACGCTGGACGACAAGGAACTCGCCGTCACCGGTCCCGACCAGGCGAAGTGGACCTACGGGTACGACCTGTTCGGCCGGCGCACCAACGTCGACGACCCGGACAAGGGCGCGGCGCACACCGACTACAACGTCCTTGACCAGGCCGTCAAGGTCACGGACGCCCGACAGCAGTCCGTGCTGACCGACTACGACGACATCGGCCGCATCACCGCTACCTGGGCCAACTCCAAGACCGCGGCGAACCAGCTCACCAAACAGGTCTACGACGATGTCGTCAAGGGCAAGCCGTCGCAGTCGATCCGCTACGTCGGCGGCAGCGGTACCACGGGCAAGGCCTACATCCGCAAGGTCACCGAGTACGACAGCCTCGACCGCGCGGTGGCCACGGAGATCGTCCTACCCGCGGACGACGCCCTGGTGACGGCGGGAGTGCCCTCGACCATCGCATTCAGCAGTCACTACAACCTTGACGGAACCCTGGAGAACAAGACCGAGCCCGCACTGGGCGGACTGCCCTCGGAAGCCGTGAAGTACGGATATACCGGCCTCGCTCAGGTGAAGTCCGTCAACGGCTCCACCGGCTACCTCCTGGACACCGACTACTCCATGCTCGGCCAGGTTCAGCAACTCGTGCTGGGCCAGGCCAACACCGAGGACCAGAAGAAGACGTATGTCAACCACACCTACGAGGAGGGCACCGGACGGCTGCTGCGCAGCCACGTCACCGACCTCACCCTCGGTCTGGTCCAAGACCTGAACTACACCTTCGACGACGCCGGCAACATCAAGTCGATCAGCGACCCGAGCACGGTTGCCGGCGCCAAGCCCGAGACCCAGTGCTTCGCCTACGACGGCTTCCGCCGTTTGACCGACGCCTGGACCCCGGCCTCGCAAAGCTGCTCCGCCGTACGCAGCGCCACGAGCCTGGGCGGTCCGGCCCCGTACTGGACCAGCTACTCCTACACGGAAGCCGGCCAGCGAAAGACCGAGACCGAGCACATCAGCGGTGGCGACACCACGACCACCTACTGCTTTGCCGCAGCCGCCAAGCATGCGGTCACCGGCACCACAACCAAGGGCGACTGCGCGAGCCCTGCGCAGACCTACGACTACGACGCGTCCGGCAACACCTGGCACCGCCCCGGCGCCACGGCCAGGCAGGAACTGACCTGGTCCGCCGAGGGCAGGCTCGCCCGGCTCACCGAGGGGACGGACGCGACCGACTACACGTACGACGCCGACGGCAACCTGTTCATCCGGGCCGCCGCGAACGGTGAGCGGGTGCTCTATGCTGGGGCCACCGAGGTCCACCTGCGCAAGAACGGTACCGTCTGGGCCCAGCGCCACTACGGGACCCAGGAACTGACGGTCGCCGTCCGCACCAACCAGAGCGGCACCAACAAGCTCTACTACCTCGTCGGCGACCACCATGGCACATCCAGTCTGGCCATCGAGGCCGGGACGCGTGCCATCACCCGGCGTTCACTGAACGCCTTCGGCGAGGAGCGGACGCAGGCCGCGGTCGGCACCTGGGTCGACGACCGCGGGTTCCTCGGCAAGACGTCCGACAAGAAGACCGGCCTGACCCATGTCGCGGCCCGGGAGTACGACCCGGTACTCGGCGCTTTCATCAGCGTCGACCCGCTCCTGGAGACGGCGAAGCACCAGTCCCTCAACGGCTACGGGTACGCCGAGAACAACCCGGTGACCCTCGCGGACCCCAGCGGTCAGGGCTCGATCAGCTGCACCATTGGCGTGGACTGCTCCGACGACATGATCGAGGCCGACAAGAACGTCGCTCCGCCGTTCCACTCCGGTGGCAGCTCCGGCACTTCCAGTGGCAACTCGGGCACTGCTGGCACGTCGTCGGTGCTGCCCAGCGGAGGTCTGCCGCTGACCCTGGCGCAGTTCCAACCGGTGGTGCTGCTGATGGGCCCGGACCCGCTGCCGATCACGTTCAGCCAGAGCCCGGAGATGCGCAGGCTCCAGAAGATGTTCATGGAGGCCCAGATGTCCAACCGGCCGCCCTCCGGCCAACTGGCGAGCAAGGACTTCGGCGGTGACGGAAAGGTCCGCAGTGGTGGTCCGTGGAGCCTGGCCTGGCGCTGGATCTGGGGAAGCCCGGAACTCAAGAACCGCATGGGCGACCAGAACTTCGACGGCGACGACGAGCTGACGCGCATCCTGGTCGAGAGCTCCAGCATGAAGGACGCGCGCGAGTCAATTGCGGCCAACTTCGCGTTCACGGGAAAGAAGAGCGGACGCGAGGACTACAGCACGACGAAGAACCGGGACGGCGAGGACCTCAACGTCCTGCAGATGGCCGGTGTGTACGTCTCCGACCTCGGCGGTCTGGTTGTGGGCAAGGAAGACCGGAAGGCACAGGGCGTCCTGGGGTCCTACTCGCTGCAGTACAACGTCACGAAGTCCAAGGGAGACACCCTCACTGTCAATTACCGAGCGTGGACGGACATCGACAACGAGTCGTTCGTCCCCGGGCACAGCAAGTGGCAGGAATCCTTCAACGGTACTCCGCAGTACACTGGCGGTTACTTCGCGGGGTACCGGGTTGAGATCAAGTGGCAAGAAACGATCTACAAGTAGGCAGGGCGTGAAGGTACTTCGTGGGTGCGCGATAGCCGCAGCCGTCCCCGTACTGCTCCTCGGCGGCCTGTTCGCCTTGGAGGGCTGCGGCGGGGGCGCGCCGGAGGAACTGGACGCGAAGCAGGTCGCCGGGGTCTGGAAGGGCGCCGGGGGCGGCCGGGTCGAGTTCGACGACGACGGCAGCTTCGCGATGTCGGGCATCCCGCGGAGCGCCATCGAGTTCGGCTTCATCGACCCCCCGCCCGGAAACGGAAAGCTCTCCGGGCGGGGGCGGTGGAGCCTCGACGGTGGCGACGACAGCAGTGGCACCATCGAGCTGCGCTTCGACGCCGCAGGCTCCTTCTCGGACGACTCCGAGTCCACGCTTCTGCAGGTCGAGGAAGCGGGCGTGCGCCCGAAACTGTACTTCGACACGGACGCCGACGAGGGGTACGGCTACGAGATCCGCCGCGAAACGTCCTCGTAGCCGACGGCGCCGGACCGCCCGAAAGGTAATGGGTGACGGGGCGCTCCCCGGCTCGGGGGCGCTCCCGCCACTTCACGCCGGCGGCTCAGCGGCCGACGTCGCAGGCGTAGCCGTCTTCCAGTAGGAGGCGACGGGGTCACCCCCCACGCGGTCATCGCAAACCCGCAGGCTGAGCACCCCATGCCTGCACGCAGCTTCCTTGCACTTCGAAGCAGGTGACTCACACCACCACCTCACTGCTTCTTGTATGTCGATGTGCGTCGGCGTCTCGACTGGTTCGCCGCCAAGGAGCCCGACTGACTGCTGTTCGACAGCGAGCGGGCCGCTCTCTTCCGCCGCTCCACGTTCGGGCGGAAGTGGCACAAGGCCCGGGACAAGGTCGGGCTGCCGCCTAGCTTCCGCTTCTACGACCTGCGGCACACGGGTAACACGCTCGTCGCCCAGTCCGGCGGCACGCGCATGGACCGGCAGAAGGAAGTCGCCCAGGGCCTCGACGCCCGCGTACGGGTCGCACGGAAGGACGCCACGAGCAACCGCGGCGACGGGCGGTCCGACTCGGGCAGCGACTCAAATGGTGCGCCAGTGGTGCGCCAAGCCTGACCGCTCCGACACCCGCACTCAGGGGCCGACGCGACACGTGTCGGCCCCTGACGCGGTCTCCTCAGCCTGGGAATCGGCATCGGTGGAGCGGCTGAGGCTCCACCTGTGACCACTCAACTCCTCACTCCTGCAAGAGGGTTGGCCATGAGGGGTCTAGACAACAACGAAGCCCCGGGCCGCTGACCTGGGGCTTTCAAGGCCGGGCGGGTGACGAGAATCGAACTCGCGCTCTGAGCCTGGGGATCAACCAGTACTCGACCGTCTTTAACCCCGGTGACCTGCCGAAATGGCCGCGCAAGAGGAGGTCTTCCAGGTTCCGGAGAGTCCCTTGTTGACTGGCATATACCCCAATGACTGGCATGTAGTGGCACGCCAGGCAGATGCGGAAACTGAGATATACGGGGCTCAGTCGTTGACGTCGGTCGGATCCCGCCCTGGACGGTCTCGTTGATGGTCGAGCACGGACACCTCGACGAAGTGCGGCTCCAAGCGCGCGGCGGGGACTGGTACTGCGCGAGAGCGTGGTCGCAGGCGCTGATCGAACAGGATGAGCGGGATGCGGCCCTGGACGTGCTCGTCCCGTTCGTCGATGCCGAGTGGTGGCGCGCGACCGAAGTGGTTGCCGACCTCCTCGACGGCTGGGGTCGTACGGACGAGGCGATCGCTCTGGCCCGGCCACACGCGGATGCGGGGGAGCAGCTCGCCTTGGAGTATCTGGCGAGGCTACTGACTCGGCACGGCTGCGGCGACGAGGCGTTCGGGCTGTTAGGCCCGCACACCAAGGACTGGTTCCTTGCGGAGGAGTTGGTCGATGTGACTGGTGGCCTGGACCGGGACGAAGAAGTGGCCGATCTGCTGATTCCGCATGTCGAGGCTTTGCGTGTGGCGCGCCGAACCCTCAAACGCCGTGAGGCTGTTGGCCACGGTACGTGAGCGGCAGGGGCCGGTTGACGAAACCGTGGCGTTGCTGCACACCAGCCGTGCCACGGTGGTCAACGGCCGTCACCAGCTCGCCGACTTGCAGGTCCGGCAAGACCGTCTGCCCGAATTGCGGGAGTACATCGCGCGCGCAGGCGACGAGGATGCCGTCCGCCACCTGGCCAAGTCGCTGGAGGAGCGAGGAAACATCGAGGGCGCTGTCGAGGTCATGCGGCCTTTCGCCGTCGGCGGTTCACCGAGTGTGGCTGTCCGGCTGGCCAAACTGCTGACCAGGCACGGTCGCGCCGACGAGGCTGTCGAGGTCCTGCTTCCGGTGCCGGCCCGCATCGGCGACCCCGAGTGGGTGGTCCGAACGCTGCTTGCTGATCAGGGACGCGCAGAGGAGGCAATGGCCTTCATCGACGATCTTGCCGCGCAGGCCGACGGGATGTGGTTTGAGCTGTTCCGCGAAAGCCTCTGACTTCTGTCCTACGGCGGCCGAACGGAACAGGCAATCGCGGAGCTGCGCGCGCATCCCGAGGCCGACACCTGGTACGGGGCATGGCATCTCTCCGATCTACTGGCTGATGCCGGCCGATTGGACGAGGCCATCGTGGTCCTGCGGCCAACCTGCCATGCCGGAAGAAATGAGACCAACCTGGCGGAGCTGCTCATTCGGAAGGGATATGTCAAGGAAGCCGTTGCACTCCTGCACCGCCGGACAACGGGCCTTTCGCCCGATCAGGGTCCCTTGGCCTCGGTGATCTCGTAGTGGTGATCAACGGAGTGGCAGTGGATTGCCGACGGCAGTCCTTCAGCACCCTCTCGACGCTCCTCCAGCTTTCGCCGTCGCCGGGAAGCAGGAGTTCACCAGCGCCTACAAGGGCCGACCAATAATCTTACGTATCGAGTCATCGTGCCAGTTGTGCGCTGACACCCCTTCTGTTGCCTCGGATCTCACGAGCCGTGGTTGTCAGTGGCAACTCCTAGGGTTACCTGCATGGCGACATTCCGATCCAGCTACTCGCTCCGGTTCATGGTCGAAGAGGCACGGAAGCTCACCGAGCATGCGAGCGTGCGGGAGCGCATTGACGTGGTGCTGCGCATCATGGGGGATGGCTTGGGCGGGACGTACGGCAAGGGCAGACCGTTGGTGGATGCCCTGGAGGATGTCGCTCAAGAGTCCCTCCTGCACTCGGACATCGCGCTCGCCCAGCGCTTCCAGAGGTTCGCCGGCTACGCCGACGGCAAACTCTTCCTCGACACCTTGGAGAATTACTACGACGACAAGGCGAGGCAGCGCAGCGAAAAATACATGCGGCGGATGGCTGCCATCGGCGCCGAGCGAGCGGTGGCCGTCCTGGACGCCCTGTGCGCTGACAACCCCAGCGCAAGCGCTGCCGACGCCCATGCCCTCTTCCGCGGCATCGCCCGCTCCACTGACCACTTGGGTATCGGGGCCGGAGAGGGTGGAATCCAGCTGTCCACCAAGTACCTGAAGCGCCTTCAGGAATATGGGCACATGGAGCTGGTCCTGCGAAACCTGCCCCGGCCGGCCTCCGCCGAAGCCGCCCGGATGATGAGCGATGTCCTCGCGGACGCGGACGTAGGAATGCTGGCTCAACTACTCGAATTGAAGGCCAGGCGGGCCGGCCTCGCGTCCCTGCGCGCCACCGTGGACGACCCTGACAGCTCCGAGGGCGCCCTCCACGCCTGTCTGAAAAACCAGGAGTGGATTTTCGGTGGCGCCTTTGTGGCCGAGCTTGCCCGCCGTCAGTACACCCCGGAAACGATTCTCGACATTCCGCTGCTGCGTGGTGATGGCTCTCTGCATGTGGTGGAACTCAAGCGCGCCAACGTCGAGAAACTGGTCATCCGGCCCAGCGGCCACCTCATGCTGGGCGCCCCAGCACACCACGCGGTCTCCCAGGCACAGAACTACCTGCGGACCATGGACGAGAACCGCCAGACTATCCTCGCGCGGTACGGCGTCGATACTCGCAGGGCCTCGGCCACAGTCGTGATCGGGCACCCGAAGTACGTGAGCGGGAGTATCACACCTCAGGAGGTCGCAGAGACGCTGCGGACCTACAACACGCACCTGGCACGCATAGAAGTGATCACGTACGAGACCCTGTTGGAGTCGGCGGCCCGGATGCTGGCGCTCTCGTCGGCAGGGCCGGACCCGGACCCAATCGAGGAACCCACGGCATGAATGACACCCCGCCGGCGATTGAGCCGCTCCTGGCACGGCTCTGCGGTGGCACCATCACCAGCAAGGACTACGTCGGCTACTTCTTGAACGAGTACGGCGAGGAACTCGTTTTCGCCCAACGCCGGGGCGACAAGACAGCCCGGCTCTGGCACAGCGACGCGGACTGGGAGATGTTCCGGGTCGGTGATCACTCGATTCGGGTCGACGGCCCCATGGATGGGATGATCACTGTCGACGGACTGATCATTAATCGACCGGAGGCGGCATGGCTTTCCTCCTGTCTGGCAGCCTCCCGTCACCTGCGACAGAAACGCGGCTGAGGGGTCGCGTGAGGGACCAAGAAAGAAGCCCCGAGCTAAAAGGTCCAGGGCTTTCACGGAGCGGGTGACGAGAGTCGCACTCGCGCTCTGAGCTTTGGAATCACCCGGCGCTTGGTGCCGGAAGGTGGTTCTGGCCTGCGGAGACGCGCCTGTGAGGTGCGTTCTTGCAGACCTGTGGCTGTGGCCCTCGTATTGACTGCTGTCGGGGGCCAATACCCCGCCGGGTGTGAGAGGGCGCCCCGTTACCTCAACGGATGAGTGAGCGGACTGTGGGCGCCAGCCGCAGGAGCTGGGGGGCCGCGGTCTGCGCCCGCTCGATGTCCGGAAGAATCTTGTTCCGTACGAGGGGATGGGCCATCGCATCGGCGAGGTGGCGGCGGTGAGCGTTCTCGTCCGGGTACGAGGTGAAGACCGCGACGACGTTCTCCCCGGTGCGGACCGGGAGCCTGGGAAATGTGTTGGCTGCCGTCTCCGTGGTGAGTACGGCGAACGGTGCGGGCCCTGTCTGCCGCAGCACCGGGACGAGGCCGTCCTCGATCAGTTCGATGCCGTCGTGGGTGTGCGGAGGGAAGTGCCACAGCGTGGCGGCCACGAACCGGTCCGGTGCAGTGGCGCCTGGCTGCCGCCGTTCGGACGGGGTCACCCCGAAACCGCGCCAGGCCGGCAGGGGCCGCAGCAGCAGGACATTGTCGGAATCGACCATGGTGGCGTTGGCCTGGGGGCCGTGCGCGGCCCAGACCGGCCCGCCGTAGAAGGCTGACAGTGCCTGCCGCCGGGCCTCCATGTCCGTGAAGCCGCGCAGCCAGACGAAACGGTCCGGATCGTCGAGGTCGCGGAACTGGCCGAGGACGACCATCCCGGTCGCCTCCTGCGTTTCGGCGAACTCCCGGTCGAACAGCTCGATGAGCTCGTCCCGTCGGCCGGGGCGCAGGGTGTACTGGCGCAGCTCGATCACAGCAGGGCGGACGGCGGGGCCGGTTCCGGGCACAGCGGACTCCGTTCTTTCGCATACTTCGAGTCTTTCCCACACTTCGAGCCGGGTGGACCGGCCCGTGCCGACGGTAGGGCCCAGGTGTGCCAGTGCCTGTCAGTGTTTCGGAGCAGAATCCTCGTATGTCCGCCGACCGGTTGCTGTCGATGCTGCTGTTGCTCCAGACCCGTGGCCGCATGTCGGCACGACGGCTGGCCGACGAGCTGGGGGTCTCCGTGCGTACCGCCTACCGCGACCTGGACCGTCTGCGCGCCACCGGCTTCCCGGTCTACGCCGAGCAGGGCCGCACCGGCGGCTATCAGCTGCTCGACGGTTACCGCACCCGCCTCACCGGGTTGAGCGAGCGCGAGGCCAGGGTGCTGTTCCTCGCGGGACTGCCCACGCCCGCCGCCGATCTGGGGCTCGCCGAGGAAGTGGCCGCGACGCGGCTGAAGTTGCTGGCCGCTCTGCCCGCAGGCATGCGCGAAGAGGCGACGCGGACCGACGCGGTGTTCCACCTGGATGCCCCGGGTTGGTACCGGGAGGCCGAGGCGACTCCGTATCTGCCCGTGCTCGTGGACGCGGTGTTCCGCCGGCGGGCAGTGGACGTACGGTACCGGCGTTGGCGCGAACCGCAAGAAGTGGACCGCCGGCTGTACCCCTATGGCCTCGTGCTCAAGTCCGGTACCTGGTATCTCGTGGCAGCGGCCCAGGGCCGGACCGCCACCTACCGGGTCACCCAGGTCCTCGACGCGGTTCTGAGCGATGAGCGCTTCGAACGGCCGGAGGACTTCGTCCTGGGCGAGTACTGGTCGTCCTATCTGGACGGCTTCCAGGCGCGTCGTTATACGGGCACCGCCACCATCCGACTGTCGCCGAGAGGGCGCGAGCGGCTGGCTGCCAACGTCCCCCCTGAGGTGGTACGGGCATTCGACGCCACCGCGACCGCGGTCGGCGCCGACGGCTGGAGCGAGGCCGTCATCCCGACCGAGAGCACCGAGCATGCGTGTGGCGAGCTGCTACGGCTCGGTACCGATGTCGAGGTCGTCGCGCCGGAAGAACTGCGTCAGGCCATGGCTGACGCAGTGTGCGTACTCGCCCGGACCTATGGACACATCTGCCCCGGCGGGACCGAGGCACTCGCGCTCTGAGCTTGGGAATCAACGGCGCCTGGGAGCGCCGCACTGCCCTGAACAGGGATTACTTGGGCCTGCGAGCCGCATCGGAGCCGGTCGGGTTGACCGCTTCCGACCGCGGTGTACCGCACTGAAGGGCTGGGATGGGGCCGGCCTGCCACTGGGCGGAAGCCAGTGATCGGCGACGACCGGTCGGCCATCTTCCCGTTCGGCCTCGCGCCCGGCGGCCAGTCGTTCGCGTACCTGATCCACCGCTCGCGATGCTGACGGCTCTCCTGGCGGCGGGCCTCACGGCCGAGGTGATCGCCCAGGCCCGGAATCGGTCAGGCTCGGGTGGGGCTGATGTGGGGGGATGTGTTGGTGGTGGTGTGGTGTGGGTGGGGGGCCGCCGTCTGTACGGGTGGTTGTGTGCGGTGGTCGTGTTGTGTGGTGAGCAGGGTGGTCGCGAGGATGGTCTGGATTGTCAGGACGAGTGCCTGTGTTGCGGGGGTGTCGATGGTGAGTATGGCCATGGTGGTGTTGGTGGCGAGGTGGACGGCGATGGATGCGGCGAGGCCGGCGCGTTCGTAGGCGTAGCCGGTCAGGAGTGCCACGGGGATGACGCTGAGTGAGAACATCAGGCCGCTCCAGCTGAACAGGCCGAGTTCGGCCTGGACCGTTCCCTCGATGAAGAACAGCGGCAGATGCCATACCGCCCAGACCGCGCCCAGCACCAGGCCGGTCTGGAGACGGCTCATGGAGGCGCGCAGGCGCGGGTATGCCGTGCCGCGCCAGCCGGGCTCCTCGGACAGGGGACCGGCGACCAGCATGCCGACGAAGAACGGCACGATGCCGCCGACGCTCGCGATCAGTTCCCTGCCCCCGGCCAGGCTCACCCCCGCAACCCCCAGGAAGTCCGCGAGCAGCGCACCCGCCACCACACTCCCCGAAGCCGCCACCAGCAAAGGCAGCACCCACAACAGCCGCACGCCCTGCCGGAACCTCACCGCACGGGCGGGCACGGGTTCCCCGCGGCGGGTACGGCGAACCCGTACCGCGATCGCACCGAACACCGGGCCGAACCCACCCAGCAGATACGGAACAGCAGCCGGAGAACCCGTCGGCGACCCGCCCAGCACCATCGCAATCAGCCAGAACACCCAGGTCGTCGTAAACGTAACAGCGAAGAAGAGAGCAAGACCGCTTCGCCCGCCGCCGACACTGCCGGCCCCGGCCTGCCACGGCGCTTCACCGCTCCCGGTGACTCCAGCCCCGCTCTTCCCCTGAAACATGCCCGCCGCCCTTTCCACCGAGACGCACCCTGCGCCATGCCCAAGACGCTACGGACAGCAAGAACACAGAACACTGGGCACACCACCCGGCCATGCGGTGGCGCTGGATACACCCCGACCGGGTCAGGACCCGATCCCGCCGATCGGGTCGGCGGAGACGGTCAGTGGGAACGACTGTTGGCGAACGACCCGATTGCCGGCGGCGCTGCTCGGCAGGGTCAGTCCGTGGGGCGACCCGTCGTCAGGTCACTGGCGAGGAGCGCCCAGATCTCCAGGTCCTGGCGGAGGCCGTTAAAGGGGAAAACCTCGCGGAGGGTTCCCTCGTGGCGCATTCCCAGGCGTTTGGCGACGGCGATGCTCCGGGTGTTCGCGGGGGTGACCCGCCATTCCACGCGGGCCATCCCCCGCTCTTTCACCGCCCAGTTGACCAGGTGGTCGGCCGCCCGGGTCACCAGTCCCCTTCCTCCTGCCTCGGGGGAGAGCCAGGCGCCGAGTTCGCACACCCCGGACTGGGTGTCGAAGACCCGAAACAGGGCGCCGCCTTCTAGTTTTCCGTCCACCCAGATTCCGAATATCCGGCCATTTCCCTTGGCCTGTTCATCGGCATACCGCTGGAGCCACTGACGGGCCGATTCCGTGTCGGTGATGACGTGGGCCCAGGGGAGCCAGGGCGACAGGTGGGGGCGCAGCCGGTCCACGTAGGCGGCGAATGCCGTGGCTTGCCAGGGTTCCAGTGGGCGCAACTCTGCAGTTTCGGACAAGAGATGGCCGAAAAGTGCCACAGTAAGTCTCCCGCGTTCGTGATTTCCGGGTATTCGGTCGCAGTGCCGAACCATGCTAGTGCCGCGACCGGCAGTGTTTGCCCGTCAAGGAGCGGCGTCCGGTGCGTGCGATCGCAAGGCGGCCGGGAGCCCTCGTAGCGGAGCTGCTTGGGCTTGTGGCCCGCGGCGGCGACCAGCTTGTCGATCCGCCGCCGGCCCGGCCGGGGCAGTACCGTCCGGGCGCCGGAGACGTTGACCACGTAAGGCAGTTGTCGGCTCTCGGCGATGCGGGGTTCGGTGGCAAAGCCCACCGTCCCGGGCACATGCGCGGTCGCGCGGCGCTCGCGATCGTCGGCCCGGACACGCGGCAGCTCCTGGCGAACCCGGTCTCATCGATGACCAGCACCCCGCCCGCGCTGTCGGCCGGCCCGTCCGGCGCATACCGGCGGACGCGGTCGCGCAACTCGTCAACCTCCCACTTCGCCCGGTCCAGCACGTGCTGCTGCCCGTCGGGACGACGCCAGACGGCTACCCGGCCAACTGCCACCGGCCAACTGCCGACCGTTCGCGCGCGACACCGGGCCCAACAACCCGCGTACACACACGCCTTCGCCCGCCGCCGCAAGTCCGCCCGTGGGAAGACGTCGCCGACCTGCGGCAACAACTCCTCCGACTCGGCGTCCCACTCGGCTACTTGTGAAACCTCACCGCACCACTCTTCCAGGACGGAAAGTCACCCCGACGAACCTGATCAGCGCACTACAACTGAAGGGTTGGGCGCTGATGGCCGAAATGTAGTCAGTGGTGTCCATATATGTCTTGGTAAATCATCCTAGCGTGATCGTGCAGCGCATGGATGTGCAGGCGAAATCTATTGTGTGGGTTTTGGCCACTCGCAAGGATTGAGTCCTGAGCGAATTGTCTTATCAAGGTAACTTTCCATTCAGGGGGAAAGTACGTGAATAGATCATTTTCTGGGCTCTTGGGCATGGCAATTACCGTCATATTCGGCGCTTCTTCGTGCGTTATTTCGGCGCAGATCATTGCCGGGCACAGTGCATCTGGGGCGGCCGAGGTCAAGGTGCTTGCCGACCATGGGTGGGGCCCCTGACGCCGTAATGGCGACAGCGGCGTGCGCATTTCGATCCTTCCGGAGCCGGAATTCCAGTGCAGGAATGAGGGTGGGGCTGTGATGGCAGCTTTGAGCGTGCATGACGTCGTGGCACAACAGGTCGAGCAGCGACCCGACGGCTGCGCCGTACGTGATCCGGCAGAAGGGGAGGGGCTTTCGTATCGCGAACTCTGGGAGCGGGCCGGGTGGCTCGCCGCGGAGCTGGCGCGGAGCGGAGTCCGTCAGGGGGATCTGGTCGCGGTCCCCCAGGACCGGTCCGTCGACCTCGTCGTGACCTTCCTCGGCATCCTGCGTTGCGGCGCCGCCTACCTGCCGCTGGACGGGCTCGCCCCGAAGGACCGGCTTGCCGGCATCGTCGCCGAGTCGGGCACGCGCTGGGCCGTCCACTCGCCCCGCCAGGACTCGCTCGCCGGGCCGGCCGGCTGCTGGGCGGAGCTCAGGTCCTGGCTGCCCCGCGGGGTGGAACCGCTCCCCGTGCTCTACGAGGATCCGGGGCATCCCGTGCCCGATGTGCGGAGCCAGGGGGACGACCCCGCGTACGTGTCCTTCACCTCCGGCTCGACCGGGCGGCCCAAGGGCGTTGTGGTCCCCCACCGCGCGGTACTGCGGCTGGCCCTGCGGCCCAGATTCTACGCCGTCGAGCCCGGCGACCAGGTGGCCAGCGCCGCCAATCCCGCGTTTGACGCCACCACGTTCGAACTGTGGAACGCCCTCACCGCCGGCGGAACGGTGGTCGTCTTCCCTTCGGCCACCGGCCTGCCCCTTGACGACTGGACGGCGCTGATCCGCAGCGAGCGGATCGACACCATGTTCCTGACCACCTCCCTGTTCCACACCGTGGCAAGGGAGCGTCCGGACGCGTTCGGCACGCTGCGCAACCTTGTGGTCGGGGGCGAACAGCTGGAGATGGCGGCCGTGCGGAAGGTGCTGGCGGCCGAACCGCCGGGCCGGCTGGTGAACGGATACGGACCGACGGAGACGACGACCTTCGCCGCCTACTTCGACTGCACCGAGGACACCCTCGCCGGTCTGGAACGTATCCCCGTCGGATACCCGCTCCAGGACACCACACTCCACCTGCTGGACCAGGACCTGAAGCCGATCCCGACCGGTGACACCGGCGAGCTGTGCGTGGGCGGCCCCGGCGTCGCCCTCGGCTACCTGCGTCGCCCGGAGCTCACGGCCGAGCGGTTCACCACCCTCCCCGAGAACGGGGAGCGGATCTACCGCACCGGTGACACCGGTCGGCAACTTCCGGACGGGGCGATCGAACTCCTCGGCCGAAGCGACCGCCAGGTCAAACTGCGCGGCTTTCGCATCGAGCTGGAGGAGATCGAGCGTGCCGCGCTGGACTGCGGGCTCGCCGACTCCGCCTTCGTGGAGAAGGTCGGCGAGGGCCCGGCCGCGTCCCTGGTCGGTTTCGTCCTGCCGTCCGCGGACGGACTCGCCGCGGTGGGTGCCGGTGCCGTCGCCGAACTGCCCGCGTTGCTGGACGCGAGGCTGGCCCGGACCCTCCCCAACTACATGCGCCCCGCCCGCTGGCTGGTGCTGGACAGGGTCCCGCTCGGCTCCACCGGCAAGGCCGACCGGGCGCAGCTGCTGAAGCTGCTCTCGGCCGCGCCCTCTGCCCCGGACCCGGCCGGCTCCGCCCCCACGGCCGGAACTACCTTGGCGCAGCCGCCCGTCACCTCTGAGCTCGTGGCCGTGCTCGGCGATATCTGGCGTGAGGTGCTGAGCACCGAGCAGGTGCTCCCCGAGCACAACTTCCTTGAACTGGGCGGCAATTCCATCCTCGCCATGCAGGTGGCCGCCAGGGCCCGGCAACGTCTCGACGCACCCGTCGACGCGGGCGCGGTGCTGCTGTGCGACACCCTGGGGGAACTGGCCGTCCATGTGGCCGGCGCCTTTCCGGGCGAAGGTCTCGCGGCCGGCTCCGAGCCGGCCGGACCGGAGCGGGAGGTCACCGTATCGTGACGGCCGGAACTGGCACCGGGAACACCGCCGCTCGGGTCGAGCCGCCGGTCTTTCCGCTGTCTTTCGCGCAGGAGCGGCTGTGGTTCGTGGACGCCGCGGCCCCCGGGAACGCCACCTACAACGTCCCACTGCTGTTCCGCTGCCACCAGCCGCTGGACGCCGCGGCGTTGGCCCGTGCCCTGGAAGCGGTCACGGTACGGCACCAGCCGCTGCGGACCGTCTTCCGACTGGACGACGGCAGGCCCGTACAGAGGGTGTTGGAGGCACGCCCCGTCGAGGTGGAGGTCGTCGACGTCGCGGGCTCGGCGGATGCCGGGGCACGGGTGCGCACGGAAGCGGCAGCCCGTAGCCGCCTGCCCTTCGATCTCGCCGAAGGGCCGCTGCTGCGGTGCACGGTGTGGCAGGGGCTGCCGGAGGGCGGGAACGCCGTCCTGCTGACGGTCCATCACATAGCGGTGGACGGCTGGTCGCTCGCCCCGCTCTTCGACGACCTGGCAGCGGCCTACGACGCGGCCCTGGACGGTCGCGACGCGGCGCTGCCCGCTCTGCCCGCCGCCTACAAGGATTTCGCCGCGCGTGAGCGTCGTACGGCGGACGATCCCGCCCTTCGGCAAGGCGTCGAGGACAGGGTCGCGGAGCTGCTGAGCATTCCCGTGGGCCTGGAGCTGGCCGGACGCATGCCGGCCCTCGCCGCCCCGGACGGTTCCCGCCCGGGGCGGCAGGTCGCCCGCGGCGTTCCGGAGAAGGTCCGCAAGGGCGTGGCACAGCTGGCACGTTCGCTGCGGGTGACTCCGTATGTGGTGCTGGCCTCGGCGTTCCAGGCGGTCCTGCACCGCTGGTCGGGACGGAGCGAGTTCCTGCTCGCGACGATGACCGCCAACCGGGCGCACGCCGACCTCGAAGAGGCGGTGGGGTTCTTCGTCAACACGGTGCCGCTGCGCTGCCGGGTCGACCCGGAACAGTCCTTCACCGAGTTGTGCGGCGCCGCCCGGCGCGAGGCGTTCCGCTCGCTGACGTATCAAAGCATTCCGTTCGACCGGCTCACCGCGGCCGCCACCGTGGCGCAGCGGGAGGGCAGACGGCCACTGGTCGACGTCGGGTTCGTCTACCAGAACATGACCGTTCCGCGGTCGGCGCACACCTGGTGGACGCCGCCCGAGGTGCTTGGGACCGGTACCGCCAAGTTCGATCTGCTGCTGATGGTCGACGAGACCGAGGACGGGCTCCTCGTCACCGTCGAGTACGACACCGACCGCTACCCCGCGGAGACGGCTGAGGCCGTGGCGGACGGGCTGGCGGAACTGCTGGAGTGGGTCGTCGAGGAACCCTCGGCCCCGCTGCGAGAGCTCCCCCCGCTGCCGGGGGAGCCACCCGCCGAGGCGCTGCCACCGCTGCCGCGGCCCGTCGCCGCACGCGTCCCCGTGACGTCAGGAAGCGGCATGACGAATCCGGTGACGGCCCGCTCTGCCACACTCGCCGAGCGGCCCGGGCAAACGGGGGACGAGCGCCGGGCGGCCGAACTCTTCGCCGCCGCGCTCTCCGGCCGGGACCACTCCGGCCCGGCGGTCGACCCGGCGCTTCTCGCGCCCACCGCGAACTTCTTCGTGCTCGGCGGCCACTCGCTGCTTGCTGTCACGCTGCTCTCGGACGCCCAGCGCCGGTACGGTCTCGTGCTCTCGCCCCGGAACTTCCTCGCCGACCCGACGGTCGGGGGTCTCGGCCGGCTGCTCGCCGCCGCGGAGGCCGTGGCCGGGGAGAGCGCCTCGTCGGGCGCCGCCCGTCCGCCGGCCGTCACGGTCACCGACGAGCAGCAGCACCCGGCGTCCGCGATCCAGCAGCGGTTCTGGTTCCTGGACCGGCTGCCCTCGCTGCGTGCGGCATACCTGATTCCGACCGTCGTGGAGTACGCCGGCGCGGTGGACTGCGACGCGCTTCGGGCCGCGGTGGACGCGGTGCTCGCCCGGCACCCCTCGCTGCGCTCCCGGTTCTTCCTCGATCGCCGCAAGCGGCAGGTGTACTACAGCACGGACGGCGTACCGGCGAACACGTCCGTCACGAACGCCTCCGGCTGGAACGCGGCACGGTTGCGAGCGCACCTGTCCCGGCTCTGCTGGGCCTCGATGGACCTGGCGCGGGGCACCCCCGCCCAGGCGGAGATCGTGGTGTGCGAGGACCGCACACTGCTGGTGCTCGTGGTGCACCACATCGTCGCTGACGGGTGGTCGCGTGACCTGCTGATGGCCGAAATCGCCGAGGTGTACCGGGCCCGGACCAGCGGCCGCGAACCGGAACTGCGGGATGCCGTGCACCCCGCGCTGCTCGACACCGCCCATGACACGCGCACCGACGCGGACGCCGCCGCGCAGACGGCGGCGATGCAGGAGCACCTGCGCGGCGCACCGGTGGATGTCGTCCTGCCGCACGACCGGCCGCGCGGCGAATTGCAGACCACCAACGCCGGGCTGTGCACCACCTGGATCGGCGGTGAGGTGGTCACCAAGCTGCGCACGGTCACCAGCGGGGCCCTCGGCTGCACGATGTTCATGACCAGTGCCGCGTTGCTCGCGGTCACCTTGGCCCGGCTCGGCGGTCAGCGGGATTTCCTCTTCGCCTTTCCCTGGGCGGGCCGGGAGACCCGGGGCAGCGCGGAGGCGGTCGGCATGCTCGTCAACACCCTGGTGCTACGGGTGGACCTGCGGCACAGCACCACCTGGGCCGATCTGCTGGCCCGGGTCAGGGAGAGCAGCATGACCTCGTACCGCAACGCCCACGTCCCGCTGGACGCGCTCGCCGCCGAGCTGCACCCCGACCGCGACCTGAGCCGCCCGGCCCTCACGCCGGTCTACCTCAGCTCCCAGAACACGGCACCTGTACCGGACGAGCTCAGCCCCGGTAACCCCGGCCGTTATCTGCCGCTCGACCCGCTGCACCTGAAGTACGAGCTCGAACTCGTGGTGACGGAGCACGGGGAGCACGACATGGAACTGGCCTTTTCCTACAACACCGGCCTGTTCGGTGAGGACACGGTGCGCGCGCTGCTCGCCGACATGGCGGTGGCAGCCGCGGACCTGGTCGCCGACCCGGATTCGCATCCACTCAAGAGGAGCATGCCGTGAATGACGCCACAGCCGAGCAGGCGTCGGCCCCGAACCAGACGGAACTTCTCCTCAAGGTCCGGCAGGCATGGGCCGACGTGCTCGACCTGGACAGCGCGGACCAGGTGCCCAACGATGTCAACTTCCTTGAAGCGGGCGGGAGTTCGCTGCTGCTCATCATGCTCTGGGAAGAGCTCCACCCGCTCGCCTCCCGCACCCTGAAGGTCTCCGACCTCTTCCAGCACAGCACTGTCCAGGCGCAGGTCTCCCTGCTCGCCGGCTCCGACGAGACCGGTGAGGAGCCGGCCGCCCGGCTGGGCGCGCACAACCGTGAGGGCCTGTTGAGACGGGCGCGCCGAAGCCAGCTCGTATCCGAGTGATGGCGAACGAACGGGACACATCCATGACGAACAGCACGGACATAGCGGTCATCGGTGTCGGCCTCCGCTACCCGGACGCCACCACCCCGCACGAGTTCTGGCAGAACATAGACCGTGGCGTCATCTCGATGCGGGAGATGTCCGCGGAGCGGCTCAAGGCCGCCGGCGTCACCGACGAGATGCTCGCCGACCCCGCCTTCGTGGGCGTGGCCACCTCGCTGCCGGGAGTGGAGGAATTCGCCTCCGAGTTCTTCGGCTACCCGCCGCGCGAGGCAGAGACGATCGACCCCCAGCAGCGGCTCTTCCTGGAGGCGTGCTGGGAGGCCTTGGAGGCCGCGGGACACCCGGCACGCAGGGACGGGCCGGTGACCGGTGTCTTCGCCGGCAGTGCCGCGGGCAACTATTCGGCGGCCCTGCTCGCCGCCAAGGCCCGGCAGCACGGGCTGCGCGCCGCGGTGGACGACCTGGAACTCACCGTTGGCGGCCAGGCCGACTTCATGACCTCCCGGGTCGCCTACAAGCTGGGGCTCCGGGGCCCGGCCCTGAGTATCCAGACCGGCTGTTCCTCCTCCCTGTACGGGGTGCACTACGCCACCCTGAGCCTCCTGTCCGGCGAGTGCGACATCGCGCTGGCCGGCGGCGCCACTGTGCTGGAGCCCTTCCGCGGCTACCAGTACCAGCTCGGGGGGGTGCTCTCCGAGGACGGCTACTGCCGTTCCTTCGACGCGAGTTCCACCGGTACCACCTACAGCTCGGGCGTCGGCGTGGTCGCCCTGCGCCGTCTGGAGGACGCCCTCGCCGACGGTGACGAGGTGCTCGCGGTGATCCGCGGCAGTGCGGTCGGCAACGACGGAGGGGACCGGCTCGGCTTCATCGCCCCCAGCCCCAACGGCGTCGCCGACGTGGTCGCCGCCGCGCTGCGCACCGCCGACGTCTCCGCGGACCGGCTCCGGTACGTCGAGGCCCACGGCACCGCCACCCCGGTGGGCGACAACATCGAACTCATCGCCCTCACCAAGGCATTCCGCGCCACCACGGCCAAGAGCGGCTACTGCGGTCTCGGTTCGGTCATGTCCAACATCGGACACACCGGCCCGGCAGCCGGCATCGCGGGCTTCATCAAGGCGGTGCACGTGGCGCGCACGGGCAAGATTCCGCCGCATCCGACCTTCGAGAGGCCCCGCGACCCGGGCATCCTGGAGGAGAGCCCGTTCTTCGTCACCACCGCGCCCGAGCACTGCGCGGAGCCCGAGCGCCATGTGCTCGTGAACTCCATGGGTGTCGGCGGCACCAACGCCGCCGTGGTGCTGGCCCCGCCGCCCCAGCCGGTACGGCCCGTCGCGCCGCGGCGGTCCACGGTACGGCTGGTCCTGTCGGCACGCACCCGTGCCGAGCTGGACCAGCAGTCCCGCAGGCTGGCCGACGCCCTCGACGAGGGCGAGTTGCCCGCCGCGGATGTCGCCCACACGCTCCGGGTCGGCCGGGCCGCCTTCGACGAGCGACGGGTGGTCACCGCTCCGGCGCACCGGCTGGCCGCCGCGCTCCGGCTGCCGCGCCCGCCCTCCGTACGGACCAGGCGAATCGACGGTGCGCGCTCCGCGCTGGTGGTGCTTCCGCCGGCCGGGGCACCGCAGCCGCCCGCCGCGCTGGTGGCGGGGCTCAAGACGGCGCTGCCGACCGGTACACAGGTCGTGACCGACCCCCTGGAGAAGGGGTCCGAGGGGCGCTTCGTGCTCCTGGCCGGGCACGGAGAGCCGGCCGACGACCGTCATGTGATCACCGCGGAGTCCTGCGCCGACGCGGACGAGAACACCGTGGCCGAACTCCTGGACGAGGCCGCGACGGCGGCCTGGCTGTACGGCGTCGAGGTGGACTGGGAGGCGCTGGCGGACGGGAGGGGGCGCCGGGTGACGCTGCCGACGTACCCGTTCACCCGCAAGCGGCACTGGGCCCTGGACCGGCTGCCCGGGTTCGACCAGCCCGCGACGCGACCGCCGGACACCGGCGTGACCGCCCCGGCCGGGTCGGGTTCTGCGGCAGGCACCGCGGGTCCGGCGGGCGTCGCGCCCACCACCCTGGAGGCGCAGTTGACCGAGCTCTGGAAGGAGCTCTTCGGTCACGACACCATCGGCCTCGACGACGAGTTCGCCTCCCTGGGCGGCACCTCCCTGCTGTCCGTGCGGATGGTTCTGGAGATCCAGCAGCGGTACGGCGTCCTCATCAACATCCACCGGGCAGGCGGCAGCCAGGCCACCCTCCGCCGACTCGCGCAGATGGTCTCCGGGCTGCAGAACGGTGCCGGGTTGGGCGACGCCGAGGTCGACCCCGCCGCCGACGGCGACGGTGCGATGATCGACGCGGACCTGCAGATCCCGCTGGAGCCGCTGGCCAAGCAGTCGGCCCCCGGCCGGGACGTGCTGCTCACCGGCGCCACCGGCTACCTCGGCGCCTTCCTCCTCGACGCACTGGTCTCCGCCTCCAAGGGCCGCGTCTACTGCGTCGTACGGGCTGCGGACGAAACCGAGGGCATGGCTCGGCTGAAGGCCGCCGCGGCCAAGTTCGGACTGCCGGAGCCGGATCCGGAGCGGGTGCACGCAGTCCCTGGTGATCTGCGGGACATCGGCACCGTGTGCGGGGAGTACCGGGGCGGTGAGCTGGCCACGCGGATCGGGCACGTCCTGCACTGCGCGGCCAAGGTCGTCTTCACCGAGCCGTACCGGATGCTGCGTGAGGACAACGTCCTGCCGTTGGTCGGGCTGCTCAATTGGATGCGTCCCTTGGGCATCCGTGACATCGGCTTCATCTCCACGGTTGCCGCCACCGCGCCCGCCGGGCCCGAGGGACGGCTGCTGGAGACCCGCGATCAGGCGCTGGACCCGCAGCTGGGTGGGTACGGCGTGAGCAAGTGGGTCGGCGAACGCATTCTGGACCGCGCGGACCAGGACGGTATGCGGGTCCGGCTCTTCCGGCCCGGCCTGATCATGGCTTCCTCCCAGTCCGGTGCCTGCAACGACAAGGACCTCATCTGGTTCCTGCTCGCCAGTGGCCTGGTGGTGGGGGCGCGTCCGGTCGACGACCGTGGCATGCCGGTCTCGCCGGTGGACGTGCTCTCCCGTGCGGTCGCCGAACTCATGCTGTCCGCCAAGTCCGTCGGCCGCGCGTACCACTTGGTGGACGAGACCTCGCCCAGCCTGGAGGACCTGTTCGCGGCCCTGGAGGAGGCCGGTCTGCCCACCCGCGTCGTGCCGCTGACCGAGTGGCAGCGGCTGATCGCCGAGCAGGCCCAGGCCACTGGCAGCAAGGTGCTCTCCGCCACCGCGCTGTACGAGATGGAGGGTCACGAACTCGACGAGGCCGGCGTCCAGGCGAAGGGCTGGCAGCCCTGGCTGCGCCGCTCCCGGCTGTCCCCCGTCGTCAGCGGTGAGCAGCTGCGCAGGGGCCTGTCGTTCCTGGCCCACCGGACCGACGAGATCGGCTCCCTGCTGCCCGAGCTGGCGGCCGAGGGCGCGCGGAACGCCGCGAAGGAGGAGAAATGAGCGACACCGGCAACGAGAAGAGGCACACCCCCGGCGCCGCGCAGAGCCCGGAGGCCGGCCCGGAGGGGCCGGTCCACCGGCTCGCGGTGATCGGCGCCGGCGTCATGGGCAAGGGCATCACCACCCTGGCCGTCGGCCACGGTCTGCCCGTCGTTCTGGTCGATCTCGACGAGAACGTCCTCGGCAAGGCCCGCACCGACATAGCCAACCAGCTGCGGCTGGCCCGGATGATGGGCAAGCTGCCCCGGGAGGGCGTGACCGGTGACCTGGTCGTCACCACCCGCCTGGAGGACATCGCCGGGGCCACGACCGTGATCGAGGCGGTCACCGAACTCGCCCCGCTGAAGGCCAAGGTACTGGCCGAGGCGTCCGCGCTGGTCGCCCCGGGGACCTTGCTGGTCTCCAACACCTCCGCCGTGCCCATCGACGAACAGGCGGATGCGGTGCGGAGGCCGGAGGACCTCGTCGGCATCCACTTCATGAACCCGCCCTACATGATCCAGACGGCGGAGCTGATCCGTGGGCCGCGCTCCGGGGAGCACGCCGTCGCCGCGGCCGGCGCCCTGCTCCGGACGCTGGGGCAGAACGGCATCGTCGTCGGTGACGGACCGGGCTTCGTGATCAACCGGATCCTCCAGCGCATGATCAACGAGGCGGCTCGCATCGTGGCCGACGGCATCGCCTCCCCGGCATCCGTCGACGCCGCCTTCCAGGGCTGCCTGGGCCACACCACCGGCCCGCTCGCCACCGCCGACCTGATCGGCCTCGACAACGTGGTCGACTCGCTGCGCGTACTGCACGAGCGCACCGGCGACGCCGGCTACGAGCCCTGCGCCCTGCTGCTGGACAAGGTCGCGGCGGGCGACTTCGGCCGCAAGACCGGCCGCGGATTCTTCGAGTACGGAGGTAGCGCGTCATGACCACCCCCACCGGCCAGGCGGAGACCGCCCAGTCGATCCGCGAGAACCTGACCGAGTTCCTGCAAGGGCGTACCAGGACCGATGTCGCTCCCGACGTGGACCTCTTCGCCACTGGTCTGGTCACCTCGCTCTTCGCCATGGAACTACTGGTCCACGTGGAACGGACCTTCGTGGTGCAGGTGGCCGGCCCGGACCTCACCCTGGACAACTTCCGCAGCGTGAACCGGATGACCGAACTCGTCCTGCGCCTGCGCGGCGGTACCGATGCGTGAACGGAAGACGCGGGAGCCCGTGCCGTCCCCGGACGCGGCGCGGCCGGAGCTGGAGCGGCTGGCCACCGACATGGTCGGCGACCGCGCGGACACCTGGGACCTGGCCGGAGAACTGCCCCGCGACCTGCTGCGCGAGCTGGGCGGCAAGGGCCTGCTGACGGCCCAGGTCCCGGCGGAGTACGGTGGCCCGGGCCTGAGCAGCGTCGCCAATGGTGAGCTCACCGCGCACGTCGGCTCCCTGTGCTCCTCCCTGCGCAGCGTGATGACCTCCCAGGGCATGGCCGCCTGGGCCGTGGAACGCTTCGGCGACGAGGAACAGAAGGCCGCTTACCTGGGCGCGCTGACGTCCGGTCAGCTGGCAGGTGTCGCGTTCAGCGAGCCCGGCGCCGGGAGCGACCTCGCCGCCATGGCGACCACGATCCGGCGGGAAGGCGACACCGTCGTCGTCGACGGCCGCAAGGTGTGGGTCACCGTCGGTGCGTACGCGGACCTCCTGGTCGTCTTCGGCCGGTACGGCACGGGAGCGGCCGCGGTCGTCGTCCCCGCCGACGCCCCGGGCGTCAGCGTGGAGCGGGTGGCCGATCCGCTGGGCTGCCGGGCAGCGGGCCACGCCGGTATCCGGCTCGAAGGGGTGCGGCTGCCCGCCGACAGCCTGCTCGGCGGCGCCGGTCTGCCCATCGACTGGCTGGTGACCTCGGCGCTGACCTACGGCAGGATCTCGGTGGCCTGGGGCTGCGTCGGCATACTGCGTGCCTGCCTGCGGGCGGCCTGCGGGCACGCCGCCACCCGAGAGCAGTTCGGAGTCGTGCTGGCCGAGCACCAGTTGGTCGCCCGGCATCTCGCGGAGCTCCACGTCGCCCAGGAGGCCGCCACCCGCTGCTGCGAGCACGTCAGCCGCTGCTGGGACGAGGGGAGCCCCGAACTGGTGACCGCCGCCGTGACCGCCAAACACCTGGCGGCCGGGCAGGCGGCGCGCGGCGCTGCCACGGCTGTGCAGGTGATGGCCTCGGCCGGAGCCGGCGACGGCGGGCCGGTGGCGCGCGCCTACCGCGACGCGAAGCTCATGGAGATCATCGAGGGCAGCAACGAGATCAGCCAGCTGCTGCTGGGCAAGCACGCACTGGCGGTGTGGTCATGACCATCGGAATAGGCGCCATCCACTGTGTGCTGCCCACCGAGTCCGTGCACGTGCGGGACCTCCCGGAGGTCCCCGAACTCGGCCCTGACGAAGCCGAGTTCCTCAAGAGCAGCGGCATCGCGACGGTGGGTGTCCTTGAGGGCCGTACCGCCGGAGACCTGGCGGTCGAGGCCGTCCAGGGCCTGCTGGCCCGGCTGGACGAGGACACGCCTGGTGCCCCGCAGCGGCCGGACACCCTGATGCTGGTCGCTCCGCGCGCGCCCGATGTGCTGCTCGGCTCCGACGTGTGCCGCGTGCAGGCGGACACCAAGCTCGACGGTGCCTTCGCGTTCACCGTGGACGGGCTCGGCTGCACCGGCTCCAGCGCCGCCTGGGGACTCGGCCGCGACCTGCTGCTGGCCGATCCCTCACGGCAGAGCGTGCTGATCGCCCACGGCAGCCGGCCCACCGGCCTGGACCGGGTCCGCCACCCGGTCACCGTGATCGGCGACGGCGCCTGCGCCATGACCCTGGTGCGGGGCGGGCGTCCCGTACTGCGGGCCCATCGAATGGAGACCGACGGCTCCTTCCACGACCTGTTCCGGGTCGACTACAAACAGGTGCCGTCCTACGAGTGGCGCGAGGAGTGCAATTCGGCAGACCGCTACCGCTTCGATCTGGCCCTGCACAGCCGGCTGCGACTCGGCCGGATGGTGGACGAGGCCCTCGCCGAGGCGGGCGTGGCCAAGGACGACGTCGCCGCGACCCTCATGCAGAACGTGACGGCGAGCGCCTACGAGTTCTACGAGTCCCTCCTCGGTCTGCCCATCCACCCGGTCTGCAACGAGCACCTGGCCACCTACGGACATCTGGGCGCCATGGACGTTGTGCTGAACCTCGACCGGCTGCTGGCCCGCGGCGAGTTGCGGCAGGGCGACCTCGTTCTGGTCCTGAACAACAGCCCGGTCGCCGCCTGGGCCGTGACGTTGTGGGAGGTCTGACCGTGTCAGTGGCGAAAGCGGGAAGCGAGACGGAGATGGACAGGATGAACGAGGCCGACGCCTCCACCCCGCCGGGACCGGCCAAAGCGGTCAAGTGCCTGGTGTGGGACCTGGACAACACGCTGTGGAACGGGACCCTCCTGGAGGACGGGGAGGTCACGCTGCCGGAGCGGATACGCGAAGTGGTCAAGGCCCTCGACGAGCGCGGCATCCTGCAGTCGGTGGCCAGCAAGAACGACCACGACCACGCCTGGGCGCGGCTGGAGAAGCTGGGAATTGCCGAGTACTTCGTGCTGCCCCGCATCGGGTGGGGTCCCAAGTCCGAGTCCCTGCGGCGGATCGCCGACCAGCTCAACTTCGCGCTCGACACGATCGCCTTCGTCGACGACCAGCCCGCCGAGCGGGCCGAGGTCGCCCACTACCTGCCCGCGGTGCGCTGCTACCCGGCGGAACAGGCCGTGGAGCTGGGCTCGCTGCCGGAGTTCAGCCCTGTCGTCACCGTTGACTCCCGCCGCCGCCGCGAGATGTACCAGGCAGGCTTCCGCCGTGAGACGGCCCGTGAGGAGTTCGCCGGGCCCGACGAGGAGTTCCTGCGCACTCTTGCCCTGGAGATGACCATCCGCCGGGCAGTCGAACCGGACCTCGCCCGGGTCGAGGAACTGACCCTGCGTACGAGCCAGATGAACGCCACGGGTGTCCACTACGGTGACGAACACCTGCGTGCCCTGCTGACCGACCCGAGGCACGAGGTCCTCGTGGTCCAGTTGCGCGACCGGTTCGGTGACCACGGGGCCGTCGGCATCGTGCTGCTGGAGCGGCACGCCGGCGCCTGGCTGCTCAGGCTGCTCGCCACGTCCTGCCGGGTGGTCTCCTTCGGCGCCGGCGCGGTGCTCCTGCGCTGGCTTGTCGACGAGGCGGCGCGCTCCGGGGTACGGCTCTTCGCGGACTTCCGGCGCACCGAACGCAACCGGATGATGGAGGTCGCCTACCGCTTCGCGGGGTTCGCCCCGTACGAGGGAGAGCGTTCCGACGTCCTCCGCGGCGAGGCCGATGCCGCGGACCACGAGGGCGTCGAGCTGCTGCACATCGAACCTGTCCGGCAGGATCCGCCCACCACGATGCGTCTCGACGCGCCCGACCTGGGGACGGCCCGGCCTGCCGGGGAGGTGGGCCGTGACTGACGTGCTGACGATGTACGAGTGGTTCGAGCGTTCCGTCGACCGCCACGCCGGTCAGCCGGCTCTCGAAGCCGGTGGCGAACGGCTCACCTATCGGGAGTTGCACGCCGCCGCCGAGGCGGTCGCGGGCCGGATCCTCCAGGAGCACGGCACGGTACCCAGCAGGGTTTCCGTGATCGCGACTCGCAGCGTGGTGTCCCTGTCCGGCTACCTGGCGGCGCTTCGCCTGGGTGCCGCGGTCACCCCGGTCAACCCCGCCTTCCCGGCCTCGCGCAACCGCGTGATCTGCGAACTGGCGGGCAGCGAGGTACTGATCGCGGACGCCGCCGACTCCGCACAGCTCGACAAGGAGCTGGGCGGTGTCGTGCCGACCGAACTGCGGCTGGCCGCGGACGAGGTGGCGTCCGCCGGGCGCGCGGGCACCCCGCCGACGCGCCCGCTGCCCGCGTGTACGGCGTCCCCGGACGATGTGGCGTACGTGCTGTTCACCTCTGGATCGACGGGGCGGCCCAAGGGCGTGCCCATCCGGCACCGTAACGTCTCGCCGTACCTCGCGCACAACATCGCGCGCTTCGGTATCGGGCGGGGCTGCCGGATGTCGCACACATTCGACCTCACCTTCGACCCGTCGGTCTTCGACCTGTTCGTCACCTGGGGCGCCGGCGCGACCCTCGTCGTGCCCGACCGGGCCGAACTGCTGTCGCCGGTCGACTATGTGGTGGACAAGGAGATCACGCACTGGTTCTCGGTGCCGTCCGTGGTCTCTGTCGGACAGGAACTGGGCAACCTGCGGGCAGGGCGGGCGACCAACCTGCGGATGAGCGTGTTCATCGGCGAACAGCTGTCGTACGACCAGACCGCGGCCTGGCACACGGTGGCCCCCGAGGCGACCCTCGTGAATGTCTATGGCCCCACCGAACTCACCGTTGCCTGCACCGAGTACACCCTGCCGGCCGAGATCGGCGACTGGCCGAAGACGTCCAACGACACCGTCCCCATCGGGCCCGTCTACGGCTTCCTGGAGCATCTGGTCCTCGACGAGCAGGGCCACCCCGCCGAGGAGGGCGAGCTGGTGGTGCGCGGGTCCCAGCGCTTCGACGGCTACCTCGACCCGGCCGACAACAGCGGGCGCTTCCTGCTGCACGGCGGGGACGGCGTCGCCGTGTACGACGGTACGGGCGAGCTGACGGCGGAGCACTACTACCGCACCGGCGACCGGGTGCGGTGGGAGGACGGACATCTCGTGCACCTGGGCCGGCTGGACAACCAGGTGAAGGTGCGCGGCTACCGCATCGAACTCGGCGAGATCGAGGCCGCCCTGCGCCGGCACACCGCCGTGCAGCAGGCCGTCGTGGTCGCGCTGCGCAGAGGGGACGAGACCGAGCTCGTGGGCTGCTACACCGGCGAGCCGGCCGAGCCGGGCATCCTCGCCCGGGCGCTGCGCAAGCAGCTGCCCCTCCACATGGTGCCGCGCCGCTTCCGGCATCTGGAGACGATGCCGCTCAACGCCAACGGGAAGATCGACCGGCTCCGCATCACGTCCGACCTGATGTCACCGGATCCGGCGTCCACGGTCGCCTAGGAGATCACAGTGTCCATCCTTCAGAACATCGTCCCGCCCAAGGGCGTGGTGCGCACGCTGTGCCTGAGCAACCTGGCCAAGACAGCGGGCCACGGCATTCTCATGTCCGTCAGCCTGCTGTTCTTCACGCGGACCGTGGGCATACCCGCTGAACGGGTCGGTCTGGCCATGACGATCGGCGCCGCGGTGGGCATGGCCGCCAGTATCCCGGCCGGCCGGCTCGCGGACCTGGCCGGGCCGCGCAACACCACGGTGGGCTTCCTGCTGCTGCTCGGTGTGTTCGTCTGCGGCTACGGTTTCGTCGACGGGTTCCCGGGCCTTGTGGTCGTCACAAGCCTGGCGTTGATGGCGGAGTCCTCGACGGACGCGGCCCGCGGCGCGCTGATCGCCGGGCTGATTCCGCAGCAGGAGCGGGTCCGGGCCTGGTCCTACATGCGAGCGGTCAGCAATCTGGGCGTGTCACTGGGGGCCGCCGCCGGGGCGGTCGCCCTGTTCTTCGACAACCGGGCCGGCTACGTCGGTCTGCTGATCGCGGGCGGGGCGATGTTCGTGGTATCCGGGCTGGCCTACCTGACCGTGCCGCAGGTCGCGTCGGTTCCCAAGGAGCAGTCCGGCTCGAAGTGGATCGTGCTGCGCGACGTTCCCTACGCCTTCGTGGCCTTGCTCAACTCGGTCCTGGTGATGAACGTCGCCATCCTCACCGTTGCGCTGCCCGTCTGGCTGACCGACCGGACGACGGCGCCCACGTGGGTGTACTCGCTGATCATCATCCTCAACACCATCATGGTCGTGCTGTTCCAGGTGCGGGCCGGCAAGGGCAGCGACGACGTGCCGGGCGGAGCCCGGACGCTGCGTAAGTCGGGTGTTCTGCTCGCGGTCTGCTGTGTGCTCTTCGCCCTGGCGGCAGACCGGCCCGTGTGGCTCGCCGTGCTGATTCTGCTGGCGGGAGCCATCGTCCATGTGGTCGGCGAGATGTTCTACAGCGCCGGCTCCTGGTCGCTCGCCTTCGGGCTGGCACCGGACCACGCCCAGGGCCAGTACCAGGGAATGTTCGGTATGTCCACCCAGCTCGGGACGGTGGTGACGCCGGCGTTGGCCACCGCGCTGATCGCCGGTCTGGGCGCGGCCGGCTGGCTGGTCTTCTCTGCCCTGCTGCTTGCCGCGGGACTGGTGGCGCCGGCGGTGGCCTCATGGGCCGCCGGGACCCGCCGGACGCCGCCGTCCGGCGTCGAAGAGTCCGTCGCGTAGTCCGTCCGCCGAGCGGGTCGGCCCTGGGCCGCCCGGAGAGAAGAACCCATGGACTTCAGTCTCTTCTACTTCGCCAACGACAGCACCGAGAAGGAGAAGGACCGCTACGAGCTCCTGCTGGAAGGCGCCCGGTTCGCGGACCGTAACGGCTTCTCCGCCGTGTGGACGCCAGAACGGCATTTCCACCCCTTCGGGGGCCTGTACCCGAACCCCTCCGTCACGGCGGCGGCGGTCGCCGCGGTGACCGAGCGGGTCGGAGTCCGCGCGGGCAGTGTGGTGGCGCCGCTGCACCATCCGCTGCGGATCGCCGAGGAGTGGTCGGTCGTGGACAACCTGTCCAACGGCCGGGTCGGGCTGTCCTTCGCCTCCGGCTGGCACGCCGCCGATTTCGCGTTCTACCCGGAGAACTACGAGAACCGCCGGCAACTGCTGCTGGAGCGGGTCGAGCAGGTACGGGCGCTCTGGCGGGGCGAGAAGCTGTCGGTGACCGACGGCGTCGGCACCACACAGCAGCTCGGTGTGTTCCCGCCTCCGGTCCAGCCGGAGCTGCCCGTCTGGGTCACCAGCGCCGGCGGAGTGGAGACCTTCCGCAACGCCGGGCGGCTCGGCGCCGGGCTGCTGACCCACCTCCTCGGCCAGGACCTGGACGACCTCGCTTTGAAGATCGCGGAGTACCGCAAGGCGGTCATGGAGCAGGGCAGGTCCGACGGGTGGACCGGTCATGTGGGCCTCATGGTGCACACCTTCCTGGGAGATGACGAGGACACCATCCGTGCGGCGGTCCGTGGTCCGCTCTCCGATTACCTTCGCAGCTCGCTCGGTCTGCTCCTGGGCTCCCAGCTGGACGGTCGCCGGATCGATGCGTCGCGGCTCGCTCCCGAGGACGTGGACTTCATCGTCAACCGCTCCTTC
This sequence comes from Streptomyces sp. NPDC057617, assembly GCF_042800555.1. Classification (NCBI taxonomy): domain Bacteria; kingdom Bacillati; phylum Actinomycetota; class Actinomycetes; order Kitasatosporales; family Streptomycetaceae; genus Streptomyces; species Streptomyces sp. NPDC057617. Next base: position 462,756 of record NZ_JBHVGV010000004.1, on the reverse strand, counting down.
GACCGCTACTACGACGGCGGCGGTCTGCTGGGCACGCCGGAGAAGGTACGGGACACCGTGAACCGCTTCCGGGAGATCGGTGTGGACGAGGTGGCCTGTCTCATCGACTTCGGACTGCCGACGCATTCGGTCCTGACAGGTCTCACCCACCTGAACCGGCTGCGCATGCTCTCCGCCCAGGACGACGGGGCCCGGTGAGCGGACACGGACGGGCGGACCGGACCCCGACGACACGACAACGGAGAGGACCATGGGCGGCATAGTCGACTTCGAGGTGCGCTTTCCCACGTCCCGCGCGGACGCGTACCACATGCACACGGAATCCGGCATTCCGATCGATGACATCCTCGCGATCACACACACCGAGGACTTCCCCGTCCTGGGGGATCACGAACAGGCGTGGGAGCTGGCGGCCGAGGCCGCACGGGCGGTGCTGGAGCGCAACGCGGTGTCGCCCGAGGAGATCAGTCACGTCATCTACACCGGCTCGGGCGAGTGGGATCTGCCCTTCTGGTCACCGGCTGCCCGGGTCGCGCTGGAACTGGACATCTCCCGCGCGCACTGCTTCGAGGTGACCAACTTCTGCAACGGTGGCATGGCCGCCGTACGTGCCGGTCTCAACGAACTCGCTGTGAGCGGCGGCCCATTCGTCCTCGTGCTCGTCGGCGACCGCCTCAGCCAACTCGTCGACTACCAGGATCCCGACTCCAAGGCGCTGTTCAACTTCGGCGATGCCCCCTCGGCCCTGCTTCTCGGCCGGGGCGACTGCGCCTTCGAGGTGCTGACGTCGTCGATGCGCACGGACCCGTCCTGGGCGGACTACTACTCGGGGGACGTCGAGGACGATCGGATTCTGATGCGCCGACGCGGCCGCAGGCCCGGCCTCGCCGACGCCTACCTGGAGAACTTCCCGGCCCGGGTCGGGGACGTCCTGTCCACGCTGGGCAGGGACCTCTCCGACGTCGCGTACCTCCTGATCAACCAGGGTGACAAGGGCATGCACGAACGGTTGCTGAACCAACTGGGCATCCCCGCGCGGAAGAGCGTCTTCAACTACGACCGGCTCGGGCACATGGGCGGATCCGACCTGTTGATCGCTCTGCGCGGCCTCATGGATGACAAGCGGCTCGAACAGGGCGACCTCGTGCTGCTCGCCAGCAGCGGCATGGGGTTCACCTGGGCCGTTACGGCAGTGGAGTACCGAGGCCTATGAACGGCATGACCATGGGGGCCGGGGTGAAGGATCTGCGGCACTCGCTCGCGCCGGTGTCCGCCCGGGGAGGGACGCGCACCGAGTCCTCCTTCGCGCCCCTCACTCTGGTGTTCCTGCACCACGCCGGAGGGTCGGCGGCGTCCTTCGCACCCTTCACCCGACAGCTTCCCGCACATTGGAACCTGTGGTCCGTCGACCTTCCGGGACGACTGATGGCCACCGGGGAGCGGGCCTGCCGTACCTCCGTGCAGGCCGCCGCGTACGTGGCGCGGGAACTCCGCTCCCTGCTGTCCGGCCCCTATGCGGTCTTCGGGCACAGCATGGGTGCGCTGATCGCCTTCGAAGCGGCCCGGGAGCTCTCGACGTCGGGCCTGCGGCCCGAGTGGGTGGGGCTCTCGGGGGCGCCCGCGCCCGGTCACCGGCCTGACCGCGCCCAGCGCCACCTGTGGCCGAGAGAGCGGCTGACCGCCTTCATGCAGGGGCTGGGAGGCACTCCCGAGCAGGTCTTCGAGCTGCCCGACCTGCTGGACCTCATGGTCGAGGTGCTACGCGGCGATCTCTCGATCGTGGACACCTACCAGGTGCACCCCGGACCGCTGCTCGACGCCCCGCTCACGGTCTTCACGGGTGAGAACGACCCCGTGGCCGGTCCGCGGATCGCCGCTCCCTGGAGCGGGCACTCCACGGCCCGGACCACCGCCCGCTCCTGGCCGGGCGGTCACTTCTACCTGTTCGAGCATGTGGACGAGGTATGCACCGCCATCCGCGACGAGGTCGCCGCCGTGTCCCTCGCGGGCCGCTGACCGGCGTCCACGTTTCCTCCCCCTCTTTCCGGAGCACCTGCCATGCCGGTTCGTCTCTTGACCTCGGAGTCCGTGACCGAGGGCCACCCCGACAAGATCGCCGACCGGATCAGCGACACCTCTCTCGGCGCGCCTCTGCGCGACGTGGGAGCGCGCGGACCGAGTGGACGCGCCGCGGAAGGCGGCGGGCGAGTGAAGGCGGGACATCGCCTACTCAGTGACGTCATGGTTCGCCGCGTCGTGAGGGGCGACGACCACCTGGTCGGAGAGCAGACCATGGATGGCGATGAGATAGCCGAGCTGCGCCCTGCTGACGCTGCCGAGCTGGCGCGAGATGCGGCTGATGTACTCGGCCACCGTGCGTCGGCTGATACCGAGCCCACGGGCGACCTTCTCCTCGGTGTGCCCGGCGACGAGGAAGCGGATGATGCTCTGCTCTATCTCGGAGACGACGACGCGCGGGCGGTTCTTCATGTTCGGCTCGACAGGGGTACCCCGTGCCCAGGCGTATTCGAACAAGTTGGTGAGGAACCAGACGATCGCCGGATCGCGAACCTCGAGCGCCTCGTCGGAGTAGTCCGGTTTTGTGGGAATGTAGGCCACCTCCCGGTCGCAGATGATAAGCCGGTCGAACATTTCATCCACCGTCCGAATTTCCCCGCCGGCCTCCGCGACCTTCCTGATGTATTCGACGGTCGGTGGATGCGACCACACCGAATGCTGATAGAGCGTCCGCTGGCGGATTCCCCTCGCCAGGAGATTGAGATTGCGCTGCGCCACCGATTCCAGTATTTCCGGCGGTCGGCGGCCTCCGGGCTGCGCGGTGAGCAACTCGGACCTGCAGGCAGCCACCGAGGCATCGATAGTACGGGCAATGAGTTCACCGCCGCGCAACACCGTGGAGCTGGGCAGTTCACCTTTGCGTGCCGAGGTGAATACCTCTTCCGCGGTCTGAAAGGACTCCGTCAGGTGGAGAAGGTGTTGGCGCCTGGCCGCGACCTCCTTCTCGATGGGGGCCAGGGCTCGGCCGGCGGCCACGGAGGGGGGTACGGGAATCAGGTGTCCGGCGTCGTCCGCTGCGGGTTCCAGCAGGCCGAGGGCGGTGATGCAAGGAGTCACCGAGTCCGCGGCGATCGAGCCGACCGATACCGCCTCCCGGTACTGGAGTAACCCCACCTCGCAGAGCACTGCTCCGCAATCCTCCTGATTGCATCGGTTGTGCCCCAAATGTCCTCCTGTTCGATTGTGTAATGCGTGCAGATAGTACCGCCGGGGATTGAGCCCGACAAGTCTCCCAAAAAAAATACAAAACAGTCGTTCCTGCGCATCAGGTATCTCCCCTTGATTGCTTGCCGAGCCGGGTTTCACAGGAAGAGGACATGAATATGGCCCAGAGAATTCACAGTGAAAAGTTCCGTAATGTGGTGGGTGGGCTGAGTGTGCCAGGTATGGGCACCGAAGTTGTGGGCCCGCTGCTCGCGAATCTGGTTCAACTGCTGCGACCGGAGCGCGTCCTGGAAGTGGGGATGGGGTACACCACGCCTTTCCTCGCCGGTGCCCTCGCGGATGCGGAGGACGCTGTGCGGCTCGAGTCCCGGGCGCTCGCCGCCAAGACCCGAGAACATCTCGGCCGAGGGGCGGAGCTGGACGACGCGTGGCTGCTGGCCGACCCTCCGTTGGTGTCGCCCTCGCACCACCTGGAGCCCTACCTCCCGCGCCTGGTGGCCGTGGACAATCTGTCCATCGCCGACTCCTCCGCCGACCGCGTCCAGGAGGCTCTGCGTGAGCTGGACCTCGACGCGCGGGTCACGGTCGTGAACGCCGACCTCAAGGACGCTGCCGAACGTCTCCCCGAGGACTTCTTCCCCATCGACTTCGCCTGGGTCGACGCATGGGAATGCCTCTACTTCTTCGACCGCTTCTGGGAGCTGATCAACCCGGACGGCGGACTCGTGGTCATGCACTATCTGATGACCTATCCGGAGGGTGAGGCCCTGCTGCGTTACATAGAGAAGTTCCAGCAGGCCAACCCGGGAGAACTGGAGGTGGTGAGCCTCCTGGAATCGCAGAAGCTGATGCAGAACAGCATCACCGTGCTGCGCCGCACCAGCGGGGTGCGCGACCGCCGCTACGCGGGACGGGGCGGCGAGATCCGGTACAGCGAGGAACTGCGCCAGGATGCTGAGCGCCACCTCCGCCTCGCGGCCGGCACCGGTGCCGCCGTACCGGCCCATGACTGAGGTCGGGAGGGCGACGGTGGTGGGCAGGGTTCTCGACGGGCCTCGCGCGCGCAGCTTCGCCTTCATGCTGGGCAGCCCACGCGTGGGTGGTGCCACGGAACTGCTGGCCCGACGCGCGGCCGAGGGCCTCCCCGCGGAGGCCGAACGGAGCTGGCTGCGGCTCAGCGGGCTCCATCACTCCGGAGTGGAAGGCTTCGGCCCGTCCTCCGCGGCCCTCGCGAAGGACGATCGCCTTGATGGGGAGAGGCACGAGAGGCTGCTGCTGGACGCGACGCTGGAGCACACGGACATCGTGGTCGTATCCCCGCTCTACTGGTACAGCGTCTCCGCGCAGACCAAGCTCTACCTGGACCATTGGGCAGCGTGGATGAGCCATGCCGACCTGGACTTCCGCGGTCGGATGCGCGGCAAGACCCTCTGGGCCGTCAGCACCTTCGCCCGCGGCCAGGCCGACGACGCCGAGCCCCTGGTGGGCATGCTCCGGCGTACCGCACGCTATCTGGACATGCACTGGGGAGGCGCCCTCCTGCACCAGGCACGCAGCACCGGCGAACTGCCGGACCAGAAGGCCGCGCACCACGCCGCGACCTTCTTCAGCCCCGCCCACGCGAAACCCCGATCGCACTGACCCCGAGGGCTCACGTTCCGGGTGCGGGTGCGCGTCCGATGGCAAAAGGCAGGTCGGCGGCTGTCACGGACAGGACCATGGCCGGAGCGGGGCCGACGTAAGCCCAAGACCGCCGTGCCGCGCTCCGCCGACCTCCTGATGCGGGAACTGGGCCAGCAGACATGACACCAGACGGCTACGTAGACCGAGGGGTGCCCGGAACACGAAGCTCCAGGCACCCCTCGGCGTGGGCCGGTCAGTACAGGACTTTGATGCCATCGGCGGACGCCTGACGATCGATCAGAATTGTCGGCGCACCGCCATGACAGGCCCATCCTCGACGCTTGGCGCCCGGCGTTCCTGCGACAATCGGTGCCTTATGGCATGCGGCCGCCGTGCAGGACTCTGACAAGCGAAAACCCAGTGCGGATGTCCTCCTGGCCTGCGGTCGGACAGGGCCCGTAGCGACCGCTGTTTACCCCTGGCAATGGCACGTAGTGGCATGCGGCTCCTCGTAAAACGCCGCGTGAGGCGGGCGCTTGCGAGAGGCATGCCGAGGGGGTCGGCCGGTCTTGGACTGGATGAGGATCCACCTGGGATGATGAGCACCTGCCGTAATCTGGGCAGTTGCACTGCGGGATGCTGCTGCGAACTGCGAACTCGCCTGGGTTGATGAGGAGCCCCTGGGTCGATGAGGAGCCGAGGGACCGGCGGCCGTCCGGATCCTCCACGGTGGTCGTCATCAGCCCTGGAGGGCTCGCAACGGTGTCAGACCGCCAGTTGATGCGCGCTCTTCGTAATTCCCGTTGCCTATTCCCGTTCCCTTGATCACCGGAATGTCGTGCTCCGTGCCATGGGCCCTAAGCTGTCCCACCCGCCCTCGTGGGCGGGTGGGAAACGAAGGGGGCGTGGGTGAGACTGCGCGTCGGCTTGGGCGACGACGATACGGCAGAGGGCGAGCTGCGGTCATTGCACGCGTGGCTGCTTGCGGAGCCTGCGGCCCGTCGCCACGCGCGACCCGTACTCGACACGGCACGGTCGCCCCGGGCGGGAGCCCAGGGCGATGTGATCGACCTGATCTCGCTAGTGGTGAGTAGCGGCTTCAGCGCCGCCTCGCTCGCGCTGTCCCTGGCCTCTTGGCGCGCGACACGGCCAGGGCAGCCAGTCGTCACGGTGGAACGCCCCGACGGCGCCAGGGTCACTATCTCCGACTCCTCGCCCGATGAGACGCGGCGCCTGCTGGAGTCCCTGACTGACGGTGGGACCGACAGTCGAGGCGACCGGACCGGCAGTCGCGAGGACTGGACCGACGGGCAAGAGGACGGGCGTGGCGAACCCACCTGACCCCGCGACCTCGCGCGCGGTGCTCATAGGGGTCGGCGCTTTCGAGACGCTCGATGATCTGCCCGCTGTCGCGAGCGGGGTGAAGACCCTCGCGGATCTCTTCGCACAGCAGAACATCTGGGGACTTCCCCCGGAGAACTGCCATGTGGTGCTCGATCCACAGACACCGCGTCAGCTCTCCAAGTCCGTGGCGGAGGCGGCGGAAGCCGCCGAGGACACCCTGCTGGTGTACTACGCGGGGCACGGGCTGATCGAACCGAGGACGGGCCAACTGCACCTGGCCGTCGGGGACAGCGACCGGATGTCCGTGCACGACACGGCCGTCCCGCACGAGTGGATCCGCCGGTCGATCGAGCACAGCCCCGCCGCCCGGCGGATCCTCATCGCCGACTGCTGCTACAGCGCGCGCACCTTCGGCGCCCAGTCCGCCGGCGCCGAACTGGAGGTCGAGGGCACCTATCTGCTCGCTGCCGCCGCCGAGAACGCGGTCGCGGTGTCCCCACCCGGCGAGCGGTTCACCGCGTTCACAGGCGAACTGATCAGACTCATCAAGGACGGTGTCCTGGAGGGCGATGAATTCCTCGATCTGGACACGATCTACCAGCGGCTGCGGGTGGAACTCGGCCTGAAGGCCCTGCCAGAGCCGCACCGGCTTTGCCGTGACAGCCTGGGCAAAGCGCCCTTCCTCCGCAACACGGCTTTTGTGCCCGTGGCCGCGACCTCGCAGCGTGGCTGGGACGACTGGACCGCGGCACAGGCGACCGCCGGGGACTACGGCGAGTCGACCGTCACCGAGACGGAACCGTACGTCCGGCTCGCCAGCCTCCGGAGCCTGCTCGACCAGCTCATCAGCTACGTGTCGCCCGCGCGGAGCCTCGCCGACACCCTGCAGTCCGTCGCCGACGGCGTCGTCGCGGGACTCGGCTACGAACTCGCCGCCGTCAATCTGGTACGTCCGGACGGCGACCTCGTGGTAGCCGCCTTCTCCGGCGACCCTGCCGCCGATTCTCTGATCACCGGCAGAGTGGGCTCGCGAGCCTCCTGGAACCGGCGCCTCACCATGGGTGAGGAATGGGGCTCCCTCCGTTTCATTCCGCACACCGAGGGCTGGGTGCTCAACAACGACGACGTACCGCAGTGGTACACCGAGGGCCCCGCACCCCAGTTCGAGGACGAATGGCACCCCGCGGACCGGCTGTTCGCACCGATGTACCTGCCGAGAGAGGTTGAGGGGGAACTCCTCGGCGTCATATCGGTCGACCGGCCGCGCAACGGGCGGCGCCCCGGCGCATGGGGCCGGGAGGCACTTCAGGTTTACGCGGCCCACGCCGCGGTCGCCATCAGCAACGCCCGGCTGCGTGGGAACATGCAGCGGGCCCTGGTGCGCCTGGAGCGGGAGCAGCAGGCTCTGCGGGCCAGTGAGGAGTCGTTCCGGCAGGCGTTCGAGTACGCGCCGAGCGGCATGGCCGTCGCCGAGATGGGGGGCGCTCAGCACGGCCGGATCGTGCGGGCCAATGACGCGCTGTGCCGGCTGCTCGGCCGGCCCGCGTCCGCGCTGCGCCGGTACTCGTTCTCCGATCTCGTGCACCCCGAGGACATCGGGACCCTGCTGCGCACCTCGGCCGAGGGCGGCCGCGCCGAGTTGCGCCTCAAGCGGCGCGACGGCTCGTTCGTCCGGGCGTCCATGCGTAACTCCGTTGTCGCGGACACCGTGGACGGGCCCCGCTATCTGCTAACCCACGTCGAGGACATCGAGGATCGCAGGGCTCCGGGCGGCACCAGGGCAGCCTCGTAGAAGGAGCCAGCAGAACGTTCCTGACGCGGCGGCAAATGATCATGCAGTAGACCAGTTTGAGTAGTGCTTCAAGGATGTCATCGCGTCCCTCCCCGCGGGTCCGGAGGCGTCGGAAACCATGGATCCAGATGCTCGTTCGCTCTCTCACCCAATGGATGGCTCCGAGCCCGGAGCCGCCTGATACAGGAACCGACCCCGTAGACCGACGAGCACTATCGCCTCGGAACTGCCCGCCGTCGTCATCAGCCGGCGGCTTGGATTCCAGCAGTCGACCGGTGACAACCCACCCGCGAAAGCCCAGGATTCGGTACTGAACAGGCCCCAGAAATAGGTCGCCGCCTGTAGGGAGCCTTTGTCGACGTGGGCGCGGGCGCACCAAGGTGCCGACGGTCTGTCCGGGTGCCCTCCGTGACCGTCGCCTCAAGCGGTGACACAAGAGCACGCTCGCCAAGGCCCGCCGCCTCGGCGAGCAGGTCATGACCACCCTGAAGTTCTGGCCCCCTGCGGAAGCTTCGCTGCAGCACTAACCGCATCACCGCGATCGTCCTGGCCCCCTTTCCTCCTTCGCCTCGCGTCGTCGTGAGGTTGCAAAAAGATCAGCGTCTGCTTCCGCCCGAGACCGAGAGGCCAGTGACCTCACTTATTCTTGCCGAGATCCGTCGAGGCAGCCGAGAGATGCGGGTGCTTTAATGTTCGGGTATCCATGCTTACTTGTGACTTGGCTTTCGATGTGAGAGGGCGCCCCTTGAGTAGACTGCTGGACACATATGAAACCGTGGTCAGCCCAAGTTACCGCCTGTTTGGGTTGGTTGATACAACTGTCGATACCTATGGGCCAGATGCGGATGATGCGCATTGGCTGATCTCCGCCCCCGGCCTGGTTTATTTGCAGGTGCCGTCCCAGGTTATTAATTTAGCCGTTCGGCTGGAGAGCTGGTCCACTCTCCCTCCGGAAAAGGATGCCCATTGGTTCGGCCGGGAAGAGGTGGAGGTGGAACTTCCCGGGGGTGACCTTGGAATTCATGCCATCGACGGCGGGGTGCAACGGGTCCCCCTGATCCTGCCCTCGCCCGGCCTGTACAAGATGCGTTGGCAGTGGATGTTCAACGGCGCGAGGGGTCCTTTCACCTCTCCACTGTCGTGGCGCACCTTGCAAATTCCGCCGGGGCAGGAAGAAGAGTTGGGCGGTAAAGATCAATACTGCCTCGTACAGATTTGGCGGATAGCCGCCGATGTCAAAGCTGGGTGAAAAGGATGCGAGGCCGGCATGATGAGCCGGCCCCGCAGCTTGACTACTTCCGGTTGTTTCCTGGTTAGTCGCCGATGACGAGTATGAAGGGGTCGTGGTTCAGGATCCGATCGTTGTTGTACCAGGCTCCGAGGCGGCGCCCGGCTTCTTGGTTCTCAACCGGATCGATGTAGCGAACGGAGAATTCGTCGGTGTACTGAGCTCCTTCATAATCCGCGCGCGCTGCTCCCTCATAGGTAGAGGCCATGGGGAACTCGTCGCAGTCGAGCGCCTCGCCCTCGCCGGGACGACCCGGCATCGCGGGGCTGTTGCAGGTGGAAGTGACAACGCTGCGATTGGCCGTGTTGCGAGTCAACTCAAGCGCCCCGGCCGCTGGTACGAGGCGGTGCATCGGCCGCAATGCTTCTCCGCCGGGCAGGTTCTTGTCGGCCTTTATCGGGAAGGTGCTGCCCGGGTTCTCGAGGGCGTCGCCGACGTGGTCGGCCACCGCAGCCACTCCCAGGTACGGCTCTCCAGGAGCAGCGGGATCGCTCGTGTCGCTTCTGTCGTAGCGGAAGGCGGGTGTGGCGTCGGGAAATACGGAACCCAGTTGGGCGCGCTGGTTGTAGGCAGCGCTGTCGAAACGAACCTCCCCCTCCTCGCCTTCGGCGGGGAGGACCTGACCATAGCCGGGGACCGTGAACTTGAGGACCGGGGTGAACAATCCCGTAGCGATCTGATCACCATTGGTGACATCGGGGAGCTTCGGAGCCGACGACCACAGGTCGAATTTTGTGTCGCCGTCAGACTTCCACTGGCTGGGTGAATCGCTACGGCCGGGGTGGAGCCCGGTGTAGCAAGCCTCCTCCTCCTTGGCTTCCGGCGGGGCTCCGGCGTCCCAACTTCCCTCGCACTCCAAGGAGGCGTCCAGCTTGGCGCCGACCTTATTGAAGTCTCCGCTGGAGATGAAGACATCCACGTTGAAGTCGAATTCAACGTACCGGGTGAACGGGCCGCTGTCGAGGCCGCCTATTTTGCCCTGCCCGATAAGGGTATTCCGCGATATGAAGGTGCCTTGCAGATAGCATCCTGGCGGCCACAGTCCACACTTGATGGCCGGCATTACCGTCAAGGTCTCCTGGCAGTAGGAGAAACGGTTCTTTATATATCCGGCCCTGTTGTCCGAATCGTCAGCGTCGACACATTCGTCGACGTCGGCGATATACTCATACTTATCGAAGCCCGAAGTCTCGGGATTGCGACCGCGGGGGAACCTCGTGCTGGGAATGGTATAGGTGCGTTCCCAGACGGCCCGTGTTTCGGTAGCTTCCCGGGCGGAGGGGCCACCACGCGGCTGCACGCCGAGTGCTTCCAAGTTGCCGTCCCTGTTCAGGACTTCCTCCACCCTGGCGGGGTCGGCGATCAGCTCGGGGTCGTTGATGGTGTAGGAATCGCCTGGCTGAAGGGTGGTGGGCACGCCGGCGGCTGCGGTCTCTACGACGAACGTGCGCCACGGGGACCAGTTGAGGTTGTAGTGGGTGCCGTCGTAGGCGTTGGTACGGAACTTGTACATCTTGCCGTCCACGAGCTGCCCGTCCGGGACCTGCACTGTCGCCCACTCGCCGGGGGTGACGTAGTCGGAGACGAGCAGCCCCTCGCCGGCCGGTGTGGTGATCGGCGTGTTGGTCTCCGCGTCGTAGACCTGGAAGGTGCCGCTCACCAGGTCGCCGTCCGCGTCCTCGAACTTGTCCCTCAGCGTCGGTGTGAGGGTGTTGACACCCCATACATCGTTGTAGGACCGGAACGGCGGGCCTGCTTGCTGGGCCGTGCCGTCCAGCGGCCGGTAGTTGTAGGTGACGCTGAGTTTGGGCTGGTTGGACGCGTTGTTCGCGGAGTTGACACGCTTCCAGGCCAGGGTGCTGTCGTTGGCCGCGCGCAGGCCCATGTGCCCGCGGGTCGCCTTGGCAGAGGCCCAGGTCTGCACCAGCGCGTCGACATCGGCGTTGATCCAACCGTCGGGCTGGGTGCTCGTGCAGCCTGGGTTGCCGGCCGTCTGGGTGGACGAGTGGTACTGGGTCCACGTCGGCTGGTTCGTCCACCGTGACGAGGTCGACGGCGCGCTGGTGTTCCCGACGGTCCAGCCCTGTGCGGAGCAGTCGGTGTTCCCTGAGTGGAAGTTCCACAGCGCCAGGTTCGTGTCGACGATCAACGCGTCCTGGAACGCGGTGGTGTTCCACGTGATGAAGGACCTCGCCGTGCGGGGTGTCCCGTCGGGGTTGGTGGTGCCGGGGTTGCCGAAGTCAAGTTCGACATCGGCGGACCAGTCGACGGTCTCGCCCTGCTGCACGTAGGTGTCGAAAGTGTTCGCGAGCGCGGAGGTGGAGGGGTCCACCGTGACGGGATACTGCGTCGACGGGTCGGCGAGGAAGCCCGGGTCGGGGGTGACGACGAGGTCGATCTCCCCGTGCCCCTTGTCGAGGACCTCCATGTCGACGCGGGCCCGGTGCGTGTGTTCACCGGACCGGTCGTCAGTGGCGGCGTCCCACATCACCGGGGCGGGCATCGTGGCCCGGACATCGCCGGTCTCGGCGTCGGTGAACGTGACCGAGCCGTCCTTGTTCGCCTTCGCCTTCATACCTTCTGCCTGCAGCGGCAGGGTGTACGCGAACTCAGTGGCGGCAGGCTTCTCGGAGATCTCGACGAACTGCTCGAAGCCCGTACGGGTCGCCTCCACGATCACGTCGGCGCCCGGGACAGCGTCGTGGTAGCGGGCGCGGGTCCCGTCGAGTTCGGGTTCTGGCAATGCACCCTTCCACTGGAGGGTCACGCTCCCGTCGCCGCTTCCCAGCGTGACCAGGTCCCGCGCCGACGAGTTCTGCGCGGCTTTGAGTGACGTCGCCTTGGTGCCCCCCTTGCCGGCCAGGCGCAGCCCGTGGGGGTGTTCCTTCGAACGGACAGTGCCGTCCGTGTTCTTGATGAGGGTGACGTCGACCTTCCGCCACTTGCCGGCCCGCCACACACGCTCGGGCCCGGAGGTGAGCTCAGTGGTCAGCGTTCCGTCCGCGTTGGCGACGGTGTAGGAGGTCGCGGTGGTCTCGTCCGTGGCGACCACCTTCTCTCCGGTCTTCTTGGCCTCGGAAATCGCCCAGCCTTTGGACCCCTTGGGAGGCTTCGAGGCCTTGGCCGGTTCGGAGGATGAGCTTTTGGCCGCCGAGAAATCCTCCACCGCAGACGGGGTGGCGGCGCTTGCCGTCCCCGCCGCGAGCGCGACTTCCGCGACCAGCAGTAAGGCGGCCCCGACCGCGAGCCGAGCTCTCGTTCTTCCGTGCGAGCGGCCTATTCGTGAGTGCATGAACCACACACCCTTTCTTGATTGACAAGGTGTATGGGAACTGTAGGTGTGAAAAAGTGACCATTGGGCTCGACGGTAGAAGATCGACTGGAATCAACTTTGCCGGAGCATGGGAGAGTTGCGGCCTGGGGGCGGGCGTCCGTCTGTAAACGTTGCATCAATCACGCCGCAGTGTGGTGAGCGTGGCCGAATGTCGATGTGGTTGCCGGTTGGCGCGTCGCACAAGACTTCGGCGTAGTCGGCTACCGCCCAACCACTTCGACATCGTCGGACTCTGATTGGCCTCGCCGAGATCGCAGCCTTATGCTGTCGGCGACCTCGGGGACACCCCACAGCCGGAGGGTGCGACGACCGCGTGTGGTACGGGGGCCATAAGGTGGAGCTGCGGGGCGATGTCCACGCAGATCGCCTGACGGAGCCGGGTGTCGGCGGGTGCCGTTTCCTCTGCGGGGAGGGTTGCCTTTACCGCTGCCACCGCCTCTGCCGAACTACGGCATTGAGGGGCCCGAATGGGGTGTACCGCTGGGTGCGGTGGTCCGTCTGTGCGGTTCCTGCGCTGTGCCGCTTGACCATCTCCGGCATGGCAGCAACCTTCGAACATCGGCCTCTCGCAGCGCGGCGATATGGCGCCGCCACGCGGGGTGGCATACATGAGCTGCGTTCACCCTTGGAAAGACGACGACCGGTAGTCCCAGAGTGCCTGATAGCTTCCCAAACCTGTGTCAGCGCCCGGTTGTCGGCGATACCCGGCGCGAGTTCGGCCACCGTATTCGCGCTGGCGGGGGCGACCGCGTAGCAGTCCACGGTCGGGTGCGGCCCTTGCCCCGCCGGGCAGCCGTGGTTCGTCTCGTACCGGCAGGCCGGTCAGCTTCTCCAGCCGGTCGACCTCACCGTTCATCCGCAGCCACCTACCGGCCGTCGGGGTGAGCGTCACGGCGACCTGCCACCCACGCGCCATAGCCGGTTCCACCAGCCCGGTGCGCAACGCTTCGACTCCGCCGGCACTCGTGCCCACGACCCCGAGGACTCCGCGCTTCGCGGTGTTCACTCCGCCGCCCTGCATCGTTGAGAGGTGCGGTGGGAGACGCCGCGCTCCGGGGGATGTGGTCCACATTGATCTGACCGTGGTCCACGACAAACGAGATGTTGTCGAGGTCCAGCCGCGCCGACAGCCAGTGCAGCAGGACATTCGTCGGTCCGAAGCTCGTCTGCCAGCGGTTCTCGTCGGACTCCTTGATCTTGGCGAGCGCGGTGGCGGCGAGGTGGTGCACCCGGGCGGAAACGGCCCAGCAGTCCCGGCGTTCCGCAGCGGCGCGGGCGGCGCGGTCCTTAAGCTCCTGGGGGTCTGAAGAAGGCCGGGGAGCCCGGACAGTACCTGCTGCGTGTAGCCACGGCGTCTGCGGTGGAAGGCGATCCGCTCACCGATGCTCAGGTGATCTCCGAGACCACGCATACGTGCTGCCTACCGTGATACAGAGGCGTTCCCCACGATAGCGACGCGGCAACGTGACGGACGAGGCCGGAGCTTCGGACGATCCGTGCGATGCACGAACTCAACGTGGGAGCAGTGGTGCGCGGGGGCTGACCGGCACTGCGAGAGCGTCACCCGGTCGAGGCGTGCGTGTGTGACGCGGGTCATGCGAAAACGATCTCGCCATTCGGGATGCTCATTGAGCATGCGGCGAAGGGCTTGGGGCGGCCGTCCGGGCGGACGTTTCGGCCCCTCAAGTGGCGCGTGAGAGCATGAGAGGTTTAGACAACGACAAAGCCCCGGGCCGCTGGCCTGGGGCTTTCATGCGGAGCGGGTGACGAGAATCGAACTCGCGCTCTGAGCTTGGGAATCAACGGAAGCACCACAGTGCTTTGACCAGTGATTACTTGGGCCTGTGAGTTGTGCTTGAGCCGGTTGAATTGCCCGCTTCTTACCCTGGTGTACCGCCCCGAAGGGCTGGAGTGGGGGCTGGCCTGTGGCGGAGCGACTACGAAGACGACTCGGGTGACCTTGGCGTACGCGATGAGGGACTTCGTGCCGATAGCCAGAGGGGTGTGTGCGCATGGGAAGGATTCGGAGACCCGTCCGCTCGCACGCACCAGCACGCTTTCCAGATGCCAGTCCGAGGGTTCAGGGGCGGGTGAGGGCGTCCTGATCTGCGGTGGAGCAGTCTGTCCAGCGCCGTCCGGACGCCGCCGAACAGCGTTGAAGGCAAACAGAACTGCAACCAGGAAGAAGAGAGCCGCCCCAGTCCAGAGCTGACAGTGCATCGTGGTCGACGCCCCCCAAACTCGCAGAGGCCGTCCGGCCGAAGGATCTGGGGCCCGTGGGGAGTTGGCCTGCACGGCCGCTCCGTATGGAGGTCGTTCGGGTGCGTAGAGCCGAGACGTCTCGCCAATCTTCGGCTCGCAGGGTGCGGTAAGTGATCGTGTCGCTACAGTTTTCGCAGGTTCGGCGATATCTAGCGGTAGGGCGGTCGAGTGGGTCGGCGATTTTTCATAGCGCTGGGGAGTGGCCGGTACCGTCATCTTCCTGAGGACGAACAACTGCGATCCGTGCCCACCGACGTTCGCGCGACGACAGAGCTCCTCGCCGGCTTTGGGTACGAGTCAGTGCTGTCAGGGCTCGGGGAGTACGACGGGGCTGAGCAGATCCGCCAGAAGCTGTCGCACTGGTCGGAGGACACCGCTCTGACCAGTGATGACGTGGTTGTTGTGTACTTTGCGGGCCACGGCTCGGTGGAGGAGCGCGATCGGCACTATCTGCTCTGCTGGGATTCGCGCGGCGAGGACCTCGCGACCACAGCGCTGGCCACCGAAGACTTGGTACGCATCCTGTGCAGGGGTAATCTCCGTCATCTTCTGCTGATTCTCGACACGTGTGCCGGCAGCGCGGGCGCCGCGGAAGCGTCTGCGGTCGCGCTGCGAACGATCGCGTACCGCAACGCGCACGCCGATTCGACGGGGCTGTGGTTCCTCGCCTCCGCCCGTCGCAAGGACATCGCCGAGGACGGTGCATTCGTGGCTGCCTTGGGCGAGGCGGTGGAGACGACGACGGGGCGTACTGGTCAGCGGCAGCAGTATCTCGACCTCACCGAACTGGTGAAGGCGGTCAACGAACGCTTCGAGGGCGACGGACGCGGTCAGCGAGCCGAGTTGACCAGTGGTCTCGTCACAGGACTGGCCCCCTTCCTGCCGAACATCGGATACCAGGAAGAACTGCCACCCCTCGGTACCGACCTCGAAGTGCAGCGCCGGGTGGTCGCGCGGGACCTCACCGAGCACTTCGGACCACGCTCGCGCGGTGTGGAGTTCGAGTCGGAGCAGGGCCTGTACTTCAGCGGACGGGTGCGTGTGTTGTCCGAGCTGGTGGCCTGGCTGACCGCAGAGGTCGGGGACGGCCGGGGGCGGGTGGTTACCGGCAGTCCGGGCTGTGGTAAGTCCGCGGTTCTCGGCAGGATCGTCGCGTTGTCGGACAGTCGGTATCGCTCGCGACTCGACCTCGGGGGTGTCGACCCTGGGACTGTAGTGCCGGCGGGATGCGTAACAGCGGCTGTGCATGCCCGTCACAAGCGGCTGGAAGAGGTTGTGGAACGGCTCGCCACCGCCCTCGACGTGGAGGCTGACGGTGCCGCCGCGCTGCTCCAGGAGCTCACCAGGCGAGGCCGCCAGGGACCGCCGCTGATTATTGTCGTGGACGCCGTGGATGAGGCTGGGTCGGACACCGCGGCGGACGCGGGTGGCCATGGCGAGCCGCGCAGAATCACTCGGGAACTGCTGCGTCCCATGTCGGAGATCCAGGGGGTACGACTTCTCGTGGGGACTCGCCACGAACTGGTCGCGCCTCTCGGCCCCACCTTCACCTGTATGGACCTGGACCGGCCCGAATACCGTGCTGGCGAGGCCGATGTGGCCGGATATGTCACCCGGGTACTTCTCGCTACGGAGGAGTCCGACGTACGCACTCCGTACCGTGGCCGGCGAGATCTCGCCAGGGCTGTCGCGAAGGGCGTTGCTGAGAAGGCCGCTGGTGTCTATCTCTACGCGAGGACGACTGCACGTACCCTGCGGTCGGACCGGACCCCGGTGGACATCGGCCTCCCCGGCTGGGCGGAGGCATTACCGAGTGAGATCGGCGAGGCGTTCGACGACTACCTGGCCCGCTTCGGCCCGGACGAACCACGTGTGCGCCGTATGCTGCTCGCCCTCGCGTTTTCCGAGGGCAAGGGGCTTCCCCGGGGTCTGGTCTGGACGGCGCTCAGCTCGGTGATCTCGGGGATTCCTTGCACTGAGGAGGATGTCTCCTGGGTTCTTGATGTCGCCGAGGCGTACATCGCCGAAGTCATCGACGACGACCGGCGTTCCGCCTATCGGCTCTACCACAAGGCGCTGGCCGAGCACTTGCGCGCGACCGCTGACCGTCCGCCGGAAGAGATCCAGAGGTCGGTTGTCGAAGCGCTCAACTCCCTTGTCCCGGAATCGTCGGACGGACGCCCCGACTGGTTCGTGGCTGTTCCGTACGTGCGTCAGCACATGGCCACACACGCGGCGGCGGCGGGCGTGCTTGCCGACCTCGTGGAAGATCCGGGCTTCTTGCTCGCCGCCGAACGCCTTGCTCTGCTGGGGGCGTTCGCGTCGATCGAGGGCGAGGGGCCGAGACGGATCCGGAGCTCGTACGAGCAGGTCGCACACCGGCTGACAAGCGACCGTGCGATGGGGGAGCGGGCTGCCGATCTGCAACTGTCGGCCCGCCGGTGCGAGGCTGATCAACTGGCCGACCGCATCGGCGAACTGGGCGTCTCACTTCCATGGTCCGCACGCTGGGCATGGTGGTCGACCAGCGGCGTGCACAGGCTGCTCAACGGCCACAGCAAGGTAGTTGGCTGCGTGGCGGTCGGGAGTCTTGACGGGCGTCCCATCGCGGTGACGGGAAGCGCGGACGGGACAGCTCTGGTGTGGGACCTCACCTCACAGCGTCAGATCGGCGATCCGCTGTCCGTGGGCATCGCGGTGAGCGCCATCGCTATCGGGGATCTGGGCGACTACACCGTCGCCCTCACTGGTGCGCAGGACGGTACGGTGAGGATCTGGGACCTGTCTGCGGGCCAGGAGTACGGCCGAGCGCTGATGGGCCACACGAACCGGGTCGAGAGCATCGTGGTAGGAGCTGTCCACGGGCGCCCGGTGGTGCTGACGGCGAGCGCGGACGGTACGGCACGGGTCTGGGATCTCGTCAGCAGGCAGCAACTCGGCTGCGATCTGAGCGCGCACAAGCGGACGGTACGGGACGCTGATCTGGGCGAGCTCGATGGACGTCCCATCGCGGTCACCGGCGGTGATGACAAGGCCGTCTATATTTGGGACCTGAGCGAGCTTTTCGACCGTGGTGACGCGCGCATCGACGGCAGTCCGCTCATCGGCCCGGCGCAAGCGGTCACGGCCGTGTGCGTAACGCGACTTGACGGCAGGACCGTGGTACTCGTCGGAGACGGAGCGGGAATGCTCAGCCGATGGGACCTGGCCGATCGCCGGCAGATCGGCGAACCGGTCACGGCCCATGTCTACTGGGCCGGTAGCGGAGTCGCCTCCGCCATGATTGGAGAGTCCGACGGTCGTCCGGTGGCGCTGAGCAGTGGACGTCACGAAGCCCGTCTGTGGGATTTACGTACCCTGCAGCCGCTCGGACATCCGCTGCGCGGTCACGTTGAGCGCATCACCGCGGCAGCTCTCACCAACCGGGGAGACGCTTCTCTGGCGGTCACGGTCAGCGACGATCGCACCGCGCGCATATGGGATTTGACGGCAGATCAACCAGACGAGGGCCACACGCGCCCGGTGTGTTCCATGGCGTTCTGCGATATCCAAGGTCGCCCGATGGTCGTCACCGGTGGAAGGGACGCCACTGCCCGACTGTGGGACCTACGGACCCGTACGTTGATCGGTAGTCCTATGGAGGGGCATTCCGGCGAGGTGTCCGCTGTGGCCTTTGGCGCTATAGGGGGGCGGGCGGTAGTCGCGACGGGTGGGTCCGACACCACGCTCCGGCTCTGGGACCCCTTTCGGGGGGCTGCCCTGGGCCCGCCTCTAATGGGACATACCAACGCGGTTCGCTGTGCCGTGTTTGGGGAGTTGGACGGTGTGCCGGTCGTCGTCAGTGGTGGTGAGGACGGCACGGTTCGGATCTGGGACGCCGTCTCCGGAGATGCGGTGGGCTCCCCATTGGTCGGGCACACTGGAGGCATCTCCCACCTTGCCGTACGCCGTGCGGGCCGGGGAATGGAGATCGTCCTCGCGACCTCGTCGGATCACGCATACGTATGGCAAGTGACCGGCCGTGGAGCCCGCTGGCCGACCGGACCCTATGCGCATTTCAACGTGGAAGACCTCGCCCCCTCCGCTTTGGCCGTTGGCGTGGCATTTCATGGGACACGACCGGTGGTGCTGTCCATGCTTGAGGGCAACAACGTTCATGTGCACGACGTCGCGAACCGCTCAGCCGTCGGTGGTCCGTTTCTCGGGCACACCGGGTACGTGATGGTGGGAACCCTTGGTCGGTTTGGCAGGAACACGGTCGTGGCGACCATGGCCTCCGACAACACCGTCCGAATCTGGGATCTGGAGACAGCCGCACCAATGGGATCGCCGTTGGAAGGCTTCACCGGGGGCCCGCGGGGGCTACTCGCGGCGCCGTTGTTCGCTCAGGTCGACGGGGCGCCGGTGATGCTGATCGCCACCTCACGTGATGTGCGGATCTGGGATGCGGTCGCCATGCGTCCTTTCGGAGAGCCGCTCTGCGGCGAGGACCGGAGCCTGGTGTCGGTCGACATCCTTCGGCCGTCAGAAGGCAGTTCGATTGTCGTCACAGGAGCTACCAACGGCGTCGTACGAACACATGATCTCGACAACGGACGCCAGGTGGCGGCCCACCTCACTTCGGCGGCGCAGCAGATCACTGACTCGACGACCGTTCGTCTGAACGGCGACAGCGTGGTGGTGCGCAGTAGCTGGTGGGAGGCGGAGGTGTGGAGTCTCGGGTCCCGAAGGCGTCTCGGCAAACGTTCGGGTACTTCCTGGCGGACTTGCCTACAGATGATGGACGGCAGTGCCGTCGTGGTATCGGTCGCGGGTGACTACGCGCTCCATGCCTGGGATCTGCACACACAGGCCCCCGTATGTCCCCCGATGACCGGCCACACCGCCGATGTGATGACGGTACGGTCGGCAGTGGTCGGCGGCACCCCGGTCGTGGCGAGTGCCTCCCGTGACGGGACAGTACGGCTGTGGGATATAGGCGAGGGCAGCCCGTTCGCTGCGCCTCTGGGCGGTCATGAGATGGGTGCGTTCGGTCTGGAGATTGCGCACTTGGACGGCCGGGACGTCATCATCTCCGGAGCGGGCGACGGACGCCTACGGTTCTGGGACATAGCTGAAGAGCAAGACGCCGGACTGGAACTCGCGCCCTTCCCCTCGGCGGTCCGGGCGATCCGCGCCGCAGACGTTGATGGCACACTCACCACGGTCGCGGCCGATCGCTACGGACTGATGCGCGTCTGGGAGATGAACTCCCCCTCATGGACGGCCGAACTCGACATCGGCAGCGGCATCAACGGCATCGCACTCGATAGTGACGGGCGGGTGTGCGCGGCGACCGACATGGGAGTGGTAGCGCTCCGCCTCAACTCCTCGCGACTCACGAAGGAGCGGGGTGTCCTGTGACCCGTATCGTCCTCGTCCACGGCATCGCGCAGGAGGTCAAAGGCCCCGGGACGCTGCTCGCCGACTGGTATCCGGCCCTGAGCGACGGCCTTGCTCTGGCGGCCGGCATGCGTGTGGCGCGCGACGACGTCTCCATGGCTTTCTACGGTGACCTCTTCCGGCCCGCGGGCCACCGTGGACTCGGAGCCCCGGAGCTGGACGCTTCCGACGTTAAAGACGGCCTTGAGCGCGAACTGCTGCTTCAGTGGTGGGAATTCGCGTCAGAGTGGGACACACGTGTCGCGGGTCCGGCCGCGCAGGCTCGGCTGCGTACCCCCCACCTTGTTCAGCGGGCCCTGGACGCACTCAGTCATTCGTCCTTCTTTGCCGGGCTCAGCGAACGCATGATGATTGCCAGTGTCCGACAGGTACGCCGCTATTTCACCGAGCCCGATGTGCGTGCCGGCATCCGGGACAGGATCGCCCGGTGCGTGACTCGTGAGACCGAGGTCATCGTCGCTCACTCGCTCGGGACGGTCGCCGCGTACGAGACGTTGCACGCCCTTCCTGACTGCCCGGATCTGACGCTGGTGACGTTGGGCTCACCCCTGGCCGTACGCAACCTCATCTTCGAACGCCTCATGCCCCGACCGGTCAACGGCCATGCCCGCTGGCCTGCTCCAGTGAAGCGCTGGACCAACATCGCTGACGCGGGTGACGTTGTCGCGCTCGCAAAAGAATTGGCGCCATCGTTCGGTGATCGTATCCGTGACCTTCTGGTTTACAACGGCACCAAGGCTCACGACGTGCGCCCGTACCTTACGGCTCGTGAGACCGGCCAGGCCATTGCCGAGGCACTGCGCTCAGGCGCTAAGTGAGGGAAATAACGTTGTAGGGCTCCACCGCGTGTGGTGGGGCCCTACAACGTATTGCGCGGTGAGAGCAATGGCGGAGGATACGAGATTCGAACTTGTGAGGGGTCGCCCCCCACGCGCTTTCCAACCGTGTTGGTGCAGTGCTGGGGTGCGTACGGGGGCGTTCACCTGGGTTTAGGACCGCGTTCTGTTTGAGGGCCGTACTCCACTTCGTGCGCGCATCGGCGCGGTCCTTGCGCCACGCGGTCACCCACAGGCGTAAACGCGCTACCTCCGCCGCTTGGCGTGCGCGCTGGTTCGAGGGCTGATCGGCGACGAGAATGAGGCCGGCCACGAAGGCTGTGGTCAGAAAGACCAGCAGCGCCCAATTGATAAGCCACCCAGCGGTGAAGACGACATCGATGGTGATCCACGCGGGTATCGCGAGCAACGAGCCGGTGAAGAGCCGTAGCGGCCGGTCGAAAACCAACTGGGCCCAGGCGGCTTCGTATTCAGCCTCGACCTGTTCGGCTGTTCGAGCGGCGCGACGGTAGGCGACGTACAGCGTGCGGGTGAAGTCGAACGCTTCCGCAATGAACTCCGGCTCGTATGCCGCTGCTCGCACGGCGTCTCGTGCAACTGGCTCCCGTGCCCCATAGTGCTTGCTGATCTCTGGCGCTGCCATGCGGGCGCGCACTGCGACGCTCGGCGATGGAGCCCGAGGAGCGCGAGCAGGTCGAGGAGGCGACTGGTGAGCGCCCAGGTAGGGGGCCTGCCGGTCCAGCCGCGACGCCGGAAGGGGCGACCCGGCGACGTGCACTTCCTGACCGTGTGCGCGCGTGACCTTGGTGGTCTTCCTGGAGACGTGGCGGACGGCGTCGCGGAGTCCGGTGACGGTGGCCGCCTCCGATGCGGTGTCCGGCGCGGTGCCCTGGTCGTCGTTGTGGCCCTCGTCGCGTCGGCCACTGCTGCCCCCGCTGGCGGTGGAGTCCTCCCATGGGTTGTCGTTCTGCCCGCTTCCGCTTCCGCATGCGCCGAGCCCGGCCATGAGGGCCATCGTCAGACCGGCCACCATCAGGCGTCTCTTGCTGGACGTGCCTTGTTCCCTGTCCGCTGATGTCCCAAAAAAGACGGTCGGCGTACCTCCCACCCGCTTCTCCTCGTCCCCGGTCGGCATTGACAACCGCCCTCGCACCCCTCCACCATCATTCCACTAATCAAGTAGTGGAATGATGGTGGTGATCGTGGAGTACCGCATCGACAGGCGGAGCGGGGTCCCCGCCTTTCAGCAGATCGTGCAGCAGACCAAGCAGGCCCTCCGGCTGGGCGTACTCGTGCCGGGTGACCGGCTGCCCACCGCCAAGGAGGTCGCCGAGACCAGCACGGTCAACCCGAACACCACCCTCAAGGCGTACCGCGAGCTGGAGCGCGAGGGCCTGGTCGAACCGCGACCGGGCCTGGGCACCTTCGTACGCCGCACGCTGGGCCGCCCCGAGACGGGCACCGACTCGCCGCTGTACGCGGAGCTGGTGGCGTGGATGTCGAAGGCGGCCGGGGCCGGTCTGGAGCAGGAGGACGTGGCCGCGCTGGTCACGTCGGCGATGGAGAAGCAGTACGCCGCCGGGAACGTGGCGGCAACGGGGTCCACGACAACGGGGTCCACGGGGTCCACGACAACTAGGAGCACAGGTGAGTGAAGGTATGTACGCGGGGGAACCGGCGATCGAGGCGTACGGGCTGGGGATGCGCTACCGGCGGGGCTGGGCGTTGCGGGACTGCTCCTTCCGGCTCCCGGCGGGACGGATCTGCGGCCTGGTGGGACCCAACGGGGCGGGCAAGACCACGCTGCTGAGCATCGCGGCCCATGTCCTGCAGCCGACGAACGGCTCGATCAGCCTGTTCGGTGAGGCTCCGGGCTCGGTGGAGTCCGCTCGGCGCACAGCGTTCCTCGCCCAGGAGAAGCCCCTGTTCCGCCGCTTCACCGTGGCGGAGACCCTGCGTCTGGGCCGGGAGCTGAACCCCGGCTGGGACCAGCGCGCCGCCGAGGACATCATCCGCGCGGGCAACGTGCCCTTCGACGCGAAGATCAGCACCCTCTCCGGAGGCCAGCGCACCCGCGTCGCCCTCGCCCTCGCCTTCGGAAAGCGCCCCGACCTGCTGATACTCGACGAGCCGATGTCGGACCTCGACCCGGTCGTGCGCCACGAGATCATGGGCACCCTCCTCGCCGAGGCCGCCGAGCGCGGAACCACCGTGCTGATGTCCACCCACGTCCTCGCCGAACTGGACAACGTGTGCGACTACCTCGTCGTCGTCTCCGGCGGCGGAGTGCGCCTCGCCGGTGACGTGGACGAGCTGATGTCCGTGCACACCCTGGTCACGGGCGCCAAGGAGGGCGACGGCATGCCTCCCGCCCTCGGGCACCACACCCTCGTCGAGTCCCGGACCAGCGGACGGCAGTTCACCGCGCTCATCCGCCCCGAGGGCCCGGTCACCGGCCCCTGGGACATAAACGCCCCGAACATGGAGGAACTCCTGCTCGCCTATCTCCGCTCGCCCGACGCACCACCGCTGATCACCCCCACCGCCCAGGTCCACGGCCAGGGGTTCGGCACCGGGGCGGTGGCGGCATGAGCACCTTCACCCGCAGCTCGACCAGCACCTCGACCAGCACCTCGACCGGCACCTCGACCGGCTCCACGAGCGACGGCAAGAACGGGATCATGAACGGGACCACCGACGGGACCTTGAACGCGACCACCACGGAGGCCAACCGGCGCCCCCGACTCAGCGGTATGACCTGGCTGGTCTGGCGCCAGCACCGGGCCGCGTTCTGGACGATCCTCGCCGCCACCGCGCTCGCCGTGGCCTGGATCGTCTACCAGTGCGGCCAGCTGGTCGACTTCCTCGACGGCTACGGCTATCCCGGCAAGAGCCTCGACGAGGCGGGCGGCACGTTCACGCAGTACGGTGACGCATTCTCCTTCGTCTCCATCGGTCTCCAGGCGATACCCGTCCTGCTCGGTGTCTTCCTCGGCGCCCCGCTCATCGCGGGCGACCTGGAGAACGGCACCGCCAAGCTGGTCGCCGCCCAGTCCGGGAGCCGGACCCGCTGGCTCGCCACGAAGCTGGCGCTGGCCGGACTGGTGGTCGTGGTGAGCACGGGCGTGTTGTCGGCGGTGTTCGGCTGGTGGTGGAACCCCGTCAAGTCCGAGGCCCTGGCCATGGAGTGGACCTCGGGCGAGGCGTTCAACACGACGGGCCCGGTGCCTGTCGCCCTCACCCTCCTCTCCGTCTTCGGCGGGGTGGCGATCGGTGTGGTGCTGCGGCGCACGCTGACGGCCATGGTGGTCACCTTCGGTTTCACCGTCGTCCTCCAGCTCGTCTGGGGCTACTTCATGCTGTCGCTCGGCAACGTCGTCACGGTCACGACGAACAAGGGTGTTACGGACGAGAACGCGTTCCCGTCGCTCCCCCGCGGCGCCTACGAAGTCGACCAGTCGTATGTCACCGGCAGCGGGGATCTGCTGGGCTGGGGCACCTGTTCGGGGTCGGAGACCGACGCGGCACGGCAGGTGTGCCTGGACAAGGCCGATGTCGTGGGCTGGTCGACGCAGTACCTCCCGCTGTCGCAGATGAACGCCATGCAGTGGTTCGGGGCGTCGATCCTGTTCGCCCTGACCGCCGGTGTCGTGGCGTTCCTCTTCCTCTGGGGCCGTAAGCGGCTCGTCTGAGTCCGTAACCCCGCGCCCCTTCGCGAAGGGGCGCCTCTTTCCCCTCTGTTTCTTTGTCCCGTCCGCCGGGCTGCTCCGCCATGCCCGAAAGTCCGGAGAGAAAGGCATGCCTTGAATCACCGTAAGAGGCGAGCGAGTGAGGCTTCCGCTCTCGCCGCGCTCGTCGTCGCCGCCCTTACCTCGGCCCTGCTCGGTGCCCCGGAATCCGGGGCCGCACAGTTCGACAGCGGTACGGCAGGTACGGCCCGGGCCCTCGGCAAGGCCAGGACAGTCACCCTCGTCACCGGTGACCGGGTCACGCTGGACGCCACCGGACACGTCACCGGTGTGCGTGCCGGCAAGGGTCGGGAAGGCACCACCTTCCGAATAGCGCGGAGCGCCGACGGCACCTACGTCGTCCCGCGTGACGCCGAGCGGCTCCTCGCGAACGGCACCGCCGACCGGCGGCTGTTCGACGTGACGCAGCTGGTCGAGTGGGGTTACGACGACGCGGCCCGCCCCGACCTCCCGCTGATCGTGACGTACGCCAAGGGCCGCACCCTCGCGCCGAGCGCGCTGTCCGCCGCCGGAGCCCGGGTCGGCCGGGACCTGCCCAGCGTCAACGGAGACGCGCTGAAGGCCCGTAAGTCCGAGGGCGCCGACCTGTGGGAGACGCTCACCGGCAGCGGGGGGACGGCGCGGGAGAGGTCGGCCGCCGCCGACCGGGTCGAGAAGATCTGGCTCGACGGGAAGGTCGAGGCGGCCCTCGACCGGAGCACCGCGCAGATCGGCGCCCCCGGGGCCCGGGCGGCGGGGTACGACGGCACGGGCGTCAAGGTCGCCGTGCTGGACACCGGAGTTGACGGCACGCACCCGGATCTGAAGGGCCGTATCGACGCGGCGAAGAACTTCTCCGCGGCAGCGGACACGGTCGACCGGGTGGGTCACGGCACGCATGTGGCGTCCACGGTCGCGGGGTCCGGCGCGCACTCCGGGGGCAAGTACAAGGGGGTCGCGCCGGGCGCCCGGCTGATCAGCGGCAAGGTGCTCGACGACGGCGGCTCCGGCGAGGAGTCCGCGGTCATCGCCGGCGCGCAGTGGGCCGTCGCGCAGGGTGCCGAGGTGGTCAACCTCAGCCTGGGCGGCCCCGACAGCCCCGGTGACGACCCCGTCGAGCAGGCGGTGAACGAGCTGTCCGCCTCCTCGGGCGCCCTCTTCGTGATCGCCGCCGGCAACGAGGGCCCGAGCGCCGGAACCGTCGGATCGCCGGGCAGCGCCGCCGCCGCGCTCACCGTGGGCGCGGTGGACCGTGCCGACGCGATGGCCGAGTTCTCCAGCCGCGGCCCGACAGCGGACGGTTCCCTCAAGCCCGACCTCACCGCCCCCGGCGTCGACATCGTCGCCGCGAAGGCCGCCGAGGGCACGGAGGGCGACCCGGCCGCCGACGGCTACGTGTCGATGAGCGGTACGTCGATGGCGACCCCGCATGTCGCGGGCGCCGCCGCGATCCTCGCCCAGCGTCACCCCGACTGGACCGGTGAGCGCCTCAAGGCCGCACTCACCGCATCCGCCAAGCCCACCTTCGGCGTCTCGGCGTTCGCGCAGGGTACGGGCCGTACGGACCTCACCCGCGCCCTCGGCCAGCAGCTCACCACCAGCCCGGCCACCCTCGGCTTCCCCACCCAGCAGTGGCCGCACACCGACGACCAGCCGGTCACCAAGACCGTCACCTACCGCAACGACGGCGACCGCCCCCGCACCCTCGACCTGGCCACCGAGGTGTACGGCGAGGACGGAAAGCCCGCCGCCGAGGGCATGTTCGAGGTCTCGCCGAAGCGGCTCACCGTCCCGGCGGGCGGCACCGCGACCGCCCAGGTCACCGCCGACGGCGGCGCGGGCACGGCCGACGGCGCCTTCGGCGGCTCGGTCATCGCGACGGACGGCGCCGGCATCACCGTACGGACCGGTGTCGGCGTACAGCGCGAAGCCGAGTCGTACGACCTGACCGTCAGGCATCTCGACCTCAAGGGAAAGCCCGCCGGGCGGTCCGAGACCGGGGTACAGGGGCTGGACAACGAAATCTGGAACGACTACTCGGACGACACGGACGGTGAGTTCACCGTGCGGCTGCCCAGGGGCCGTTACAGCCTCGAAGGCCGTATCGAGACGGGCGCGACCCCGGACGCCGGGGGCCTGGCCCTCCTCCTCAACCCCAAGTTCTCGCTCACCCGTGACACCACCGTTGTCATGGACGCCCGCAAGGCCGAACCGGTCCGGATCACGGTGCCGGACGCCAAGGCCAAGCACACCGACGCCACCTTGAACTACGGGTTCGACATCGACGGGAACCAGAGCGTCACCACGTACGAGGTGGGCAGCTTCGGCAAGCTGCGCGTCGGGCAGTTGGGCGCCCGGCTGCCCGCCCGCGAGGCGTTCGCGCAGTACAACGGCACCTGGACGCGCGGGAGTACGAGCTACCGCCCGGCGATGAACCGTACCGGCGATCTGGCCGGCTTCACCGCGAACCTGAAGCGCTCGCAGTTCGCCAAGGTCACCATCCCCGTCGGTGAGCCCGCCAAGGACAAGGAGGGGTCGCTCGTCGCCGCGCCCCTCACGCCGGGGGGCGGATTCTGGGCCGACTTCAACCCGACCGAGTTCTCCCTGCCCGCCACCCTCACCGACTACGTTCTGCCGGGCGTGCGGTGGCAGTACTCCGTGTGGCAGACGAGTGGCACGGACGCGGACGGCGAAACCGTGCACGACGCCGGCCAGTGGACCGTGAACCCCCGGGCGTACAGCGCGGGCAAGCAGTACACCGAGCGCTTCAACACCGGCGTCTTCGGCCCGCATCTCACGGGCCCGCTGACCGGCAACGAGGACCGTCCGGGCGCGGTCCGCGTCGGTGACACCCTCACGGCGTACCTTCCGCTCTTCTCCGACGGCGCCGGGCACGTGGGCGACTCCCGTTACAGCAAGGCCAGGAGCACCCTCTACGCGGGCGGCACGAAGATCTTCGCCGCGAACACGGACCTGGCCGGCGTCTCGTACGAACTCCCCGCCGCCAAGCGCACGTACCGCCTGACGACGGACGTCTCCCGCCCCGCCTCCCTCTCGTCGGTCTCCACCCGGGTCACCGCCGAGTGGACCTTCACCTCCGCGCACGTCACCGGTGCCGAGCGGCGGCTGCCGCTGTCAGTGGTCCGCTTCACGCCCCGGCTGTCCACGGAGAGCACGGCCAAGGCGGGTACGCGTTTCTCTGTCCCGTTCACGGTCGAGGGCGCGGCCACCGCGCGCACCGCCCGCAAGTTGGCCTTCTCCGTCTCGTACGACGACGGCCGGACCTGGCACCCGGCGAAGGCGGTCGACGGCAAGCGCCTCGACCTGCGCCACCCGGCGAAGGCGGGCACGGTGTCTCTGCGCGTGACGCTCACGGACGCGGCCGGCAACACCCTGAAGCAGACGATCCACCGGGCCTACCGGGCCGTCAAGTAGGCATCCGTACACGTGTGTTGGCTGGACGCCCGGGTCGGCTTCGGTCGGCTCGGGCGCTCTTGCTGTGAACGGGACCCGCTGACCGTCAATCCCCTCGCGCTGTGGAGATCTTTCAAGCGGCCAACTCCACGGCGGAGTCGGCCTGATGGTCTCGTTCGAAGTTGGTCGGGCTCCGGTATCCGCACACACTGTGTAGCCGGCGGGTGTTGTAGAAGCCGGTGATCCAGGTGGCGATCTTCAGCCGTGCCTCGGTGCGGGTGGTGAAGGTGTGCCGGTGGACGTACTCCACCTTGAGCACCGGACGGATGGTGCCCGTAGTAACGGCTGTTTACCCCTACGAATGGCACG
Source organism: Streptomyces sp. NPDC057617 (assembly GCF_042800555.1). Taxonomy (NCBI): domain Bacteria; kingdom Bacillati; phylum Actinomycetota; class Actinomycetes; order Kitasatosporales; family Streptomycetaceae; genus Streptomyces; species Streptomyces sp. NPDC057617. Next base: position 434,081 of record NZ_JBHVGV010000004.1, on the reverse strand, counting down.
CAGCACCCGTAGAGGCTCCACGTGGGGCGGTCTCTGTCGAGAGGAATACCGAGGCCTGGATCTCACCCGCTGGCCGGCATCCGACAGTGCGACGAGGGGGCGCGACCCCCAAGTCTCGGCCCCCCCTCTGGGTGTGCTTACGACCACACTTTTCCCAGCGAGCCGTGCCATCGCGGAAATCCCGCCGGGCCCC
>NZ_JBHVGV010000004.1:359587-433878 GCF_042800555.1 Streptomyces sp. NPDC057617 | reverse complement strand
ACCTCCCCCCCCCCCCACCACCACACCCACCCCCCCCACTCCCGCGCCCCCCCCCCCCCTCCCCCCCTCCCCCCCCCCCCGGTGCGCTAACGACAATGCTTCTCCGAGCGATCAGTGCCGTCGCGGACGTCCTGCTGATCCATCCCGGACAGAACCCGTGCCACCGTCGCGAAGCCGTCGGCACGGTTTCCGGGCTCACACGGAGGAGCCCCTGGCCACCGAGTAGTGCACAACGGCGCCCGGCGTGCCGTCGGCGAGGGTCCCGGTGATCCGGAAGTGCGACGTCTCGCCGAACGGCATGCGCACGATGGCTCGGTAGTGGCGGCCCGGGACCACCGCGACGGAGGTGACCGGTTCGTACGTCCTGGTGGCCGTGTTCCAGCGCTCGACGCGGTACTCGGTGATGTCGGCGCAGGCTGTCTCGTCGCCGCAGGCCCACTCCAAGTGGCCGGTTCTGGCCACGTCGTCGGGGTTGAGGACGGTGAGCGCCCCGGAGTCCTCACCGAGGGCGTCGTCGGGCCTGTTGTCGAGTTCGGTGGTGGTGACGGTGGAGGCCAGGTCGATGCCGATGTGGTTTCCCCACTCGTCGACCGCTATGACGAGGAAGGTCACCGTCTCGCCGTCCGCCGGTCCGGCGCACAGCATCGCGTTCGGCAGGGCGGTGGGCGTGTTGGGGGGAACGGCGTCGGAGCATCCGTCGCTGTCGTAGCGGGTGCTGCCGTCCGGCCGCCGTATGACGCGGGTGGCGGCATAGCGCAGGCCGCTCTCGGCGGGGGCGTCCCAGCTCAGTACGACGCCGTCCGCGCGCGGAGTCGCGGTCAGGCCGGTGAGCGCGGGCGGAGGAACGCTGTCCGGGGTCACCGAGTCCGGCGCGGACATCGGGGACGCGTTCCCGGCGGCGTCGGTGACCACGGCGGCGTAGGTGTAGGTGGTGCCGTCGAACGCCGGCAGTTTGTCGATGTACACGTAGACCGACGTCGGCTACGACTCCTGCGACGTCGTGCTGATGAGTTCGGGGCTGTCGCCGAGGGTGTCGCCCGTGGATCGGTAAATGCTGATGGTGCCGCCGTTCCTCATCTCCTCCTCGGTCCGCCCGTCCCAGTTGATCTTCAGAGAGCTGGGGGGTTGGTCGATGTAGGACACGGCGATGACGGGCGCCGCCGGGGCGACGGTGTCGACCGGGGTGACCGTCAGGACGGGTGTGCTCTCGGAGAGATTCCCGGCGCGGTCGGTGACGATGATGTAGTAGCGGATGGGCTTGCCGTTGCGGGGCAGTCCGGTCTCGGTCCAGGCGGTCCTGTCGGTCAAGACCATGGGGGCCCAGTCACCCACCGCGGTCTGCCGGTAGACGCGGTAGTAGGCGAGGTCCATCTCCTTGTTGGGCGCCCAGGAGAAGGTGGCCGAGTCGGTGCCCTTGTTGTACGCCACCTTCGCCCCGGTGGGCGCCAGTGGCGCGACGCGGTCCACGGTGGTTTCCATACGGGGCGTGTAGGCGAATTTGACCGCGGCGGTACCGGTCCAGTTGACGTAGTCGACACGGAGGACGTGGGTTCCGCGGGGGATGGTCAGGTTGACGGTCTTGGAGACGGTGGTGGTGCCGTTCTTCCACAGGTCGATCTTGCGTACGCCGTCGAGGTAGACGCGGATGCCGTCCTGGCCGGAGGCGGTGAACGCGAAGGGACCGCCGGAGCCGAAGTCGCGCTTCACGCTCCAGCGGACACCGAAGTTGTCCTTGCCGACGCCGGTGACCCCGGGCGAGTTGTTGCCCCAGTTCTCGCCGATCGCGGTGTCGCAGTCCGTGCGCTTCGCCACGCCCGAGAAGCCGGTGTTCGCGAAGAACTGCCGGGTGTAGGTGTTCGTCGCGCACGACGCCGCCGACGCCGGCGCGGTGGCGCCCGCGACGAGACCGCCCGTCAGCGCGACCACTACCGCGGTGGCGGCAGCCGGACGGGATCTTCCGACACTGCTCACTGAGTCCCCTTTTGGACACATGACCGCCCCGCAGGCAGTCGTACGAGATAGGAGATTCATGAGAGCAGCCTGTGGTTGTACGGCCAAGCGATTTCCCCTCCCACCCGTTGTGATTCCGGTCCCCGGTGCGTCCTGTCCCGCGAGCATCTGGGGCTTGCTGCTGACGCCGATGGACCCTCTGCCTCCTAAGGTGCAGAGTGGACCCGTTTGTACTGCGCGGACCTGAAAATTTGAAAGGAAAGCCGTCGTGAAGACCTTCACCATGCCCGGCACCGACATCCTCGCCCCGAACGTCGTGCTCGGCTTGATGCGTATCGCCGACAAGACGGACGAGGACGTCCGCGAACTCGTCCGCACCGCGCGCGATGCGGGCATCGACTTCGTCGACCACGCCGACGTATACGGAGGCGAGCTGCACCATTGTGAACGCCGCTTCGCCGACGCGATGGCGCTGAGCCCGTCGCAGCGCGACGAGATCACGATCCAGACCAAGGCGGGAATCGTGACGGACGGGCCGTACTTCGACTTCTCTTACGAGCACATCGTCAAATCGGTCGAGGGCTCACTCGCGGCCCTGCGGACCGACCGCATCGACATCCTGCTGCTGCACCGCCCCGACGCACTTGTCGAGCCCGAAGAGGTCGCCCGCGCCTTCGATGAGCTCGAATCCTCGGGGAAAGTGCGCGCCTTCGGTGTCTCGAACCAGACCCCACGCCAGATTGACCTGCTGCGCAGGTACGTGCGTCAGCCCATCGTGGCCAACCAGCTTCAGCTCTCGATCACACACGGGCCGATCATCGCTCAAGGGGTCGCTGCGAACATGCTCGCGGAGCAGCAGTCGGTCACCCTCGATGGCGGGGGGATCGTCGACTACTGCCGGCTGAACGACATCACCATCCAGGCGTGGTCTCCCTTCCAGGCCGGTTTCTTCACGGGGGTCTTCCTCGGCTCGCCGGACTACCCCGAGCTCAACGCCGTCATTGACCGTCTTGCCGGCCAGTACGACGTCCCCGCCATCGCGATCGCGACCGCCTGGATCACCCGCCACCCCGCTCAGATGCAGGTCGTGCTGGGCACCACCAACCCGGAGCGCGTCGCGGGCGCCGCCCAGGGCTCCGAACTTCCGCTCACCCGGGCCGAGTGGTACGAACTGTTCCGTGCCGCGGGCCACCTCGTTCCCTGAATCCGGATGCGCGGCAGCACCACCTGATCATCTAGGCAGCAAGAAAGGCCCAGGTCTGACCTGGGCCTTCGTCGTGGAGCGGGTGACGAGAATCGAACTCGCGCTCTGAGCTTGGGAATCAACGGCGCTCTAGAGTGCCGCAGTGCTCTGACCAGGGATTACTTGGGTCTGCGGGCTGTGCTGGAGGCGGTTGGATTGACCGCTTCTGACCCTGGTGCACCGCGCTGAAGGGCTGGGATGGGGCTGGCCTGGTCACCGAGCGGCTAGGAAGACGGCCATGGGCGGCCCTGGGGCATTACGGCGAGGGACTTCGGGTCCATGGCCATGGGGTGGTGTGCTCGCGCGCATCACGCGCAGAGAGGCCGTGCCCGCCTTCGCCGGGTGGCGCAGGTCGAGGCGCTTGCCGTCGACCGCCTTCGCCGGGTGCCAGGTATGCAGTGGTTCGGGGCGTCGATTCTCTTCGCCCTGACCGCCGTTTCCCGCCCCTTGCCGGGCCGCACACCGGTGACCTGTCCGGTGGCGTCCAGCGTGACCCGGTCACCGGTGACGAGGGTACGTCCGTTGCTTGGACCCCATGAACCCCAACTTCCCCTGCAATCAAGGACTCCACGCTACGAGGGTCTTCAAACGCTGCATGGCCTTGTGGGTGAAGCAGCTGCGGCGGCCCCGGCCCAGGTGGCCGGGGTGATCAGCGACTGCAAGGCCGAGCAGGACAGGACATTCCACACCCTGACGTGCCGCGTCCTGGGCGTGAGCGAGTCCTGGGCGTGAGCGAGTCCTGGTTCTACAAGTGGCGCCACCAGCCCGTCACGGCCCGAGAGGTGCGGCGCGGGAAGCCGGCCGACACGATCCGGCAGATCTTCGACGAGTCGGGCGGCACCTCTCGGCCTGGCCGGACGCAAGATCCGAAGGCGCCGGGGGCTGACCGGACCGGGCAAGCGGCCCGCGTTCCCGGACTTCGTACGCCGTGACGTCACCGCCGACGCCTTCCGGCCATGAGGCGGGCGACGGTGTTCACCGACACCCGCCAGCCCTGGCGCACGAGCGTGACCCAAACCTTCGGCGAGCCGCCCCGGGGGTTCGCGGTCCACTGGTCGGCGTCGTACACGGTTTCGCCGTCCGCGTCGGCACCGCCTTCCGAATAGCGCGGAGCGCCGGACCTTCACCTCCGCGCACGTCACTGGTGTCGGGCAGCGGCTGCCGCTGTCGGTTCGGCCGGCTCGGGCGCTCTTGCTGCGAACGGGACCCGCTGACCGTCGGAAAGTGAGAGGGGCCCGAGGGGAGGAGTGGAGGCGTCGGTGACACCTTCATGGCGTACCTTCCGCTCTTCTCCGACGGCGCCGGGCACGTGGGGCTGGACGTTCCGGGACTGCTCCTTCCGGCTCCCGGCGGGACGGATCCGCGGCCTGAGTCGATTTGCGGCCACCGGCGTGGGTGAAGCACGCCAGGAAGTTCGTCCGGGCGTCCAGCTCGATCAACCAGCTCGATCAACAGGGAGACGATCGGCACGAACGGCAACATCGAGGCGAGCTCGTCGCGCAGCGCCTTGGCCTCGGCCGGGATGTCCTCGGCCGACAGCGGCGGGATCACCAGCTTCCCCTGCTCGTCCAAGCGGACCGCGCCCACGTCACCCGGAGAGGCGCCCGCCAGAGTCTCCTCCAGAACACCAAGCCACCTCCTGTACCCACCAACAAACGTCTCCCCGACTCACGTACGTAGCTACATGACTAACGTGCCTTACCCGGCATCAACGCGTTGACCTGTAGAGACACTTGACCGCACTGGATAACCATCGCGCCCAGGCAGAGGCCGCTGGTGGGTCGCTTCACGCCGGCCGGTCGGCCGCCGTCAGCCGGGCGTGTCCTGGACCGTCCACCGCGTTCTCGCAGACCGCTCCGTACGTCGGTCCACCAGCACCTCACTGAGGTGCGGAAACAGGTCACCGACAAGCTCATCACCGCACCGCGGTCGCAGATGTCGCCACGTCCCCGAGACCGGACCACGTTGATGGTCCTCACGGAATGTGTGCTGATCCCACCACTGCTCGATAGAGCTACCTCACTGAGCAGTGCTGAGGGGAAGCCCCGACCAGCACCGAGCCAAGAGATCGAAGGCTAGGGTTCCTTCATGACGCCAGAGATGCGAGGCAGGCTAAGTCCCTTCCGTGACAAGGCGATTGCCAAGGGCATCCCCTCCGACGACGTGGAGCGTTGGTTGGACACCGCTCGCCCCTGCGCGACACTGACGCAGGATGGGGACGGCCCGGTCGTGGGCCGGTTCGGCGGTCCCCTGATGCTTCCCGCCGACACCCCGATTCCTGTATTCCCCTTCGTCGCCTCCATCGACCTCGCGGCCCTGCCCGATGACGCGACGGATCTCCCCCTGCCCCCGGACGGCCACCTGCTGCTGTTCGCCTTTCCCGAGGACGACGAGGGCTTCGCCGACATGGGCAAGGTGGTGTACGTCCCGGCCGGTGCGGCCGTGGAGGAGCGGGACAAGGGTTCCGGCTCTTGGTTCGAGGACGAGGAATACCAGGACGAGGAATACCAGGAGGTGGTCGAGGCGTTCCCGCGCGGTCAACTGCGGGCGACGATCGATGTGTCCCTGCCCCACCACCACGCGGTCGAGCTTCCCGGGCCCCCCTACAGCGAGCCGCTCCCCGGCCATCCCCGCTCCAGGGAACTGGCCGAGGTATGGCAGCACACCCGCGATGACATTGCCACCCGGGAGTCTCTCCAGATCGGCGGATACGCTTCGGAGGAGGCCATCCAGCTCGACCCGGTCGCACATGTCGTGGTGTGTGCGGTGAGGGCGGCGGAAGCAGGCCAATGGGGCGGGGGCGGAGCGGTGTCAGGCGCCGTCGAGGACTGGGTACTGCTCGCAGACTGGAGCCCCCACATCACGGGCCGGGAGGGTGCCACCGTCCACTGGGCAATCCAACGGGAGGATCTGGCCGCACAACGCTTCGACCGTACGTACACCACCGTCTTCTGGAACCCCTGACAGCGGCTCCTCCCGCACCGGCCACGGCGCTTCTCGGGCACACGCCCACTCTGCCCGATGACGAACCTGCGGTTGGCCGGTTGGCTCTGAATCGATCAGTCCAGGTCGCCACTCACCAGGGCCACCGCGAGCGCAGGTAGGAGGTGGCTTCCACGCAACGCTCCGCCGCAGTACTCGGATCGGATGCGTCGACGGCATCGTGCAGCGTCACCAGCCCGGTCAGCACGGTGGGATGGGCACACTCCGGTCTTCGGCCGTGGCCCTGGACTCTGCCCTGATTGCCGTATGACGCACATCACTCGAAATGGATCTCGCTACATGAGATGTGCAGGGGTGAGGTCGTCGTCCAAGGGATCGCGCTTCGCAATTCAGTGCGGTAGTGGGCCTCTTATGGCACGCGAATGGCACGAAGCGTCGGAATGGTCTAGACAACAAGAAAGGCCCGGTTCTTTGACCCGGGCCTTTGTCGTGGAGCGGGTGACGAGAATCGAACTCGCGCTCTGAGCTTGGGAATCAACGGCGCTCCGGAGTGCCGCAGCGCTCTGACCAGGGATTACTTGGGTCTGCGAGCTGTACTGGAGCCGGTTGGATTGACCGCTTCTGACCCTGGTGTACCGCCCTGAAGGGCTGGGATGGGGCTGGCCTCGACTGGGCGGTTACGAGGACGGCGCGGGCGGCCTGGGCCTACGCGATGAGGGACTTCGGGCCCATGGCCACAGGGGCGTGTGCGAATAGGACGGATTCGGAGTCCTGTCCGCTCGCGCGCACCAGCACGCTTTCCAACTCGGATCGCCGCATCATCATGGCCAAGACGAATGTGTTCCTCGGGCAAGGCGAGATCGGTCAGGACATCCCGATCGACCGGGTGCGATACGTCCGGGCACCGGCCGCACAGGACGGCAAGGGGCGCTTGGCGATCGACCTCATCACGTCCGAGGACAACTTCCGGTGGCTTTTCGATTCCGACGTCGACAACACTCAGATGGCCGTGCTCGCCGGCGTGCTGGCCGAGCCGATGAACATCCCGGACGACGAACGGGTTCAGCTCCAACGGCCGGGCCGTGCCTCGCTGTAGGCGGGCACGAAGGGCGAGCGTGCCGGTACGAGGTCTGTGGAACCGTCTGGATCCGAGGCCCCGACCGGCGATGCCGAGTAATACCCGAGCCAGGAGAAGCTGGGCCGCAACCGGCTACACGCGCGGGTGTCCCGAGCCCGGGGCATCGTACTCGTTCGGGAGTTGCCGGCCTCGATGGTCGGAGAGGTGCCCAGGAGACCCGTTGGACACCCTGCTGTCCTGGTTGCAGAGGACCGTACAGGCCAACTGGGACCAAATCTGAGACCACCACCGTCGATGGGCCCCGCAGCTTGCTGCGGGGCTGCGCGCGGAGCCGCCGTCGTTGGTGAAGACGGCGGCGCCGTTGCCCAACGCGTTCGCGTTCGCGTACGCGGGAATGGTGTCCGCTCCGGCTCTGAACGTTTCCGGGCAGGTCAACGGGCCTGTCAGGCCAGGCGGATGACGTTCCACGACATCGGTTCCAGCGTGGCACGGAGCATGCCGTCGGACAGTGTCGTCCCCTTGCCCTCATGCGGTACGACCCGCTCGGGGTCGGCCAGGGTGTTACTGGCCTCGGGGTCCTCGTCGGCCAGGACGCTGTGTCCGACGACCCGGCCGGCCGCCACCCCCCGCAGAGCGGCCTCGAGCGGCAGCGCCTTCTCCAGACTCCGGTTGACTGCGAAGATCGTCACCGCGCCGGTCTCTTCGTCCGCCGTCGCCGTGGCGTGGAGCAGGGGCACCTCGCCGTAGCGTGCGGTCTCGTGCGCCGGGCCCGTGACATTGACCTGGAGCACCCGTCCGCGCCCGTACCGGGACGCCTGCGCGAAGGGAAAGAACGTGGTCTGCTTCCAGGCCGGGCCACCCGGCTCCGTCATGATCGGGGCGATCACATTGACCAGCTGGGCGAGGCAGGCGATGCTCACCCGGTCGGCGTGCCGCAGCAGCGCGATGAGCAGCGAGCCGAAGACGACGGCGTCGGTGACCGTGTAGTTGTCCTCCAGCAGCCTGGGCGCCTCGGCCCAGTCGGGGGACGGCTGCTCGTGGTGGCGGGTCTGGTACCAGACGTTCCACTCGTCGAAGGAGAGGCTGATCCGCTTCTTGGACTTGAGCCGGGCGCCGATGTGGTCGCAGGTGGCCACGACGCTCTCGATGAACGACTCCATGTCGACGGCGGACGCGAGGAACGAGTCGCGGTCGCCGTCGTGCTCCTGGTAGTAGGCGTGCAGCGAGATGTGGTCGACGAGGTCGTACGTCTGCGTCAGGATGGTGGCCTCCCACTCGGCAAAGGTGGGCATGGACCGGCCGGAGCTGCCGCAGGCGACGAGTTCGACACCGGGCTCGATCTGCCGCATCGCGCGTGCGGTCTCGGCGGCCAGCCGCCCGTACTCCTCGGCCGTCTTGTGGCCGGTCTGCCAGGGGCCGTCCAGCTCGTTGCCCAGGCACCAAAGCCGGATGCCGTACGGGTCCTTGGCGCCGTGCGCGACGCGGCGGTCGGACAGCGCGGTGCCGCCGGGGTGGTTGGCGTACTCCTGCAGTTCGAGGGCCTCCGCGACTCCGCGCGTGCCCAGATTGAGCGCCATCATCGGTTCGCCGCCCGCCTTCGTGGCGAAGTCGATGAACTCGCCGAGGCCGAAGCGGTTGGTCTCGGTCGACCGCCAGGCGAGATCGAGGCGGCGTGGCCGGTCCTCCACCGGGCCGACACCGTCCTCCCACTTGTAGCCGGAGACGAAGTTGCCGCCGGGGTAGCGAATCGCGGTGACCCCCAGTTCGCGGACGAGGCCGAGGACATCCTGCCGCAGCCCGGCCTCGTCGGCGGCAGGATGTCCCGGTTCGAAGATCCCGGTGTAGACACAGCGGCCGAGGTGCTCGACGAACGAGCCGAACAGGCGCGGATCCACGGTCCCGACGCCGAAGGCGGGGTCGAGGGTGAAGCGGGCGGGGGCGTCGTTGCCGGTCATGCGTACCTTTCGGGAGAGGAGGCCCCGGCGGGGGAGGCTCGGCAAGCGGGCTCACTGGCCGGCGAGGCCCGTGTGGGCGACACCGCGCACGATCTGCCGCTGGAACAGGGAGAACACGACGAGCAGCGGCAGTCCTCCGATGATGACCGAGGCCATCATCTGGGCGTAGCGGACGCCGTAGCTGGACTGGACGTTGACGAGTCCGACGGGGAGTGTCATGCCGTTGGGGTCGGTGGTGACGAGGAACGGCCAGAGGAAGTTGTTCCAGGTCTGGATGAAGGTGAAGATCGCGACGGCGGCGAGGACAGGGCGGGAGAGCGGCATGACGATCTGCCAGAACACCCGCCAGCGGCCCGCGCCGTCCACATGGGCCGCCTCCTCCAGTTCGCGCGGCACCCCCTCGAAGAACTTGACCAGAATGAAGACCATGGCGGGCGTGGCGACCTGAGGCAGGATCACGCCCCAGTACGTGTCGACCAGACCGAGCGAGACCATCTCGGCGAAGAGCGGGGCCATCAGCACCTGCGGCGGCACCATGATCCCGGCGAGGACGAGCCCGTACAGCAGCCCGCGGCCACGGAACTCGGTACGGGAGAAGCCGTAAGCGGCCATGGCGCACAGCAGCACGGTCAGCACAGTCGTCACCACCGAGATGTAGGCCGTGTTGAACAGCCAGCGGCCCAGGTCGCCCGATTCCCACACCCTCTCGTACGCGGCGAAGGTGATCTCCGAGCCGATCCACCTGAGCGGCGTCCGCGCCGTCTCGGCCTCCGGCTTGAGCGAGGTGGCCAGCGCCCAGGCGAGTGGCAGCACCCACAGCAGGACGAGCGCAAGTGCGCAGACGAGCATGAAGATCCGGCCCGGCGTCCAGCGCGGACGACGGCTTTCCGGGACGGTACTCACTTCGCGGCCTCCTCACGGGAGCGGCGGGTGAGCCGCAGCTGGATCAGCGAGACGATCACGATCAGGGCGAAGAAGATGTATGAGACAGCGGACGCGTAACCGATCCGGTAGTTGGTGAAGCCGGCCTGGTAGACGTACTGGAGGATCGGGCGTGTGGAGTCGTCGGGGCCGCCGTTGGTCATGATGTAGATCTGGTCGAAGATCTTCAGCGAGGCGAGCAGTTGGAGGACGACCACCACACCGGTGGTGCGGCGCAGCAGGGGCAGGGTGATGTGCCACAGGCGGTGCGGTGCTCCGGCGCCGTCGATCTCGGCGGCCTCGTAGAGGTGCTGGGGAATGGACTGGAGCGCGGCGAGATAGAGCAGGAAGTTGAAGCCGACGGTCCACCAGATGGTGGTGATGACGATGGAGATCATCGCGTAACGGGGGTCGGTGAGCCAGCCGATGCCGGGGTCGAGGCCGATGGCGGTGAGCAGTTGGTCGGCGAATCCGAAGTCGGAGGGGTAGATGACCCATAGCCACATCAGACAGACGACGCCGGACGGCAGCACGAAGGGCGCGAACCAGCTGAGCCGCCACAGCCAGCTCACCACCCGCAGATGGTGGGCGAGGAGTGCGAGCACCAGGCCGATGACGACCAGCGGCGCGGTGCTGAGAAGGGTGAACCAGACGGTGTTCCACAGCGAGGACCAGACAGCGGGGTCCCCCAGCGCCTCGGCATAGTTGTCGAAGCCGATGAAGTCGGAGCGGGTGCCGGCGACATCGTCGTTGCCGAGGCTCATCTTGACGCCCCACAGCAGCGGCCAGACCAGGAAGAACGCGTAGACGATCAGGAACGGCAGGATGAAGGTCAGTCCGTGCTCGGTCCAGCGGCGCCGGACGGTTCTCACCCTGGCCGGCCGTCCGCCCGCGGGCGCCGTGGCGGTGCCGGCGGCGGGAGCGGTCGTGGTCATACGGCGGCTCCGAAGGGTGGCGGGGTGTCGATCAGTCTCCGGAGCCGTTTCCTGGTTTCGGAGAGTGCGTTCTCGGGCGTTCGTGACCCGGTGAGCACCCCGGAGAAGACAGCCCCGAGTTCGAGTTCCAGCGCGGAGGCGGAGCCGGAGAACCAGGCTTCGGGGTCGAGGGCGACCTCGTCGATGACGGACCGGTACGCGGACTGCGGCCGGAGCCCCAGATAACCGGGCTCCTCAAGGGTGGGCAGATAGGCGGGTACGTGGCCGCCCTTGGCCCAGTCGACGCTGTGTCTGAGCATCCAGGCGACGAAGGCGTGGGCCGCCGCGTTGCTCGCTCCGCCACGGCCGTTCTGGTGCGGCAGTACGAAGGTGTGGGAGTCGGCGAAGACGCTGGCGCGGCCGAAGAGATTGGGTATCCGGCTCATGGAGAAGGGGAGTCCGGTGGTCTTGAAGGTGCTGACCTCCCACTCGCCGTTGATGAGGAAACCGGTCCTGCCGGCGCTGAATACACCGATGCCGCCGTTGTAGTCGACCCGGCGCACCGCCAGCCCTTCGGCCGTCAATGCCCGCATGAAGGTGAGGACTTCGAGCGCCTTGGTGTCGTCGATGGTGATCCGGTCGGCGCCGGGGGACAGGATCGACCCGCCGGTCTGCGAGTAGAAGGTCGCGAACAGTTGCCAGGGCCCGGTGGTGTTGCTGCCGAGTGTCTCCGTGACCAGACCCGGCTGCCCGGTGACCTTCTTGGCGGCACGCAGGGCGTCGGTGAATTCCTTCACCCCCTGGATGGGTTTGAGCTTTCCGTCTCTGCCGAGGAGTCCGGCCTTCTCGCAGATTTCGGTGTTGTGGTAGAGCACCGTCGGGTGGGTGTCGAGCGGGACGGCGTACTGCCTGCCGTCGACCGTGCCACGCCGCCAGAGATCCTCGGGGAAGTCCTCGGCCGAGATGCCGTCGTCGGCGAGCATGCCGAGATCGAACGGGTCGAGCAGCCGCCGGGGCGCGAAGCCGGGCAGCCGGGCCAGGTGCAGTACGGCCACCTCGGGAGCGCGCCCGCCTGCGCCCGCCATACCGAGCTTGGTGTAGTACGGCGGGCCCCACTGGAGAGTGGACGCCTCAAGTTCGATCCCGGGGTGGGACGCGCGGTAGGCGTCCAGCATCGCCTGCATGTTGACGCCGTCGCCACCGCCGAAGAGATGCCAGTAGCGCAGCCGGGTGCGTCCGGCTCCGGCCCCCGTGGGAGCGGCACAGCCGGAGGCTCCGACACCCAGGGTCCCTGCCGCGGCGAGGGCGCCGAGTCCGGTGAGGACGCTTCTGCGGCCCGGTGAGGTCTGTTGCATCGAGGCCCCTCCCTGTGTCTTCACGGCTCCGGGACATCGAGCGGCATGCGTCATCGTTGCGCATGGCGTTCGATATTTCGAATGGCGCTCGTAAGGTCGAACGGGAACATAGGGTTGAACATCACACCCGTCAACGCTTCGCGCAGAGTCGGGGATCAGCCGGCTTGCGCTGGCGGACGCGGCTCGACAGATCATCTCCTTGACACAACTTCCGTACGGGGGGACCTTGTTCGCGGCACCAGGGTCGAGAAAGCCCTGTCTCCACACAGTTGGGAGAGCCGCATGTCCCGTACAGCGCACAACCGCTTATCGGGGACAGCCCTCGCGGGACTGCTGCTCGTGCCGGCAGCGGTCGGCTGCGGCCCACCCGACTCCGGCTGGTCAGGCTCGAATGCCCCGGCCTGGAGAGGATCCCGGCGAAGCCCAGCAAGCCGGTGGCGCTCGACATCATCGATGTCGCGGGCAATCTCCAGCTGACCCGGGGTATGGTCGACGACTTCGTCGAGCACCATCCGGACGTGGTCGGCAAGATCACCTACTACAAAGGCCCTGCCCCGGATCTCGCCGGCAAGATAAAGCCCAGCAGCAGGCGGGCCAAGTTCAGGCCGACCTCCTGTTACCGGCGCCGACGGCCTGTCCGTGGATATCTCGCAGAATCTGTGGACGTCCATGACGGCGTTCCAGGACCGCATCGGCAACCCGGACTACCGTGGGCCCGCGGCCGAGACGCAGAAGCTTGCCCCGGGGGCAGGGCACCGCGGTGGTCTACGGTCCGTCGGGCCCGCTCATCGAGTTCAATCCGGACAAGGTCAGGAACCCACCCGGTACGCCCCAGGAACTGCTCGACTGCACGCGAATGACGCGCGAGCCGTAAGAGGTCTAGACGACAAGTAAACCCCCGGGCCATTGACCCGGGGGTTCGTCCTGGAGCGGGTGACGAGAATCGAACTCGCGCTCTGAGCTTGGGAATCACAGGCGCTTTGTTCGCTCCCTTGCAGGTCAGCGAATTAAGTGCCTCTTGGGCGTGCCCTGTGGAGCAGCCGCCACGTGCTGCAATTGGCCGTGGTTTACCGCTCCTACTGGTGCGGCAGTGGTGCGGGACAGGTGCCACTTCTCTGCCGCCGTCGCGGAGGTGACAGAGAGTATCGGTGCCGGGCATGTTCTTTCGGCCGACGGATCAGTGTTGCGTGGCGGCCGTTGGCCGAGGCTGCACGAAGCGGCGCCATCTCGCTCTCGGACCGGTGTGCGACTCTCCTGGGTTGATGACGACCCTGGTCGTCATCCGGCAGGTGACGGGGGAGGCTGAGTTGCGAAATCTCCTGGGGTGATGAGGACCGCGGCTGTCCAGTCGGCACGGCAGAGTAAGCAGTCGTTGCGAACCCTCCTGGGTTGATGACGGCACGCTGGACGCTCCCCGGCGGCGGCATGGACCACGGGAGTGCCGCGATCCGCTCACGTGGCGGACTCTCACGGTGTTCTTCAGCGTGCTGCGGACGATGCTGGAGGCAGGCGTCCGTCGTCACGGAAGCGGCCTTCCAGGACAAGCTGTGGCCGAGCCTGGAGCCCTTGGCCGGGGTCGCGGACATCCGGGTGGTCGCTGCGCTGTCGGCAGTGCCGTCGCCCATGAGCGGATCGTCCGCCGGGCCGAGGTGAACGTGCGGAGGGCGGCGCACGCCGACCGCGACCTGTTGAAGGCCATTGCCGATGGTGACCGGCCGTTGGAGTCGTGGGTTGCGATTTCGCTGGATGTGCCGACGCTGGTCGTGGATACGAACGACGGTTACGCCCCGGGTGTCGAGGAGATCGTGTCGTTCGCCGGGCAGCCGGCGGCCAGTAGCGCCGGCTGAGGGCACCGGCTGCCCGGCTGGGCTTCTATCCGGCCAGTTCCGTTCGTACCACCTCGACGAGGTTGTCGATGATCTCCGGCATGCGGCGGGCGCCGATTTCCGGCGTGGCCTTGCTCGCTCGGTAGATGATCCCTGTGCTGGTCTTGAGGTCTTCCGGCAGGGGCCAGGATCACGTAACTCTCGCGCCGGGGGATCTCGTTGTCGGCCAGCCAACGGGTGCGTACGAAGAGCCTCCGAGCCGTTGGCCTGGGGCTTTCTTATGGAGCGGGTGACGAGAATCGAACTCGCGCTCTGAGCTTGAGAAGCAACCAGCACTCGATCGCCAGGGATACGTCTGACCAGCGAAAACCCTGTGCGGATGTGCTCCCGGCCAGCGGCCGGATGACGCCCGTAGTGACCGCTGTTTACCCCTACGAATGGCACGTAGTGGCACGCAGCACCCGTAGAGGCCCCGCGTGGGGCAGTCTCTTGCGAGCGGTGTACCGGTGGGACTGGCTCTCCGAGATGGCGATAGGTGAGTTGATGTCCGTTTCGCGGTTGGGGCTGGGTGAACAGGCCGGGTTCGCTCTCGGCGAGGATGCCACGACTGACCAGACGTTTCAGCTTGGAACGGATGTCTTCGGTTCTTCGGCACGATCGGCAGGCCGAGGGCCTCGCAGAGGGTCTCGGGCCCGCATCGGTCGGCCGGTGTCGGCGAAGACGGTGAGGATCTGCTGGTAGTGAATGAGGCGGTACTGAGTATCGTCAAATGACCGGACCGCTCGCCCCGTCCGGGTGCGGGCGCACGCGCACCACGGGTCGCCACGCGGCGTAAAGCGCTGACACGCTGTTCATGGCGGCGGAAGCAGGGTTCCCAGGGGGCCCAGGTCCAGATTGAGGTCCTCCATGGTGAGGTCGTAGCGTTCGCACAGTTCCGTCATGCGGTCATGGAGCAGCATCAGTGTCATCCCGATGCGCTCTTCCTGATCATCTGTCAGATCGCCCTGGTCCACCCGGTGGAGTGCTTGGCGCTCCATCAACTGCCGCAGCAGCTCAACGATGGTGAGCACCAGTTTGACGAGGTCTCGTTCGACGGTGTCCTGGTCGGTGTGCAGGCGCCGGACGGACCGTTGGCTCCGGCCTTCCTGGTCCCGGAGATCGTCCGGGCCCGCCGGAATCAGACGGAAGGCGTCGGACGCCGCCTGGGTGATCTCGTCCAGGTCATGGACGGGCGATTCGTGTCCTCGTTCGCGGTGGTTCATAGTGCTCTCCCGGTCGCCTGCCCGGGACCGCGATCCTCGGCAGCGGGGGCGCGGGCCAGTGACCGTTGTTCTGCACGGATGGAGACGATGAGGGCCCGCAGAGAGATCTGTACCAGATCGACGTCCGCTATGGAGAGTGTCAGGTCGCCTGTCAGCACCACACCCCCGGTGAGCAGCCGGTCGAGGAGGTCGATCAGCGCTATCTGCCGGCCGGCGAGTGGACGTGTGCCGTTCTCGGACCATGCCTGCGGATCTTCGGGCCGTGTCGGTGCCGCGGGGTGGGTGCTGTGGGTCACTGGGTGCCGTCCCTCCGTTCCGACCCGCCGTCGACGCCTTCGCTCACGTTGGTCTCACGGGCGTCATCGGTGTCGTCCGAAGCGGTGAACGAGTACGGGGCCCACGGTCCGGTGATGTCCACACGGATGCCATCGAGTGCCTCGGCGGCACCCTCCACCCGTGCCTGGAACTCCTCGGAACTCTCCCGGGGCACGAGGTAGGCGTCGTTGGAGACGTTGTAGCCCGGTCCTGTTGCGAGTTCTCCCTCCTGGAGGCGGTGCTGAACCCGGTCGACAGCGAGGCCGCGGGCTTCGGCGTCGACGCGCAGGACCGCGTCATGGGCCGCCCGCCAGGCGTCCTCGCCCGAACTGCGCTGGCGCTGGCGGCTACGGAGATAGTCGCGGCCGGGACTCGCGCCGGCCGCGGCCGACGCGCCGACGGGGGCCGGTGAACCGGGCGCGGGAGGCATCGCGTAGACCTTGACGCCCCACTCCACATGGCCGGCGAGTTGATCGAGGAGCCCGGCGAACTCGTCGGCGCGCCGGTTCAGCATGTCGAGGACCCGGGTGTCGTCGAGGTGGAGCGTGGCCAGCCGCAGGGGAAGCACGGTCGCGCGGGCGAACGCGGTCTCGACCACCGCGTGATGGGCGCGCGCCACCGATTCCAGCCAGTCCAGATCCTCAAGCCTGGCCTTCAGCGCGGATTCGCCGAAGTCGCGCTCAGGAACGGAGGAGACCACCACTGCCAGCCCATGGCCACGCACCAGGCGCACCGGTGCCCCCGCCACTCCGCGCGTCCGGCGCAGACTCTCCCCAAGGGCGGCGTCCGCGCGTGTCACGGCGTAGCTGTAACTCATGTCGACGCTCATGCGGGCGCTCATCGGTCACGACTCCTGCCTCGGCCGGCGCGGCGGGTGCCCATGTCCTGGTCGCGCTCTTCGCGAGGGACGGCCTCGTCGCGCGAGGCGGCTGCGTCGTACTCGTCCGGGGGAGCCGGACGGTCGGCGGGGGCCAGCGACCGCCTGCGCAGGTTCTCCACCTCGGCACGCAGTCGCCGGTTCTCCTCCGCGAGGGACGGTCTGCCACCGCTGTCCACCCGGGCCCTGGAGGACAGTGACGGATCGTGTTCCCACCAGTCGATTCCCATCTCCTTGGCCTTGTCGACGGAGGCCACGAGCAGCCGGAGCTTGATGGTGAGCAGCTCAATGTCGAGCAGGTTGATCTGGATGTCCCCGGCGATGACGATGCCCTTGTCGAGGACCCGTTCAAGGATGTCCGCGAGGTTCGCGGACGACCCCTGCCCGTACGGCGACACAGTCTGCGCGGGCCGTGGGACAGGCTGTCGGGCGGATGTCGGATCCGTCACGGTGTACCACCAGCCCTCGATCCTGCTCGCTCAGCGCGCGGGAGTACGGCGTCGCCGAGCTCTGTCCTCGGTGATCTCGTCCTCGTACCGCTCGTCCTCGTCCTCTTCCTCTCCTCGGGGCCTGTGTTCCTCTTCGCCCTCGTCCTCTTCGGGCTCCTCCTCGTATGCGCTTTCGCCCGATTCCCCGGCCCCGGCCTCGTACGCCTCGTCCTCGGGCTCTTCTTCCTCGGGCTCCTCACTCACGACCTCACCCTCGCGGATCTCGCCGCGCCAGCCTTCGGGCTGTTCACCCTGGGTCATGATGTACGTGCGGAACAGTTTGAGGTCGAGCCGCGCCCGGCGTCCTTGTGCCCGCCAGAGGTTGCCGATCTTCTCCACCGCGCCTTGGGGGGTGTACTCAAGGACCAGCAGGACCTTGGTGAGGGTGTCGCCGAGCGGATGGAAGGTGACAACACCTCTGGTCGTGCCCCTGGGGCCTTCGGATGTCCAGGCGATGCGCTCGTCAGGGATCTGCTCCTCCACATGGGCCTTCCACGTCCGGTGCGACCGGAACACTTTCGCGTGCCAGTCGCTGGTGGTTTCGTCGCGCTGGTCGACGCCCACCACGCCTTTGGCGAAGGTCTCGAATTCGTGGTACCGCGTCCACTGGTTGTAGACATCGCGCGTCGGCACGCCGATGCTGATGTCTTCGATCACGGTGGTGGTTTTGCCCTTGCCGCCGCTCTTCTTGCCCTTGCCGCCGAAGCCGAACGTTTTCTTGATCTTCTGTTTCAGAAGATCCTTGACGAGTGACCCGCCGGTGGCGACGCCTCCCTTGGCGGCACTGCCCAGCATCGAGCCGATGCCCATTCCCGGCTTGGCCAGATGTGCGGCGGTGTTACCGAGGCGCTCTCCCACGTCCACCAGAGCGTGTTCGGCGCGGGCTCGCAGATAGTGCTGGAGCTCTTCCACCAGCCGCTCGCCGCTTTCCTTGGACGATGCGCTGTCAGTCATTCTCCGACCTCCTGGTGCCGCTCCCCGTCTTCCAGTCCTTGTCCCGTCCACCGGACGAAGACCTCCGGTAGGTGGGCGCGCCGGATGCGGGGGCCTTTGCCCTCGACCTGCCGGCTGGGCTCGATGTCCCTTTGCCACGGTTCGGGGCCGGTGCCTTCCGGCGCGGCTGACGGCGCCGCTCCGTGTCTTCTTCGGTCGTGTCCTCGTCTTCCGCCGTGTCCTCCATCTCCTCTTCGGCCTCCTCTTCGGCCTCCCCTTCGGGTTGTTGATCTCCTTCATCCGTGTCGTCAGGCTTCGGCCTCTCAGGCTTCAGCCTCTCCAGGTCGAGCGTGCGCTGGTGGAGTGTCTCGGCGAGGCTGTCCGCCCGCGCGGCCAGTACGGTCCCGGCCGCGGACTTTCCCGCTTCCAGCAGATTCTCGCGAGCCTGTCCGCCCAGTCCGCCGAGGGCGGGCGAGCGTGCGATCGCGGTACCGATCTGACGCGGATCGATGTTGATCCGCTTTCCCATCAGCCAGAGACCGAGAGCGATGGCGAGCTTGCCCTTCTTCGCCCTGCCGAGCGCGTATCCGCCCAGTACCGCCGCGCCCACCTTGCTATTGGCCGTCATGTTCCTCTCCTTCCTTTGCTTCCCCCGTTCCTTCCTCCCGCGGTTCGGCCCATTGCGGTGGAGCGTCGCCGGCGCGCGCACGCTGAATGGCCTCGAGCCGGTCGAGGAGTTCATCCTCACGACGGTCAAAATCCCGCTCGTCGATGCGGCCTTCGAGCAGTTCCTCCTCCAACTCCGCGAGTCGGCGCTCGATGGCTGTGGTGTCGTACGCCTCCCGCTCCGCGACCTCGACCGCCCGGTTCACCACCCAGCCGAAGCCTCGTACCGGCGCCAGCGGCAAGGTCAGGATCTGAGTCAGCAGGCCCATCGTGAGGCTCCTCACGTCATCACGTCATCACGTCATACGAAGCTGTACGGCGGCAGCGGCCCTCTGAGGTGCAGTTCGATGTCCGGCCCGTACTCCTCGGCCAGCTTCTCCTCGGCGGAGGTGAACTCCCGCTCACGGTCCCGGTCCACGAGGAACGACACATTGAGGAAGTGCTCGGACGTGGCGCTGCCCTCCGATTCGGCGCTGGTGTAAGGCCGCAGCGCCGCGATCACCTGCGTCGTCACGCCGTTCTGCCGCGCCTGCACCTGGCCCGCCACCAACTCGCCGAGTGCCAGCCGCTCCTCATACGTTCCGCCGCCTCGCGTGGCCTCGTTCAGCCGACGTACTTCCTCGGACCGCTCGATCACCTGGCGCATCAGTGCGCCTTCGTCCTCTGCCGCCTTGAGATTGAACTCAACCCGCCCGTCAAGCTCGGCGAGCCGTTCTGTGTACAGCTCGGCATGCTCGTCAAGCGCCGCGCGCACCGCGTCGTCGTCGGCGGCGATCAGACCGAAACGCATGGGCAGGACCGCGCGCTCGGACAACAGCCGCTCCTGAACGGCATGGTGGGCACCGAGATCCCTGCGTTTGGCACGCAAGGTCTCCGGGGCGTCGCTGACCACCGCCGTGAGCGATCCTTCGGTGACGGTACGCAGCGGGGGCGCACCCTCTCCCACACCGTGGAGGTCGTCCAGCCGCGGATGGTTCTCCGAGGAGGTGATGGCGTAGACGTACACGGACATCGGCTACTCCTCCTCACGGTTTCTGACCGGTCGCTTTCTCGCGCTCCGGGGCCTCGGTTCGCTCCGGGGCCTCGGTTCCGGCTCTGGTTCTTCGTCCCCCGCCCGGTCTTCTTCGTCCTCCGCCCGGTCCGCCCGGAAGGAGTCCTGGAAGGAATCGGTGATGGCTTCGACCGCCCCGGTCACGGCGCCCCTGGTCTTGCCGCGCGCTCCGCCCTCGGTCACTTCACCGACTATGTCCGTCAGCGTCTCGGGGGCTTTGCGCCCGGCCTCCAGATCAAGGCGGTTGCACGCCTCCGCGAAGCGGAGATACGTATCCACACTCGCTACGACAACGCGTGCATCGATCTTGAGAAGCTCGATTCCGACCAGGGACACGCGCACGAACGCGTCGATGACGAGGCCGCGATCGAGGATCAGCTCCAGGACGTCATAGAGGTTTCCACTGCCACCAGCGGCGACATGTCCGCTCTGCTGTGGCGCTACAGTCACGATGACTCCCCTCAGTGACCGCGCGGCTACCGATCACCGTGATCGATCTGGCCCCGTGCGTACCGCCGACGGCGCTCGTACTCCGTAAGCCGCCCGCGCTCGTCCAGCCGCACGCGGTAACTCGCCATCACACTCGTGGTGTCGGGTACCCGCGGGATTTCGAGCACTTCCACATCGGCCTGCCAGCCCTCCTCGGTGTGTTTGACCGCGGACACCGACTCGGGCCGCTTTCCGAGAAGCCCGGCGAGCTGCTCCGTCGCCTCCCGCATGGCCCGGCCCATCGCCAGGGGATGCCCCGGCTCCCTCTCGGTCTCCCCGCGTTCGCCACGGGCGGTCCTGACGTCTCGTCGGCTGTCGGATGTCTTCGGACGTTCCTTGCCGTCCACTTCCCGCCGTTCGCTACCGGCCATGTCGTTTGCGCTCCCTATCCACCACGGGAGGATTTGCAGTACTTATTGTCGAAATACCGGTGATGTCCAGTGAAACACTGATGGCGCGAACCGGGCAAAGCGTGCAGGTGGTGGAGCCGCCGACGCCGACATGGTTACGGAATACCGCTGGGCCGCGTCCCCGCCGGTACGAGAACCACCACGCCGCCTTGCGTGAAGGGGCACTGAGCCGCCTCGGTGAGCTGAGGCGGGAGTCGTCGGTTCACGGGGCAGTGGTTTTGGGATGGAGTGACGGGCGCCGTCTGGTGACACGGGTGACGGTGACGACGACGCTGACTGGTTCCGGTACGCCGTGACGGGTGACGTGTGAACCGACCGCAGACCGGACCTTTTCGCGGACTTCGCGCGTGGCGTCCAGAGCGCGGCGGTCGTCGTTGAGCGCGCAACGGACTTCGATGTGCCAGACGCCGGTTCGGGGAATGCGTTCCACGCGGATGCCGGCCTCGGGAGACGGTGCCGGGGAGCCGAGAGCCTGCCGGACCCGGGTGGCGGCATCGGCGAGGGCGTCGCGGAGACTGGGCTCCAGTTCTGCCACCCCGGGGACCGTCAGCGCCGCCCGCGCGGCGGTCCGCTTGACGCTCGTGGCGGCGGGGGAGGTCACCGTCCGCCCCTGTTTCGTGGCGCGGGTCCGGCGGAAGTCCGTGGCGCGGGTTCGGCGGCAGCCGTGGGCCTCAAGGGCTCCAGTACGGACACGATCTTCAGGTCGATGCCGCTGACGGCAAGGCCGAGCTGTTGCCGGGCGGCGTACGCGACGGCCCGGCGTACCTCGGTGGCCCGAAGGGGCAGGGGCCGGTCGAGGGTGGTGGCAAGGGTCATGGTGATGGTCACGTCGGTGTCGCCGTCGGGGGTCAGGCGGCAGCTCGCGGCGCGCACTCCGGGGACGCGGTCGGCGGCGCGGCGCAGTACCTTGGCCGCCGCGGTCTCCGCGATCCGCAGTTCTCCTGCCGGATCGTCCAGGGGCAGCAGTCGGCCGAGCCGTAGCTCGGCGCGAACCGCGCGCAGAACCCGGTCCGCGACCGTGTGAGCGGCGGGGCGTTCCGCGCGGAGGGCGCGGGTGGCGCTGTCCAGGGCTGTCAGTCCCTCGACGGCCTCTCGGCAGTACGCACAGCCGGCCGTGTGCGGATCGTCCTGGCCGGTGCCGGCGCGGGCCTGTGCCCAGACGTGGCTGACCAGGCGCCCGCACGGCAGCCGCTCGTCCCCGACGAGCCGTGCCGCGTCGGCGTCCCGTCGCGAGGCGGTCCGCTCGCCGCCCTGAGATGTGCCTCGCGGGTTGTCGTCTATCGCCATGAGGACATCTCCTTCATCAAGGTGCGCCGTGCCCGGAAGAGCCTGCCGCGTACGGTCTGTTCGTTCTCGCCCACCACCTGCGCGATCTCCTTGTACGACAGCCCGTGCAGTTCCCTCAGGACCCAGCAGGCGCGCTGAGCGGGCCTGAGATCCCGTAGTGCGTGAACCAACGCCGCCGTGGCGGCCGCGTTTTCGACGGCGCGTGCGGGTTCGCCGCTCGCGTCGTGGACCGCCGGCTCGGGAACGGCGTCCAGAGAGACGGGCGGGGCGTGCGCGCGCAGAACGTTGAGGCATCGGTTGGTGACGATGCGGTACATCCATGTGCGGAACGTGGCGTCACGGCGAAACTCCGGGAGCCGCCGCCATGCGCTGACGAGGGCGTCCTGCACAGCTTCCTCGGCGTCCGAGACGTTGCCCAGCAGGTGGTACGCCAGTGCCAGCAGGGGTGCGCTGTGGCGGTGGACCAGTACGGCGAAGGCGTCGTCATCGCCTTCGGCAGCCCGGGCGACCAACAGCTCGTCGTCGAGTTCGTCGAGTTCGTCGAGGTCACCGACCTCGTCCACGGTGTCGCCGGTCCGCTCGGCCGGGGACGCGTACGGCCCGACGGCCGGGCACGGGTTCGCATGCCGAGGCGGTGGTGAGAGTTCTCTCTCTGCGTTCGCATCCACTGTCCGCTTCCCCACGCGATTCGTGTCGTGGAACGGGTGACCGCTTCCGCCCTTCGTCATCCCGGTACGCGGTCCGGTCAGGCGCTCCTTGCTCAGCGTATGTGATGTGCACCACGAATTAGTGTGATGATTTCCGAATTTTCGTGTCGAAGGTTATGAGGAGCCCGATCAGGGCCCATATCCCTCGCCGAGGAGAGCGCCATGACCGACACGACGACACCCCGCCCGGCCACTGACCGGAACTGGGCGGCCAACCGGACAACGGCACAGCAAGGCCCGAAGGACAGCCTCCGCTCACCGGAGAGCCGTGGACGGACCACGATCGCGGACAGCGTCGTGGCAAAGATCGCCGGGATAGCGACCCGCGAGGTTCTGGGCATCCACAACCTCGGTTCCGGCATGGCGCGGACCATCGGGGGTGTGCGCGAGCGAGTGTCCGGCGGGCAGCCCAGTGTCACCCGCGGTGTGCACGTCGAGGTGGGGGAGCGCCAGGCGGCTGTGGACCTCGATGTGGTCGTCGACTACGGCTTCCCCATCGTCGACGTCGCCGCGGACGTCCGCACCAATGTCATCTCGGCCCTGGAACGCATGACCGGTCTGGAGGTCGTCGAGGTGAACGTCGCCGTCGACGACATCGATCTGCCGGGGGACGAGGACGAACGAGAAAGCGGCGAGCAGCGGGTGGAGTGATCTCCCCCAGCCTCTGCCCTGCCGTGCGGCCGACACCGTGCGCGGGAGGAGGCGACGACGTGGGACTGGTGAATGAACGATGAATACGACTGTGGTGGGACTTATGACCGGCCTGGCACTGGGGTTCGCGGGCTACTTCGGCGGCTTCGGGGCCTTCGTCGTAGTGGCGGTCCTGGGCCTGGTGGGGCTGATCGTCGGGCACCTTGCGCGCGGTGATGTGCATGTCGCCGACTACCTACCCACCCGTGAGGGCGACGGGCGCTGGGAGACCTTCGGACGCCATCGGAGCGATTACGCGACCACGCCCCGCGCCGGGCGCGCCGAGCATGGCGGGCGTGCCGAGTACGCCGGGCGCGCCGAGCACCGCGCCGAGCACGGCGAGCACAGGGCGCGAGTGCAGTGAACGCCCGGCCCCCGTCGCGTCCCCTCGGGACCGGTCCGGAAAGCGAGGGTACGAACATTCCCCGCCTCCCGGCGCCGGCCCTGCGCGGTGCGACGCTGATCCCCGCCACCGTGGTGGCCCGCATCGCGGTCCGGGCGGCGCGGGAAGCGCTCGGTCGGCAAGGAGGCATGGGCGCCGCGCGTCCCGGCCTGGGCGCTCCCCGCTCCACGGCCGCCGTCCATGACGGCTCGGTTCGCCTGAGAGTCTCCCTGGACCTGCCCTATCCCGTCGATATCGCCCGTACCTGTGGCGAGATTCGCCGCTCCATCACCGAACGGGTCTCGCACCTGACGGGCATGCCCATCAACGACATCACTCTGTCCGTCCACCGGCTTGTCCCCGACGAGAGCCTGCGCCGAGGACGAGTCCAGTGACCCGGCAACACCACACCGCGACAGGACGATCATGACTTCCCGTAATTCGAGCGCCCCGCCGAACCTCGGCGAGCCGCGGCGACCGCCGTCGGACACCACGGCAGCACCGGCCGAAAGCCTGCCGCCCGTCGAGCGGCCGCCTGGACAAGCGCCGCCGCAAGAACCGTCCCGCCGCCCCTGGGGGGCGCGTCGGGTCACCGCTGCTGTGGCTGCCTCACTGATCCTGCTCGGCGCAGGCGCGCTCCTCTTCGAAGCCGTCTGGACGCGCACCGGACATCGCGCCACTGGCTGGTGGACGCGCCTGACCGACGAACTCGCCACCCGCCCGGTGGATGACGTCTGGATCCTCACCGGCGCCGCCGTCTCAGCCGCCCTGGGACTGTGGCTGATTGTCCTCGCACTCACCCCCGGCCTGCGCCGCCAACTGCCGTTGCGGGTCCCCGCCGACGGCCGCGGACGCATGCGTGCCGTACTCGACCGCAAAGGCGCGGCGCTGCTCCTGCGCGACGCTGCCATGCGAGTCCCGGGCGTCGGCGCGGCGCGGGTCCGAGTACGCCGACGTCACGTCAGAGTCCGTGCGGATGTGCGCTTCGGCGACACGGCCGAAGTCAAGAACGAACTCACCACCGCTGTCCGGCGCGGAGAACACGACCAACTTGCCCTGGCCCGCTCGCCACGGCCGGCGGTCCGCGTACGTCGGAGCCCGACCTGACCGTCGGCAGGCCCCGGTATGCCCGACGAGCCACGGAGAAAGACGATGAGGGAACACACCAAGACCAACCGCGTTCTGCTGGCCCTGCTCGGCCTCGTGCTGCTGGGTGGTGGCCTCCTGGTGTTCGCCGGCGGTGCCGGCATCTACCGGCGCTGGAACCTTTCACCACCCGCCGACTGGCCGCTGGCCGCCCCGCAGAACGTCCTGTTCCCCCGTGCCGACCAGGCATCGTGGGCTGACCAGGGCTGGTGGTGGCCGACCGTCATCGCGGCCCTCGCCCTGCTCATGCTTCTCGCTCTCTCGTGGCTGCTGGCCCAGGCCCGGCGGCGGCGCCCTCGTCAACTGTCCGTGGCAGACACTCCCCGGAAAGCTGTGACGGTCAGTGACCACGTGGTGGATGACGCCCTCACAAAGGACCTCAACACGCTGCCCGGCGTCCGGCGGGCCCGGGCACGCGTCTCCGGGCCTCCGAGTCGCCCGCAGGCCCGGATCGGCCTCACCCTCGACCTCGGCAGCACTCCGGAACAGGTACTGAAGGACGTGCGCTCCGCTGTGGAACGGGCCCGTCGATCCGCCGGCTGGGACGAACTCCCCACGCGTGTCCGCCTGGCCGTCGCCCGACACGGCTCGCACCGGGTCGAATGACGACCGGATGTCGGTGGGGTGGGTGAGCCGGTCGGACGGTGGCCGTGGACGCTTCGTCGGCAGCGGTGTCGGCGTAGATCGCTTCCGGGGCGCTGATCCGTGGATCCGGCCTGTTCCCGGAGGTGGATCTCGTGGAACGCTTCGCCGCATTCGTCATGCGGCATCGGATATGGGTGGCCCTGACCTGGGTCGATCTCGCCATTCGAGACATTCATCGAACGAATAAGCGAATGGCCTGGGGGTTGCCTGCGCGGGCGGGGTGTTCCGCCTCTCAAGTGGTGCGCAAGTGGTGCGAGAGGCCATGGGAGGTCTAGACAACAACGAAGCCCCGGGTCATTGACCTGGGGCTATTTCATGGAGCGGGTGACGAGAATCGAACTCGCGCTCTGAGCTTGGGAATCACCGGTGCTTTGTTCGCTCCCTTGCAGGTCAGCGAATTAAGTGCCTCTTGGGCGTGACCTGTGGAGCAGCCGCCACGTGCTGCAATTGGCCGTGGTTTACCGCTTCTACTGGTGCGGCAGTGGTGCGAGACAGGTGCCCCTTCTCTGTTGCCGTCGCGGAGGTGACAGAGAGTATCGGTGCCGGGCATGTTCTTTCGGCCGACAGATCAGTGTTACGTAGCGGCTGTCGGCTGAGGCCGCTCGAAGCGGCGCTATCTCGCTCCTGGATCGGTGCACGAATCCTTCTGAAGCGATTAGGACAGCATCCGAGCAGGGCACCCCAGACCGGTGCCCCTGGTTGTGAACCCTCCTGGGTTGATGACGACGCGCGGTGGCGGTCTGCGGGGCGCTGGTCAGCCGGTTGCGAACCCTGCTGGGTTGATGACGACGAAGGCCATACGCAAGTCCCACCTCGCCAACAAGGCGTTGCGAACCCTCCTGGGTTGATGACGACGGCTGCGGACGGGGTCCAGGACGTCCGCCACGTGATGTTGCGAACCCTGCTGGGTTGATGACGACCGGGACAGGTTGTCGCGCGCCTGGAGGTACCACTCGGGTTGCGAACCCTCCTGGGTTGATGACGACCTGCGGACGGGGCAGCCGTGGCTCCTGGGGCTACCTGTTGCGAACCCTCCTGGGTTGATGACGACGCCCCCGAGACCGCCCTGCTCGGTGATCGGCGCGAGTTGCGAACCCTCCTGGGTTGATGACGACCGCGGAGCTGAAGCGTCTCGGGGCTTCACATGCTGACGTGTTGCGAACCCTCCTGGGTAGATGACGACCCGCACAGAACACCGCGCCGCGCTCACCGCCTACCGGTTGCGAACCCTCCTGGGTTGATGACGACGTGATCAAAGCCCCCCGGAACCACCCTCGCCTGTTGCGAACCCTCCTGGGTTGATGACGACTCCGGCTCTCGCCGGCCGTCTACCCGCTTCTCGACCCGTTGCGAACCCTCCTGGGTTGATGACGACGGGTTGAGGGTGCCGAGGGATACGGCGGGGAGCCGCGGTTGCGAACCCTCCTGGGTTGATGACGAACGCGAGGCGTCGATCGTCCTGGACCACATCATGCCGCCGCGGTTGCGAACCCTCCTGGGTTGATGACGAACCGTCCTCAAGGAGCTGAAGCTCCGTCACGCGCAGCTGTTGCGAACCCTCCTGGGTTGATGACGAACTCCTTCTGGTGCACCACTGCGCTGACTCCGAACGCAGTTGCGAACCCTCCTGGGTTGATGACGAACCGCTTGCAGCAGAGGCACGGCCTGGACCTGGTCGTCATGTTGCGAACCCTCCTGGGTTGATGACGAACTCAAAGCGCCGGGCCCCGTCCGCGGACACGAATTCACGTTGCGAACCCTCCTGGGTTGATGACGAACCCGACGGTAAAACCGCAGGTCAGAGCGGTGATGGTTGGCCGCTTCGCGAGCTGTTTTGCAGCGGTCCGGCGGTAGTGCATCTGTGCAGGTCAGAGCGGTTCAGAGGATGTCTCCTGGGCCGCCGAGGTCGACTCCGAGTGTGGTGGATTCGATCATGTCGGGGGAGCGGGTGGTGTAGGTCACGATGCTGTCGTATTCCGGGTCGATGGTGGTGTTCAGGGCGGCCATGAGGGCGCGGTACTGGGCTGTGGTGAGTTCGCCCTGGAAGACGCTGCGCTGGGTCCAGTGGAGGTATTTGCGGCAGGTTTTGAGGACTTTCGGGTTGCGTTCGACGGCGGTGTCGTAGACGAGGATCACGAAGATGGCTGGTCACCACCAGGGGCGGAAGGGCTTGTACGGCTTGTCTTCGAGGCACATGCGGACGATCTTGAGGGCTTCGAGGTGGATGAGTTCCTCGTAGCTGACTTTGCGCTTGAGCGTGCGGTGGTGGACGGTCGTGGCGAGTTCCTCCTTGACGAACGCGGCGACTTTCTTGCGGCCGTCCTTGCTGAGGGAGGCTCTGGCAACGTCGGTTTCGAAGTCGGTCGGCTTCAGTTTTTTCTGGCTCGCGGCGCGCTTGAGGAGTCGTTCCGCGAAGAGGGGCTTGAAGGGCTCGGCCAGGTCGAGTGCGAGGGTGTTGCGGCGTCGGTCGGTGTCGGAGTGGAGGAATCCGATGGCCGGGTGGAGCGGGGTGGTGCGCAGGGCGGTGAGCACGCGGGCGTAGACGAGGGTGTTGAGGTAGCTGATGAAGGCGTTGCCCGCGTTGGTGGGAGGTCGGCGGGTGCGGCCGTTGAGCCGTAGCCAGGCGGGGAGCTGGGTGTCGAGGACGGCCCAGGCGGTGCGGCGGAAGTTGCCTTCCTGGCCCATGACCGTGTCGCCGTCCTTGCAGTTGGGCAGCGCGGCGCGCAGGGACGACAGGGCGGAGTCGAGGAGGTCGGTGTCCATCGCCCAGCGCAGGTTCTCGGCGGTGGCGAGGACGAGCGACCGTCCGACGGCGACCCGCCGGTCCGGGTCGGCGGTGATCTCCACCTGGCGGCGGATGACGCTGGCCGATGACATGGATTCCGAGGGACTGAAGTGGCCCGCGTGGTTGCCGTAATGGTCGAGGACGTGGAGGGTCACGGCGTTGCGGCTCAGCAGGGACAGGGCCGAGGTGTTGATGTCGACGTGGTCGAAGGCCACGAAATCGCGGATGTCGGTGATGGGGATGCGGACCGGGCTGCCGTCGGGGCGTTCGATGCGGACGCTGTTGTCCTCGCGCCGGATGCGGCACGGTTCGGTGAGCCAGTAGGTACGGCCGACGGCGGGCATCAGTCTCCCCAGCAGTAGTCGAGGTAGGAGCAGCCGCGGCAGTCGCCGCGTGTCAGACGGGCCGGCGCTTCGGGGGCGGCGATGACGCCGCGGGCTTGGACTTCGGAGTCCTTGGCCTCGGCCCGGGCGGTCGCGTCCCAGGGGACGTCGGCGGTGCGGCGGATGAGCGGGTAGTGGATGATCCCGCCCCGGACGGTGATGCCCCGGCGTTCCAGCAGCAGGCAGTAGTGGCGGACCTGGGCCGCGTGGGCCGGTGAGAGGACGCGGGACGACTTGGTCTCGTGTACGACGGCACCCGTGGTCACCCAGTCGATCTTCGCTTCGCCGAGGTCGATGTCGCGTCGGCGGGTGAAGGTGGTGTCGTCGATGACTTCCCCGAAGGCGACGAGGTCACTGCGCTGTTCGGGCCGGTAACCGCGGCTGTACAGCCACAACTGGCGCGGGCAGTGATGCAGGTACTTGATGTGCACGCCGCCCAGCGGGGCGGCGTCTTCTTCTTCCGGCCCGTGGTCGGCGGCGTTGGTTGTTCGTGTGCTCACAGGATGGTCTCCGGCTCCTGCGGGGCTTCCAGCCCGAGGGTTTCGTCGTACTCCCCGTCGATCACATGGACTCCCAGGCCCCGGTCGTACTCAGCCTTGTAGGTCTTCAGCTGGCCGTACCGAAGCGGGATGAGCAGGCCGGCCGCGCGGAGGAGGTGGCCTTGCCGGCCGGTGGTGAGCTCCCGGTACTCCTCAATGTCGTCGCGATGCAGGACTTCGACGCTGTCGAATTGCGCGCTGAGCTTCTGGGCGAACTCGGAGCGGTCGTGGAACGGATCGGTGAAGGTGAGGAAGACATCCCTGAACGCGTCGCGGGCGCGGCGGGTCCTCTCCAGCCACCCCCTGCCCCAGTCGGTGTCGTATGCGAGGGCGAGGAGCCGGTCGATGTCCTGTTCGCTGAGCGTTTCGACGCCGTCCGCGTCGAGAGCGGTCAGCGCGTCCCAGGAGGCGGCAACGGCTTCCGGTTCGTAGGGACGGGTGCCGTCCGTAGGGTGGACCCGGAACTCGACCGGGCCGTCGGGGTGGAGACCGCGCCGGTTGACCCGGCCGGCGCGCTGGGCCACTGCCTCGACCGGGGCGTTTTCCACGGCTCCGCGGTCGAAGTCGAGTTGCAGGGAGACTTCGACGGTCTGCGTGGCCACGGTGAGCCCGCCCCGCCGAGCCCGGTCGTCCGCGTGGCGTTCGGGGTGCCGTTTCAGGAGGTTCCGTTCGATCGCGTTCCGGTCGCGGTTTTTGAAACGGGAGTGCAGCAGCAGGGCGCTGTGCGGGTCGCCGGGGCAGGAGTCGCGGGCGTCGTCGTGCAGATCCTTGAACAACTGCTGAGCGCCGGCGACCGTGTTGACGACGGCCAGGACGCTGTGGCCTTCGCCCAGCCAGCCGCGCAGCCGTTCGACACTTGCGGCGGAGGTGAGGGGGATGTCGTCCAGCACGAGACGGTGGCGGACCGGGCTGGTGCCCTGGGGCGCGCGAAGACAGGTCACCGGCCGGGTGAGGCTCTCCTTGATGATCTCGGTCATGGGCGGGGCGAGGGTGGCGGAGAGGACGGCGACCCGGCTGCCGAGCCGTTCCCACAGCCTCATGGCCGCACAGAGACGGCCGAAGGTCTCCGGTTCGTAGGCGTGGAGCTCGTCCAGGACGAAGACGGAGTTGGTCTGTTCGAGAAGGACGGAGGAGTACACCGGTCCCGCGACGGCGCCCCGCAGAAGTTGGTGGGGGGTGGCGACGCGCAGACGTTGGGCGAACAGACGCATGGCGCTGGCTCGTGCACGGGCCTGGCGTGCCATCGCGGCCGTCGGCTCGTCGGTGGTCGCGCTGTTGTCGGCTGCGTCGCTGTCGTACGTACCGCCGGCCGGTGCGTGGTTGTCCGGTGGACAGCCGTCCTCGACTGCTTCGCTGAGAAGGGTGTGTGCGACGGTGCCGTGAAGGAGGCCGATGTCCGGCACCGTCTCTCCGGCCGCAGGAACGAGATCGCGTTGCAGTCGGCGGCGCGCCGCGTTGAGGGAGGCGCGGTACGGCAGCGTCCATACGACACGGGGCAGGCCCGGCATCGCTGCCGTCTGTCGGGCGGCCCAGGACAGTCCGGCTTCCGTCTTGCCGCTGCCCGTGGGGGCGATCAGGACCAGATGGCCGTCGGTGTCGGCTGCCTGGCGTTGGTGTGGGTAGGGCGTGTGGGGGAGCCGCTCGAAGTAATCGGCGGGCAGCGGCATATGGGTCTGCAGGCGTTCGTGCGCCGACCCGGCGTGGTCGGCGAGTGTCAGCGCGCCCTGGGCGAGGACAGCGAGCAGCCCGCGGTCGGCTTTGACGGGCCCCCGCCAGGTATCCAGCAGATGTTCGAGAGCCAGACGGGCCCGCTCGGCAAGGGTGGGGCCGCCAGCGGTGATGGGCGGCGGGTCCATGCCCAGGGCGCCGGAGAACCAGGCGACCAGTTCCCTGTGCAGTCCGAGCTGGACCTGCACCTGCATTCCTCCCGCGTGCGGGGTGTGGGTGAAGGCTTCGTCCCACCGGGTCTGGCTGTTGTACGTCTGCGACAGGCTGGGCTTGCCTCCGGCGGCGCCCGACGCCGAGGTGTGCAGAGCGCGGTGGTGGGTCACGACGAGCGTGGCGACCATGAGCCGGTCCTCGTCGTTCCATCCCGCTGCCGTGGCGAGGAGATCGACGTACGCGAGGGACAGTACTTCGTGGCGCTGGCCCCACAGTTTCCCGCCGGGACGAAGCTGCTGCTGGAAGCCTTCGGCGACTTTGCCAGCGTCGTGCAGGAGCGCGGCCCTACGGACGCGGGCCCAGAAGGCGGGTTCGGTGGCGAGGACGCCTGCGTTCGCGAGGCGTTCCTCGATCTGGGAGACGGTGTCGTGGACGGTGCGGGAATGGGTCGTCAGACGCTCGGGATCGTCGGCCGGGGCGGACTTGGCCCGTACGTCCGGCAGGACGCGCCGGGGAGTTCTCGGGGTTACGGGCTGAGCAGCCACACCGCCTGCCCTTTCTCGTCCCGATAGGCGTTCCGGACGGGTTGGCGGCCGGTCGGGGCGTCGCACCACAGAAAGTCCTCCCACGCCGTGGTGAGACGGTCGGTGGAGACACTGGCCGCCATACGGTGCAGCGTCGCGCTGGGTACGTCGTGGCCGTCGGCCGGTGCCAGAGCGTGGTCCACCACCGCCTCCTCGGCGGGGCGCAGTGTGCTGGGCCGCACGCGCAGGGGATGGACGATGTCCTGTGAGCGTCCCAGGCGCAGGGGCCAGCGGGGACGGCGCAGCGCTCGGGCGATGCGATCGCCGTCGGCTCCGGGCAGCCATACGCTCAGATGAACATGCGCGAGGAAGGAGCGGTCCCGGATCGTCATGCCGCCCTTACCGGCGCGTACACGTCCCGAGACAGCCGGGTTGGAGCCGTCCGCGGCGATCGGGTGGTACGTCTCGGCATCCACACCGTTCCCCTCGGACCAGGCGGCCATCCCCAGGGCCACGGATTCCGAGGGCTCTCCGGTGGCCGCCGCCAGCAGTCCTCGCACGGTGGAGGGCGGCGGCAGCGGCAGACCATGGCTGAGACCGGGGAAGAGGGGATCACGGAAAGATGCGACGGGGGCCCAGAAGTCTGCCCGCCACGCCGTCTGCGGCTCATGCGGCACGGAGATCACCGCTTGGGGTCGTCGAACCAGCCGTCGAGCCGGCCTTCGCGCAACTCGGCGGCCAGACCGCGCAGGACAGTCCGGGGATGGTCGATGACCACCGTCCCATCCCCGATCTCCTGGGCGCACTCCTTCTCGAAGTCCTCACGCAGATCGTCCCGGAACCCGGGGCGCCAGCCGATCCGCACCGGGGCCTCCCACTCGCCGTCCCATGCCGCCAACTCTTCGCGCAGCACCTTGCCCCGGACGCGCAGGCCAGTGCCTTCCTGGCCGTCGACACAGTGCGCCAGCGGATTGATGCCGCCCTTGAACGGCACCAGCACGATCAGGGCGGGCACGCGGTCCCCGTAGTGGAGGGCCTGCTTGGCCCCGCCGCTCAGGTGAGCCAGCGCCTCCAGCAGCATCGCTGCCCGGGACCGGCGTTCCTCGATGGGCAGCCGTACGGCGGGCTGGTCCCGGAACGTGGTGGCGGATGCCCCGGCCGCCGCGGCGTCCGCCACGGCGAGGGCCTGTTCCTGGGTGAGGTAGTTCGGCCTGCCCACACCATTGTCGCCGGGGAGGGTGAACGTACCGATCCTCGGCACATCCAGCAGGAACGGGGCCGCCAGATCAGCGGTGTAGAACTCGTGCCCGTGGAGCACGGGCTCGGTGACCCCGCGTGACATGACACCGAAGTCCTCGGTCGGATAGGCGGGCTCGACCGACATCAGCGTGCCCAGCATGAAGGGGCTGTCGCGCAGGGTGGTGGCCGCGTCGTCCTTCTTCGCTCCGGCTCGCATGTAACCGAACAGGTCGTCGTCGGCGTACCGCACCGGATCCGCTTCGGTGTTTGCCTTCTGCGCCTTGTTCTGCGCCTTGCCGACCCGGGTGACCGGAGAGGGCACGGCACCCAGCTCGACCATGCCGTCGCGCGTCCAGCGCCGGACGGCCTGCGCGGAGATATAGGGATAGTGCCGACCACGGATACGGGCGTATTTCACCCTCGACTTAGTCTCCTCCCCCTTGCCGTTGTTCGGCGCGCCCGCCTCGATCGCGAGCACCATTTTTCCCGCCAGATAGGCCATCAGGCCGCTCCCCTGTCCTCGTCCTCGTCGCCGGCGTCAGCGAGCATCGGTTGTTCGAGCAGACCCTCCGTGCGGGCCTGTTCGTCCGCGTCCACGGGCTTTTCGTTCACGGCCACGCCGCGCGCCTGGAGAAGTTGCAGCACGCTGGCGGCCAGCAGCATGCGCTGCTCCCAGGCGCGGGGCCGCTGCTGGATCAGCGGCCTCCAGTCCTCCGGACCCGCTGCCACCGGTCGGCCGTCGAGCGTCAGTCGGAAGTGCGCCTGCATGAGCAGGGTGCCGAGCTTGTAGTCGCTCAGCGCGACGTTCCGGTACTCCGCGAGCCGGCCCCGCGGGCTGCCGCTGCCGTGCTCGATCCAGTCGGCGATCACGGTCGCCACGGGCGTCAGGTCCGGATTCATGCCCAGAATCTCCTTGGCGTAGGTGAAGGCGAGCCCGGTGAGGGCGCGTCGGTCCTCTCCGGTCCAGGAACCGTCGGGCTCGTCCAGCAGGTAGTGGAGTTGCGCCAGCAGCGACCGGCTTCGGCCGTCCTCGGCCTCGAACAGCAGTCGCGCCGACTCGGCGGAACCGCTGGCAGTCACATGGCCCTGCTTGTCCCGCCGAGTGAGGGCAAGCTCCAGCAGCCGCCAGCCCCGGCGCAGTTCCGCGTTGCCCTCGACCGTCGCCAGGAATACGGGTACGGCGCGACGTGTCCGGGTCACCCGGAGCCAGGGTTCCTGGTTGTCGTTCTTGAAGCTCCACAGCGTGGCGCCGGCAGGCAGACCGGCTCTCAGAGAACGCAGGGCACGGACAGCGATCAGCTCGGGCCGGGCGTCGGCCCGCAAGCCGGTGAACCCGAGATGCATGACCCGCCGGGCCCGCAGCACATTGCGCGCCGAGAACTCTCGTTCCACCGCTTCCTCTTCACAGGAGAGCACGGTCGCCGATCCGGCAGTGACCCAGGCGCCGTACGGCAAGGCCCACGCCGCGATACGGCACCCCCGGCAGACCGGCCAGCCCGGAACGCCAGGTGGCAGCGTGTTGAGTGCCTTGTTCGTGTCGAACATCGGCAGAGACGACTTCGTCCACACTGCTGTGGCAGCCTTCCCGCAGAATGTGCAGGGACGCGTAGGCGCGCCAGGGGCGTCAGGTACGAACATGTCGGCGATCCCCGGCAGCAGCACCGCCCGGTCGCGCGACCGCTTGCTGTGCGTCGCCTTGGAGTTCGGATACAGCGCGAAGAGAACCTTCCACCAGTCGTACGCGGCGGTGTCCTTCGCGGCCATAGCGGCAGCCGAAATGTCGTCCACCAAACGGGAAGCCACCAAGTCGAGATCGGCCGCGGTGACCTCCTGCGGGACCGCGCGCTCGGCCAGCACCGCGATCGCCCACGCCCCGGCGCGCTGGAGCGGATGGCTCGTCGCCGCCAGCGGTCCCGGGGTGGTGGTGGGCGTGCTCACCGGATCCACCCGAACCCCTGCGCCGTGTCGAGCCCCAGACCCCAGGAGCGCAGAGCCTCCACGAATCGGGCGTCGGCCTCCATGGCCACCCGGATCTCCGCCCCGATCCTCGGCGCTCCCCGCACGGTGAACCGGCGCCGGGGCCCGGCCTCCAGCACCCGTAACCCGTGCGGAGCCGGAAGGCCCAGAACGTCGGCCTTGTGCGTCAGGTTGTGCTGAAGCCGTTCGACGTAATGGTTGTCGCCCGGAAGGAGATAACGGCTCTCGTGCTTGACCACTACGGGAGTGGCCGTCCTCAACTCCACCGGGCCGTCCGACGCGGGGGCGCCCACATCGACGGTGAAGCCGCGCACGGCCAGACGAGCCGACCCCCACACGATCTCGGTACGCGAAGCGAGCGACGCCACCAGCACCGCCGCGATCTCCGGAACCGGAGACCCGAACCACACCGACCCATCGCGCGACGTCGTGTACACGCCCTTCTTCTTCGGGGCCCCCTTGAACTGCGGGCTCGTCAGCCCGAACGGCTTGAGCGGCTGCCCCTTCCACCCCTCGTCATGCAACGACTGGGCCATGGCGGCGTCCTGGCTCCCCAGAAGCTCGTACATCACGGCACGCGCCGGCCCGTGCACGTCCTCCCACCGCAGGCTCGGCACGTCCGCTCCGACGTCCACTCTGACCCGCATCACACCCCCAACATCTTTGACAGCAGCGGCTGTTGCCGCATCACGAACCGAACGACCGTGGCATGGTCAGACCCTAGCCGAGCGAGGGAAGGAAAGTGGCAGTCGGTGATAAATCCTGACAAAGGCTTGATTTCTATGCTAGGGGCGCTATTCCGAACCGAGCAACGTTGAAGCTGTCTGTCGTGAGGCCGAACCCGTAAACTAACGGGCACCACTGACAACGACCTCGCGGCGGCCGTAGCCGCACGTCGCTCAACGCTCTGACCTGCACTGATGCATTACTGTCGGATCGCTGCAAAATTCGCCCCGAGACCCTGCTGCAAGGCGGCTCTGACCAGTGGTTTTACCCTCGGGGACGTCATCAGCCCTGGAGGGCTCGCAACTTGCACGGGTGGCCGACGGGCTTGATGTGGGGGTAGGGACGTCATCAGCCCTGGAGGGCTCGCAACGGCCGAACGACGGCATGCCCCAGGGGGGATGGAGTGGGACGTCATCAGCCCTGGAGGGCTCGCAACGCGATCCACTCGCGTACGCAGGCCAGGATCCGTCGCTGCCGGGACGTCATCAGCCCTGGAGGGCTCGCAACACCAACTGATCTCCCGCGCGGCCGCGGGAGGCGCAGGACGTCATCAGCCCTGGAGGGCTCGCAACAACGTGTCCTGGCTCATGCTCATGCCGACACCTCCCCGACGTCATCAGCCCTGGAGGGCTCGCAACCACTCTTCGCCCTGCTCCACGCCGAGCACCGCACCACGACGTCATCAGCCCTGGAGGGCTCGCAACGCAATGATCGCGTCGGCTTTGAACTGGTGGTACGCCTGACGTCATCAACCCTGGAGGGCTCGCAACAACGCTGCGCCGGACCGCCTGCACCCCGGGCAGACGGACGTCATCAGCCCTGGAGGGCTCGCAACGGAGGGAACCGCCCGGGATCGGGGCAGGCGTGTAGGGACGTCATCACCCCTGGAGGGCTCGCAACGACAGCAGCCGTCCGGAGACGAGAGCGCGCCCGTTCGTCGTCATCAGCCCTGGAGGGCTCGCAACTCCGGGCCTGGGAGGTCACCCACGGGCCGAACGGCTGGTCGTCATCAGCCCTGGAGGGCTCGCAACGTGAGGGAGTTGAAGATCCCGGAGGCGGTCACAGGTCGTCATCAGCCCTGGAGGGCTCGCAACCAGCCAGTGACCGTGCAGGTCCGGAGGATGGCCTGCGTCGTCATCAGCCCTGGAGGGCTCGCAACAAGCAAGTCATGGGCGACGTCTGGCACCGGTCTTTGGCCGTCATCAGCCCTGGAGGGCTCGCAACACCAGCCGCTTCAGCTCGCCCTGCATCCACGGGCGCGTCGTCATCAGCCCTGGAGGGCTCGCAACTTCTGCACGTGGAAGAATGCGAAGTCGGTGGCGCCGGTCGACATCAGCCCTGGAGCGTTAGCAACGCTCTACGCTGTCTGTAGACCACAGGTCCCGTCACGGGCCGTCATCACCCCTTCAGGGTTCGCAAAGAAGGCTATGACCGGTACTCGGTAATTTGTCATCAGCCCTATAGGGTTCGTGCAAGCCCGCCCGATTTCCCCTAGTGGAAAATCGGGCGGGCTTTTTCTTCTTTTTATGTTGGGCTACGAGTGTGTGAAAGTCCTTTCTTTTGGTGCAGAGTGGTGGTAATGATTAATTTCTGATGTGGTCATGTATTTATTATTTTTACGAGCGTTCGGTGGGCGGCTTCCCGGGGTGGTGGTTTCCCGGGGTGGCGACATTGGGGAGACGCAGGAGGGTGCTACTGTCCCCTTAGATCATACCCTTCCGATGGAATCGGTTGGGCTGGGGCTGGTTTCGGGCGACTGAAGGCGGTCTGGGTCTCAGAGGGTCAGAATTTTGTCTTTGGCCCCGTCGCCGTAGTCGCTGCTGTGCCTGTGTAGGAGTCAAGTAAAGGAGCTTTCCTTGAATCTCGGATTTGTACACATCGTCGTTATGCTGGCTCTGGTCTGGTGGATCTCAAGCGTATGTATCGCTGGCGGAGTGAGGTTTCATGCTCGTTTCGGCATCGAATTTCCGCGCTGCTGATGCAATCTTGATTAGCCTTATGGCTAGCTTTTAGCCTTCGTCTGTCTAGCGGTCGGCATCGCCGCAGCATGGCGCCTGCTCGCGAGTGGCAGAAGACTCTCAGTTGCGCTTTAGCTGGGTATCGCCATGCTGATCCCTGCGGGCAGCAGGATTCATGGCCATTGGTCTGGCGAGATTCAACGAAGCCTTGGCTTGACGCCGGTTGGCGTTAGGTCAAGGCTTCGGAAAATGGCTACAGACACCGCCTTGCGCTCGGCTTGTCATGATCCGCGATTTGGAAGGTGAGACTCCCCGGAATTTCATTTTTTCACGCATTTTTTCAGTGGGGAATTCCGGCATCGCACCCCCGCTTTCTCCGCTCTGCGCATGTCGGCCAGTTCCCTGGCTGCTTGTCCTAGGCAGAGTATGTTGGCGAATTTGATCAGTACAACGTCGCCCGGTTTGAGCAGGACGCTAATACTCCAGCAGCACTTTGACGTTTTCCCTGTTCAGGGGTGGTTTGGGTGAGTGTAGTGGGCTGATTGCCGGCCCGTGTTCTCTTTCCCGGGCCGCCCCTCGATCGTGTGCAGCCGACGCTGATAGTGGCAACGGTCTGGGCAGCCTCCCGGCGTGATCGACGAGCGTGCAGTTGAGATCTGGAACGACGAGCTCGAGCTCGGCGATCGGCCGGCCCACGGTGTTGGTGGCAAAACAGGTCAGCCGCATGCCATCCGCGTCCGTGAGCCTCAACTGGGCCCCAGGGTGCGGTTGTTCCTTCCTGACGATCAGCCGTATGCCCATCAGGGTCCCGCGTCCGCGCCGGTACTTCTTCGGCAGTTGGGCATGGGCCAGTTGGGCGGCGGTGATGTGGCCAGCGGCCGTGTTCGATCCTGCGTGGCCTGCTCTGAGCAGGGCCGCGACCGGTTCACCCGTGCCGCCCGGTCCGTGGTCGACGAACCCCATCAGCGGGTGGTGGCCGTAGGTTCGCTTCCACGTGGGTGCGGCGTCCTCCTTGTCCGAGTGCGCGATCACCAGCACCCCGTCGAGATCCACGGTCACCGTCCCGCCCGCGTCAGGCGCTTCCCGGTCGGCCAACCGCCGGACACGTCGGCGGACTTCAGCCCGCGCGGCACGGATGGATGGCCCCCAGGGCCTTCTCCCCGGAGAACGCGAGGGTGTCGATTGGGCGGGAGACCGTCGGGTCGGAGGCCACCGGCCCGAACACGGCCGGCTCGGCCCGCAGCATGGCGACATCCGCGAGGCAGTCCCGGCCCAACGCGACCGTCAGGGCCACGTCCAGCAGGATCTTGCCCGGATCATGCACCGCCCGAGCCTTCCGCCACGGGGTCAGCGCCGCTGATATCGCGGTCTCCAGGCCGGCCTTGCGGACGGTCCCGACCAGCAGCACGCCCCCGGCCTGCGAGACCACCGCCCGGCCGCCGCCCTCGATGCGGACACGCGGGTAGGACCCGATACGCTTCTTCATCTGGAGAGTGCTTCTTTCCTGCGACGCCCTGGATCCTGGACACGTCTCACCGTTGCAGGCCAGGAGCACTCCTCGCGTTTTTGATCGCCCGCCCGACACCCTGCCGCGTAAAAGCGCGTGGCTCACAGGTGTTGCTGGACCGGTTGCGGGAGGCTCACCGGCTGGCCCTCTCCCGCGCCACACTCGACGCCTCGCAGGTGCAAGCCCAGCGGGGACGAAGCCATCCGAACGGTGGCCCGAGTCCGGTTGCCCAGGGGCCACCCGAAGTCCTTCCTCAGACGTGCACTGTCCCCAGTAGCGCACGGGTCTCGGCGACTACCCGCGCGTTGAACGCCGGATCGTGCACCTGTGCGGAACCCCGCATGGGACGTCCTTTCTCGTCGTAGTAGACGCCGGTGGCATCCGAGTCGTCGGTGAGTACCCGGGTGATCATGCGAGCAGCGATGCCCGGGTTGGTCCAGTACTTGATGAGCGGGGCCAGCGGCGAGAGCACGTACTTCGACAGCAGACGCAGGAACAGGCCGGCGTCACGGCCGAGATTCGTGCCGGGGGCAAAGCCGGGCTCGATGGCGTTGAACCGCAGTCGGGGTGTTTCGCGGGCGAAGGCGAGCACCGTTGCCAGGTTGCACTGCTTGGACGTGGCATAGGCGTCCCCGCCGGGCAGTTTCGAGCCGCCGGGCTTCCACTCCCCACGAGTGCTCGCCTCGGCCGAGATGTACCGGGCGCCGCGGAAACCGGACATGGTGGCGGCCTTGCGCTCCGGATCCTCCACGGCTGAAACGATGAACACCACCTGCGTGCCGTCTGCGAGGTGGGGCACGAGCGTCTCGGTGAACACGAAAGGCCCGATGTGGTTAGTCGCGTAGGCGATGTCCCAGCCGAGAGCGTTGGTACCGGGACGGTTGGGGAAGATGCCGGCGTTGTTGAGCACGCCAGTGATCGGGAGGCCGAGCTCGACGATCTGAGCGACGGCGCGGCGCACGCTCGTCAGGTCCGAGAGGTCGCAGATGACGGGCACGGCCTCTCCGTCTCTGTCTTCGATGTCCCTGCGCACGTCGTCGAGCTTGGCGGCGTCGCGCCCGACCAGCACGACGGTGCCGTGCTTGGCCAGTTCGAGGGCGGTGCGGCGGCCGAAGCCGGAGGTCGGGCCGGTGATGACATAGACCTTGTCGCGCATGGCGCTCCTTAGATATCTGACTAGTCAGTCATTAATGGGCATGTGCGAACACGGGAAAGGTGGACCGGGGCGGGTCAGCCGATCATGCGCCAGAGCGCGTCGAAACCGGACTGCTTGTGCTCGTCGGCGCGATCCGGGTCGCCGATGATGTAGTCGATAGTGGCCTCGGCCAGGGCATTGCAGAGCGTGAACACCAAAGCCGCCGGGACATCGCGCATCGGGCCGTTCGCCCGGCTGCGCTCCAGGATCCCCCCGATGCCCGCCATGGTCCGGCTTGCGGACTCATGGGTGGATGCCGTGATCTCGTCGGAGACCTGGAGCTGCGCCAGAGCGCGGCGCTTGCGGGGATTGGCCGTCGCCCAGTCCATCCATCGTGACCACATGTGCAGCATCTGAGTGCGCGCATCGGCTACGGGCAGGCCGCCGAGTGCGGCTGCCCCCATCTCGCCCTTCAGCTCCAGGTAAAGCTGGTTCAGCAGATCTGCTTTGGTGTCGAAGTAGGTGAACAGCGAACCGTTGGAGACGCCGGCCTCCTTCGCGATCGCCGCCGTCGCCGCCCCCAGACCCTGAACAGCGATAATCCGCGTGGCGGCGGCCATGATCGCCGCGCGCTTGTCGTCGCTCCTCGGCCTGGGCATGAGTACAGCATGTAGGAGAGTGATCGGTCAGTCAAATGTAGGGGTCAATCCTCGACGTACACCGCAGCAGGTATCCCCACGCAGCCACCCGCTTGAGCTTCGGTCGGCTCAGGGGCGGTTGGTCTTGGTCACGGCCGAGACCAAGGACCGCCCGCCTGCCGCCGCCGGACCTTCAAGCAAAGGGAACCGGGTTCCTATTTCCTTGTCGGTGTCGATGAGACGGGAGCCGGTCGGGCCGGAGGCCGCCGGCTCGAGCCGGTCCGGCTCGGCTCGCAGCACGCCGACGTCGGCCAGGCAGTCTCGCCGAGTGCGACGGCCAGGGCCGCGTCCAGCAAGCTCTTGCCCGGATCGTGCACGGCCTGCGGTTTGCGCTACGGCGCCAGTGCCGCAGACCTCGCGGCATCCAGGCCGGACTTGCGGACCGTCTAGACCACCAGCACCGACCCGGCCCAGCCCCCCGCCTTCGGCACGGACAGGCGGGTACGACCCGCTGCCCTTCTTCATCTGGAGAGTGCTTTTCCCTTGCAGCTGACAGGACCCTCGACACGTCTTATCGTTGCAGTTCAGGGGCACTCTCCGTTTATTTGATCCAGCATCGGACAACGAGCCTCGTGAAAGCGCGAGGTTAATACTCCAGTGTGACTTCGCGATCTTGTAGGGACCCTGGTCGGGAACGGGTGCGGTCACCGTGTGATCATCGGGTTGTGTGGACGCCTTTCGCCTGACCACGCCAGCAAGGTGATCACAGGACGAGCATGAGCTTGCCGCCGGGGCGGCGGGATTGGCTGAGCTTGGCCGCTTCCTGGATCTGGTCGAGGGTGTAGGTGCGGGCGACCGGTACGACCAGGATGCCTTCGCCGGCGAGCCTGGCGAACTCATTCATCTGGTCGTAGCGGATCTCGGTGGTGATCCGGACACCCAGTTCGGCTGCGGCAGCGAAGTCCGAGACCGTGAGGACACGGTCGGGATCCCCGGTCAGCTCGATCAAGGTCGGCAGCGAGCCGCCGGCCGGACTGGGCTGGTCGGCGCGGTCGATCCGACCCCCGGTCGGCGTGGTGTCCAGGGCGCGGTCCACGGGGCCTGGGGTCAGTGCGCTGACGCGTTCGGCCATGCCCTCGCCGTAGGCGGTCACCTGGGCGCCGATCTCTTCCAGGGCGGCGGCCCGAGTCGGCCCGGCTGTGGCGATCACCTGAATACCCAGGTGCAGCGCGAAGCGCACCGCCGCCTCACCCACGGTGGTGCCCGCGCCGTGGACGAGCAGCAGCTCACCCGGCTGAACGCCGAGGTCGTCGAGCGCGCGCCACGCCGTCTCGGCCGCCATCGGCAGCGCGGCGGCCTGCTCGGCGGTTACGCCCTCGGGAATGCGAGCCCAGGCCGACATCACCGCGTACTCGGCGGCGCCGGCCGTCGGGCCGTCGAAGGTGGCCGGGCCGAACACGCGGTCGCCGATCTGGACGCCGGTGACGCCCTCGCCGAGCGCGTCGACGGTGCCCGCGACCTCGAGGCCGAGCCCGCGCGGCAGCGGCGGCAGATGGTCGGCGAGGAGACCGTCGACGACGTGCCAGTCGGCCGGTGTCAGGCCGCACGCCCGCACGGCGATCCGGATCTGGCCGGGTCCCGGCTCCGGTTGTGGGACGTCGCGGAGCACGATCACGTCCGGGGAACCGAACCGGTCGAATTGCAGAGCCTTCATGACGATCTCCTGGTTGATAACAGCATCTGTTGTCATTGAGGGTACCAGCCGATAACAGCTCCTGTTGTCGTACTCTGGTGGGTATGCCGCGATGGGAATCCGACGCACAGGGCCGGCTCGAACGCGCGGCGCTCGAGCTGTTCGAGACGTACGGGTTCGAGCGCACCTCGGTCGCGCAGATCGCAGGCGCCGCCGGTCTGAAGGAGCGCTCCTTCTATCGCTACTTCTCCGACAAGCGGGAAGTCCTCTTCGCCGGCAACGGACTCGAGGCCCACCTCGTCGCCCAGGTCGAGGCGGCCGATCCGGGCCTCACCCCGATCGAGGCGCTGATGACCGCGCTGGGAACCGCCGAGGAGATCTTCCGCCCACGCGAGTTTTTGCTGCGCCGGGGAAGAGTGATCGCCGCCAACCCGGCACTGGCTGAGCGCGATCTGATCAAGCTCGCCGACATCGCCGACGCACTGGCGCCGGCGATCGAGCGCCGCGGCGTCGAGCCCGGAAAAGCACGCTTCATCATCGACGTGGTGCTGGCGATCCACCGGCGCGCCATGCCCCGCTGGCTAGCCGAGCCGGACACCACCCTCGCTCAGCTCATGGCCCAGGCCGCCGCCGAGCTGCGCGAAGTGGTCGCGCCGCCAGCTCCAACGATCCGCTGAGTCGGCCGCAAACAGGCCTCGCAGATAAGCGTAGAACCGGCTGTCCGGGAAACGGTCTTACCTCAGTGCGGTTTCCTGGTCCATCTGGTGGGTTCCTTGAGAGATCGTCGCCGGTAGTGACTGCGTCGAGCCGCTGACTGGTGGTGTCGGCGCCAGCTGGACCAGTGCAGCAGTCTTGAGCTGCCCCGAGTTTTGTAGCGGCCGATCTTGTGTGTTTCAGGCTGCGTTCGGAGTGGCCAAGGAACGGTAGTAAGCCGCCTCGAACTCCTCGGGCGGGAGGTAGTCGAGAGCAGAGTGCAGGCGCTCGGTGTTGTACCAGCCCACCCACTGCACGACGGCGCGTTCGACCTGGTCAGCGTCCCGCCAGGGGCCTTGGTGTTCGATCAGCTCCGCCTTGAAGGTGCCGTTGAGTGCCTCGGCCATCGCGTTGTCGTACGAGTCCGCCACGGAGCCCACCGATGCGGCGGCGCCGACGTCCATCAGCCGCTCGCTGTAGCGGATCGACACGTATTGGCTGCCGCGATCACTGTGATGGATCAGGCCCGATCCCTTCTTGATGCCCCGGCGCCACAAGGCCATGTCCAGGGCGTCCAGAGGGAGATCGGTGCGCATGTGGGTCGCGAGCTGCCATCCCACGATGGTCCGCGAGCAGACGTCGAGGACGAATGCGACGTAGACCCAGCCGGACCAGGTCCGGACATACGTCAGGTCCGCAACCCAGAGCTGGTTCGGCCGGGTCGCGGTGGAGAGCCGGTTGACCAGGTCCGGCGGGCGCGGGGCGGCCGGCTCGGGAACCGTGGTCCGGCGTCGCCGGCCGCGGATGACGCCCTCCAGGCCGTCCTCGCCCATCAGCCGCTCGATGGTGCAGCGGGCCGCGGTGATACCTTCGCGCCGCAGTTGGCGGTGGATCCTGCGGGCGCCGTAGGTCCCGCCGGAGGCAGCGTGGGCGGCGCGGATCTTTGTAAGCAGTTGCTCGTCGCGCAAACGCCGGGCGGACTTCGGCCGCCTGCGGCGGGCATTGTATGCCGAGACTGAAAGGTCCAGTTCCCGGCAGACCGGCTCGACCCCGAAGTCGTCGCGGAGGTGGCTGATCACCGCGTCGGCCTCGTGCGGGGCTGGTCGAGCTCCTTCGCGAAAAACACCGAGGCAGCTTTCAGGATCTCATTCGCCCCCCTCAACTCAGCGTTCTGCCTGCGGAGCTGGGCGAGTTCGTTCTTCTCGGCCGTGGTGAGCAGATCAGGCCGGTCGCCGTGGTCGGCCTCGGCCTGGCGAACCCATTGCCGCAGAGCCTCCTTGTAGATGCCCA
Source organism: Streptomyces sp. NPDC057617 (assembly GCF_042800555.1). Lineage (NCBI taxonomy): Bacteria > Bacillati > Actinomycetota > Actinomycetes > Kitasatosporales > Streptomycetaceae > Streptomyces > Streptomyces sp. NPDC057617. The sequence continues at coordinate 389,377 of NZ_JBHVGV010000004.1, read as the reverse complement.
GATCCCGGGCGACGTGCGCGACTGGGCGGCCCGAGGTCTGGACCTCGCGGATTTCTCACTCACGCAGCTCGTCGGGGTACTTCCGTGGTGCACGCATCGGACCTGTGTTCTCCCATCTGCCGAGGCGATCATGCCTGGCTTCAGGGCCGCTACAAAATCCGGTTCAGCTCACCTGTGACCAGCAACTTCAGCTTGCACACCGCTCATTGAGGCGCGGTTGCGGTTCGTATGACCATTTCGACAAGCTGATCGCCGGTAACGTGCCACTTTTTGGTTTCCAGGAGACCGCCGTTCTCGAAGCTGATGATGCCGTGCACGCTGGTCAGCAACATCGCACCGACCGGCCGGGCGCGCTGTGGATCCGCGAGGGCGCCCGCGACGATCGAAAGGAACTGGTCGTGCGTGCGTGACACCGCAGCGATCGCTTCGCTGGATGCAGTCGATGGCGCGTCAAACATCAACGCATAGGCGTGTGGGTGCCGCCGACCGACGTCCATCAGGCCAGCCAGTGCGCGTGCCAGGCGCTCGGCCGGCGTCAGATGTTCCGCCGCAATGAGTGCATCGAGACCTTCGCTAACATGCCCCCAGCTCCTGGCTGCGACCGCGGCGAGCAGGTGCTCCTTGTCCGGAAAGTGTCCGTACGGCGCCCCGCGAGACACGTCTGCCCTGGTCCCCACGGCGCGCAGGGTCACCGCGCCGGGCCCGCCCTCGTCCAACAGATCGGCGGCAGCTTCGACCAGCGCTCGCCGGGTGGCTGCGGCACTTTCCAATCGGCTGACCATGCCTCCAATGTTACGTGACGCTGTCACACGACTCGTTTGACAATGTCACGCGAGCCGCTATCGTCACTCACATGACAACGTCACATGAGCACTCCGGGATGGTCCTGATTACTGGCGCGTCGACCGGCATGGGTGCCGCGACCGCCCGCGAGCTTGCCCGCCGCGGCTTTCATGTTCTAGCAAGCGTCCGGCGCCAATCCGACGCCGACACACTGCGGAGCGCGGGACTGGAGCCGGTGTTCCTGGACATCACCGATCCCGAACAGATCGCCTCAGTTTCCAAACGTATCGCCGACGACTCGGCAGGGCGACCGCTTCGCGCAGTGATCAACAACGCCGGCATCGCCATCAACGCGCCGGTCGAGGTGCTGTCGATGGAGGAGTGGCAACGGCAATTCGACGTGAACTTCTTCGGGCACATCGCGGTGACCAAAGCCGTCCTGCCCGCACTGCACGCCAGCGGCGGCCGGGTGGTGAACATCAGCTCCATCGGAGGCCGGATCGCGATGCCGACCTACGGCGCCTACGCCGCTGCGAAGTTCGCCATGGAAGCGATGAGCGACTCCCTGCGGCGGGAGCTCGCACCTCACGGCGTGCAGGTCGTGGTCGTCGAGCCCGGCGGGGTAAAGACTGAGATGACCGGCCACGGCATCGAGCGGGCGAACGACACCATTGCCACGTTGGCGCCGACCCAGCGCAGCCGCTACGGCGAGCTGCTGCAGGCGATCATCAACCAGGCGACATCGTTCACCGACTCCGGACTGTCCGCCGAGGCCGCTGCCCTGGTCATCGCCAAGGCCGCGACCGCCCGGCGCCCGCGCACCCGGTACACCATCGGGCGCGACGCGGCCGTACTCACCCGCCTGTCACGGATCCTCTCCGACAAGATGCTCGACCGTATCCTTGCCGCCAACCTTCGCCCCCATTACCCCAAACCGCACAGCGCCTGATCAATTGCCCCAGCAGGGAGGGTGTATCAGGAATCAGACACTTTCGACTGTGCCTTCGAACCACGGCCTGTCAGTCGGTGTTGTGCTTGCACCTGGTGGATCGGGGTGGGGTGTGGGGCAGCGCAGGCCGTGGGAGGTCGAGGACGGGCTGTGGGAGCGGATCGCTCCGCTGTTGCCGGTGGTCGAACGCCGGCAGCGGTATCCGGGGCGCAGGCGGCTGGATGACCGGCGGGTGCTCAGCGGGATCCTGTTCGTGCTGTACACAGGAATCCCATGGGAGTTCCTGCCGCAGGAGCTGGGCTACGGATCGGGAAGTACGTGCTGGCGCAGAGCGCACCGTCGTGCTGCCGGGTTTCTTGTATGTCGATGTGCGTCGGCATCTCGACTGGTTCGCGGCCAAGGAGCCCGACGGACTGCTGTTCGTGGGCGAGCGGGCCGCCCCCTTCCGCCGTTCCACCTTCGGTCGGAAGTGGCGCAAGGCCCGGGACAAGGTCGGGCTGCCGCCCAACTTCCGCTTCTACGACCTGCGCCACACCGGCAACACCCTCGTCGCCCAGTCCGGCGGCACGCTCAAGGACGTCATGGTGCGTGCCGGCCAGTCGTCGGAGAAGGCGGCGCTGATCTATCAGCACTCGCCCATGGACCGGCAGAAGGAAGTCGCTCAGGGCCTCGACGCCCGAGTACGGGCGGCGCGGAAGGACGCCGTCAGCAACCACGGCGACGGGCGGTCCGCCTCGGACAATGTCCCAAGTGGTGCGCCAGTGGTGCGCCGCGCCTGACCCCCTCCGACACCCGCCTCGGGGGGCCGACACAGTGCCGTGTCGGCCCCCTGGGCGGTTGCTAGGGCCGGGGGAAGTGGCACCCATGGGGCTGTTTGGAGTCCACCTTTAGCCCTCAACTTCCCAGGTCAGAAGAGGAGTTGGCGTGTTCGCGGCCGCCGCTTCCAGTACGTTGGCCGGCCGAGGCGTATGTGACGCGGGTCACGCAAAGTCGATCTCGCCATTCGAGACATTCATCGAACGAATAAACGAAGAGCCTGGGGTTGCCTGCGTGGGCGGGGTGTTCCGCCTCCCAAGTGGTGCGCAAGTGGTGCGAGAGCTCATGAGAGGTCTAGACAACAACGAAGCCCCGGGCCGTTGGCCTGGGGCTTTCATGTGGAGCGGGTGACGAGAATCGAACTCGCGCTCTGAGCTTGGGAAGCTCATGTTCTACCATTAAACTACACCCGCGAAATCGGGGCCCTGATCTGCCCCGCATCGTCGGATACTCTACCCCATCGTCGACCCCGGGCGTATTGCGCCGCGGGGTCGCTGTGTTGTTCGGGGGTGGGGGGGCGGGGGCGATGGGGGCTTGGGGGGCGGGAGTTGGGGCGTAGGGTCGGGGGCGGAGTGCCGGGGTGGGGGGTGTCCTCTTCATATTCTAGTGTGGGCGTTCGTCCGTGTTTGTTGGGGAAAGGACCTGATGGACTTGATGGAGCGCACCGTCGTCCGCTGTGCCGAAGGGCATGTGTTCAGCACTACGACGTTCCCGATGCAGCAGCTCGACACCGCCAGGATCGGGCCCGGGCGGCTCATCCGGTGTCCTCGGTGTGCGCGGTTGCGGCATGCCGTGCCCGTCGAGGCTGCGGAGCCCGTGAAGACGGTGGAGTCGGCGGAGCCGGTGGAGTCGGAACGGCGCTGACCCTGGGCGTGAGGGGGCGCGCGGGCCGCCCGATGGGGGTGGGTCCGCGCGCCCTGCGTATCCTCGGGGCGTGCTTCTCTCAGACAAGGACATCCGGGCCCAGCTCGATTCCGGACGTGTGCGCATCGAGCCGTACGACGGGTCGATGGTGCAGCCCTCCAGTATCGATGTGCGGCTCGACCGGTTCTTCCGGGTGTTCGAGAACCACCGCTATCCCCATATCGATCCCGCCATCGAACAGGCCGACCTGACGCGTACGGTCGAGCCGGAGGGCGACGAGCCGTTCATCCTGCACCCCGGGGAGTTTGTGCTCGCCTCTACGTACGAGGTCATCTCACTGCCCGACGACATCGCCTCCCGGCTGGAAGGAAAGTCCAGCCTCGGACGGCTAGGGCTGGTCACGCACTCCACCGCCGGCTTCATCGACCCCGGATTCTCCGGGCATGTCACCCTCGAACTGTCGAATCTCGCCACCCTCCCCATCAAGCTCTGGCCGGGCATGAAGATCGGGCAGCTCTGCCTCTTCCGGCTCAGCTCGCCGGCGGAGCATCCGTACGGTTCCGAACGGTACGGTTCGCGCTACCAGGGCCAGCGCGGGCCCACCGCCTCGCGGTCCTATCTCAACTTCCATCGGACCCAGGTCTGACATGGGAGCGTCGGAAACGCCCGAAGCGGCCAGCTCCGGACCGCGGGAGAATCTCTCTTACGAGCAGTTCGGGCACGCCGTCCGCGCGCTCGCGCAGACCATCGCCGACGACGGCTACGAACCCGATCTCGTCCTCAGCATCGCCCGCGGTGGCGTCTTTGTCGCCGGCGGTCTCGCGTACGCCCTGGACTGCAAGAACATCCATCTCGTCAACGTCGAGTTCTACACCGGCGTCGGCACCACGCTCCCGATGCCGGTCATGCTCGCGCCCGTCCCCAACGTTGTGGACTTCTCGCACAAGAAGGTCCTCATCGCGGACGACGTCGCCGACACCGGCAAGACGCTCAAGCTCGTCCGCGAATTCTGCGTGGACCATGTCGCCGAGGTGCGCAGCGCGGTGATCTACGAAAAGACCCAGTCCCTCGTGAAGTGCGAGTACGTCTGGAAGCGCACCGACGACTGGATCAACTTCCCCTGGAGCGTCCAGCCGCCGGTCGTACGTCGCCGGATGGGCGACTGAACCTCAGATCGTGCCCAGCTTCAGCAGCGACAGCAGCGCTATGAGCTGGATCGCCGACGCGCCCAGCGCCTTCGGCCACGGCAGGTCGTGCGACTTGCCCACCATCAGCGTGAAGAGCGCCCCCGACGCGATCCAGGTGACCCAGCCGAGGATCTGCACCAGACCGTTCTCGCCGCCCAGGAAGAGCGCGAAGACCAGCCGCGGGGCGTCCGTGATCGACATGATCAGCATGGAGAGGCCGACGGTCGGCTGCCAGGCGCCGTCGCCGCCGAGCTGGCGGGCGAGCGTATGGGTCACCGCGCCCAGGATCAGCCCGCCGAGGACGAAGGCGACGGCCGTCGTCAGGACGTACGGGATGGCGGTCGTCAGCGTCGCGTTTATCGCGTCGTCGCGGGCCGTGTCGAAGCCGAAGAGCGCCAGCAGACCGTAGAGGAACGTCACGATCAGGGCGGGGCCCCAGACCGGGTAGTCGCGCATCTGCAGGAACGTCGCGCCGGGGCGCAGCACGATGCCGCTCAGCAGGTCCTTCCAGCCCAGCCGGGGGCCGGCGGGTGCCGGGGCGGCCCCGGCGTGGTAGGTCGCGCCGTCGCCGTACGGGTCCTCGCCGACGCTGAACATCTGGGTGTGGCCCGGGGTGTTGGCGTACGGGTCGCCGTGCGGGCCCTGCGGGGGCTGCTGGGCGTACGGGTCGCCGAAGTACTCCGGCTCGCCGTGCCCGCCACCGCCGCCACCGCGCTGCGCACCGCCCTGCCCGCCCGGCCCGCCGCCGTGCCCGCCGTACGGGCCTCCGCTGCTGCCGCCCGCGGGGGGCCACTGCTGCTGACCGTACGGAGGTGCCGCCCGGTGCCCGCCCCCGTAACCGGGGGGCGGCGGTGCTGCCTGCCGTCCGTACGGCTGCTGTTGCGGTTGATGCCGCTGCGGTTGCTGTTGCGGGGTGCGGTTGTCCCGGCCGCGTCCGATCCTGAATCCAGCCACGCAATCGAACGTACCTGGTCTTGGCGGTCGGCATCGCTGAGCCGGCCCAACGGACCGTCCATTGCGGCCGAGCTGTGACATCCCCTAGGGGGACCCTGGGGGGTTTGCCCCAGGGACCTGGGGAGTCAGGGGAGTTGCTCGCTCAGGAAGAGCGAGGTGCTGAACGTGAGCACCGGACGGTCCGCGAAGCCCCCGCCCGTTCCGCCCGACCCGCCGGCCCCAGCGGCCCCGCCGCCCGTCCCCTCGTACAGCGCGATCACATCCGCCGTCTCGCCCCGGTGCGTACGGGTCACCAGGTCCGGCCGCTTGTCCCCGGTGAAGTCGGCGGAGACGAGCACGCCGGTGGCGCTCTCACCGCCGCCCTTCCCGGCCGGCAGCGCGGGCGCGGGCGGCAGTTCCACCGCCTTGAAACGGTACGAGCCGCCCGCGCGCCCCGGACCGTCCGGGCCCCCGAGCAGCAGCGAGCCACGAGCGGCCGTACCCGGTGCGTGCGCGCGGGCGGAGTACACCAGGTCGTCGTAGCCGTCGCCGTCGGCGTCCGCCGCGGGCGCGGGCGCTTCGAGCGCCGGGCCGCCACCCGGGACCGGCGCCGGCGCGCTCCGCGGTGCCCCGGCCCGGCTGAACGGACCGCGCAGAAAACTCACCCGGCCCGCGCTCGCGGTGACCGCGAGATCCACCGACCCGTCCCCGTCGAAGTCGCCGCAGACCGGGTGGTCGGGCCACTCGTTGCCGAAGCGCGCCTTGCCGGGGATCCGGAGGACCACCGCCCTGCCGGTCAGGCCGGACGGGCCGCCGAAGAGGAGCTGGAGCGGTACGGGCGGCATACCGGTGCCGTCGTACGGCGGGTCCGTTGCGATGACCAGATCGCCGAACCCGTCCTTGTCCAGGTCGCACGCCGCCATGGCGTCGAACGCGGCCGGGAGCGTGCCCCCGACCCGGGCGCCATGGGTACGCGGGCCGAGGATCTGGCGTACGGCCGGATCGAGCGCGGCACCCGAGCCTCGCCCCGCACCCGCCGTACCCGAACCGCTGCCCGTACCCGAACCGCTGCCCGAGGCCGGACCGCCCGCCCCCGAAGCGCCCGCCCCCGAAGCGCCCGCCCCCGAAGCGCCCGAACCGCCCGGTGAACCCCCGCCCGTCCCGTACACGATCCCGATCCCCGCGTCGTCCCCGTACGAGTCGCCCGCCGCCTTGACCAGGTCGTTCAGTACGAGATCACGGTGGCCGTCGCCGTTGAAGTCGTCCGGGAGCCCGCTGCCCCGGCCCTGCGGTACGGGACGGCGTACGGCATCGCCCTTGCCCGCGAGCGGCGCGGTGTCGCCGTTCTTGGCGCCCGCCGGCTCCGGGGCTGCCGTACACCCCGCCAGCAGCACCGCCGTACAGACGGAGACCACGGAGACCACACCCACACCGATCCGCACGAGCGACCGCCCCCATCCGTCACATCCGTACACCGGTCTCACTGGCCGACCACATCATGCTGCACACGGGAAAGATCGTGCTGCACATGGGAAAGCGGCCGACCCGGACCCGCTCCCAGACAGGCCCGGCGTCGGCCGCTCGTAACCGAACACCTACATCACGCGCCCGCTACCTCACGGGTTCAGGCTCACTTCACCGGTTCGGGCTCCGGCGCGCTCTCCTGTGCGTCCGAACCCTCCGGCCCCGCGGGCGTCCGTACCGAATCGAGCAGCAACTGCGCCACATCCACCACCTGGAGCGACTCCTTCGCCTGCCCCTGGTTCTTCTTCCCGTTGACCGAGTCGGTCAGCATGACCAGACAGAACGGGCACGCCGTCGAGACGATGTCCGGGTTCAGCGAAAGCGCCTCGTCCACGCGCTCGTCGTTGACGCGCTTGCCGATCCGCTCCTCCATCCACATCCGCGCGCCGCCCGCGCCGCAGCAGAAACCGCGCTCCTTGTGGCGGTGCATCTCCTCGTTCCGCAGGCCGGGGACCTTGGCGATGATCTCGCGCGGCGGTGTGTAGACCTTGTTGTGGCGGCCCAGGTAGCAGGGGTCGTGGTACGTGATGAGCCCCTCGACCGGCGTCACGGGGACCAGCCTGCCCTCGTCCACGAGGTGCTGGAGCAGTTGGGTGTGGTGGATGACCTCGTACTCGCCGCCGAGCTGCGGGTACTCGTTCGCGATGGTGTTGAAGCAGTGCGGACAGGTCGCGACGATCTTCTTTGAAGCCTTCGGCTTCTTCGTGGCCTCGTCGGCCTTGCCGTCGTCGTCGAGGGACTCGCCGAACGCCATGTTCAGCATCGCGACGTTCTCCTGGCCGAGCTGCTGGAACAGCGGCTCATTGCCCAGACGCCGTGCCGAGTCGCCGGTGCACTTCTCGTCCCCGCCCATGATCGCGAACGAGACGCCCGCGATGTGCAGCAGCTCCGCGAAGGCCTTCGTGGTTTTCTTGGCCCGGTCCTCCAGCGCGCCCGCGCAGCCCACCCAGTAGAGGTAGTCGACCTCCGACAGGTCCTCGACGTCCTTGCCGACGACCGGCACCTCGAAGTCGATCTCCTTGGTCCACTCCAGGCGCTGCTTCTTGGCCAGCCCCCAGGGGTTGCCCTTCTTCTCCAGGTTCTTGAGCATCGTCCCGGCCTCGCTCGGGAAGGCGCTCTCGATCATCACCTGGTAGCGGCGCATGTCGACGATGTGGTCCACATGCTCGATGTCGACCGGGCACTGCTCCACACACGCGCCGCAGGTGGTGCACGACCAGAGCACGTCCGGGTCGATGACGCCGCCCGCGGCGAAGCCGCCGTCGGATGCGGCCTCCAGCGTCCCGATCAGCGGGCGCTCGGCCTCCGCGAGGGCCGCGGCCGGCACCCCGGCGAGCTGCTCGGCGGAGGCCTTCTCCTCGCCCTCCGCGTTCTTGCCGCCGCCCGCCAGCAGGTACGGGGCCTTCGCGTGCGCGTGGTCGCGCAGCGACATGATCAGCAGCTTCGGGGAGAGCGGCTTGCCGGTGTTCCAGGCCGGGCACTGCGACTGGCACCGGCCGCACTCCGTACAGGTCGAGAAGTCCAGCAAGCCCTTCCAGGAGAAGTGCTCGATCTGGGAGACACCGAAGACATCGTCCTCAGCGGGGTCTTCGAAGTCGATCTCCTTGCCGCCGCTGGCCATCGGCAGCAGCGCCCCGAGGGCCGTCGAACCGTCCGCCTCACGCTTGAACCAGATGTTCGGGAAGGCCAGGAAGCGGTGCCAGGCGATCCCCATGTCGGTCTTGAGGGCGACCGTGATCATCCAGATGAAGGACGTCCCGATCTTGATCATCGCGATCAGATAGACCAGGTTCTGCAGGGTCCCGGTGCTCAGCCCCTTGAAGGCCGCGACCAGCGGATACGACACGAGATACGCGGCCTGGTACGAGTCGGCGTGGTGCAGCGCGCCCTCCAGGCCGCGCAGCAGCAGGATGGCCAGACCGATGATGAGGATGACGGCCTCGACGAAGTACGCCTGGCCGAAGTTGGAGCCCGCGAACCGGGACTTGCGGTCGGCCCGGCCGGGGAGCGAGAGCTGCCGGATGACGATCAGGGTGAGGATGCCGAGGGTCGTCAGCGCGCCGATCAGCTCGACGAACACCTCGTACGGGGTCCAGCCACCGATGACCGGCAGCAGCCAGTCGGCCTTGAAGAGCTGCCCGAAGGCGTTCACCAGGGTCAGTACGAGGGTGAAGAAGCCGACCGCGACGAACCAGTGCGCGACCCCGACGATGCCCCAGCGGTTCATCCGCGTGTGGCCGAGGAACTCCTTGGCGAGCGTCAGGGTGCGCCGGGCGGGCTCGTCCGTGCGCGTGCCCGCGGGGACGTCCTGGCCGAGCCGTACGAAGCGGTAGATCTGGCCGATGGCCCGGCCGAACAGCGCCACACCGACGACGGCGAGCACCAGCGACACGATGATCGCGGCGAGTTGCATGGGGTGGCTCCTCGGGCCTGCGCGGGTGGAAAAGCGGGTGGTAACAAGAGTAGGAAGTCCTACTCGAAATCCCGCTCTACTAAGCGGTAACTTAATCAGTCCGTGGCTGAGGTTACCCACTTGTCCCGCCGCAATGTAACGGCGCAGCCGGTGATCTGTGTCGCTCCGGGGGCCCGGCTGCCGCTCAGCGGGCCCTGGCCGCCCCCTTGACCGGGACCGCCGCCGGGCGCCGGGCGTGCGGCAGCCCGGGGTCCGGCCGCCGTACGGTGCCCAGCCAGTAGGTGTCCGCCCGGGAGTACGGGCGCGGGAGGCGGCGCGGATGCCGCCGGACCCGCGCCTTGTAGAGCGCGGGCAGGGTGTGGGCCAGGATCGCCAGATCGAGCCCGATCCAGTGGTGCTCCACATAGTGCTGGTCGAGGAGCGGTGTCTCGTCCCACGGCAGCGTCGAGTGCCGCCGTACCTGCGCCAGACCGGTCAGCCCCGGCCGTACGAGCTGACGCCACGGCGCCGCCCCCGCGGCGGAGCCGACCTTCAGGGGCGCGGGCCCCACCAGGGAGAGGTCTCCCCGTACGACATGGGGCAGCCGGGAGAGCAGATCCAGCCGGAACCGGCGCGTACGCAGGGAACTCAGGATGAAGGGCCGTCCGTTGAGCCCTGTGCGGTAGTCGCGCAGGAATAAGCCGTCGGCCGGCCGGGAGAGTGCGAGGACGAGGACGGCTGCCGTGAGCAGGGGCGCGGCCAGCACCAGCAGGGCCGAGCCGAGCGTCAGATCCAGAAGGCGCTTGGGTTCCGGGCGGTGCTGCGGGCGCCACATCATGCGTCGCTTCAAGGTCACACCTGACCGTTTCTGTGCGTTCTGTTACGTTTCAGAGCCTTTGGGGATTACATGGCTTCTGACTCATTCAAGGTATTTGATACAGAACGATCGCATGGGGAAGCGTCGTGAACCGGGGGCAACCCGCCGGGCGCAAGGCATCCGCACAATAGTTGAGTCCCCTTGGCTCAGGTCCTTTGACTCGTTGGGATCTGTGATGCATCCTTGAGCCTGTTCCACTCAAGTCATGGAGGAATCGAAATGGCACGTGCGGTCGGCATCGACCTGGGCACGACTAACTCCGTCGTCAGCGTTCTCGAAGGCGGCGAGCCCACCGTCATCACCAACGCCGAAGGCGCCAGGACCACGCCGTCCGTCGTCGCCTTCGCCAAGAACGGCGAGGTGCTCGTCGGCGAGGTCGCGAAGCGCCAGGCGGTTACGAACGTCGACAGGACCATCCGCTCGGTCAAGCGCCACATGGGCACCGACTGGCGGATCAACCTGGACGGCAAGGACTTCAACCCCCAGCAGATCTCGGCCTTCGTGCTGCAGAAGCTGAAGCGGGACGCGGAGGCGTACCTGGGCGAGAAGGTCACCGACGCGGTGATCACCGTCCCGGCGTACTTCAACGACTCGGAGCGCCAGGCCACCAAGGAGGCCGGCGAGATCGCGGGCCTCAACGTGCTCCGTATCGTCAACGAGCCGACGGCCGCCGCCCTGGCGTACGGGCTCGACAAGGACGACCAGACGATCCTGGTCTTCGACCTCGGCGGCGGCACCTTCGACGTCTCGCTGCTGGAGATCGGTGACGGCGTCGTCGAGGTGAAGGCCACCAACGGTGACAACCACCTCGGTGGTGACGACTGGGACCAGCGCGTCGTCGACTTCCTGGTGAAGCAGTTCGCCAATGGACATGGCGTGGACCTGTCCAAGGACAAGATGGCTCTCCAGCGTCTCCGCGAGGCCGCGGAGAAGGCGAAGATCGAGCTGTCGTCCTCGTCCGAGACGACGATCAACCTTCCGTACATCACGGCGTCGGCCGAGGGCCCGCTGCACCTGGACGAGAAGATCAGCCGGTCCCAGTTCCAGCAGCTCACGTCCGACCTGCTGGACCGCTGCAAGACCCCGTTCCACAACGTCATCAAGGACGCCGGGATCCAGCTCTCCGAGATCGACCACGTGGTCCTGGTCGGCGGCTCGACCCGGATGCCCGCCGTCGCGGAACTGGTCAAGGAGCTGACGGGCGGCCGGGACGCCAACAAGGGCGTCAACCCGGACGAGGTCGTCGCCATCGGCGCCGCGCTCCAGGCCGGTGTCCTCAAGGGCGAGGTCAAGGACGTCCTGCTCCTCGACGTCACCCCGCTGTCCCTCGGTATCGAGACCAAGGGCGGCATCATGACCAAGCTGATCGAGCGGAACACGACGATTCCGACGAAGCGCTCCGAGATCTTCACCACGGCCGAGGACAACCAGCCGTCGGTGCAGATCCAGGTCTACCAGGGCGAGCGCGAGATCGCGGCGTACAACAAGAAGCTCGGGATGTTCGAGCTGACCGGTCTGCCGCCCGCCCCGCGCGGTGTGCCGCAGATCGAGGTCGCCTTCGACATCGACGCCAACGGCATCATGCACGTCGCCGCGAAGGACCTCGGCACCGGCAAGGAGCAGAAGATGACCGTCACCGGCGGCTCCTCGCTGCCGAAGGACGAGGTCAACCGGATGCGTGAGGAGGCCGAGCAGTACGCGGACGAGGACCACCGCCGCCGCGAGGCCGCCGAGACGCGCAACCAGGCCGAGCAGCTCGTCTACCAGACGGAGAAGTTCCTCAAGGACAACGAGGAGAAGGTCCCCGGCGACGTCAAGGCCGAGGTCGAGGTGGCCATCGGCGAGCTGAAGGAGAAGCTGAAGGGCGAGGACACCGCGGAGATCCGTACCTCCACGGAGAAGCTCGCGGCCGTCTCCCAGAAGCTCGGCCAGGCGATGTACGCCGACGCCCAGGCCAGTGCCGCCGCGGGCGGTGCCGACGGCGGAGCGGGCGCCGGGCGGACCCAGGCCGACGACGATGTCGTCGACGCCGAGATCGTGGACGACGAGCGGCCCAAGAAGGACGGTGCGGTGTGACCGAGGAGACCCCGGGCTTCGACGAGAAGCCCGACGTCCCCTCCGGCGCCGGACACGATGACGCCACGCCGAATGCCGACGGGCCGGACCCCCTGCGGGACCCGGGCCCGGCGGCCTCGGCCGGGGACGTACAGGAAGTAGCGCTGACCGCGCGGCTGGACCAGGTCCGGATGGCGCTCAACGAGCGCACCGCGGATCTCCAGCGGCTCCAGGCCGAGTACCAGAACTACCGCAGGCGGGTGGAGCGCGACCGCATCACGGTCAAGGAGATCGCTGTCGCGAGTCTGCTGACCGAGCTGCTGCCCGTGCTCGACGACATCGGCCGGGCGCGGGACCACGAGGAGCTGGTCGGCGGCTTCAAGTCGGTGGCCGAGTCGCTGGAGACGGTCGTCGCGAAGCTGGGCCTCCAGCAGTTCGGCAAGGAGGGCGAGCCCTTCGACCCGACGGTCCACGAGGCCCTGATGCATTCGTACGCGCCGGATGTCACGGAGACGACGTGCGTCGCGATCCTCCAGCCTGGGTACCGGTTCGGCGAGCGGACGATCCGGCCGGCCCGGGTCGCGGTGGCCGAGCCCCAGCCCGGGGCCCAGCCCAAGTCCGCCGACGAGCAGGCCGAGCCGGCGAACGACAAGGAGAGCGGTGGCCCGGAGGAGGGCTGACGCGGTGCCGGCCGGAGACGGCAAGGGCATGGGCAGTGACGGTGGCGGAGAGGAGGGACGTCGGGAATGAGCACGAAGGACTTCGTGGAGAAGGACTACTACAAGGTTCTCGGCGTCCCGAAGGACGCGACCGAGGCCGAGATCAAGAAGGCGTACCGCAAGCTCGCCCGCGAGTTCCACCCGGACGCCAACAAGGGTGACCTCAAGGCCGAGGAGCGCTTCAAGGAGGTCTCCGAGGCGAATGACGTCCTCGGCGACCCCAAGAGGCGCAAGGAGTACGACGAGGCGCGCGCCCTGTTCGGCAACGGCGGGTTCCGGCCCGGACCCGGCGCCGGCGGCAACGGCTCGTTCAACTTCGACCTGAGCGACCTCTTCGGCGGCGCCCAGGGCGGTACGCAGCCGGGCGCCGGCACCGGCGCCGGCGGCTTCGGCGGCGGGCTCGGGGACGTCTTCGGCGGCATCTTCAACCGCGGCGGTACGGGCACCCGTACGCAGCCGCGGCGCGGCCAGGACATCGAGTCCGAGGTCACGCTCAGCTTCACCGAGGCGGTCCACGGCGCGACGGTCCCGCTGCGGATGTCCAGCCAGGCGCCCTGCAAGGCCTGTTCGGGCACGGGCGACAAGAACGGCACACCACGGGTCTGCCCGACCTGTGTGGGCACCGGGCAGGTCTCGCGCGGCTCCGGCGGCGGGTTCTCGCTCACCGACCCTTGCGTGGACTGCAAGGGCCGCGGGCTGATCGCCCAGGACCCGTGCGAGGTCTGCAAGGGCAGCGGGCGGGCCAGGTCCTCGCGGACCATGCAGGTCCGGATCCCGGCGGGCGTCAGCGACGGCCAGCGGATCCGGCTGCGCGGCAAGGGCGCTCCCGGCGAGCGCGGCGGCCCGGGCGGCGATCTCTATGTGGTCGTCCATGTCGACGCGCATCCGGTGTTCGGCCGCAGGGACGACAATCTCACGGTCACCGTGCCCGTCACCTTCACGGAGGCGGCGCTCGGCGGCGAGGTGAAGGTGCCGACCCTCGGCGGTCCGCCGGTCACGCTGAAACTGCCCCCGGGGACGCCCAACGGCCGTACGATGCGGGCGCGCGGCAAGGGCGCCGTACGCAAGGACGGCACCCGCGGCGACCTGCTGGTCACGGTCGAGGTCGTGGTGCCCAGGGATCTCGGCGCGCAGGCACGTGACGCGCTGGAGGCCTACCGCAAGGCGACCGCGGACGAAGACCCGCGGGCGGAGCTGTTCCAGGCGGCGAAGGGAGCGTGAGCCCCGTGAACATGGCTGACAGGGCGGACAGGCCTGGTGGGGACGGCCGGCGGCGCAATCCGTATCAGCTCACCGAGGAGACGCCGGTGTACGTCATCTCGGTGGCGGCCCAGCTCTCCGGGCTGCATCCGCAGACCCTGAGACAGTACGACCGCCTCGGCCTGGTCTCCCCGGACCGTACGGCGGGGCGCGGGCGCCGCTACTCGGCCCGTGACATCGAACTGCTCCGCCAGGTGCAGCAGTTGTCACAGGACGAGGGGATCAATCTGGCAGGCATCAAGCGGATCATCGAACTGGAGAACCAGGTGGCCGCGCTCCAGTCCAGGATCGCCGAGCTGTCGGCGGCGGTCGATGGCGCGGCGGCGGCGATGCGGCAGCGCGAGGCGCAGGTGCACGCTTCGTACCGGCGGGATCTGGTGCCGTATCAGGATGTGCAGCAGGCGAGCGCGCTGGTGGTCTGGCGGCCGAAGAGGCCGACGGAGTAAGGGGCGGCTCAGCGGCCCTGTGTGGTTCTGAGGCTCTGTGTGGTTCCGAGAAGGACCCTCGCCTTCGGGCGGGGGTCCTTCCGCCTCTCCGGGCCGCCCGCCCGCGTACCGCCCGCTCAGCTGTCCCCCGGTCTCAGCTGTCCCCCGGTCTCAGCTCTCCTCCCGGTCCAGGATCCCGGACTGCGCCACCAGATAGCCGAGCTGCGCCCGGCTGCCGCTGCCCAGGGTCGTGGCGAGCTTGGCGATGTGCGCGCGGCACGTCCGTACGTTCATCCCCAGCCGCCGGGCGATGGCCTCGTCCACGTACCCCTCGACCAGAAGCCTCGCTATGGACCGCTGGATGCCCGTGATGCCGTCGGGGGTGGGCTCGTACGCCACCTGCTCCGTGAGGGGCGTGGCGCGCCGCCAGAGCTGCTCGAAGACCTGCGCCAGATAGTCGACCAGCCCCGGGTGGCGCAGCTCCAGGGCGATCTGCCGGTCGGAGCGCGCCGGTATGTACGCCACCGTGCGGTCGAAGATGATCAGCCGCTCTATCAGTTCTTCGAGTGTCCGGATCTCGACCTTGCCCTCGGCCAGCCTCTCCGCGTAGGCGAGGGTGCCCTGGCTGTGCCGGACGGTGTGCTGGTAGAGCGTGCGCAGACTGATGCCGCGGTCCACGACGGCCCGCCCGCGCTCCAGCGCCTCCGCCAGCACATGTTCGCTGCGCCCGCCCCCGGGCTGCACGGTGAGGACCTCGGTCCTGCACTCGGCGGTGGACAGGTCGAGCGCCGCGTTGATGCGGCTGACGCCCTCCAGGACCGTGATCGCGTGGGTGGTCGGCGGGTCCTGTGCGCTGATCGTCATGAACGGCTCGAAAGAGTCGGTCAGTTCTACGGCGAAGTGACGGCGTTCCTGGATCTCGCGCTCAATCGGATGGAGACGCTGGGCGAGCGCCGCGGACGGCGGAACAGGGCGAAGCCAGTCCGCGTCGTCCGGATCGGGGTGCAGAAGCGCGAATTCCATGAGGCATGGAGTCCCCGCTGCCTCGCTCCGGGCGATGCGGCCGGAGCGCAGCGCACTGGCGTAAAGCCGTCTGCCGTCATCACACAAATCGGTGACGGCATGGGGATGTGTCTGTTTTGAGTCGTTCGCTGGCAAATCTCCACCCCCCAGGGTCCTGAACATACAGGAACATGATGCCTCGTCCCGGTGGTGTTGACGTGCTCGGGTGAGACATCGTCTACATGGCGGGGGAGAGGAATCCATCAAGTGAGGACGAAGCCGACTATGTACAAGAGAATGCTTCGCGCGGTGGTAGCCACTGCTTTCTCTGCGGCTCTGGCCTATGGCGCGCTGGCTGTCGGGGGGGACATAAGCTGGGACTCCACGCCGGCCGGATCCACTGTTCAGAGTGCTGAGGGCCCGACGTCGGGTGACATAAGCTGGGACAGCGTTCCGCAGGACGTTACCCCCGGGGACATCGGTTGGGACGTGGCACCGGCGCAGAGCAGCCGGGTCCCCGCATCGGCCGACCCGAGCGCGTGACCGTCCCGCCGGACGACCGGGTCTTCCGGCGCGAGATGGCCACGGCCTACCGGTCGGGATGGCACTTCATCGATCTTGTCACGGCCATTCCTCACCGTGGCGACTCGCTGATGGTCACCCTGTTCGGAGAGCCGATCGTCGTCGTACGCGAGGAGGACGAGGACGTCCGCGCCTACCGCTGCCTTCGGAGGCCGCGGGGGGCTCCGCAGCCGGTCCGATGTGCCATCCGTTACGACATGATCTTCGTCAACCTCGACCAGAGGGACCACCAACTGGTCGAACCGCAGACCACCATCGCCACCCCCCGCAGCGCCTGAGCGATTCCCCCGTCGTTGTAAATCGCTCCGGCGCTTCCCCCACACAACGGCGCCATCGTGGACCTGAAACACGATGGCGCCGTTGTGCTGCCCGGACTCGGATCCGGGCCTTGCAGTAGGCCTTGTGCGCCTCAGGCGCGGCCCATCGCCCGGTCCAGGGCGATCTCGATGACGATCCGGTCCGGGTTGGGCGAGGGCGTACGTCCGTACCGTTCCGTGTAGCGGCTCACCGCGTCCGCCACCAGCTCCGGCTCCGTACGGACCCTTGCACGGCCCTCCAGCGTCGCCCAGTGGCCGCGCTTGACCTGGCACACCGCCACCCGCGCGCCCTCCGGGCCCGCCGCCAGGATGTTGGCGACCTTGCTGCTGTTCTTGTTGGTGATGATCCGCGCGAGCCCGGCCTCGGGGTCGTACGTGACGCCCACCGGCACCACATGAGGCGTGCCGTCCGGGCGGAGGGTGGTCAGGGTGCACACATGGTGCTCGCGCCAGAACGCGAGAAAATCGGGGCTGGGATCCCGTACGTCGATGGACATACCGGAAGCCTAGGGTGGCGCCCTTGAGTGGAATAGACTCAACTTTGCATAGGTTGACGCGGTCAGGTTGGACCGTACAAGCAGGTCGTACAACCAGTACAAAGAGTCGTACGGCCAGTACGACCGGTGCGAAGAGCTGAGCCAGGAGGAGAGTGGGCCCGTGGACGCCGAGCTGACCAACAAGAGCCGGGACGCGATCAACGCCGCCACCAACCGCGCCGTGGCGGCCGGACATCCCGATCTGACCCCCGCACATCTGCTGCTCGCGCTGCTCGAAGGCCAGGACAACGAGAACGTCACCGATCTGCTGGCCGCCGTCGAGGCGGACCAGGCGGCGGTACGGTCCGGAGCCGAGCGGGTGCTGGCCGCGCTGCCCAGCGTGGCCGGGTCCACCGTCGCGCCCCCGCAGCCCAACCGTGAGACCCTCGCCGTCATCGCCGACGCGGCTCAGCGGGCCAAGGAGCTGGGGGACGACTATCTCTCCACCGAGCACCTGCTCATCGGGGTCGCGGCCAAGGGGGGCCGGGCCGGGGAGGCGCTGGAGGAGCAGGGCGCCGGCGCGAAGAAGCTGCTGGACGCGTTCGAGAAGGCAAGGGGAGGACGCCGGGTGACCACACCCGACCCGGAGGGCCAGTACAAGGCCCTGGAGAAGTTCGGCACCGATTTCACCGCCGCGGCCCGTGAGGGCAGGCTCGACCCGGTCATCGGCCGGGACCAGGAGATCCGGCGCGTGGTGCAGGTGCTGTCACGCCGTACGAAGAACAACCCGGTGCTGATCGGGGAGCCCGGCGTCGGCAAGACCGCCGTGGTCGAGGGGCTCGCGCAGCGGATCGTCAAGGGCGACGTGCCGGAATCGCTCAAGAACAAGCGGCTGGTTTCGCTCGACCTCGGTGCGATGGTGGCGGGGGCCAAGTACCGCGGGGAGTTCGAGGAGCGCCTCAAGACCGTCCTCTCCGAGATCAAGGCGAGCGACGGCCAGATCATCACCTTCATCGACGAGCTGCACACCGTCGTGGGCGCGGGCGCCG
This sequence comes from Streptomyces sp. NPDC057617, assembly GCF_042800555.1. Classification (NCBI taxonomy): domain Bacteria; kingdom Bacillati; phylum Actinomycetota; class Actinomycetes; order Kitasatosporales; family Streptomycetaceae; genus Streptomyces; species Streptomyces sp. NPDC057617. The sequence continues at coordinate 371,167 of NZ_JBHVGV010000004.1, read as the reverse complement.
GCGGCGACTCCGCCATGGACGCCGGCAACATGCTCAAGCCGATGCTGGCGCGCGGCGAGCTGCGCATGGTCGGCGCGACCACGCTGGACGAGTACCGCGAGCGGATCGAGAAGGACGCGGCGCTGGAGCGGCGCTTCCAGCAGGTGCTGGTCGCCGAGCCGTCCGTCGAGGACACGATCGCGATCCTGCGCGGGCTCAAGGGCCGGTACGAGGCGCACCACAAGGTGCAGATCGCGGACGCGGCGCTGGTCGCCGCCGCCGCGCTCTCCGACCGTTACATCACCTCGCGGTTCCTGCCCGACAAGGCCATCGACCTGGTGGACGAGGCCGCGTCCCGGCTCCGGATGGAGATCGACTCCTCGCCGGTCGAGATCGACGAACTCCAGCGCGCCGTCGACCGGCTGCGGATGGAGGAGCTGGCGCTCAAGAACGAGTCCGACCCCGCCTCCAAGCAGCGGCTGGAGAAGCTGCGCCGTGACCTCGCGGACCGCGAGGAGGAGCTGCGCGGCCTCAACGCCCGCTGGGAGAAGGAGAAGCAGGGCCTCAACCGGGTCGGCGAGCTGAAGGAACGTCTCGACGACCTGCGCGGCCAGGCCGAACGCGCCCAGCGCGACGGTGACTTCGACACCGCCTCCAAGCTGCTGTACGGGGAGATCCCGGGCCTGGAACGGGAGTTGGAGGCGGCGGCGCGGGCCGAGCAGGAGGCGGCCAAGGACACGATGGTCAAGGAGGAGGTCGGCCCGGACGACATCGCCGATGTGGTCGGCTCCTGGACCGGGATCCCGGCCGGGCGGCTGCTGGAGGGCGAGACGCAGAAGCTGCTGCGCATGGAGCAGGAGCTGGGCAGGCGGCTGATCGGCCAGACCGAGGCGGTACGTGCGGTGTCCGACGCGGTACGCCGTACCCGCGCCGGCATCGCCGACCCCGACCGGCCCACCGGATCGTTTCTCTTCCTCGGCCCCACGGGTGTCGGCAAGACCGAACTGGCCAAGGCGCTCGCGGACTTCCTCTTCGACGACGAGCGGGCGATGGTCCGTATCGACATGAGCGAGTACGGCGAGAAGCACTCGGTCGCCCGGCTGGTCGGCGCGCCTCCCGGCTATGTCGGGTACGAGGAGGGCGGCCAGCTCACGGAGGCGGTGCGCAGGCGCCCGTACTCGGTGATCCTGCTGGACGAGGTCGAGAAGGCCCACCCCGAGGTCTTCGACATCCTGCTCCAGGTCCTGGACGACGGCCGGCTCACCGACGGCCAGGGGCGGACGGTGGACTTCCGCAACACGATCCTGGTCCTGACGTCGAACCTCGGCAGCCAGTACCTGGTGGAGCCGACCACCACCGAGGAGACCAAGAAGCAGCAGGTCCTGGAGATGGTGAGGGCCTCCTTCAAGCCGGAGTTCCTGAACCGGCTCGACGACCTGGTGGTCTTCTCGGCCCTGACCAAGGACGACCTGGCCCGTATCGCCAAACTCCAGACCGACCGCCTCTCCCGCCGCCTCGCCGACCGCCGCCTCACCCTGGACATCACCCCCGAGGCTCTGGACTGGCTGGCCACAGAGGGCAACGACCCCGCCTACGGCGCCCGCCCCCTCCGCCGCCTGGTCCAGACGGCGATCGGCGACCGCCTGGCGAAGGAAATCCTGTCGGGCGAAATCAAGGACGGCGACACGGTCAGGGTGGACCGCTTCGGGGACGACTTGATCGTGGGGGCGGCGACGGTGGAGCCGGCGGAGCCGGTCGAGAAGACCCTGTAGCCGATGCGGCTGTCGACAGGCCCGTCACCCGCTCGGGTGGCGGGCCTGTTCGGGTTCGTGATGGGGAACTACCATCGGCTTGTTCTGGCATTTCGCGATTCACTTGTTCACAAGGCCTTTAAGGGGGTGCATGGTCTGTGCTACTGAGCTTTCGTGTCGCCAACCACGGTTCTCTTCGCGAACCTCAGGAGCTGAACTTCGTACCGACGTACGGGGAGGACGACCGGCCGGCGGTGCCGGTGGTGGCGATCTTCGGGGCGAATGCTTCGGGGAAGTCGACGGTGGTGGACGCGCTCTGGTTCTTCGCGGTGGCAGTACACGCGTCGCAGGCCCGGTGGCTGCCGGGAGCTCGGGTACCACGACGGCCCTTCCTCCTTAACCACGTGAGTCGTCACGAGCCGTCGTCGTATGGGGTGGACCTTCTGTTGGAGGGTGTGCGTTATGTGTATGGCTTCAGCGTCACGGACACAGAGGTCGCGGAGGAGTGGCTCTATGCCTATCCCAAGGGTCGCAAACGTGTTCTCTTCGAACGTGACCGAATGGCCATGACCTATGGCGCGACGTTGACCGGTGAACGGGTGGCCGCCGAGCGGATGATGAGGCCGAACAGCCTCTATCTCTCGGCCGGAGCCCAGTCCTCGCATGGACAGCTCGTACCGGTGTGGTACGCCCTGACAAGTGCCTTGATCATTGGCGACAACACGCGGCAGGCGTTTACGACGTTCGACGAGATCGGCGCCTCCAGGTACGAAATGTTCTCGCGGCTGGGACTACCGCTGTGGGGGGAGGTTCTGGCGGCAGCGGATCTGGGGGTGTACGACATCCGCCGGGGAGCGGACGGGAATATGAAGTCCAAGGCGTTCCAGACTGGGCAGTCGGCTGACTCGGTGTGGGAAGAGGTGCCGCAGGACTTCAAGGATGCGGCGTCGCAGCCGATGGAGTTCATTCACCGGGTCGGTGACGACGAGTTCATCTTGCCGGCTGCCGCCGAATCGGCAGGAACCAAGACGTGGCTGAACATGGCCACTACGGCGGTCATGACGATTCTGAACGGAACGTCCATGTGGGTCGACGAGATCGACGTGAGCCTCCACCCCTTGCTCACCGCCAAGCTCCTCACGCTCTTCCAGAACCCTGAACTGAACCCGCTCGGCGCTCAGTTGATCTTCACCACTCACGACGCCTCCCTCCTCGGCACCATGCTCGGAGACCAGGTGCTCCGGCGCGATCAGGTCTGGTTCGTCGAGAAGAGCCCGAGAACCGGCGCCTCGACGCTGTATCCGCTCACCGATTTCAAGCCGCGCAAGGGCGAGAACTTCGAGCGTCGCTATCTGGCAGGCAGCTACGGAGCTGTGCCGCTGCTGCCGGAGACGGCTTTCGAGGACATGCTCAAGAAGTTCTGGGGGGCTCATGGCGAGGACGTTTCCGCGTGAGGGATCGGGCCGTCGGCGCGGCCCGGTCCGGCGTTCCGCGCGCACGATGCTGATCGTCTGCGGCAGTAAGGAGACCGAGCGGCAGTACTTACAAGGGCTGCGCGACGATCTTCGTAACCCGGCCGTTTCGGTCGTCGTACGCGGCAAGCCTTGCTCGCCGACACAGCTCGTGGCGTACGCACGTGGCCAGCGGGATTTGAACAAGGGCGGCTACGACGAGGTGTGGTGCGTTTTCGACGTCGACGAGTACCCGGACGTCGCAAAGGCTGCCCTCGCCGCCCGTCGGCACGGCATCAAGGTCGCCGTCTCCAACCCATGCTTCGAGCTCTGGCTCCTGCTCCACTTCGCTGATCACCGCGCGCACACCGGCTCGTACAAGAAGCTGCTCCCTCTCCTGGAGAAGCATGTGCCCGGCTACGACAAGACCCGGGTGGACTTCTCCCGATACCGGGACGGGGTACCGCAGGCGGGGGAACGGGCCCGGAAACTCGACCCGTCCGGGGCGGAACACGCTCTGAATCCCTCGACGGGCGTATGGCAGCTCACGGACCGGATGGCGAACCCGTGACCCGCTGAGGTGTGGCCGGGGTTGCCAGGCCCCTCCTGGGATGGGGGAGGATGGCAGGAACCGTACGAAGGGAAATTCACGGTGAGCATCGACCCGTCCTCGATTCCGAATTTCGGGGGCCAGCCCCAGCAGCAGGGTGCGGGACCGGCGGGCCCCGTCGTCCCTGATCAGGATCTGGTCAAGCAACTCCTCGACCAGATGGAGCTGAAGTACGTCGTCGACGACGAGGGTGACCTCGCGGCGCCGTGGGAGGAATTCCGTACGTACTTCATGTTCCGCGGCGAGGAGGACCAGCAGGTCTTCTCGGTGCGGACGTTTTACGACCGGCCGCACCCCATCGCGGACAAGTCCAAGATCCTCGACGCGATCGACGACTGGAACCGCCGCACGCTGTGGCCCAAGGTCTACAGCCACATCCACGAGGAGGGCGACAGTCTCCCCACTGTCCGGCTCATCGGCGAGGCGCAGATGCTGATCGGCATGGGCGTCAGCCTGGAGCACTTCGTGTCGTCGACGGTGAGCTGGGTGCGGGCCTCGATCGAGTTCGACAAGTGGCTCGTCGAGCAGCTCGGCCTCCAGCCGGGCGACGAAAAGCCCGACGACGTCTGACCCGAACCCCGGCGCTGAGCCCACCCCGGTGGCACCCGCAGCGCGACAGGAGCCCGGCCCGGGACCGTGAGTCTTATGGTCCCAGGCCGGGCTATCGTGTCGTCGTCTCCCGCCCGGGCCACCGGCCGGCGCACCCGCTTCGGTCGCGAGGGCCGTCAGCGGACCGCGAACGACTCCCGCAACCGTCCGGCGGCCTCCGCCAGGACGCTCTGGCTTTTGCAGAACGCGAAGCGTACGAAGGGGGCGCCCTCCTTCTGGTGGTCGTAGAAGACCGCGTTCGGGACCGCCACCACTCCGCAGCGGGCCGGCAGGTTGCGGCAGAAGGTGAAGCCGTCGGATTCGCCGAGGGGGCGGATGTCGGTGGTGACGAAGTACGTGCCGGCCGGGCGGTAGACGTCGAAGCCGGCCGCCGACAGGCCCGCCGAGAGCACATCGCGCTTGGCCCGCAGATCGGCGCGTACCCCTTCGAAGTAGCTGTCCGGCAGCCGTAGCGCCTCCGCGATCGCGTACTGGAACGGGCCCGAGGCCACATACGTCAGGAACTGCTTCGCGGACCGCACCGCCGTCACCAGCTCCGGCGGTCCCGTCACCCATCCCACCTTCCAGCCGGTGAACGAGAAGGTCTTGCCGGCGGAGCTGATGGTCAGGGTGCGTTCGCGCATGCCGGGGAGCGTGGCGATCGGGATGTGCTCGCCGTCGAAGACGAGATGTTCGTACACCTCGTCCGTGACGACCAGCAGATCGCGCTCGACGGCGAGTTCCGCGATGGCCGTCAGCTCCTCGCGGCCGAGGACCGTGCCGGTGGGGTTGTGCGGGGTGTTGAGGAGGATCAGCCGGGTGCGGCCGGTGACGGCGGCGCGCAGTTCGTCCAGGTCCAGGTGGTACGCGCCGTCGCGGGGGCGCAGGGTGACCGGGACGCGGGTGCCGCCCGCCATGCCGACGCAGGCGGCGTACGAGTCGTAGTACGGCTCCAGCGCGATCACCTCGTCGCCGGTGTCGACCAGCGCCAGCAGCGCGGCGGCGATCGCCTCGGTCGCGCCGGCCGTGACCAGGACCTCGGTGCCGGGGTCGTATGTCAGGCCGTACCGCCGTTGCTGGTGCTCCGCCACCGCGGTGCGCAGCTCGGGGACGCCGGGGCCGGGCGGGTACTGATTGCCGCGGCCGTCGCGCAGCGCCCGTACCGCGGCCTCCCGTACCGACTCCGGGCCGTCGGTGTCGGGGAACCCCTGGCCGAGGTTGATCGCTCCGGTCCGTACCGCCAGCGCCGACATCTCCGCGAAGATCGTCGTTCCGCCGAGCCATTCTTTGGTCATGGCGGCCATCCTGTGCCGAACCTCTGGAGTTGCTCAAGTCAGCTTTGGGCCGTGGAGGCCGGGGGGACACCCCATTCACGCGCCGCGTTCACGGACAACTGAGCGCAGGGCGCGGAGGGATGGAGTACGAGGCCGGCCGTGCTACGGGGGGCGGGCGGCCTCGCTTCGGGGGAACGGAAAGCGGTGAGATCGATGACAGGTTTGGGAATCGCGGCCGTTGTGGTCATGGTGGCGATCGCGCTGGTCGGGCTGGTGTCGAGCGTGGGCAACCGGGACAAGGCGCGGGCGAAGCGCCTCTCCCGCATGTCGCGCAACGCGAGCCGCAGCCGCGCGGCCCGCGGTGGATCGACGAAGACCAAGAAGCGCCGCTCCGACCGGAGTTGGTGGGCCGGCAGCGGAGGCGGCACCTTCGGGGGGTGCGGCGGAGGCGACTCGTCTTCCTCCTGCGGAGGGGGCTCGTCGTGCGGTGGCGGCGGCGGGGGATGCGGCGGCGGAGGCAGCTGACACGGGGCAGCTGGTCCGCGGTGCCGTCGATGCCCGGTGGGAGTGAACTCCCGCCGGGCATCTCCGTGTTGACCGTTCGGACGCCGTTCTCCACCGGTCTTCGTCGCTTTTGTTGAACAGTTGAACTGTAGGGCCCCCGGGGGGATGGAAAACCCCGTCAAGTTGGGTAAAAACGCTGTGAGCGTGGCGTACTTCGTGATTCCCTCGCTGTGAGAGCTTCCAGCCCTCGGAACTCCCGCGGAGTCGAGCCGGCGATCTCCCCCCACAAGTTCCCTCGCTCATCGTCGGGGTCGTCCCCGGTCCACCCGTCAAGCGTGTTTGCGGAGCCTGCCCATGCTCACCAATCTCAATACGGCCTACACCGACTCCCGTGCCGCCGATCTGGCCTGGGCGCTGGGCCGGGAGCCACTCCCCGCCCTGGCCGTCCTCGACCTCGAACTCGACGGCGCCGGAGTCCAGCTCAGACTGCTCGGCGCCTCCCATCAGGTGCTTCTGGAGGAGGAGCACGGTGTCTGCTCCGAGACCGTCGCCTGTATCCCGGGCAGCAGCACCCCATTACCGCTCGGTGTCTCCAAGCGGCTCGGGGACTGGGAGTACGAATTCGCGGCGCGCGTCGAGACGCTCTCGCACGGCTCGTTCGCGGGGCGCGCGCAGGAGCTGCTCGCGCTGGTCGCGGACCATCCCAACGGGCTCGCGGGCATCTTCCCCGGCGCGCCGTACGCCTTCACCGCGATGCTGGCGCAGCGCGACGAAGGCCAGGTCCACTGGCGCACCTGGCATGCCTACCCCCAGGAGGGCCAGCTCGTGGTGACACGGACACGGGTCGGCGTCCGTATGCCTGCGGTGCTGTAGTTACACCCGTGTGGGTGACAAACCGCAATGAATTCGTGACGTAGCGTTACGAGCATGATCGAGCAGACCGCGTCCTCGCCGCCCCAGGGTGCGACACGGCTGCCCGTGCGGGCGGATGCCGGGCGCTTCCTGATTCTCGCCGTGGTCTTCATCTGCGCCGCCTGCGGACTGGTGTACGAGCTGGAGCTGGTGGCGCTCGCCTCGTATCTCATCGGGGACTCCGTCACCCAGGCCTCCGTCGTCCTCTCCGTGATGGTCTTCGCGATGGGCGTCGGCTCGCTGCTCGCCAAGCGGCTGCGCTGCCGGGCCGCGGTCGGATTCGGGCTGCTGGAGGCGGCGCTCGCGCTGCTGGGCGGCTGCTCGGCGCTGGTGCTGTACGGGAGCTTCGTCTGGATGGGCGAGTCGCGGTATGCCCTGGTGGGCTTCTCGCTGGCCATCGGCATCCTCATCGGCGCCGAGATCCCGCTGCTGATGACGCTCATACAGCGGTTCTCCCGGCAGGACGCGGAGGGGACGGTCGCCGATCTGTTCGCCGCGGACTATGTGGGGGCTCTGGTCGGCGGGCTGGCCTTCCCGTTCCTGCTGCTGCCCTGGCTCGGACAGCTCACGGGCGCGCTGCTGACCGGCGGGATCAACGCGGTGGCGGGCGGTGCCCTGGTCCTCTGGCTCTTCCGGCGCGATCTGAGCCCGCGCTCGCGCTGGCTGCTGGTGGCGGTCAATGTGCTGGTGCTGTCGGTGCTGGCCACCGCGGCCGTACTGGTCGACGACTTCGAGCGGGCGGCGCGCCGCGCGGTCTACGGGGACCGGGTGCGGGTCGCCGTCCACACGGACGTGCAGGAGGTCGTCCTCACCGGCGGCCGGGACGGGCCGCTGGACCTCTATGTGGACGGGCGGCTCCGGGTCAGCGGGCGCGACGAGTACCGCTACCACGAGGCGCTGGTGCACCCCGCCATGCGCGGGCGCCACCGGCGCGTGCTGATCCTCGGCGGTGGCGACGGGCTGGCCGCGCGCGAGGTCCTGCGGTACGGGGACGTGCGGGCGGTCACCGTCGTCGAGCTGGACCCGGGCGTCGTCCGGCTCGCCCGGGAGGACCCCGCGCTGGCCGCGCTGAACGGGCACGCGTTCGACGATCCACGGCTGCGTACGGTCTACGCGGACGCGTTCACCTGGCTGCGGGCCGGTCCTGAACGTACGTACGACGTGGTGATCTCGGACCTGCCGAACCCGGGCATCACGGCCAGCACCAAGCTGTATTCGGAGGAGTTCTACTGCCTGACCACCCGGGTGCTCGCGGACGACGGGCGGCTCGCGGTGCACGCGGGATCGCCCACGACCCAGCCTCGTACGTACTGGACGGTCGACGCGACGCTGCGCGCGGCCGGCTTCGGGACCGCTCCGTACAGCGCGACGGGCCCGCCGTCCGGGTTCGCCGCGGGGCCCGACCGGGTGAAGGACGGCACTCCTGCACTGTCCGACTGGGGGTTCACGCTGGCCCGGCTGGGCTTCAGCCCGGTGCTCGGCCTGGCGGAGAACGCGCCCCGGCTGCGATCTCTGGGGACACCCCTGCTGACGGCGGGCGCGCGGGGGGTGGAGCGTACGCGCATACCGGATCTGCCGCCGTCGACGCTGGTGCACCCGCGGTATACGGAGTGAGCGGGGGCCGGTTGGCGCGCGCGGGGTGGAACGGGCACGGCGGTGGTGCGGTGGTGGCGCGCCGGTGGTGAATCCGCCTCGGCGAGAAGGCCGCCTCGGGCGCCCGGGCTGAGTAGGCTCGGTTTCCATGGAGCATGAAGTATTCGTTCCGGTGGCGGCAGAGGCCCTCCGGCAGACGCTGCGGGACCCCGCGGGGGTGGCGCGCTGCGTTCCGGGCTTCCAACAGGACGCCGACGCGTCGGCGGGCCCGCTCTCGGGCCGGCTCAGGGTCCGTATCGGCGGCCATACGATCACGTACCGCGGCACGCTGACGCTGGCCGAGCGGGACGGGGTTTTCACCGCCGAGGGAGAGGGCGCCGAGGTCCGGGGCAGCGGCGCGGCCAAGCTGACGCTCGTGCTTCGGCTGGCGGAGGCACCGGACGGTACGACGCTGACCTTCACCGGCGGATCGAGCGTGGACGGCCGGCTGGCGGACCTGCCCGTCGAAGCGGTCACGGCGGCGGCACACCGGCTGCTGGACCGGCTGGCGGCGGGGCTGGGGGAGATGGCGGCGAAGCTGGACCAGGGGGCCGAGGGGGCTGGCCAGGCTGAGGCTGAGCGGGCTGGGGCTTCGGATTCGGGTAAGGCGGGCGAGGCCGCCGGGGCCGTGGAGGCTTCGAGCGCTTCGGCGGCTTCGGACCACCCGGAGGCCCTGGACGCCGTACCGGAGAGCGCGGCCGAGGAGACCGAGGGCGAGGAGACTGCGGCCGGGGATGCCGAGGACACCGACGAGCCCGCCGGCCCCGCCGGTGAGCGCGACGGCGATCTCGACGCCGATGACATCGACGCCGACCGCCTCGACGCCGACGATTTCGATGAAGACGATCTGGACGACGCCGAGTTGGACGACGACGAAGAACTCGACGTCTCCGTCTTCGAGGTCGACCTCCCCTCGTCCTCGCTCGACGGCGAGACCATCTCCGGCGAAGGCGACTTCATCATCCCCGGCGAACCGCCCGCCGAAGCCGCCCACGCCCGCCGCACCATGATCGGCCGCAGCGCCGAGGAGGTCGACCACGCGCCGCCGCGCGGCCGGTACGCCCCCGTGCCCGCGCCCGACCCCGGCAGCGCGGGGGCCACCCTCCGCTGGGTCGCGCCGGCCGCCGCGCTGGCGCTCGCCTCCGCCGTGGTGGTGGGCCGCGCACTGCGCCGCCGCAAGTAGTGTCGGGGTGTGAGTAGCAGCGAAGAGAGCATTCGACTGGCGGCGGGCGACGCCGAGTTGACCATCAACCCGGCGAACGGCTGCCGGATCGGCAGTCTGCGGATCGGCGGGACCGAACTGCTGCGCCAGGGCGCGCGGTACGGCTGCTTCCCGATGGTGCCGTGGTGCGGGCGCATCGAGCACGGGCAGTTCCGCAACGGCGGCGTGGTCCACCAGATGCCCCTCAACTCCCCGCCGCACGCGATCCATGGCACCGGCCGGGACACGGCTTGGCGCACGGCCCGTGCGGGCGGCGGCGAGGCGGCGTTCACGTACGACCTCGTCGACCCCTGGCCGTACAGCGGGCGGGTCACCCAGACCTTCGAGCTGACCGAGGACTCGCTGTCGCTCGCGCTGGGGGTGGAGACGTACGACACGTCCTTCCCGGCGCAGGCCGGCTGGCACCCCTGGTTCCTGCGCACCCTCAACGGCAGTGAGGCGCGTATCGACTTCGCCCCGGCCTGGCAGGAGGAGCGCGGCGCCGACCATCTGCCCACCGGCCGCCGGGTCCCGCCGCGCCCCGGCCCCTGGGACGACTGTTTCGGGATGCCCGACGGAGTGGCGGTGACCCTGACCTGGCCCGGCGAGCTGGAGCTGAAGGTCACGAGCCGGGCGGAGTGGGTCGTGGTGTACGACGAGCAGGCCGAGGCGGTCTGTGTGGAGCCCCAGTCGGGCCCGCCGAACGGGCTCAACAGCCTGCCCCGGCTGGTCACTCCCGTGGAACCGCTGGAGATCACCGCGAACTGGACCTGGCGGCGGCTCTGAGCGAGGGGCTGACGTGCGGCGCCCGGCGGCCGGCCCGGGGGACGGCATCCGGGGCGCCGGGCCGCAGCGCATAAGCTCGGGGCCATGACTGACGCACGGGCTGAGCTGCTGCAACTGATCAAGGACAAGGCCGTGGTCCACGGCCGGGTGACCCTCTCCTCGGGCCGTGAGGCCGACTGGTACATCGATCTGCGCCGGATCACCCTGGACGGTCATGCCGCGCCGCTGGTCGGTCAGGTCATGCTCGATGCCACCGCCGAGCTGGACTTCGACTGCGTCGGCGGGCTGACCCTGGGCGCCGACCCGGTGGCCACCGCGATGCTGCACGCCTCCGCCGCCCGTGGCCGGCGCCTGGACGCCTTTGTTGTCCGCAAGGCACAGAAGGCGCACGGTCTTCAGCGCCGGATCGAGGGTACGGAGGTGAAGGGCCGGCGCTGTCTGGTCGTCGAGGACACCTCCACCACGGGCGGCTCGCCGCTCACGGCCGTCGAGGCGGTACGGGAAGCCGGCGGCGAGGTCGTCGCGGTGGCGGTCATCGTGGAGCGGGGGGCGGCTCCGGCCATCGCCGAGGCGGGACTTCCGTATCTCCATGTCTATGGGCTGGATGAGCTGGGTCTGGCCTGAGACCGGGACGCCGCAGCCCTGAGTCCGGGACGCCGCACCGCCTGGGACGTACCCGGCCTCGGTGGTCTCCCCGGCCGGCCGGCTGCCCGTACAGCGCCCGTACGACGTCCGTACAGCGGCTCTGAGCTGGGCATTTGGTGTGGCCCTGGGTTTTTTCCGTGAAACAACCAAGGCCGCCGCCGTTGTTCGGGGCCCCCAATCTGAGCCGCCAGGGTGGTGCTCCGAGGGGAGACCCTGTGGGAGCCCGGGAAGATGGAGGCGACGACGG
>NZ_JBHVGV010000004.1:261230-359577 GCF_042800555.1 Streptomyces sp. NPDC057617 | reverse complement strand
ACCAAATCAGAAGAGAGCTGGGAAAGGTGCCCGTAGGTCGGGCGGTGGGATGGTCCGTTCCCTTGGACGCGAACCCACCCAGGCCCGCTGCCGTTGTCCGGGACCCCAGATCGGAGCCGCCAGGGTGGTGCTCCGAGTGGAGCCCGTGCGGGAGTCTGGAAGGATGGAGTCGACGATGACGTCGCCCCCAGGTCAGGGACCCCAGTCAGGGACAAGCACCTCACACCCGCACATCACAAGGAGCGGCCCGATGCCCATCGCAACCCCCGAGGTCTACGCCGAGATGCTCGACCGGGCGAAGGCAGGCAAGTTTGCCTACCCGGCCATCAATGTGACCTCGTCCCAGACCCTGCACGCTGCGCTGCGCGGCTTCGCGGAGGCCGAGAGCGACGGCATCATCCAGATGTCCACTGGTGGTGCGGAGTTCCTGGGCGGTCAGTACAACAAGGACATGGTGACCGGCGCGGTCGCCCTCGCCGAGTTCGCGCATGTGGTCGCGGCGAAGTACGACATCACGGTCGCGCTGCACACCGACCACTGTCCCAAGGACAAGCTCGACGGCTATGTCCGTCCGCTGCTCGACATCTCCGCCGAGCGGGTACGGGCCGGCCGCGACCCCCTCTTCCAGTCGCATATGTGGGACGGCTCCGCGGAGACGCTGGCCGACAACCTGGCCATCGGTGAGGAGCTGCTCGCCAAGGCCGCCGCCGCCAAGATCATCCTTGAGGTTGAGATCACTCCGACCGGCGGTGAGGAGGACGGCATCAGCCACGAGATCAATGACGAGCTGTACACGACCGTCGAGGACGCGCTGCGTACGGCTGAGGCGCTCGGACTGGGCGAGAAGGGGCGCTATCTGCTGGCCGCGTCCTTCGGCAATGTCCACGGTGTCTACAAGCCGGGCAACGTGGTGCTCCGTCCCGAGCTGCTCAAGGACCTCCAGGAGGGCGTGGCCTCCAAGTACGGCAGGGCCGCGGGCAGCCAGCCCTTCGACTTCGTCTTCCACGGCGGCTCGGGCTCCTCGGCCGAGGAGATCGCCACGGCGCTGGAGAACGGTGTTGTGAAGATGAACCTGGACACGGACACGCAGTACGCCTTTACGCGTCCGGTCGCGGCGCACATGTTCACCAACTACGACGGTGTGCTGAAGGTCGACGGCGAGGTCGGTTCGAAGAAGACCTATGACCCGCGGACCTGGGGCAAGCTGGCCGAGGCGGGCATGGCGAAGCGCGTCACGGAGGCGTGCGGGGCGCTGCGGTCGACGGGCACGAAGCTCAAGTAGTTCCGGCAGGCCCGCCACAGGCGCCGGCTGCGTTACGCACACCGGGCCCGGCATCTCGTACGTACGGTACGAGACGCCGGGCCCGAGTCATGCCGGCGGCCAGGTCCAGTGCTGTCGGCCGGGTCGCCCGGGGGCCGCGGGGCGAGGATGATCCCCGTATGGAAATCAGGCTGTCCTCGGCCCAGGGCCGCTGGATCATTCTGACGACGGTGCTTGGTTCGAGCATGGCGCTGCTCGACTCGACCGTCGTCAATGTCGCGCTGCCGCACATCGGAAGGTCCCTCAACGCGGATCTGGCATCGCTCCAGTGGACCGTGAACGCCTATCTCGTCACGCTCGCCGGGCTGATCCTGCTGGGCGGGTCGCTCGGTGACCGGTACGGGCGGCGGAAGATCTTTGTGATCGGGGTGGTCTGGTTCGCGCTGGGCTCGCTGCTCTGCGGGATCGCGCCGAACGCGGGGGTGCTGATCACCGCGCGGGCGTTGCAGGGTATCGGCGGGGCGCTGCTCGTACCCGGATCACTGGCGATCATCCAGGCCAGCTTTCATCCGGACGACCGGGCGCGGGCGGTGGGGCTGTGGTCCGGGCTCGGCGGGGTGGGGGCGGCGATCGGGCCGTTCGTGGGCGGCTGGCTGGTGGACGGTCCCGGCTGGCGCTGGGTGTTCCTGCTGAATGTGCCGCTGGCCGCGATCTGTACGCCGGTGGCGCTGCGGCACGTACCGGAGACCAGGGCCCCGGCGGCGCACGGGCGGTTCGATGTGCTGGGCGCGGTGCTCGGGGCGGTGGCGCTGGCGCTGATCACCTACGCGCTGATCGGCGAGGCGGTCTCGGCGGGGCTGGCCGGGGTGGTGGTCGCGGTGGCCTTCGTCCTGGTGGAGCGGCGCCGCGAGGAACCGATGCTGCCGCCGTCGATCTTCCGGTCCCGGCTGTTCACCGCGGTGAATCTGGTGACGCTGTGCGTGTACGCGGCGTTCGGCGGCTTCTTCTTCCTTGCCGCGCTCCAGCTCCAGGTCGTGGTGGGGTACTCGGCGCTGGGCGCGGGGGCGGCGCTGCTGCCGACGACGATCCTGATGCTGCTGCTCTCGGCGCGGTCGGGCGCGCTGGGGGAGAAGACGGGACCGCGGCTCCCGCTGACGGTGGGGCCGCTGCTGTGCGCCGGGGGCATGCTGCTGATGCTGCGGGTGGGCCAGGGCTCGTCGTATCTGGCGGATGTGCTGCCCGCGCTGCTGGTGATGGGGCTGGGCATGGTGACGCTGGTCGCGCCGCTGACCGCGACGGTCCTGGGGTCCGTGGACACCGCGCGGGCGGGCCTGGCCAGCGGTATCAACAACGCGGCGGCCCGCGCGGCCGGCCTCCTCGCCGTCGCGGCCCTCCCCCTGCTGACCGGCCTCGGCCCGGAGGCGTACCGCTCGGCCACCCAGTTCGGCGCCAGCTTCGACCGCGCGATGCCGCTGTGCGCGGGCATCCTGATCGTCGGCGCCCTCATCGCGGCAGTGACGATCCGCACCCCGAAAGCCACCGGCGAACAGCCGGAGTGCAAGATCCACTGCGGCCTCGCGGCCCCGCCCCTGGAACCGGAAGCGGCACAACCGGCCCCGGACCAGGTGCCCGGGGACCGCGGACCTGGAGATCGTCCGGCAGCAGACGGAAAGCCGGATGTCCCGTGAGCGGGGGGTGGGGCGGGGCAAGGCAGACTGTACGTATGGCCATCCATGGAAACCTTCTGGGGGGACCGCCCCCCACCCACCTGCCCGATGATCCCGAGCCGCGGGAGCTGCTGGCTCAGGGGGCGCCGGCCGACGAGGTCGCCGCCAAGTATCCGGCGTCGTCGCTGGCTTGGGCGCAGCTTGCCGACGGGGCGTTCGAGGGCGGGCGGGTCGTCGAGTCGTACGCGTACGCCAGGACCGGTTACCACCGCGGGCTCGACGCCCTGCGGCGGAGCGGGTGGAAGGGGCACGGCCCTGTGCCCTGGGAGCATGAGCCGAACCGCGGGTTCCTGCGGGCGCTGCACGCGCTCGGGCGGGCCGCGCAGGCGATCGGGGAGCAGGACGAGTACGAGCGCTGCTCGACGTTCCTGCGGGACTCCTCGCCGCTGGCGGCCGACACGCTGGGCTGAGCGCTGAGCGCTGAGCGCTGAACGCTGAACGCTGAACGCCGAGCGCCGAGCGAGCCTGAGGCTGGGGCGCTCGCGCCGGACCGTACCCCCGGGGCCGGCCGCTCCAGGTCAAGTAATTCGGTGCAGCACGCAACCTTTCGAAGGCCCCGCCCGTCTGCCAGGGCGCGGGCCTTCGGTCGCCTTCGGTCTGTTCGGTCTGTTACGACGACCCTGTACGGCCTGGTCCCGCCGCCATCGCCGTTCGTATCCGGTACACCGGGTCTCACCAGGGAGAAGTCCCGTCTTGGGCAAGCGCGTCACCAGTCGTCGAGGCACCAGTGGACGCACGAGTCGAAGCAGCCGTCGGCGTTCGCTCAGTCCGCTCGCTCTCGGTGGGCTCGGTCTGGTCCTCGTGGTCGTCCTCGGCGGTGCCGCGTTCGCGTTCCGGCAGGGCGGCGGGGGCGAAGCCGGTACCGGCGCGGCCGCTGAGACCGCTGAGACCGCCGACGTACGCGAACTGCGCCCCCCGAAACCCTCGGAGAGTTCCAGCAAACCCCCGGAGAGTTCCAGCGCGCCGACGCCCCCGGAGCGCTCCCCGTCGCCGTCCTCGTCCCCGTCGCCGTCCTCCAGCAGCTCCCCGCCCCGCGTCCTTGCCTCCGGGCCCGGGACCTTCACCACCGCGCAGGCGCACGGCAGCCGTGTCGGTTCCGGTCCGTTGCGCCGTTACCGGGTCCAGGTCGAGAAGGGCATCGACATATCCGCGGAGGGCGCCGCCGCCGAGATAGAGGCGATACTCGCCCACCCGCGCGGCTGGGCCGCCCACGGCCGCGGCTCCTTCCAGCTCGTCTCCTCGAAGGCCGACGCCGACTTCGTCATCCGTATCGCCACCCCCGCCACCGCCGACCGCCTCTGCCTCGCCGAGGGCCTCAACACTCACGGCGAGCTGAACTGCGAGACCGGCGACGGCGTTGTGGTCAATCTGCGCCGCTGGGTCCTCGGCTCGCCCACCTTCGACGGACCGCCCGCCGAATACCGGCACCTCGTCATCAACCACGAGGTCGGCCACGAGATCGGCCTCCACCACCATCTGGGCTGCTCGGGCCCCGGCCGTCCCGCGCCGGTCATGATGCAGCAGATCAAGGGTCTGGACGGCTGTGTGTCCAACGCGTGGCCGTACGACGAGCGCGGGACGTACATCACGGGGCCGCGGGTCTGAGCCCCCAGGGCTGAGGCTCTGAGCCCCCAGGACACAGCGCCTGAGCCACCGTCCGGGGCCATTCGGGGCGCACCTCACCCCCGCCACCGACCCGTGTCCCGGCTTATGATGCCCGCAGGGGACCGGGGCTCCGTAACCAACACGGAAGGGGCGGACCGCTACCCGGAGCACATGCCGAGGAGACGGAGATGTCGCACGCCCCCGATACCCCCGAAGCCGGTTCGGAAGCCCCGAACCTCGACTTCGCCGGGACCACCCCGTACGAGGACTACGTCCAGGCCGAGGTCCTCACCCACCTCCAGCAGCCCCGCTCCGACGACCCCGGCGAGATGGTGTTCCTCGTCACCACGCAGGTCATGGAGCTGTGGTTCACCGTCATCGTCCACGAGTGGGAGACCGCGGCCCGCGCGCTGCGCGAGGACCTTACGCGGCCGGCCGTCGACGCCCTCAAGCGTTCCGTACGGGAGCTGGAGGCGCTCAACGCCTCCTGGCGGCCGCTCGCCCAGCTCACCCCCGCGCAGTTCAACTCGTACCGCGGCGCCCTCGGCGAGGGCTCCGGCTTCCAGTCCGCGATGTACCGGCGGATGGAGTTCCTGCTCGGCGAGAAGTCGGCGTCGATGCTCGTACCGCACCGCGGCGCCCCGCGCGTCCACGCCGAGCTGGAGAAGGCGCTCCAGGAGCCGAGTCTGTACGACGAGGTCCTGCGGCTGCTCGCCCGGCGCGGGCTGCCGGTGCCGCCCGAGGTGCTCGGGCGCGATCTGTCGGGGCGGTACGAGCCGTCGCCCGCGGTCGAGGAGATCTGGGCCGGGATCTACGCTGACCCGGACCAGCACAGCGAACTGATCCGGCTCGGCGAGGCGCTGACGGACGTCGGCGAGCTGGTGTGGCGCTGGCGCAACGACCATCTCGTGGCGACCCGGCGGGCGATGGGCTCCAAGACCGGGACGGGCGGGTCGGCGGGCGTCGCCTGGCTGGAGAAGCGGGCGTCGAAGAACGTGTTCCCCGAGCTGTGGACGGCGCGCAGCCATGTCTGAGCCGTTGGAAGAATCCGAGCCGCTGGAAGACTTGCCCGAGTCGCTCGAAGCGCTGAACGAATCCGGGCCGCGGCCCTTCGGGGAGTCCGTGCCCGGGGCCGGCTCCCGCCCCCTCGCCCTGCGCGCCGCCGCGCTCGACGCCGCCGACGAACTCGCCGCCCGCCGCGAGCTGTTCGCCCTCACGGACGGCGTCGTGTACCTCGACGGCAATTCGCTCGGCGCCCTCCCCCGCCATGTCCCCGAGCGCCTCCAGGACGTCATCGCCCGCCAGTGGGGCGAGCTGCGTATCCGCTCCTGGACCGAGAGCGGCTGGTGGGAGGCGCCCGAGCGGATCGGTGACCGTATCGCGCCGCTCGTCGGCGCCGCGCCGGGCCGGATCGTCGTCGGCGACTCCACCAGCGTCAATGTCTTCAAGGCCGTGGTGGCGGGCGCCCGCCTCGCCGACCCCGGCCGGGACGAGATCCTCGTCGACGCCACGACCTTCCCCACGGACGGCTATATCGCCCGGTCCGCGGCCCGGATGACCGGCAGCCGGATCGTGCCCGTCGCCCCGGCGGAGCTGGTCGGCGCGCTCGGGCCGCGTACGGCGGTGGCGCTGGTCAACCATGCCGACTTCCGTACGGGACGGCTCCACGACCTGCCCGGGATCACCGCCGCCGTGCACGAGGCCGGGGCGCTCGCCGTCTGGGACCTGTGCCACAGCGCGGGCGCGCTGCCGGTCGGTCTGGACGAGCACGGCGTGGATCTGGCGGTGGGCTGTACGTACAAGTATCTGAACGGCGGGCCCGGTTCGCCCGCGTTCCTCTATGTCGCCGAGCGCCATCAGGCCCGCTTCGACTCCCCGCTGCCCGGCTGGAACGCGCACGCCGATCCGTTCGCGATGGCCGCGGACTTCACGGCGGCGGAGGGCGCGGTACGGGGCCGGGTCGGCACCCCCGACATCCTCTCCATGCTGGCGCTGGAGGCGGCCCTCGATGTGTGGGCCGGGGTACGGATGGAGGCGGTGCGCGCGAAGAGCCTGGCGCTCACCGACTTCTTCCTGGAGTGCGTCGAGGCGTACGCGCCGCCGGGCCGGGTCACCTCGCTGACCCCGGCGGCGCACGCGGAACGCGCCAGTCAGGTCGCCCTCCGCTGCGCCGAGGCGCCCGCGGTGATGGAGACGCTCATCGCGCGCGGGATCGTCGGCGATCTGCGCAGGCCGGACCTGCTGCGCTTCGGTTTCACGCCGTTGTACATCGGATTCGCCGATGCGGAACGGGCCGCGCGGGTGCTCGGGGAGGTCCTGCGGGAGATGGCGCCGGGGACCTCGCCTGGGGTGTCGACCGGGGTGCCGGCCGGGACCCCTTCGGGCCGCTAGGCAGGCCTTCCCGACGGTGCGGGCGCCGGGGCGGTGGCCGGACCGGGACGCGGGGTGTGATCGACCCCCTTCGGGGCTGATACCGTCCCCGCTGATCAGGTCAATTCGGCCCCCGTACCGAAAGGTTGGCGCAAGATGCCGGACCCCGCCGCGCCCGATGCCCTCGCGCGTGACGTCGCAGAGACCGAGTCGGTCCTGGCCCATCCGGTCGTCCGGCCCGATACCACCGCCGCGTACGGCGACCACCCTGATCAGGTGATCGACTTCTACGCGCCCCGGGGCGACCAGGAGCGGGTGCCGCTCGTTGTCGTCCTGCACGGCGGTGCCTGGCGGGCGCCGTACGACCGCGGGCACCTCACGCCGTTCGCGGACTTCCTGGCCCGCCGCGGGTTCGCCGTCGCGAACGTCGAGTACCGGCGGGGGCCCGCGATTCCGCAGCAGGGCGGCGCCGCTCCGCTGGCGGGGCGGTGGCCGGAGACGTTCGACGACGTGGCGGCGGCGATGGACGCGCTGCCCGCGCTGGTCGCGGACGCGCTGCCGCGCGCGGACGCCCGGCGGACCGTGGTGACCGGGCACTCGGCGGGCGGCCATCTCGCGCTGTGGGCGTCGGCCCGGCACGTGCTGCCGGAGGGCTCGCCCTGGCGGCTGCCGGAGCCGCCGCCGCTGCGCGGGGTCGTCGCGCTGGCGCCGATCGCGGATCTGCTGCGGGCCGTGGAGCTGGATGTGTGCGGCGGAGCGATTCAGCAACTGCTGGGCGGCGGGGACGAGTTCAAGCGCCGCAGGGAGAGCGCGGACCCGGCGGCGCTGCTGCCGACGGGGATCGCGACGGCGGTGGTGCAGGGCCGTACGGATCTGACCGTGCCGTACACGGTCGCGGAGGAGTACGTGGCCGCGGCGGCGAGGGCAGGCGAAACGGTCGGCCTGACGCTGCTGGAGGACGTCGGCCACTTCCCGCTGATCGACCCGAAGGCGGACGCGTGCGCGGTGGTGGCGGAGGAGATCGCGCAACTCGCCTGGTGAGCGGGGTCCGGTACGTACGGGACACGGCCTGGCGTACGGGCGTGACGCCTCGCACAGCGCGAGCGGCCCCGGCCCGACCAGGCCCCGATCCGGCCCCGACCAGGCCCCGATCCGCACCCGGCCCGCGGCTCTCCCCGCGGGGAGTCCTCGTACCGCGCCCGGACCCGCGTAGTACCTGGGACGGACGGCTGAGGATCCGCTTCCGTGGTGACGACCCCGTCCCCGCCCTGCCCCTACCGTGGCAGCGTGACCCAGACAGATACCGGGAAGGCCCGGAGCCCAGAGTTCCGCCTGGCCGCGGGGGCGTTCAGGAGCCTGCGCCAGGACCTCTTCCACGATGCCTTCGCCTACCGCCCGCTGGCCCCCATGCGGACGGACGGCCCGCTCACCCGCCGGCTGCCGGGCCGGACACGCGAGTACGCGGCCCGGACCCCGCACGCGGTCATCGTGGCCGGGGCGCTGCTGGTGCTGTTCATCGGCTTCGCCGACGGTGGCTCGTTGTTCCGCGTGCTGCCCGTCGCGCCGGTGCTGCTGACCCTGACCAGGCCGGTCGGCGCCTGGTGGCTGGCGCTGGCGCTGTCCGCCGTGCTGAGTGCTGTGGGATACCGCGACTGGCCCTGGGAGCCAAGCGCCTTCGCCGCCTATCTGATCGTGATCACGGTGGTGGCGGCCCGTACCCGCCCCCGCACCGCCGCCTGGCTGTGGGTGATGACGGCGGCGTACGTGGTGTTCTCCGAGGTGTTCCTCACCCCGTACGGGTACAGCTCCTCGGGTGTCCCCATGCTCTTCGTCTCCGCGCTCGTCCTGCTGACCGTGAGCCTGCTCCAGGTGCGCAGGAAGGCGGAGCAGGAGGTCGCGGCGCAGCAGAGCGTGACCGCGGTCGAACGCGACCGGCGCACGCTCCTGGAGGAGCGCACCACCATCGCCCGTGAGCTGCACGATGTGGTCGCGCACCATATGTCGGTGGTCGCGATCCAGGCCGAGGCCGCCCCGTACCGGGTGGAGAACCCGCCGCCCGAGCTGGAGCAGGCCTTTGTCACGATCCGGGAGAACGCGGTCGCGGCGCTGACCGAGCTGCGCCGGGTGCTCGGGGTCGTACGGGCGGCGGACTACCAGGCCCCCGACGCCCCGCAGCCCACCCTCGCCGAACTCGACGGGCTGCTCGCGAATGTCGGGGAGGCCGGTCTGACCGTGGAGAAGACGGTCACCGGGGCGGTACGGGAGCTGCCGCCGGGCGTCGAGCTGTCGGCGTACCGCATCGTGCAGGAGGCGCTGAGCAACGCGCTGCGGCACGCGCCCGGGTCGACCGCGCGGGTCGAGATCGCGTACGTACTGGGCGGGCTGGGCCTGCGCATCGTCAACACGGCGCCGCAGGGCCTGGTCAAGCCGTCGCCCGGGGCCGGGCACGGCATCACCGGGATGCGGGAGCGGGTGGCCATGCTGAGCGGCGAGATGACCGCGGAGCCCACGGAGGACGGCGGGTACGAGGTGGTGGCCTTCATACCGGTCGCGGCGGCGGAGCGGGACGGGCGGGATGCCGAGGGCGGGGCCCAGCAGCCGGAAGGGGACGCGGCATGACGATCCGCGTGCTGATCGTCGACGACCAGGTGATGGTCCGCGAGGGTTTCTCCGTCCTGCTGAACGCGATGCCGGACATCGAGGTCGTCGGGGAGGCGGTGAACGGCCGCGAGGCGATCGCCCAGGTCACGGCCCTGCGCCCCGATGTTGTCCTGATGGACATCCGCATGCCGGAGCTGAACGGCATCGAAGCGACCCGCGAGATCGTCGCGGCGGACGCCGACGCGAAGGTGCTGGTGCTGACCACCTTCGACCTCGACGAATACGTCTACCAGGCACTCCGCGCGGGCGCCTCCGGCTTCCTCCTGAAGGACGCCTCGGCGCGCCAGCTCGCGGACGGCGTACGAGTGGTCGCCTCCGGCGAAGCCCTCCTGGCCCCCACCGTCACCCGCCGCCTGATCACGGAGTTCTCCAAACTCTCCGAAACCCCACGCGCCCCGGCCATGGCCCGCATCGGCGACCTCACCGAACGCGAGACGGAGGTCCTGGTCCTGATCGCCCAGGGCCTGTCGAACGCGGAGATCGCCGAACACCTCGTCGTGGCGGAGTCCACGATCAAGACGCACGTGAGCCGCATCCTGGTAAAACTGGGCCTCCGCGACCGCACCCAGGCGGCGGTCTTCGCGTACGAGGCACGCCTGGTGACGCCGGGCTGATCCGCCCCCCGGTCACGTGCCCGTACGCTGCGGCCCGCTTCATCCACAGGCTGTGGACAAAGCGGGCCGGTGTCGTACGGCATGGCCCTACGTCAGCATGTCCCGGCGGCGCAGGCCTGTCAGGCCCGCCGCTACCAGCGCTGTTGCCACCGCCGTCAGGATCAGGGCCGGGGGCCAGGTCATGTCCGCGCCCGGGAGCTTGGGGAGGTGGGTGAAGGGGGAGAGGTTCATGGCCGGCTGGGGGAGGTTCACCGCCGGGCCGATCCAGCCCAGGGCCAGGGTGAGGCCCGCGACCGCCCAGGCCGCCGCGGCCGCCCTGGGGAACAGGCCGTACAGCAGGACAGCCAGTCCGCCCACCACCCAGATCGCGGGGAGCTGGACGAGTGAGGCGCCGAGGATGCCGGGGAGGCGGTGGCCGTAGCCCAGGTACAGGCCCAGGCCGCCCAGCAGCATGATCAGGGCCGCGCCGCCGAACGCGATCAGGAGGTGGCCCGCCGCCCAGCGGAGCCGGCCGACCGCGCCCGCCAGTACCGGTTCCGCGCGCTGGCCGGTCTCCTCGCCGTGCAGCCGGAGCACCGAGGCGACCACGTACAGCGCCGCGATCATGCCCAGCATGCCGGTCATCGCGGCCAGGAACGAGTCGGTCAGCCCCTGCTGCCCGCCCATGCGCTCGAAGATCTCCCTGGTCTGCTCGTTGTCGCCGACCAGGTCGGCCGCGCCCTCGGTGAGACCGCCGAAGATCAGCCCGGCCACCAGGAAACCCGATCCCCAGCCGAGGACACTGCCCCGCTGGAGCCGCCAGGCGAGCGCGCCCGCCGTGCCGAGCCGGCCGTGCGCCGGGCCCGGCCGCGCGGGCAGGAAGCTCATCCCGATGTCGCGCCGCCCCGCCAGGGTGTACGCGATGACGGCCTGGACACCGATCGCGGCGAGCAGGATCAGCAGCACCCACCACCGCTCGCCGGCGAACGCCCGGACGTTCTCGGCCCAGCCGAGCGGGGACAGCCAGGTCAGTACGGACGAGCCGTCGGCGGACGCCGCGTCGCCCGCGGCCTTGAGGACGAACGCGGCGCCGGTGACGGCGGCCGTCAGCCCCTTCGCCAGCCGTGCGTTCTCGGTGATCTGCGCGGCGATGGCGGCGGTGCAGGCGAAGAGCATGCCGACACCCGCCGTGGCGAGCCCCACCGCCAGCGAACCGGCGAACTGCCCGTCGCCGCTCTCGCCCTCACCCCGCGCATAGGCGGCCATCACCACGGTGACCAGCACCGCCAGCGCCCCGTTCGCCGTCAGCGCCGCCAGCAGCGCGCCGGTCAGCGGCGCCCGCCGCCCGACCATCGCCGAGGAGAGCATCTCCTGACGGCCGGTCTCCTCTTCCTCCCGGGTGTGCCGGATGACGATGATGAGGCTCATCACGGCCGCGAAGGCGCCTCCGAAGCCGATCATGCGCCACGTCGCCAGCCCGCCGAGGGAGTCGCTGAAGATGGGGCCGTAGAGCGCGCGCAGCGAACTGTTGCTCGCCGTGGTCTGTACGACGTCGGCCCGCTTGGCGGCCGTGTCGTACAGCGCGGCGAAGGACTGCGCGACGGACATGTAGGAAGCGCCGATGACCAGCACCCACACCGGCATCATGACCCGGTCGCGACGCAGCGCGAGCCGCAGCAGCGGCCCGGTCCCGGCGAGATGGCGGGAGCCTCCGGCGCGCGAGGCCGGTACGGAGGCGGTGGTGGCGGTGGCGGTCATCGGGACACCGCCGCGTCGGTGCCGCTCGCTCCGCTGACGGCCGTGCCCGGGCCCGTGGTCGGGGCGTCGGCCGGGTCGGTGCCATCGGCCGCGTAGTGGCGCAGGAACAGTTCTTCGAGAGTCGGCGGCGTGCTGGTCAGCGAGCGGATCCCGGACTCGGAGAGCGAACGCAGCACCGCGTCCAGATGCTCGGTGTCGACCTGGAGCCTGACCCGGTGGCCCCGGCCCCCCTCGACCGACTGAACGGCCAGGTCATGGACGCCGGGCAGCCGGGCCAGTCCGTCGGGCGCGCCGACGAGTTCCGCGCTCACGCTCGTACGGGTGAGATGCCGCAGCTCCGACAGCGAACCCGACTCCACGGTCACGCCCTTCCGGATGATGCTCACCCGGTCGCAGAGCGCCTCCACCTCGCTCAGCACATGGCTGGAGAGCAGCACGGTCCTGCCCCGGTCGCGCTCCTCCTCGACACACCGCTGGAAGACCTCCTCCATCAGCGGGTCGAGCCCGGAGGTCGGCTCGTCCAGGATCAGCAGATCGACGTCCGAGGCGAACGCGGCGACCAGGGCGACCTTCTGCCGGTTGCCCTTGGAGTACGTACGCCCCTTCTTGGTCGGGTCGAGTTCGAATCGCTCGACCAGCTCGGCCCGGCGTGCCGCGTCCAACCCGCCGCGCAGCCGCCCGTACAGGTCGATGACCTCGCCCCCGGAGAGGTTCCGCCACAGCGTCACATCGCCGGGTACGTAGGCCACGCGCCGGTGCAGTTCGACCGCGTCCTTCCACGGGTCCCGGCCGAGGAGCTGCGCCGCGCCGGAGTCGGCGCGCAGAAGTCCGAGCAGGACCCGGATGGTGGTGGACTTGCCCGCTCCGTTGGGGCCGAGGAAGCCATGGACCTCGCCGGTCTCGACGGTCAGGTCGAGACCGTCCAGCGCGTGTGTCCGGCCGAACGATTTGTGCAGTCCGGCGACCGTGATTGCCTTCGTCATGCTTCGGAACGTACGCTACTTTCACAAACTTGTGAAGTTAAGAAAACGTCAAAAGGGGTCGGGTTAAGATCGGGAAGTGACCGGGGCGGATGGCGAGCAGGGAGGCGATGGGGCGATGAGCGGCGGGAGCGGTGGGGGCCGTACGGGCGGCGGCGGTACGAGTGGTACGGGTGAGCGCGGCGGTGCAGCCGGTACGGGCGGTACGGGCGGGCCCGGCCCGCAGCGGGACGAGGAGGCCGTCTCCCGCTTCGTCGAGCGCTTCGCGGCCGAGATGACCGAGGCCGGAATGCAACGCACCGCGTCCCGGGTCTTCACCGCCCTGCTCTCCTCGGACGACGCGAGCCTGACCTCCGCGGAGCTGAGCGAGCGCCTCAGCATCAGTCCGGCCGCGGTGTCCGGGGCGATCCGTTATCTCAGCCAGGTCGGCATGGTCAGCAGGGAGCGCGACCCCGGCTCGCGCCGTGACCGCTACCGGCTCCACCATCAGCTCTGGTACGCCACCTTCGCCAACCGGGACTCGGTGCTGATCCGCTGGGAGAGCACCCTGCTGGCCGGTGTCGAATCGCTCGGCGCAGACACCCCGGCGGGAGCGCGGGTCGCGGAGACGGTGGAGTTCTTCGCGTTCCTCCACAAGGAACTCGGGTCCCTGATGGAGCGGTGGCGGATCCAGCAGGAGGGGCTGCGCCCGGCGGAGGCGGACGGAGCGCTCCCGCAGGCCTGACCTCCGCATGCCCGCGCACGCCGGATCGTCCCGTACACCTGCCCCGCGCGGGAAGCCACGCCCGCCCCGCGCGGGAAGCCACGCCCGCCCCGCGCGGGAAGCCCGCCCGCCCCGAGGCCCCCGCGCCTACGGCCGCACCGGCACCGTACCGCTCGGCAGGGTCAGCTCCCAGGCGTCCGGCCGCAGCGTCCAGGTCCGGGTCCGTACCGGCCCTGTCACCCGGGCGTCCGCCCGGTAGCGGAAGTCCGCCCCCGACACCGTCACCGAGAGCGCGCTCGCGCGCACCGGCTCCGGCGACGCGTACGTACGGATCACGATCTCCGCGCGCCCCCCGCACGACCGCACCGTCACGCCCTCGACCGGCTCGTCCAGATCGTTCAGCACGACCCCGTCCGCCTCCACCCGCAGCCGGTGCGAATGCGCCGCGAGCGCCTGCGGAACAGGCCGTACGAGCGTCCGTACCAGCGAACGGCACGCGTGCCAGACCGACGCGGCCACCGGCGCCGCCCCCGGCGCGGACGGCGCGGGCAGTGCGGGCAGCGCCGGGATCCGGAGATCCCCCAGCACCACCCCGTCGCTGTCGTCGACCAGCAGATCGAGCCGGCGCACCACCCCGTCCAGCACGGCGCGCGCCGCCGCCACCGCGCCCGTCGGCACGCCCAGCGACCGCGCGAGATCCACGGCTGCCCCCACCGGCACCAGCGAGAGCGCCCCGGAGGCCAGCTCCCGCTCGCGGTGCAGCAGCGAGACCGTACGCAGCAGCGCCCGGTCGTCGCCCACCACCACCGGCCGTCTGTTCCCGCGTCTGGCCAGCGCCCGCGCGAACTCCTCGGGGCCGTCGGGGAAGCAGAACTTCACCGTGGCACCCGCGCTGAGCACGTCCTTTGCGATCCGCACCGATTCGCCGTCGGCTCTGCTGGCGACCGGGTCGATGACCACCAGAAGCTGCTGCGCGCCGTTCTCGGCGGGCTCTGGAGCCAACAGCTCGGTCCTTCCTCGGGTAGCATCTTTGTGCAAGAGCCCCTTGCGCTATTGCGCCAGGGGCTTCGTCTATTCCGGGGCACCGGTTCGACGGTCAGGGCTGACTCGTACGGTCGTACAAGCTCGTACAGTCATACAAGCGGTACAGCAGTACAGCAGAGTCGTACAGCGGTACAGCGGTTTCAGTGGCTACTGCGTGATGCGATGTCGTGCGTGTGTGTGCGTGCGATGTCGTACGGCGTACATGAGCATGAGCCGCATGAGCCGCATGGACGGCGTGCGCGGCCCCCGACCTTGGACATGCCCCGCCCGGAAGGGGTGTACGCCTGTGCCCGCACTTGTGCTGCTCGGTGCTCAGTGGGGTGACGAAGGCAAGGGAAAGGCCACCGATCTGCTCGGTGGATCCGTGGACTATGTCGTGCGCTATCAGGGCGGCAACAACGCCGGTCACACGGTCGTCGTGGGCGACCAGAAGTACGCACTGCATCTCCTCCCTTCCGGAATCCTCTCCCCGGGATGTGTCCCGGTGATCGGTAACGGAGTGGTGGTCGACCCGGCCGTCCTGCTCTCCGAGCTGAGCGGGCTCAACGAGCGTGGTGTCGATACGTCCAAGCTCCTGATCAGCGGTAACGCTCATCTCATCACCTCGTACCACACCACTATCGACAAGGTGACGGAACGGTTCCTCGGTTCGCGGAAGATCGGTACGACGGGCCGGGGCATCGGCCCCACCTACGCCGACAAGATCAACCGCGTCGGTATCCGGGTCCAGGACCTGTACGACGAGTCGATCCTGACCCAGAAGGTGGACGCGGCCCTCGACTTCAAGAACCAGATCCTCGCCAAGCTCTACAACCGGCGCGCCATCGAATCCGGCAAGATCGTCGAGGAGCTGCTGACCTACGCCGACCAGCTCAAGCCCTACGTCTCCGACACTACCCTGGTGCTCAACAACGCCATCGACGAGGGCAAGGTCGTCCTCTTCGAGGGCGGCCAGGGGACGCTCCTCGACGTGGACCACGGCACGTACCCCTTCGTCACCTCGTCCAACCCGACCGCGGGCGGCGCCTGCACGGGCACGGGCGTGGGGCCGACCAAGATCAGCCGGGTCATCGGCATCCTCAAGGCCTACACGACCCGGGTCGGCGCCGGTCCTTTCCCGACCGAGCTGTTCGACGACGACGGCGAGGCGCTGCGCCGGATCGGCGGCGAGCGCGGGGTCACGACGGGGCGCGACCGGCGCTGCGGCTGGTTCGACGCGGTGATCGCGCGGTACGCGACCCGGGTCAACGGTCTGACCGACTTCTTCCTCACCAAGCTGGACGTCCTGACCGGCTGGGAGCGGATCCCGGTCTGTGTGGCGTACGAGATCGACGGCCGGCGCGTCGAGGAACTGCCGTACAGCCAGACGGACTTCCACCACGCGAAGCCGGTGTACGAATACCTGCCGGGGTGGTCGGAGGACATCACGACGGCGAAGTCCTTCACCGACCTGCCGAAGAACGCGCAGGGGTATGTGAAGGCGCTGGAGGAGATGTCGGGGGCGCCGGTGTCGGCGATCGGGGTGGGTCCGGGGCGTACGGAGACGATCCAGATCAACTCGTTCCTGTAGTTCTGGCCGGTAGTTCTGGCTGGTGCGGAGGGGCGGGGGCCCGGGGACGGCTAGGGCGTGTCTTCAAAGTAGCGTCGTCCGCCCGCAGGGCGGGCCTGGCGGCGTCTGGTGCGTGCGATCGCAAGGCGGAGGGTCATCCTCGTACTGGACGTACTTGGATGATCCCGACAACGCGGCGAGCGTGCGTGCCAGGCGTCGCCGGGCAGACGGGACTTTGAAGACACGCCCTAGGCGCGGGGGCCGGTTTTCGGGCCGGACCGCCGGGCGGGGGTCAGCCGCTCTCGGTGTCCTTGCCGTACGTGAGGGACTCCCCGCCCTTCGACTCCCGGTGGAGGCTGCCGTCCGGCCGTATGGTCAGCTCGGTCGGCTTCCCCGGGGTGCAGGACGACATCGGCTCCCCTTCGGTGACCTCGGAGGGGCCGATACGGAGCGGGGCGCCGGGTTCGGGGGCGGCGGCGAGCGGCGCCTCGAAGACACAGTGGTACTTCCCGCCGTCCTGCGCCGGGCCGTCCGCCGTGAGGGTGAGGACCGTCTCGCCGATCTCGCCCTGCCGGATGACAAGCCGCCGGGTACTGAACCCGGCGGCGGTCTCCAGCCCGCTGGACCAGCTCCCGAGGTACTCCTCGGGTACGGCGCCGGCGCCCGCCGTGTCGGTCGGCGAGGCGGTCGGGCTGGACGGGGGCGTGCTGTCGGCGGGCGCCTTGGGGGCGGGGGAGGCGCCGGCCTCGGCCTGCCCATCGTCCTGCGCGCTGCCGCCGTTCATGAACGCGTACACGGATCCGCCCGCCCCGATCGCGACGATCAGCGCGACGACGATGAGCGCGGCGGTCCCGCGGGCACTGCGCTTGGAAGGCTGCTCCGGCGCGGGCACGGGGGCCGGACCGTACGGCGGGGTGGGCCCGAAGGGGTTGGCGGGGCCGGCGGGGTTCGTGGCGCCGGCGGGGCTGTACTGGCTGTAGGGCTGGTAGCCGCGGTACGGATGGGGCTGCTGCGGTACGGGCTGCGGCGCCGCTGGTACGGCCGGTGCGACCGAGGCGTTGAGCACGGTGGGCAGGGCGTGGGTGGCGGGTGCGGGTAGGGGCGGCTGGCCCTGGGGCTGGGGCTGTCCGTGGCCCTGGCCGTTCGGTTGTTGCGGCGGCACCGGCTGGCCGTGGGCCGCAGGCTCGCTGTGTGGCCGGCGCTGTACCTGGCCCGGTACCTGGGCCTGGGGTACGGGCTGGCTCTGGTGTTGCTGCTGTGGTTGACCCGGTGCCGGTGCCGGTGCCTGAGGCTGCTGCTCAGCCTGCGGCTGCCCCTGCGGTTGGGCCTGGGCCTGGCTCAGGTGCTGCGGCTGACCCGGTGCTGGTGCCGGTGCCGGTGGCTGCGGCTGTCCCTGCGGTCGGCCCGCCTGGGCCTGCTGTTGCGGCCCAGTCTGACCCTGAACTCGGCCTTGCTGACCCGGGATCTGGACCTGCGGCTGCCCGTGGCCCGGGCCCTGAGGCTGCGGTTGACCCGATGCCGATGCTTGCGGCTGCCGTTGAGCCGCCGGCTCCGGACGTAGCTGTGTCTGTGCCTGGGGCTGCTGCCCCGGTGCTGCCTGGCCCTGCGGCTGGTGCGGTACCTGAGGCTGTGCCTCCAGACCCGGTCCGGCCTGAGCCTGCGGCTCAGCAGGCGGCCCGGTGGGTGCCGCCGGGGTCCCCGCAGGCACCTGCGTCGACGGCGCCTTGGCCGCAGTCGGGACGGCCTGCTGCGCAGACCCCTGCCCGGCAGCCGCCGCGGTCGCCGCAGCCGCGGGCGCCCCCTTCGCACCCGGCTGCACTGCCCCGGCCACTCCCGGCCCCGGCACAGCTCCCACAGCTCCCGCACCCGGCGAGGTACCCGCACCCCCTCCTGGCGCGACCCCCGCACCCGCCCCCGGCACAACTCCCGCGCCCGGCGCCGGCACTGCCCCCGGCACCGCGCCCGCCGCGCCCGCCACCCCCAGCGGCACCGCACCCGACCCCCGCGGTTCCCTTCGCTCCGGGGTCCGTATCTGGCCCGTCGGGTCCTCGTGTTCCAGCAACCGCACCGCGTGCTGGCCCAGTTGTGCCAGCAGGCCGCCCGGCAGCCAGGGTTCGCCGCCGGGGCCCGCGCCCGCGTCCGCCGCCTCGCCGACGCGGGCCAGGATGTCCCGTGTGGTCGGCCGCGCGGCCGGTTCCTTCTGGAGGCACGCGTGCACCAGGATCGCGAGCTGCTCCGGCAGCCCGGACAGGTCCGGCGCCTCCTGCGCGATCCGGTACATCAGCGCGTGCGCGCCACTGTCCGCCCCGCCGAACGGCAGCCGCCCCGTCGCCGCGTACGCCAGCACCGAGCCCAGGCAGAACACGTCGCACGCCGCCGTCACCCGGTCCCCGCGTACCTGCTCCGGCGCCATGAAGCCGGGCGACCCCACCAGCGCGCCCGTCCGTGTCAGCCCCTCCGCCGTGACCGTCTCCAGCGCGCGGGCGATCCCGAAGTCGATGACGCGCGGCCCCTCGATCGTCACCAGCACGTTCGACGGCTTGAGGTCCCGGTGGATGAGCCCGGCCGCGTGGATGTCCTGGAGCGCGTGCGCGAGCCCCGAGGCGAGGATCCGTACGGAACGCTCCGGCAGCGGACCGTGCCCGCCGGACACGACCGAGTGGAGCGTCGGCCCCGCCACATACCCCGTGGCCAGCCACGGCACCGGCGCCTCCGTGTCCGCGTCGAGCACCGGCGCCGTCCACGCGCCGCCGACCCGCCGCGCCGCCGCGACCTCCTGCCGGAACCGGTTGCGGAACTCCTCCTGTTCGGCCAGCTCCCGCCGTACGAGCTTGACCGCGACCGTACGGCCCCGGTCCGAGCGCGCCAGATAGACCCGGCCCATGCCGCCCGCGCCGAGCCGTGCCAGCAGCCGGTAGGCGCCGATGCGTTGCGGATCTCCTGCTACCAGCTTCTCCATGGCCGCGCGGCCCCTCCTCGTACTCCCCGTACGTCGTACGTCCGGTCCGGTGTCCGGCCTGGATCATCTCGCATGAGGCGAAGGGACTTGCCGGGTATCCCGACTATCTCGAACGACACTGCGGGGAGTTGCGCGGGGGGTGATTCGGTCCGTCCGGCGTTTGAGGACGAAACGGCGGCCGGACGGACCCGGCGTACCAACGCCCGGCGAGCCAAGACCCGGCCGGCCAGTGCGGCCACCGCACCCGGCGCGGCACGGTCACGGCGTCCGGGCCCGGCACGGCACCCGGCGCCGCCGGCCGTCACTCCGGCCAGGCCGAGTTCTCGATCACGTCCACGAAGTCCGTCCGTACGAACCCCGGCGAGAAGCGCGCCAGCACATCCGCCTTCACATTGCCGAAGGCCGTCTCGGGCCGGTGCTCGATGCCGTCCGTGAACGCCCGCAGGATCCGGTGCTTGAAGTCGGGCCGCGGATGCGCCGCGACCACCGCGTCCCGCACGTTCTCCGGCACGGTGTCCAGCCCGATCCCCAGCACGTCGAACTCCACCCCCGCCGTCACCAGCGCCACCTCCGGCTCCATGTGCGCCGGGATCTCCGGTGTCGTGTGCAGGGCGATCGCGGTCCACACGATCCGCGCGCTCTCGGCCGGCAGCCCCTGGCCGAGCAGGAAGTCGCGGGCCGCGTCGGCGCCGTCGATCTCGAAGCGCCGGTGGGAGGTGCGGTAGCGCTCGGTCAGGCCGAGGTCGTGGAACATCGCGCCGATGTAGAGCAGCTCGGGATCGTACGAGAGGCCGCGCCGTCGGCCCTGGAGCGAGCCGAACAGGAAGACCCGGCGGGAGTGGTCGTACAGCAGGGGGCTCTCGATGTCCCGCACCAGCTCGGTGGCCTCCTTGACGAGGCCGCTGTCGGGGATCTCGATGCCGGCGATGCGCTCGGTCATGGCAGGTTCCTTTCGGGTGGGGCGTGCGATACCAGGCCATGCCTCCAATGTCAGGCCAGGTGGCGCCCTCTCGCCATGTCTCCGGGGACACACATCCCACACATCCGGCCATCGATCCGGGCTACGGTCGGTGTCATGCGGGGCAGCACGCGCGGGGCGCGCAAAGAAATCGTGGTGTTCGTCTATGACGGCGTTCGGCTGATGGACGTGGCCGCGCCCCTGGAGGTGTTCGGTACGGCGACGGGCCTGGGCGGCGCGTACAACCCGGCGGGGTCGGGCAATCCAGCGGGGCCCGGCGGCCCGTACGACACCGTGGTCTGCTCGGCGGACGGCGGCCCGGTGACCACCTCCACCGGCACCCGCCTGTACGCAGACATGGCGGTCGCCGGCATCGCCGACGCCCACACCCTCGTCGTCCCGGGCTCGGACGAACTGCCTCTGCGCCCGCCGCCCACCGGACTGCTCGACGCGGTCACCGTCCTCGCCGGCCGGTCCTCGCGAGTCGCGTCCGTCTGTACCGGCGCGTTCGCGCTGGCCGCCGCCGGGCTGCTGGACGGCCACCGCGCCACCACCCACTGGCGGCACGCGGCGGCCCTGGCCAGGCGCTATCCGGCGGTGACCGTCGAACCGGACGCGATCTTCGTACGGGACGGCCGTACGTACACCTCGGCCGGGGTCACCGCCGGCATCGATCTCGCGCTCGCGCTGGTCGAGGAGGACGAGGGCGCGGATCTGGCGCGGGAGGTGGCGAAGGACCTGGTGGTGTTCCTGCGGCGGCCGGGCGGGCAGTCGCAGTTCTCGGTCGCCGCGCGTACGCCGAACCCGCCGCACGACGGCTTGCGCGAACTGCTGCGCGAGATCGCGGCGGACCCGGCGGCCGACCACTCCCTCCCGACCTAGGGCCTCTCGTTTGGGTCTGGCTGGGCTCGCGGGCCCTGGCACCGCGCCTCGCCGCGTTGTCGTCAGTCGCCTACGCTCCGCGTGGGCTCCTTCCTCCGCCTTGCGATCCACGGCACCAGACCCCGCTCCCTGATCCAGCCAGACCCAAACGAAAGGCCCTGGCCCGCCGCGCCGGCCTGAGCACCCGCCACCTCTCACGCGTCTTCAACGACCAGACGGGCACGACCCCGGCGGCGTACGTCGAGTCGGTACGGCTGGAGGCCGCGAAGGCGCTTCTGGAGGCGGGTGAGACGGTGACGGCCGCGGCCCGGCGCGCCGGACTGGGCACGGACGAGTCCCTCCGCCGCACCTTCCTCCGCCACCTGGGAGTCCCCCCGTCCGCCTACCGGGCCCGCTTCCGTACGACGGGTGCGCCGCGGGGGTAACGGCTGTGACGTGAAGGGCTGAGCCCGAGCCCGGGGCTACGCCTTCGGCTCGGTGAAGCGGATGTTGTTGCCGAAGGGGTCGCGGAGGCCGCAGTCGATTCCGTACGGGCGCTCGGTGGGCTCCTGCGTGAACTCGACGCCCCGGCCCAGCAGCGTCTCGTACGTCTTGCGGCAGTCCTCCGTGCTGAAGATGACGCTGCCCATGGCCCCCTTTGTGACCAGCTCGCGGACCTGCTGGGCCGTCTCCTCGGGCATCGCCGGAGCGCCCGGCTTCTCCAGCAGGATCTGCCGCTCAGGGTGACCGGGCACGCCGACGGTCAGCCAGCGCATGAAGCCCAGGTCGACATCGGCGTGAACTTCCAGACCGAGCTTGCCGACGTAGAAGTCGAGAGCCTCGTCCTGGTCGAGAACGTATATCTGTGAATGCGTGATGGCGTTGAACATGTGACTCACGCTAGCGGGCAAGCCGGACAAAAACTTATCCGAAACTGCTCAGTCGGTCGGCACCACAGGGTGGGTCAGGCGCTCGGCCGCGTCCACGCCATCGTGAAGCACGTCGGTACGCCCGTGGCCGCCGCTTCCTTGCGGTACGTCCTCGGTGACCGGCCGACGATGTCGTGGAACGTACGGCTGAAGGTTCCCGGGCTGCCGAAACCGACCTGGTAGCAGATCTCCGTCACACTGAGGTCGGTCTCCCGCAGCAGGAACATCGCCCGCTCGACACGTCGGCGCTGCAAGTAGCGGTGAGGGGTCTCGCCGAATGTGGCCCGGAAGGTACGTGTGAAGTGCGCCTCCGACACATGAGCGATCCGCGCCAGGGCCGGCACGTCCAGCGGCTGCGCGTACGAACGGTCCATCGCGTCGCGCGCACGGAGCATGCGACGGTTGGACTCCTCAGCGGCAGCGGCACGACTCACAGCCCCATCACACCACGCTTCCCCACCGCCCGTAACGGCCCCGGCGACCACTCCGCCTCTCACCCGCCCGCACGCCCGACACCCGACAACATGCTCAGCCGCGCCGCCCACGCCATACACCCTGGCCGTACCGCGCCCCACCAGGCACTCTCTACCCTGGCCCACATGATCCCCCTTACCGATCCTGCGGCGGCCGATCCGGCGGCGGGCGCTGCCGTCAAGGCCGCCGACCGCGCTCATGTGTTCCACTCCTGGGCCGCGCAGGAAGTGATCGACCCGCTCGCCGTCGCCGGCGCCGAAGGCTCGTACTTCTGGGACTACGACGGGCACCGCTATCTCGACTTCACCAGCGGTCTTGTCTTCACCAACATCGGCTACCAGCACCCCGCCGTCGTCGCCGCGGTCCAGGAACAGGCCGGGCGGCTCACGACCTTCGCGCCCGGGTTCGCGGTCGACGTACGGTCCGAGGCCGCGCGCCTCATCGCGCAGCGCACCCCCGGCGATCTCGACAAGATCTTCTTCACCAACGGCGGCGCCGAGGCCGTCGAGAACGCGATCCGTATGGCCCGGCTGCACACCGGCCGCCCGAAGGTGCTGTCCGCGTACCGCTCGTACCACGGAGCCACCTCCACCGCGATCGGTCTGACCGGCGACCCGCGCCGCTGGCCGTCCGACAGCGGAACGTCCGGCGTCGTCCACTTCCACTCGCCGTTCCTCTACCGCTCGCCCTTCCACGCCACGACCGAGGCCGAGGAGTGCGCCCGCGCGCTGGAGCACCTCGAAACGACCATCGCCTTCGAGGGCCCCGCGACCATCGCGGCGGTCATCCTGGAGACCGTCCCGGGCACGGCCGGCATCATGCCGCCGCCGCCCGGCTATCTCGCGGGTGTACGGGAGATCTGCGACCGGCACGGCATCGTGTTCGTACTGGACGAGGTGATGGCGGGCTTCGGGCGTACGGGCGCGTGGTTCGCCGCCGACCACTACGGGGTCGTACCGGATCTGCTGACCTTCGCCAAGGGCGTCAACTCGGGGTACGTCCCGCTCGGCGGCGTCGCGATCTCCGCCGGGATCGCGGACACCTTCGCCACCCGTCCGTACCCCGGCGGGCTCACCTACTCCGGCCATCCGCTGGCCTGCGCCGCGGCCGTCGCCACGATCCGGGTGATGGAGGACGAGAAGATCGTCGAGCACGCGGCGCACATCGGGGAGACGGTCCTCGGCCCCGGGCTGCGCGAACTGGCGGCCCGCCATCCCTCGGTGGGCGAGGTCCGCGGTACGGGGGTGTTCTGGGCCCTCGACCTGGTCAGGGACAAGGAGACCCGCGAGCCGCTCGTCCCGTACAACGCGACCGGCGCGGCGAACGCGCCCATGGCCGCCTTCGCCGCCGCCTGCAAGCGGAACGGCCTGTGGCCCTTCGTGAACATGAACCGTACGCACGCGGTCCCCGCCTGCAACATCACCGAGGCGGAGGCGAAGGAGGGGCTGGCGATCCTGGACGGGGCGCTGACGGTCGCGGACGAGTACGCGGGGTAGGCGGGCCGGGGAGGCGGAGGGTGTGGCGTGACCACAGGTGTGCCGCGCACATGGCCGGGCACGAGCACACAGCCGGGCACGACATGTGGCCCGGACACATGTCACGACATGGGGCTCGGACACATGTGGTCCCGGCACATGCCCCGGCCCGGCCGCATCCCCCGCGTCGGCTCCGTCACACCTTCCGTCCCATCCCGCCCTCCCCCATCCGCTGCCTTAAGGTGTCCGGAGCCGGATGAGGGGAACGAAAGACCATGCCCGCCAGCGGAGCCGTGACCCGCAGCACTTTGCGGCAGCAGATCGCGGACGCGCTGCGTGACGAAGTGCTGGCAGGGCGTTTACTGCCGGGGCAGGAGTTCACCGTCAAGCAGATCGCCGAGCAGTACGGCGTCTCGGCGACCCCGGTCAGGGAGGCCCTGGTCGATCTCTCCGCGCAGGATCTGCTCGACTCGGACCAGCACCGCGGTTTCCGGGTCCACCGGTTCTCGATCGACGACTTCCGCGGCATGGTCGAGGCGCGCGCGCTGATCGTCGACGGTGTGTTCGGCAAGCTGGACGGCGAACGCCTGGCGACCAAGGCGGACGGTACGGAGCTGGTGTCCGTACGGCGCCGGGCCGAGGAGGCCGCACGCGCGGCGAGATGCGGCGACCTGAACATCCTCATCGGCTACGACCTGCGCTTCTGGCGAGAGCTGGGCGCGCTGGTCGCCAACCGCTATGTCGCCGACTTCCTGCACCGGCTGCGTGTGCAGGCGTGGGTCTTCTCCGTCCCGTTCCTCCGCGAGGACACCGAGGGCGGCAAGTGGCTGTGGAACGGGCATGAACAGCTCGTCGACGCCCTGACCCTCGGCGACGCCGCCGGGGTACGCGCCGTGATCGCGGAATACGACGACCACGCGCTCAAGTGGGCCGACAGACTGGAGAGTTCGCCACGGTGAGCGGAAACGGGGGCGGGGACGGCGTGAACGCATCGGAGCCGGCGGAGGGACCAGCCGCAGGCGACAAGGCCGGAGGCGACAAGGACGCGGGCTACAAGGACCGGGGCGACAAGGCCGGGGACGACAAGAGCGGCGTCCCCGGCGTGCACTCCGGGGGCGTGCACTCCGGGCGCGTGGATCTCAGCGTTGTTGTACCGGCGTACAACGAAGAGGCCCGTTTGCGCCCCACCCTCGATGCCATTCGCGCGTATCTGACCGCCGACCCGGTCCGCTGGGGTGTGTGGGAGCTGATCGTCGTCGACGACGGTTCCACGGACGGCACGGGCGCGATCGCCGCCGAGGCCGCGGCCGGTGAGCCGCGGATCCAGGTGCTGACCAGCGACGGCAACCACGGCAAGGGACATGCCCTCCGCCAGGGCGTCCTCGCTTCGTACGGTCGTCGTGTCCTTGCCACCGACGCCGATCTCGCCACCCCCATCGAAGAACTGGACCGGCTCGACAAGCAGCTCACGGCGGACGGCGGGGGCGCGGCGATCGGGTCGCGCGCCCACCCCGACGCGAGCATCGAGGTACGGCAGCTCGCCCTGCGCGAATGGCTCGGGCGGGTCGGCAACCGGCTGATACAGCTCGTCGCCGTCGACGGCATCAGCGACACCCAGTGCGGCTTCAAGCTCTTCGACGGCGAGCAGGCGCGGACGGCCTTCGCCGCCTCCCGGTTGGACGGCTGGAGCATCGACGTCGAGATCCTCCGCTTCTTCCGGCGTTCCGGCTGGCCGGTGACGGAGGTCCCGGTCCGCTGGGCGCACCAGCCGGGCTCGAAGGTACGGCCGCTGGACTACGGCAGGGTGCTGCTGGAACTCGTACGGCTCCGGGCCGGGCGCTCGGGCGAACCGGGCAGCACCGGCGCGTACGCCCGTACCGCACCCCGTACGAGCGCCCCCGCCGACGCGGGTGCCCGTACAGCCGCCTCCGCCACCCGCACCCCCCGATCCCCCCGCTCCCGTCGTACCGATCTCGCCGTCGCCGGGCTGTTCCTGCTCGCGTCCCTCTACCTCTACAAGGGGCTGTGGGCCGATCTCGACCACGCCTATCTCGCCGACGCCGGGTCGGACCAGAACCAGTGGGAGTGGTTCTTCCGGGTCACCGCCGACAACGTCGTACATCTGCGGAACCCGCTGTTCACCACGCTCCAGAACGTCCCCGACGGCGTGAACCTGATGGCGAACACCGCCATGCTCGGGCTCTCCGTCCCCCTCACCCCCGTCACGCTCGCGCTCGGCCCGACCGTCACCTGGGCGCTCGTGCTCACCCTCGGGCTGGCGGGCACGGCCTACTCCTGGTACTGGCTGTTCGCGCGCCGGCTCGTGAGCGACCGGCGCGCGGCGGCGCTCGGCGCGGGGCTCGCGGCGTTCGCGCCCCCGATGATGTCGCACGCCAACGCGCACCCCAACTTCCTTGTCCTCTTCATGATCCCGGTGATCATCGACCGGGCGCTCCGGCTCTGCGAAGCCCGCAACGCGCGTGAAGAGGACGAGGCGCGTCGCGTCATGCGGGACGGCCTGCTGCTCGGCCTCTTCGTCACGTACCAGATCTTCCTCGGCGAGGAACCGCTGCTGCTCGCCGCGATGGGCATGCTGCTCTTCGCGCTGGCGTACGCGGTGGTACGGCGTGATGTCGCGCGCGCGGCCCTGCGCCCCCTGCTCACCGGGCTCGGCTACGCCCTACAGGTCTGTCTGCCCCTGCTCGCGTTCCCGCTGTACTGGCAGTTCTTCGGCCCGCAGAGCTACCACAGCGTTCTGCACGGCGACAACGCGGGCAACAGCCCGCTCGCCTTCCTGGAGTTCTCCGGCCGCGCGCTGCTCGGCGACGAGACGACCGCCGACGCGCTCGCGATGAACCGTACCGAGCAGAACGCCTTCTACGGCTGGCCGTTGATCGCCCTCGCCTTCGGGATCGTGGTGTGGCTGTGGCGGCTCGCCGCGGTCAGGGCGCTGGCGTTCACGGCGGTCGCGGCGGCGCTGCTCTCGCTGGGGCCGAAGGTCCGGATCCCTTTCACGGATGTCGTACTGCCGGGCCCCTGGCGGGTCCTCGCCCACCAGCCGCTCTTCGAGTCGGTCATCGAGTCGCGGGTCGCGATGATCTGCGCCCCGGCGCTCGGCGCGCTGCTGGCGCTGGCGACGGCCCGGCTGACGGCACCCGCGTCGCCAAGCCCCGCCTCCCCGCCCCCGGACCTGGACCCCATGTCCGCGAGCCCCGCGTCCGCGTCCGCGGCCGCCGCCGCGCGCTGGCGCAGGCACCGGCTCATCGGGCTCGCCGCGGTGGCCGCCGCGCTGGTCCCGATCCTGCCGACCGCGCTGCCGGTACGCGACCGCCCGGACGTCCCGCCGTTCATCGCCGACGGGATGTACCGCGCGTACGTCACGAAGGGCGAGACCGTCGTACCCGTGCCGCTGCCCGATCCCGGCAGCGCGGAGGCGCTGCACTGGCAGTCCGCGACCGGCCTCGGATTCTCCGTACCCGGCGGCTACTTCAACGGGCCCTGGGGCGAGGAACGCATCGGCATCTACGGCGCCCCCGCCCGCTACACCTCGAACCTCTTCCGCGATGTCCGCTACAGCGGCCAGGCCCCGGTCATCGGCGCCAACTGGCGGGCGCAGGCCCGCTTCGACCTCGCCTTCTGGCGGGCTGGCGTGGTGGTGCTCGCGCCCCAGGCCAATGACGCGGCGCTGTACGAAATGCTGGAGAAGCTGTTCGGACGCCCGGGAAAGCGGATCGGCGGCGTCTGGATCTGGGACCTGCCACCGACCGGGACCACGAGTGCGGCGGCCGGAGCTGTCCGTACGGGATGACGAGCACCGGACACCAGGGCGCCGGGGCGCCCGGCACCGGCCTCCCCGAAGCCACCTGACGGCGCGTCAACCACCTGGTCGCGCACCCGCGCCCCGACGGGGACCCTTCGCTGAACGTGCCCGCCGCATTACGCTGTCCCGACCATCGCGCGCACGCGTACGACCCGTTGGAGAGCGAGCCTCCCTTGGCCTGTGACCTGTGGTTGGTCCCCCTCGTCGATGTGCTGTGCCACAGCCCCGACAATCCCTTCGCCGAAGAGATCGCCGTATACGACAAGGCGCTCGGCGACGCCGGGCTGCCGTCCGTCCCCGTCTTCGCCTATATGCCGGGCCTGTCGGGCGATGTCGCCCCGGTCGCCGGCTTCGACTACGACGCGCTGCACTTCCTGCGCCGCGCCTACCTGCTCCAGCTCTGCGGCCTCGCGGTGACGCCGGTCGGCGAACTGGGCGGGGACTACGAGCAGTTGCTGGAGATGTTCGAGTCGACGGCCCAGCAGTCGCATCTCGTCTGGCACTACGACCACGCGGGCGCGTATGTCCCCGTGGACTACGACGCGCCCCTGTCGAACGACGAACTCCTCGCGGGCGGCGGCCCGTTGGGCTCCACGCAAGGGCTGCTGCGGGAGCTGGAGATCGTCGCCCCGGCGATCGGTATCGACCCGGCCAACCCCCCGGCCGCCCCCGCCCCGCCGGAGCGCCCCACGTCCTTGGAGGAACCGGCGACCTCGATCCCGTACGACGACAGTCCGTTCGCCCGGGAGCGCCATGTCTGGCTGGGGCTGCACGCGGCGGCCACCAGAAGCCTGGGCCAGGGCTCAATGATCATCTTCAGCTGATCCGGGCAGGGCCGGGGCCGGCGGAACCCACACGCCGGCCCCGGCCCCGCCCCCCGCGTCCACCGTCACCGCGCCCTGCGCCCGCCGCCCCCGCCCCGCCGTCACCGCGGCTCCGGGGGCCGTTGCCTCGGCATGTTCGGCCGGGTGCCCGGGGGAAGCGGGAACCGCCCCGGGTGCGGCGGTACGGAGCCCTCGCCCCGCGCCCCGCCCATCGGCATCGACTGCATCACCAGCGGCGCCGGGCCCGCGCGGAACTCGATCATCCAGTCCGCCGTCTCCGCCCGTACCAGCTCCGTTACATCCTCGGTGAACCGCCGCAGCACCGTCAGACACCGTTCCGCCGCCTCGCTCGCCGTGCCCTCCGTCGGCCCGAGGACCTCCCGTACACACTCCGACGCCCAGTCGAACTGGAGCGTCTGCAAGCGGCGCTGCACCCCCTGCGCGGTCGCGACCGCCCGCATCCACCCGGACGTCAGCCCGAAATACCGGTCGCAGGCCAGCGACGCGGCGCCGAGCAGCAGCGAGAGATAGCCCCAGCCCGCCGCGCCCTCCAGCGCCCCGGTCAGATCCAGCAGCGGCAGGGCGGCGCCCGCGGTCCCGCCGAGCGCGGTCGCGGTC
This sequence comes from Streptomyces sp. NPDC057617, assembly GCF_042800555.1. Taxonomy (NCBI): domain Bacteria; kingdom Bacillati; phylum Actinomycetota; class Actinomycetes; order Kitasatosporales; family Streptomycetaceae; genus Streptomyces; species Streptomyces sp. NPDC057617. The sequence continues at coordinate 330,408 of NZ_JBHVGV010000004.1, read as the reverse complement.
CGCAGGACACGGGCGGCGCGCCGTTTCCGCAGCCGGGTGGTCAGATACCAGTCGACGGTGCGCAGCGCCCCGGTCTCGACCCAGCGGTACAGCTCGTCGAGCCGCTCCGCGGGCTCGCCCCAGTCGCCGAGCGGGAAGGGGCCGCCGGTCAGATCGCCGTCCGCCTCGCCGCCGTGCGGTACGGCACCACCTCCGGCACCCCCACCGTCGGCGCTCCCACCGCCCGCGCCACCCCCGGCTCCGGCATCACCGGCTCCGGCACCTGCGTCGGACGAGGTCTCCTCCTCCCGGGCAGGGCCTCCGGGCTGCATCTCCGGCTGGCTCACCTGGGCACTCCTCTGCGGTCTGCTGTGACGGTGCATGGCTGTGCGTGGTCGGGGCGGTCGGCGGATCGACGGGCGGGCGGGCGACACGTCGGGCGGTTTCGTGCATGCATTCCTACCGCCGAATGGTGGGCCGCGTGCCGGAAATCCCGGCATTTACTCCCACGTGTGGGCCTTGAACAGGTGGAGAAGCTGTGAGGCTCTCACTCGAAAGAGTTCGTTCCGGTGGGGTGGAGCGGGCCGCCCGGTGACCACGTAGGCTCGCCTTACGGAGAAAAACGTCGTCGAATGCCAGGAGTGACTGTGATTCCCGGTGGTGGTCAGCCCAATATGCACGAGCTGCTCCAGCAGGCCCAGAAGATGCAGCAGGACCTCGCACGGGCACAGGAGGAGCTGGCGGCGACCGAGGTCGACGGCCAGGCGGGCGGTGGCCTCGTCAAGGCGACCGTCAACGGCTCGGGCGAACTGCGGGGGCTGGTGATCGACCCCAAGGCCGTCGACCCCGAGTCCGCGTCCTCCTTGCAGGAGCTGGGCGAGACGCTCGCGGACCTCGTGATCGCGGCCGTACACGCGGCGAACGAGAACGCGCAGCAGCTTCAGCAGCAGAAGCTGGGCCCGCTGGCGCAGGGCCTCGGAGGTATGCCGGGACTGCCCTTCTAAGGAGCCCCCGTCACCAACTAGCGTACGTACGGGGCGAGTCCCGGCACGCGGCACTCGGATACGTACGTACTCACCACAGCAGGATCACAGCATCAGGAAAGGCAATCCGTTGTACGAAGGCGTGGTTCAGGACCTCATCGACGAACTGGGCAGGCTGCCCGGCGTCGGTCCCAAGAGCGCGCAGCGGATCGCCTTCCACATCCTCCAGTCCGAGCCGACCGATGTCCGCCGCCTCGCCCACGCGCTCCTTGAGGTCAAGGACAAGGTCCGGTTCTGCGCCGTGTGCGGCAATGTCGCGCAGGAGGAGCGCTGCGGGATCTGCCGTGACACGCGCCGCGATCCGGCGGTCATCTGTGTGGTCGAGGAGCCGAAGGACGTCGTCGCGATCGAGCGCACCCGCGAGTTCCGCGGTACGTACCACGTGCTCGGCGGCGCGATCAGCCCCATCGAGGGGGTCGGCCCCGACGATCTGCGGATCCGCGAACTGCTGACCCGTCTCGCCGACGGTGCGGTCACCGAACTGATCCTGGCGACCGACCCCAACCTGGAGGGCGAGGCCACGGCCACGTACCTCGCTCGCATGATCAAGCCCATGGGCCTGAAGGTCACACGCCTGGCCAGTGGTCTGCCCGTGGGGGGCGACCTGGAATATGCCGACGAGGTCACGCTCGGGCGTGCCTTCGAGGGGAGACGACTTCTCGATGTCTGACGCAACGCTGCACGCCGCCCATCAGGATCCGGACGACTTCGCGGTCCAGATCGCCGACCAGATCGAGAGCTTCATCGTGGCCGTCACGGAAGTGGCGAAGGGCGATGAGCCGGACAGCGCCGTACCGTTCCTGCTGCTGGAGTTCTCCCAGCTCATGCTGGCCGGCGGCCGGCTCGGGGCACACGAGGACATCCTCCCCGAGGAACGGTACGAGCCCGATCTCGGCCCGGAACCGGACGTCGACGAGCTGCGCGAGCGCTTCGCCGTGATCCTTGAGCCGATCGATGTGTACTCGGAGGTCTTCGACCCGTACGAGCCGCGCAAGGCGCCCGTGGCGGCCCGTATCTCCGACGACATCGCCGGAGTCGTCACCGACCTGCGCCACGGCATGGCCCACTACCGCGCGGGCCGTACGACCGAGGCACTGTGGTGGTGGCAGTTCTCGTACTTCTCAAGCTGGGGCTCCACCGCCTCCGCCACCCTCCGCGCCCTCCAGTCCCTGGTCGCCCACGTCCGCCTCGACCAGCCCCTCCCGGCCCTCGACGGCCTGGACACGGACCAGGACCTGAGCGAGGACGCGCTCGCGGAGGAGGCTGGCAAAGTAATGGCAGCGGAAATCGCCGCCCCTCTAGGCCTCCCGACTTCCCGCTGACTCACCTGTCCACACAGGCCCCGCTTTCCCCGCCCGCCTCGCCGCACCTCCCGCCCTTTATGAGTTCTGATTGTGGGTGCCAGGGCGGAACTGCACCAGAAGGCTGAGGTGTCGGCCAGGGGCGAGGAGGCCGGCGTCGCTCTGGCGTCTTTGGGGCGGCCTGCTTTCTGGGAGAAGTGCTGTTCGGCGTCTTGAACTGGTTTGCCGGTGGAGGCCGGGGTCTGCGAGTCTGGGACAAACGCATCGGAGGGCGCGCACATGACCAAAGCGGGACTCGACACTCAGCCCAGCGGGACCACGTATGAGCTTGACGACCTCCTTGAAGAAGCTTGGTCGGGGCAGATCCGTGTGCCGCATTTTCAGCGTGATTTCCGATGGGGCTCGCAGGATGTAATCCACCTGTTCGACAGTATTATCCGCGGGTATCCCATCGGAAGTCTTCTGTTGTGGGTCCGCCATTCTCCGGCGGAACTTGTAACTCTCGGCTCGCTCGAAATTTCGGCCGAGGAATCCGACAGAACACTCTGGGTGGTGGACGGCCAGCAGCGCATCACGAGTCTTGCGAATTCACTTCATCCGGAGGGGCATCGTCATGCGCCCTTCAATATTTATTACAATCTGGCCAAAAGTGAATTTATTACTGCGCCAAAAATTCCCGAGCCGCATCTGGTGCCGCTTCATCTGCTCTTCGATCTTGAGGCGCTGCTCGGATGGTTCGCGGGCGCGGGGAAGGGTGCGTCCGACTATTTTGCTGAAGCACGCCGGGTGGCAAAGAGGCTTCGGCAGTACAAAATTCCTGCCTATCTCGTAAAACAGGACGACGAGGCCGTACTTAGGGACATTTTTGACCGTGTGAACAATTTTGGCAAACGTTTGAGTCGGGCCGAAATTTTCTCGGCGCTCTTTCCGGGGTCGTCCGAGAAAACCGACGGACGTCTGTCCATCAACAGAATTGCCCAACGAGTCGCATCCCGGACAGGCTTCGGCACGCTCGATGACGATACTGTCCTGCGATCCATCCTGGCCCGCCGGGGGCCGAGTATCACCCGAGAGTTCCATAACGAATTCGACAGTAGCCACCGTCCGCACGCGGAGTTCCCTGGAGAAGACCAGGAGACCGCGTTCAAGGAGAGTGAAGCCGCTCTCATTCGCACAATTGAATTCTTTCAGAACTCGGCTGGAGTGCCCCACCTCACACTGCTCTCGTACCGGGCCCTTCTGATCGTATTTACGCGCTTCTTCGCTCACTTCCCTGATCCCGACAAGCGGAATATCCAGCTTCTGCGACGCCTTTACTGGCGTGTTTCGGTATCCGGCCCAGCAGTCTTCAAGGGAAGTTTCACACAGATGAGCAAAGCGCTGACCATCAAGATCCAGCCTGGTGACGAAAATGGCTCGATCAAGCGGCTCATGGCTTCTATGAGCGATGCCGCCAAAGCCGTGCCCTCACCGGACAGATTCCGTACCAATGAGGCGACGGGAAAAATTGTACTGTGCTCCTGGTGGGCTCTTCGGCCTCGATCTCCGCTGACCGGTAAGCCGTACGAACTCCAGGATCTCGGGGACTTTCTGGCTGACCAGCCGACCGCCGCTCTTTCTGTGCGCCGAATCTTCCGAAGTGGATTGTCGTCCAGGCAGCAGCTCTTGGCTGCGAACCGGCTCTTCGTCCCCAAGGCGGACGAGCCGCTGGATGATCTTCAGGGCCATCTTTCGCAGCAGCCCATAGAGTTGAGTGAGAGTTCCTGGACGGAGGTAATAGAGTCGCATTGCATGTCGCCAGCCATGGCTGATTGTCTTTCCGCAGGCGACAAGAATGCGTTTCTCTCGATGCGGCAGGAACGTGTCATCCAAGAACTTCACTCATTTCTGGCACGCATGGCCGAGTGGGACTACGAGGATACTCCGGCGCTGAGTTCCCTTGATCTGGACAATGATCTGGACGAGTTGGAGGAACCATCGGATGGCACTGCCTGATAATTACTACGCTGTCCTCCTTCATGGTCGCCGGGTCGGTACTTTGAGCCAAAGGGGTGACTACACTCGGTTTCTGTTCAACGAGAGCTACCTTGAGGACTCCCGGCGGCCTGTTCTCGGGCTTCGTTTCGAAGAATCGCTTGGTCACCCCTATACCGCGGCGTTGCGGCTGCCGAAATGGTTCTCCAATCTCTTGCCCGAGGGACCTCTGCGCACATGGATTGCGGAGGACCGTCATGTATCGACCGAGCGGGAGATGGAACTTCTCGCGCAAGTCGGTCACGACCTGCCGGGCGCCGTGCAGGTTGTTGCCGCAGATGGGCCGGACGAGAACTGGGACTGGCCAGGAACCGGTTCCAGGCCTTCCGAAAACGGAGGGGTGCGCGACGAGTTGGATTCCTCTCCCTGGCGATTTTCACTCGCCGGTGTGGCACTGAAATTTTCCATGCTGGCGAGGGGCGACCGACTCGCGGTTCCCGCTGCCGGTGAGCACGGTGACTGGTTGGTTAAATTCCCTGACTACCGCTTTCCGAATGTTCCGCACAATGAGTTCGCCATGATGTCGCTGGCTCGTGAGGTCGGAATCAACGTACCTGAAGTGCGCCTGCTGCATCGGGACGAAATCCCGGACGTGCCGTCCCGTATGTGGCCCAATGCTGAAGAGTGGGCCTATGCCGTCCGTCGATTTGACCGGGTCCAGGATTACCGACGCAGTTCCGTGCATATCGAGGACTTCGCGCAGGTCCGCGAAAAATATCCACATGAGAAGTACCAGGGAAGCTTCGAGACTGTTGCCGCGATTTCCTATCGTGGGCGCGATGTCTCCGCCCTCCAGGAGTGTGCCCGCCGGTTGGCACTTTTCGTCGTCATTGGCAATGGGGATGCTCATCTGAAGAATTGGTCTCTCATCTACCCGGACGGACGCGTGCCCACTCTCTCGCCGGCGTATGACTTTGTTTCCACTGCTCAGTACCGTGAACCCGGAGACGGTCAGGAGGATCTGGGACTCAAATTTTGTGGGACCCGGCGGTTCGAGAAAATCAGGGTCTCGTCTTTCGCGCTGCTTGAGTCCCGATTGAGCCGCCGTTTCGGACCTACCGGGGCCGGACTGCCCGAAATCGCTGCTCAGACAGTTCAGGGAATTGTTGAGAAGTGGCCCAGTTGCCGTGAAACTCTTGCTGCCGTGAATCCATCACTTGCTAAGGGTGTCACCGAGTGGATCACGGTTCACTCCGCTTCTCTACTCAGTTCTTCTTGACGCAGACCTTCCTGCGAGCCCTTCTGGCGGGCCGGATGCGAGCGCGGCGTGCGTGCGTCTTCCCGGTGTGATGCGGCACACGTTCCCGCGTGCCTTCCGGCAGGCCGGGCATGCATCCTCAGCGAGTGGCCCCGGGCCGGATGGCCGGTGGTGGTTGGTGATCACTGAGTGAGCTGGACGTCTCACGATGTGATATGTCCGAGTCGTCACGCGGCTGCTCGTTAAACTGAGCCGACAGTAGCGACGGACCGAGCGAGGAGCGCACGTGGGCCTTGTCGTGCAGAAGTACGGAGGCTCCTCCGTAGCCGATGCCGAAGGCATCAAGCGGGTCGCCAAGCGCATCGTCGATGCCAAGAAGAACGGCCATCAAGTGGTCGTCGTGGTATCGGCGATGGGCGACACGACGGACGAGTTGATCGATCTCGCAGGGCAGGTGTCCCCGATCCCTGCCGGGCGTGAGTTCGACATGCTGCTGACCGCCGGAGAGCGGATCTCCATGGCCCTGCTGGCGATGGCGATCAAAAACCTGGGCCATGAGGCCCAGTCGTTCACCGGCAGCCAGGCCGGAGTCATCACCGACTCGGTCCACAACAAAGCGCGCATCATCGATGTCACGCCGGGCCGGATCCGTACGGCGCTGGACGAGGGCAATATCGCCATCGTCGCCGGGTTCCAGGGCGTGTCCCAGGACAAGAAGGACATCACCACCCTGGGGCGCGGCGGTTCCGACACCACCGCCGTGGCGCTCGCCGCCGCGCTGGACGCCGGGGTGTGCGAGATCTACACCGATGTGGACGGTGTCTTCACCGCCGACCCCCGGGTCGTCACGAAGGCCCGGAAGATCGAGTGGATCTCCTTCGAGGACATGCTGGAGCTGGCCAGCTCCGGCTCCAAGGTGCTGCTGCACCGGTGCGTCGAGTACGCACGCCGTTACAACATCCCGATCCATGTCCGGTCCTCGTTCTCGGGGCTCCAGGGCACATGGGTCAGCAACGAGCCACAAGGGGACCGCACGGTGGAGCAGGCCATCATCTCCGGTGTCGCCCATGACACCTCCGAGGCGAAGATCACGGTCGTCGGCGTCCCCGACAAGCCCGGCGAGGCGGCGACGATCTTCCGCGCGATCGCGGACAACGAGATCAATATCGACATGGTCGTCCAGAACGTCTCCGCCGCGGCGACCGGTCTGACCGACATCTCCTTCACGCTCCCGAAGACCGAGGGCCGCAAGGCGATCGACGCGCTGGAGAAGACGAAGTCGACGATCGGCTTCGAGTCGCTGCGGTACGACGACCAGATCGCCAAGATCTCGCTCGTCGGCGCCGGCATGAAGACCAACCCGGGCGTCACGGCCGGTTTCTTCGAGGCGCTGTCGGACGCGGGCGTCAACATCGAGCTGATCTCGACCTCCGAGATCCGTATCTCCGTGGTGACCCGCGCGGACGATGTGACGGAGGCCGTCCGGGCCGTGCACACCGCCTTCGGCCTCGACAGCGACTCCGACGAGGCCGTGGTCTACGGAGGCACCGGCCGATGAACCCCCTGCGCGGCGAGCGCCCGTACACACTCCGGCCGAACGGGATCCGGTCGTACGGCGACCCGCCGCGCGGCGGCCGGTCGTACGGGGGCGCCGGCACCCCGGTTCCGCAGGGGAGCGCCGCGCGATGAACGGGCGGCCGGCGCTCGCGGTCGTGGGTGCGACCGGGGCTGTCGGCGCCGTCATGCTCCAGATCCTGTCGCAGCACGCCGACGTCTGGGGCGACATCCGGCTGATCGCCTCGCCGCGCTCGGAGGGCCGTGAACTCTTCGTACGCGGCGAGGCGACCAAGGTCGTCGGGCTCTCCGAGGAGGCGCTCGACGGCGTCGACGTCGCGCTGTTCCTCGTACCGGACGAGGTGTCCGCCCGCTGGGCACCCGTCGCCGCGGCCAAGGGCGCGGTCGTCGTGGACAGTTCGGCCGCCTTCCGGCTCGACCCCGATGTGCCGCTGGTCGTACCGGAGCTGAACCCCCACGCCGTACGGTTCCGCCCCCGCGGCATCGTCGCGAGCCCCGCCTGTACGACGCTGTCGATGATCGTCGCGGTGGGCGCGCTGCACGCCGAGTTCGGGGTCCGCGAGCTGGTGGTCTCCTCGTACCAGGCGGTCAGCGCCTTCGGCCAGGACGGCATCAGCGCCCTGCGCGACCAGCTCTCCCTCGTCGCCGGTACGGAACTGGGCACGCACCCCGGCGATGTGCGCCGCGCCGTGGGCGACACCACAGGACCCTTCCCCGCGCCGCTCGCGCTCAATGTCGTCCCCTGGTCCGGCGCGCCCGAGGCGGGCGGCTGGTCCTCCGACGAACTGGCGATACGCGACGAGACCAGGAAGATCCTGGACCTGCCGGATCTGCGGGTGACCGCGACCTGTGTCCATGTCCCGGTGATCACCGCGCACTCCCTCGCCGTGCACGCCCGCTTCGAGCAGGAGATCACGGTCGGCCGGGCGCACGAGATCCTGGCGACCTCGCCGGGCGTGGTGCTGTTCGACAACCCGGGCGCCGGCGACTTCCCGACCCCGGCTGATGTGGTGGGGACCGACCCGACCTGGGTGGGGCGCGTACGGAGGTCGCTGGACGACCCCAGGGCGCTGGAACTCTTCGTCTGCGGCGACAACCTGCGCAAGGGCGCCGCCCTGAACACGGCTCAGATCGCCGAAGGCATCGCGCGGGAGCTGCCGCGCCCGTGACCCGCGCCGTACGGCCCCCGGCGTGACCCACCGCCTTAACCGGCCGTAACCTCAGGTGTGGCTCAAAAGTCGACGAAAACCAGAAGCCGTTGAACCCTAAAACTTTGTAGGATCTGTGAACGTCCTGTGGTCAAGTGCCTGGTCAGATGGATCTGCCAGGGCCGCTTGAGCGGGGACGCTGTCTTGTCCGACGATGCCCGTCCGGTTTTTTGCGTGTGCGCCGCAACCGCCGACCGGCCGGGAAGCGTCTCTGCGGTCGCCCCTTCGCGGTGCTGCGAGAAATTGGGGCATAGGGGGAGATCGGGTACGCATGACGGCATTTGGTACAGCGTCAAATGGGGTGACGTGCGCGTACAACCCTGACGGGGGGAAGCGTGTCCAACAGGCGTGGCAGAGGTTCTCGACATCACGGCGATCGCCCCGGTTCGCGGCGCGGCAGTACGGCCGCTCCGGCGGCCCCGCGCGCCCGGCGGTATGCCGGTGATCGCCCCCATGCCCGCCGCGCGCCCGGCCGGACTGCCGTCCCAGCGCGAGGACGCTGACGGCACGATGGCAGCCGGTACCACCGTCGATCACCTCACCGAGACCTATCGCGCCCACTACCGGTCGCTGCTCGGACTCGCCGCCCTGCTGCTGGACGACACCGCATCCTGCGAGGATGTCGTCCAGGAGGCCTTCATCCGGGTGCACTCGGCGCGCAATCGCGTACGGGAGCCGGAGAAGACGCTGGCGTATCTGCGCCAGACCGTGGTGAATCTCTCGCGGTCCGCGCTGCGCCGGCGCATCCTCGGTCTGAAGCTGCTCTCCAAGCCGATGCCGGACATGGCGAGCGCGGAGGAGGGGGCGTACGAACAGCTTGAGCGGGACGCGCTGATCAAGGCGATGCGCGGGTTGCAGCGGCGGCAGCGCGAGGTGCTGGTTCTGCGGTACTTCGCGGACATGACCGAGGCGCAGGTCGCCGAGACCCTGGGCATATCCCTGGGCTCGGTGAAGGCGTACGGCTCGCGCGGGATCAAGGCGCTGCGCGTCGCCATGGAGGCCACGGCATGAGTGGGCGGAAGGACCGGCGCGGCTTCGGCCATGAGCATGACTCGACCGGGCCGGACGCGCCGTTGAACGACCTGACTGGAAACGGAATTGTGAACAACGGGCCGGATAACGAGCTGAGCGGCCTCGGTCATACGGGTGCCGGCAGCAGTGGTGAAAGCGGCGACGGCCGCGGGAACGGCAGCGGTCGCGGTCGCGAAGACGGCGGCGGTGCTACGAGTGGTGTTGGCGGTGTCGAGGCTGGCGGCGGTGCGGACGACGGCCGTGAGGCCGCTGGTACGGGTACGGGCACGGGGGGTACGGGCAGCCGCGAGCCGGGCGGTGACGCCGGCGGAGACGCCGGTGACCTGACGGGCGAGCGGAGTGCCGGCCTCGGCGGGGACCGGACCGGTGACCCGAGCGATGGTCTCAGCGGCGGCCCGAGCGATGGCCTCGGTGGGGAACGGAACAGCGACCGGAGCAGTGTCCGGAGCGGCGGCCTCAGCGGCCTCAGCGGTCTCGGTGGTTTGAACCGCCTCGGCGGCCTCGACGGCGTCGAGGGTTCCGACGGCCTCGCGGGTGCCGAGGGTTCCGGCGCGTCCGGGGGTTCCGAAGCGGACGAACTGGCCCTGCGCCGCCTGCTCCACACCGCCGTCGACGACCTGCGGCCCTCCGAAGGCGCCCTCGATCATCTGCGCAAGGCCGTACCGGCCCGGCGGGCCAGGAAGCGTCAGGCCGTCGTCGGCATGGCCGCCGCGGCGCTGCTGTTCGGCACGGCGGTCCCGGCCTTCGTCCATGTCGCGAACTCCGCCGGCACCGCCGACGAGCACTCCATCAACGCCGGCCACGGCGAACAGGCCCAGGGCGGTACGAACGCGAGCAAGGACTCCGGCGGCGGCTGGAAGGACTCCGACCAGCCCTCCGACAAGGTGTCCCCCGCCAAGGAGGCTCCCGACAAGGTCGACAAGCCCCAGAACCCCGCCTCGGGCGGTACGAACGAGGGCGGCTCCGGCGATAAGGCCAACCCCGGCGACACCCACTCCTCGTCCTCGCCCGCCTGCTCCGCCGACCAGCTCGGGGTCACCACCGCCGAAGCCGGCGCGCCCGACGCCGGGGGCACGGTGTACGGCACGTTCCGCGTCACCAATGTCTCCGGCAGCGACTGCGCGGTCACCGGCCGCGGCACCGTCGCCTTCCAGACCGGGGGCGCGGCTGACGCGAGCAAGATCACCGTGGTCGCGCACACCGCGGGCGACGCGGCGAGCGGGCTGCCCGACCCGTCCCAGGAGACATCGACGATGCTGCTGGCGCCGAACAGCGCCTACGAGGTGAAGTTCGCCTGGGTTCCGGCCGAGACCTGTCCCGCCACCGGCGCCTCTCCCGACCCCTCACCCTCGGGCGGCGACACCTCGGCGGGCGCGGGCACGACCGGTGGCACCGGCGGCGGCACCGGCACGGACGCGGGAACCGGCACGGGTACGAACACCGAGTCCCAGCTCCTCTCCGAAGGCGGCACCATGGACGGCAGCGTCTCCGTCCTGCACACCCCCGAACCCGGCGCCCCGGTCGCCCAGACCACCATCCCGAACGCCTGCGCGGGCACGATCTACCGTACGGGCGTCCTCGACGCGCAGTAGCCGCGCGGCAGTCGGGCGCGCGGCGACCGGGCGGGGGCCGGGCCGCCCCGGGCCCCGGCAGCGCTCGCGACGGCATCTCTGGTGACGGCAGCGCTCGCGACGGCACCCCACGCAATGGCGGTCCTCGCGACGGCGGTCTTCGTTACGCCGCGGTCTCCAGACCCAGCGCCCGGTCCTTGACCGCCTCCGCGTCGCGCCGGAACAGCCGGAACCACATGAACAGCACAAAGCCCGCGAAGACGAACCACTCACCGGTGTAACCGAGGTTCTGGAACGCCTTGAGATCCAGCCCCGTGTTCTGCGGCGCGGTCGCGGGCACCGGCAGCAGCCCGTCCGACGCCCGGCTGACGGTGATCCACGCGTCGTACACCTCGTACGGCACGACATTGACCAGCGAGGCCGCGCTGATCATGGCGAGCTGCCCCGGCGGCAGCCCCCCGCCCGCCCGTACTCCGTCGGACCCGGTGGACTCGGAGGCCTGGAGCGCCCCGGTCACCCGGACCTCGCCGCCCGGCGGCGCGGGCGCCTTCCCGCCCTCGGCCAGCCACCCGCGTACCACGGGCAGTGCCTCGCCGTCGTCCGTACGCAGCATGGTCAGGACGTACGAGCCGTTCCTGCCGTCCAGCTCCCGGTCCGGCACCAGGAACTGCTCCCCGTACCGCCCGGTCGCCGTGGCCAGCCGGCCGGAGGTCTCCTGATCGACGGGCAGCAGCGTCCGCAGCGCCACCGCTTCCTGCTTCCCGGGGTCCGGCCGCTCCTGGGCGGCCTCGTGGGTGGCGACGCGGTCCTCGAACCGGCCGAGCTGCCAGGTCCCCATGAAGATGCAGAAGGGGATCGCCAGCATGACGAACGCATTGATTCCCCACCAGCGCGGAGTCACCAGAAACCGGTACACCCCTCCACGGTACGGACCCCTGCGGCGGCGCATGCCCCCGGGTCCGGGCTGCCGGGCCCGGGGGCATGGAGTCCCGACCGTCCGGGCCCCGGCGCCTGGTCCGGGTTCCGGAGCCCGACCGCCCGGGCCCCGGCCCCGACGCCCCCTACTTCAGATGTCTCGTCGCGAAGTCCAGCTCCAGTCTGACCTGCTTGATCCTCTCCTCCACCACCAGCGAGCCATGCCCCGCGTCATACCGGTACACCTCGTGCACCGCGCCGCGGGCCGCCAGGCGGTCCACATAGTTCTCCACCTGGCGGATCGGGCAGCGCGGGTCGTTCACGCCCGCCGAGATATAGACCGGCGCGCGCACCGCGTCGACATAGGTCAGCGGCGACGACGCCGTCCAGCGGTCCGGGACCTCCTCCGGGGTGCCGCCCAGGAGCGTGCGGTCCATCGCCTTGAGCGCCTCCATCTCGTCGTGGTACGCCGTCACATAGTCGGCGACCGGCACCGCGGCCAGCCCCACCGCCCAGGCGTCCGGCTGGGTGCCGAGCCCCAGCAGGGTCAGATACCCGCCCCACGAGCCGCCCGCCAGGACGAGCTTCTCGGGATCGGCCAGGCCGGATTCCACCGCCCACTCCCGGACCGCCGCGATGTCCTCCAGCTCGATCAGCCCGATCCGGTGCTTGAGCGCGTCCGTCCACTCCCGCCCGTATCCCGTGGATCCGCGGTAGTTGACCCGTACGACCGCGAAGCCGTGGTCGACCCAGGCGGCCGGCCCCGCGGCGAACGCGTCGCTGTCGTGCCAGGTCGGACCGCCGTGGATCTCGAAGACCGTCGCGAACGGACCGTCGCCCGCGGGCCGCTGCACCAGCGCGTGGATCCTGCCGCCGGGCCCCTCGACCCATGCGTCCTCCACCGGCACCGACGCGGGCGCCGCCATCCCCGGCGGGTCCAGCACGACCCCGCCCGCCGTGGACCGTACCCGCGGGGGCAGGGCCGCGGACGACCAGAGATACTCCACGCTCCGGTCCGGTCGGGCCGTCGCCCCCGACACCGTCCCCGGCGGGGTCTCCACCTGGATCAGCGCGCTCTTCGCGAAGTCGTACCGCCACAGCTCGCTGCGGCCCTCGAAGCTGTGCACGATCAGCAGCTCCGAGCCGTCCGGATACCACTCGGCGCTGATGTCCCCGGGCAGCTCGATCGCCAGATCGGTCTCCTCGCCGGTCAGCGGATCCCAGACGATCGGCTCCCAACGGCCCCTGCGCTGATGGCCGACGAGCAGCCGGCTGTCCCCGGCCACCGGCGCGAAGCCCAGCACTTCGAGCCCCAGCTCGCGCGTACCCCCCTCGGTGTCGTCCAGATCCGCCACCACCGAGCCGTCCAGCCGCAGCACCCGCAGCGCCGAGTGCATCGCGTCCCCGTGCTCGGTGTGCTCGATCGCCAGCAGCGTCCCGTCGTACGACAGATCCCCCACCCCGGCCGACTCCCGGTGCCGGTAGATCTCAACGGGCTCCTCCCCGGGCCGTACGACATGGAGCGTCGAGCCGTCCTCGTCGGTCGACCGCCCGACGACCGCCGTGCCGTCCCGGCCCAGCGCGAGCCCGGCCGGATAGGAAGGACCGAGCCCCGGCGCGGCCGGCTCGTCGAGCGTGGCGCCCACGGCGCTCTCCGGCTCCGCACCCCCCGCTCCGTCCTGGCCGCCCCCGCCGACGGCCGCACCCTCCTGCCGGGGGATGAACGGCTGGCGCATCCAGACCCCGAACTCGTCCCCGTCCGTGTCCGAGAACCACCAGATCCACTCACCGTCGAGCGACAGCACCCCGTCCGTCGTCCCGTTCGGCCGGTCCGTCACCTGACGCTGCGCACCGGTCGCGCGATCCCACGCGTACAGCTCATACGTCCCCGTCGCATTGGACACGAACAGCGCTCGGTCCGGCGCGTCCTCCGCCCAGTCGGGCAGCGAAACCCGCGGCGCCCGGAAGCGCTTCTCCCACTCCGGCATCGAACCGGCGATCTGATTCATGCCCCCATTCTGCGCCGGATCCCTGACATCCTGTCGGCGTCCCCCTCAGCCTGTGGACAACTCCCAGCCTGTGGACAACTCCGGCGCGGCTCGCCCCTTGACGTCCCATTAACGCGCTGCTGACGCATTCATGACGCCGAAGTGTGGGGCGGTGCCCGCCGGGTAGAGGAGAAATGGGACCTTATGTATACGATTTTTACATTGTATGGGTAGTCATTTCAAGTAAGTGTGATGTGATGATCCATTACGTTACTTCCCCATATGGGACAGGAAAGACGATGGCCGCTCCACCCAGGCTCTGTGCTGATCGGTCGTGCCTGTACGACGAACTCCTCGCCGTCCACACGATCCTGCGCCGGGGCACCGCCCTCGTGTCCGAATCCTTCGGGCGTCTCGCCGGCGGTGAGCCCGTCGACGTCAAGGTGCTCGTCAACACCGCTCGCTGGCTGATCGCGTCCATCCGCCGGCATCACGCGAGCGAGGACGTACTCTTCTGGCCGGCCCTGCGTGATCTCGTTCCGCTGGAGGCACTGCGGATCGACGAACTGGCCGTCGCGCATGAGGCGCTCGACGCCGAACTGCAGACGCTCGCCAGGACGGTCGACACGCTCGCCGCCCAGCATGTGACGGGCGAGCCGGACGCGGCCCTGGTGGTCGTGGGTCAGGCGGCGCTCTCGGGACTGCCGTCGGCGCAGCGGGTCCAGGCCGTGCTGAACAGGCACTTCGACCAAGAGGAAGCGGTTCTGCAGGGGCTGATCCCGCAGGTGCCGGAAGCCGAGCTGACGCGATTGCGCAAGGCGATCATCGGCGGAGCGCCGCACACGGGTCCGCACCTGGTGTTCGGGCTGATGGAGGATCCCCAGGCGGTCCCCGGTTACGCGCCTCTGGTGAGCAACTTCCCCGCGCCGATGCGCTGGATCCGCCCGGTCCTGATGACGCGCTACCGCTCCTCCAAGAGGGCACTCGGAGTCCCCGCGTAGTTCCGCGCAGTTCATGGTGGGCTTGTTGAGTGTGGGCTTGTTGGCCGGTCATACGGTACGGGATACTTCTACAGCCCTGTAGATATCGATGCGTCCGCATCGGTCCCGTACCGGCCACACACCGGTCCCGTCCGTCCCGGGAGAGAGCAGATCCGATGTTCGGCTTGAGCGAACTTGCCCTGATCCTCATTGTCGTTGTGGTGCTCCTCGGCGCCAAGAAGCTTCCTGAGCTGGCCCGTTCGGCCGGAAAGGCCGCGCGGATCCTCAAGAGCGAGACGAAGGCGCTGAAGAAGGAGAAGGAGGGCGAGGGAGCGGGGGCGGCCGCGGGGCCGGGTACGGAGACGGGGCCGGGGACCACCGCGTCCGGCGGCCGTGTCGTGACCGGCACGATCGTCGAGCGGAACGATCCGCCTGCGCGGCCGTGAGCCCGTGGGGTGACTGGCCCCCCGCGCCTAGACTGAGCCGTCGGGTTCTGGTTCGGGCGGGTTCGGGTCGAAGGACCCTGCGGGACGGGAGAGCGATCGTGGCGGCAGACGTCGGCGGCTCCGCGAACCCCGGCTCCGGAGGCCCCGGCTCCAGGCACCCCGGCTCCGGAGACCCGCCCGCCGAGGTGCTCGCCGAGGCCGCCGCCGCGTTCGGACTGCTGGCATCGCCCGCGCGGCTGCATATCGTCTGGGCGCTGGCCCAGGGCGAGAGCGATGTCACCGGACTCGCCGAGCGGGTCGGCGGCGCGCTCCCGGCCGTGAGCCAGCATCTGACGAAGCTGAAGCTGGCCGGGCTCGTACGGTCGCGTCGCGAGGGGCGCAGACAGGTGTACTTCGTCGACGATCCCGACGTCGTGACCGTAGTCCGGCTGATGCTGGGGCAGTTGACCGACCGTGCCGCACGCCCGCCGGCCCGCCCTGCCTGAGCGGGAGCCGGGGCGGCAGCGGAGGCCGGGCCGCGCCCGGCTCCCGCAGCTGACCGGAAGCGCTGCCTGCTGCCGACTGGGCCCGGCTCCCGCTGCCGACCGGAAGTGCTGCTTGCGCGGTCCGGCCCCGGCCCTCATGCCCGTACGTCTCGCCCCGGGGACTCCGTTCCCGTACCCCTCAGGGGCTCGCCTGGTCGAACCCGTACCGCAGTGGCTCCGCCTGTACGCGCGGATCGCGCCGGTACACGTACAGCGCCTCCACCTGCGCCCCGCCTGCGGGACCCTCCACCTCGCAGGGGTACGTCACCTGTACCACCGAGGGCCGGCCGACGACCCGCATGCGTACCCCGTCCGCCGGCCCTCCGTCGAGGACCGCGGTCTCCCACTCCGTTCCGCGCTCCGGCCTGCTTTTCGTTCTGCTGTGATCGTGATCGCCCATGCGCATGCCCATACAGATAACTTTAATGCGTGCGCAACCTTTGACGTATGCGGATACCGGGTTGCAGATACCGGTTGCGGTTACCGGTCCGTACGCGAATCCGCATCCCGTCGTGACCGCGACCGGACTCAGCGTAGTGCGCTGCCCGCCCGCCACTCCTCCCAATCCAGGTTCCAGTCCCCGTAACCGTTGCCCGCCGCCACCGTCTCCGTTGAACCGGTCACCCGCACCACGTCCCCCGGGATGACCTCCTCGTAGAAGCGCCTGGCTGTGCCGTCCGTCGCGAGGCCGACGCAGCCGTGCGTGACGTTCCGCCGGCCCGCGTAGGTGTCCGCCTTGGGGTTCTGGTGCAGATAGGTGCCGGAGGCGGTGAGGTGGACGGCGTACGAGTAGTAGCCCTTGTACGCGTCGCCGAAGCCGACCGTACGGGAGTCCATCAGCACCCGGCGCTGCTTGTCGGAGACGACCATGGTGCCGTTCCAGGTGTCCATGCCCGGGGCGCCCGCGGTGATCGGGACCTGCCGGGTGGTGCCGTCCTTCTCGACGGTCATGGTGTGGGTGCGTACATCGACGGTCGCGACCAACGAGCGGCCGACCGCGAAGTTACGGGTAACGCCGGAGCCGGCCCGTACGGTCACTTTTGTGCCTGGCGTCCAGAACTGGCGCGGCCGGTAGTCGATCCGCTGTCCGTCGAGCAGATTGCGGTCCTTGATCCAGCTCCAGGAGCCGGTGACGCCCGTCGAGGTCGAGACCGTCAACAGCCGCTCCACAGCGGCCCGTTCTGCGGCCGGAACGGGATGGTCGAATGTGATCGATATGGGCATGCCGACGCCCACGGTCTGTCCGTCGGTGACATTGATCCGTACGTTCTTGAGCGCCGCGGGCTCTGGAGTCGCCGAGGGCGTCGCTGAAGTGGGCTTCGCTTTGGGGCTCGCGTGCCGGGCGGCGGCGTCCGCGGCGGCGGGCTGCTTCTGATCGGCTTTCCCTTTCGTATCACCGGCGCTGCCGCTCGTACCGTCCGTACCGCCCGTGCCTGCCTGGGCCGAGCAGCCCGCGAGTGCGAGCGTGAGTGCGGCTGCTGCCGCGCAGACGGCCGCCGCGCTCCGGACGCGGGCCGAACGACCACTGCTACGTGCCGGACGACCGGCCCTGACTCCCGAGATCATGGGATTCCCCCTCTTGTGTTTCGATGTACGCGACCTGTACGCACCACGGAGCCGAACGGGTTGCACAAGAAACCGAGAAGTTCGGTGCGGTCGGTACGGGGAGGGGGCCGACGGGGGCATGACCGAGGACGAGTTCGACGCCTTCTACGCGTCCGCGTTCCCTCGGCTGACGGGCCAGTTGTACGCCCTGACCGGGGACCACGGCGAAGCGCAGGACGTCGTCCAGGAGGCATTCGTACGGGCCTGGGACCGGCGGCAGAGCTTCCTGGCCGACGAGGCTCCCGAGGCCTGGATCCGTACGGTGGCGATGCGGCTCGCCGTGAGCCGGTGGCGCCGGGCGCGCCGCTGGCTGGAGCTGGTACGCCGTACCCCCGCCCCCGAACACACCCCCGGCCCGGACCCCGAACGTACGGCGCTGGTCGCGGCGCTGCGGCAGTTGCCCGAGGCGCAGCGGACGGCGGTCGTCCTGCACCATCTGTGCGACCTGAGCGTGGAGCAGGTAGCCTCCGAAACCGGCGCCCCTGTCGGAACCGTCAAGGCCCGTCTGGCGCGCGGCCGGGCGGCGCTCGCCCGGCATCTCTCCGTGGGCGACGCCGATGAACAGGGTGAGAAGGAGGACGGCCGTGTCCGATGACCTCACCGCCCCCGACGGCCTTACTCACCGCAGTGACCCTGCCGACCGCACCGGCCTCGGCGCGGAAGCGGGAGCCGACGCGCATTCCCGTGCCCAACTCACCGGCGCGCTGCGCGAACTGGCCCAGTCGCACGAGAGTCCTCCGCGTCTTCCGGGTGCGGAGATCAGGCGCCGTGCCGCCGTACGACGCGGCCGGAGGCGAGGCGCGGCACTGGCGGGCGGGGCTGTCGCCGCGGGAGCCGTTGTCGTGGCTCTGACCGTCGGCCTCGGTGTCGGTCAGGGCGGTCCCGCCGAGCGGGCAACCCCGGCGGCGAGCCACAACGCCTCGGCACCTCCCGCGGGCACAGCCGATCTCTCGCGTCGGCTGCTGACCGTCGCGGGCCGCGAGCTGCCCATCTCCTCTGGCATGCTCAAGGCCCCCACGCCCACGGGCCGGATGACCGTCACCGCCAAGCACCGCACCAAGCTCATGCCCACCGAGGGTGTGGGCGCGGACGCGGGCTTGGGGAGCGAGTACGAGGTCAGGCTGCCATGGGTCATCGAACTGCGCACCCCCGACAACCGTACGAATTACATCGTCGCCATGACGTACAACGAGAACGCCCCCGGCCGGCAGGACACCACCCACGGCTGGATCGGCCTGCGCTCGTCCGACGCCGAGTGGCTGTACGAGCGGCTCCGGCCGGGAGACATCGTTGCGGTCGAGGGGGCGGCGGTCGAGGGGGCCGCGATTCAACAAGGGAGCGGGCAAGGGAGCGGGCAATGACGGATCAGTTCAGGGATCAGCCGAGCGACCGGCCGACTGACCGACGGTCGGATCAGCCGACTGACCGACCAGGCGATGAGCACAGGAACCCGTTTCTGTACGTCGTCGTCTGCGCGGCCGGGATCGCCGCGGACGTCACCACCCTTGTCGCCGCGGCACAGGAGCGGCACTGGGATGTGGGTGTGATCGCCACCCCGCACGCCCTGAGGTTCATCGACACCGATGCGATCATCGCCCGAACCGGTTATCCGATCCGCTCGGCCTGGCGCACCCCCGGCGAGCCGCGCCCCCTCCCGCCGCCGGACGCGATAGCGGTGGCCCCGGCGACGTTCAATACGATCAACAAATGGGCGGCG
This sequence comes from Streptomyces sp. NPDC057617, assembly GCF_042800555.1. Lineage (NCBI taxonomy): Bacteria > Bacillati > Actinomycetota > Actinomycetes > Kitasatosporales > Streptomycetaceae > Streptomyces > Streptomyces sp. NPDC057617. The sequence continues at coordinate 311,292 of NZ_JBHVGV010000004.1, read as the reverse complement.
GGCATCTCCGACACCCTGGCCGTGGGCATCCTGTGCGAGGCGTACGGAATGGGCGTCCCCACCGCCGTACTGCCTTATCTGAACGCGGCCCAGGCCGCCCACCCCGCGTACCGGCAGAGCCTGGACCGGCTGCGCGAGATGAACGTCCTGATCGGTACGCACACCCCCCACCAGCCCGACCGCGCCGCCGACGCGGCGGCGGACTTCCGCTGGGAGGAGGCGCTGGACCTGCTCGCTCCAAAGATGTGACGCCGAGGGCCCCGTGACGACACCGGCAGCCCCGCAGCGGTGGCGTGATCAGACCTGCGCGTAGCCGCCGTCGACGAACAGTTCGGCCCCGGTGGTGAAGGAACTCTCGTCGGAGGCGAGGAAGAGGGCCGCGGCGGCCACCTCGTCCGTCCGGCCCATCCGGCCGAGCGGGATCCGCGCCGTAAGGCTGTCCTTCAACTCCTTCGCGGCCTGCGGCTCGTCACCGGCCATCCTGAAGATCCCGGGCGTCTCGATGGGGCCGGGGCTGATGGCGTTGACGCGGATGCCGCGCCCGGCGAGTTCGGCGGCCCAGGTGCGGGCGAGGTTGCGGATGGCGGCCTTGGTGGCGCTGTAGACGCTCATGTTCTCAAGGCCGAGCGAGGCGTTGATCGAGGAGAGGACGATGATCGAGGCACCGTCGGGGAGCAGGGGGAGCGCCTTCTGAGCGGTGAAGAGGAGCCCTTTGACGTTGATGTCGAAGGTACGGTCGTACTCCTCCTCGGTGATCTCCCCGAGCCGCGCGAGGGTGCCGCCGCCGGCGTTGGCGACAAGGACGTCCAGCCGTCCGCTGCGGGTCCCGATCATTTCGTACAACTGGTCGAGGTCGTCGAGATTCGACACATCGCTCTGCACGCCGATGGCCCGCTCACCGGTCGCCCGCCCGTTGATGACCTCCACGGCCTCGTCCAGCTCGGACTTCCGCCGCCCGGTGACGTACACCGTCGCCCCCTCGGCGGCCAGCCGCTCCGCGATCCCACGGCCGATCCCGGTCGTTCCGCCGGTGACGAGGGCCACCTTGCTGTCGAGCTGTCCCATGACATCAAATCCTTTGAGATTGTGAAGGGAACAATTTCTGTTACGACAACATAGCGGCTGCCCCGGGCGCCTTGAGGAACCTGCACGAGTGCGGTGCGCCCCGACCGCCAACGCCCCACCCCCACACTCCCAGCCCCCACCGACACCGACAGGGCGAGAGAGGCAACCGCACTGCCGACGCCGCCCGGGGCCGGCCGGAGCCCATGGGTTCGACGACTGAGGTGGGTACGAGCACCCAGTGGTCGCCGTCGGCCTTGACCTCGCCGCGGACGAGTGCGTTGTGCATGTCGGACAGCCGGTCGTCGTGCCGGTGGACCAGCAGGCTGGCGCTGCCCGGCGCCGAGCGGGTCGGTACGAGCACGATCGGTACGAGGCAGATCGCCCGGCGCTGCCGCGGTGGGCCTGTCGGACGAGACCAGCTCGGCCGGCGGCGCCCGTACGCTCACCTCGACCGGCGTCACCGTGATGAAAAGCCGCAGGTAGTACCAGTCCATGAACCATCGCCCGGGCGCCGGGACGAGTGCTCACCAGCAGCGTCCCGTCCTCGTGGCACCAGGCGGCGGTGGGCCAGGTGAGCGCGGTATTGTCCCGCCCCAGCGTGGGGGCCTACGCCAGCGGGCCGCGCAACTCGCGGCAGCGACGCTCGTACTGCCGCCGCCCGACAAGCTTCAGATCAACAACCCCAGCCACCGCAGCCTGCGGCAACCCGCACGGGAGCCCAGGCTGCCTCTCGCCGAGGCAGCGGAGCGGCTCGTACTACACGCCCCGGGGCTCGGGACGTTCCGGAGTCGTACGGCCGACCGGCGTCGTACGGCCGACAACCGGCCGGCGGGGCGGTGGCCGGAGGGAGATGTCACTCCGCATACGTGACGGTGCCGACGGAAGCTTCTCGGGCGTTCATGGCCCACGGGCACTGCCCGGACATGCGCTGCTGTCGCTCCACCCGCCAGGAACTCCTCCATTGGGCCGCGGTCATCGCCTCCGCGTCGCGGGTGGCCGCCCTCGACTCCCGGCGCTGTACGGGGTCCGGCCGTCACCGCGGCCCCGACGCCGTGTCGGCCGTCAACCTGGAGTTGGTCACGCTTACCGAGGACCGGGCCGTCGTCACCTGGTACACCGGCGTCCCCGGAACCGACGACGGCCTCGGCCGCATGCTTCCCGCCGCCACCGAAGGAGAGGTCGTCTACGGCACGCATCCCGCCCGGCTGGACCGCAGTGCGGTGGAGGACGGCCTCAGTGCGTACCACTATGTGGAACTGACCGGCCTCGAACCGGGCCAGACGTACTACTACCGTGCCCGCTCCCGGGGCAGGGCAGCCACGCCCACCCCTCTGCACCTCGTCTCGGGCAACGCGGTGGGCACCTCTTCGTACGGGCTTGGCTCGGCAGGGCCCTACTCCTTCACCACACCCCAACCGCCGCCAGGGCGTTACCTGTTCTCGATCGCGCTGTGCAACGACCTCCACCTCGGTGAGACCACTGCCGGGCGGATCGCCGGCATCCCGCTGCTGCGTGGCATCGCGCAGAGCCCGGGGCTCGCGCCGTACCCGGAGGTGATGAGCCGGGCCCTGGTGGAGGACGCGGCTCGGCGCGGGGCGGACTATCTGCTGGCCGCGGGGGACATCTCCGCCGAGGGCGGATCGGTTGACCTGGGCAGGGCGAAGGAGATCCTCGACGGATTCGGCACCTACGGCGAGGACTACTTCGTCGCCCGCGGGAACCACGACCGCCCCAGGGCGCGCGACTGCTTCCGAGACGGCTTCTTCGAGGGCGACGGGCCCACGTACTTCTCCCGGGACCTGCACGGTCTGCGCATCGTCGGCCTGGACACCTACGACAAGCCGGGAAACGGCGGCGGCGCCGGCGGGCTCTCGGAAGAACAACTGTCCTGGTTCCGGGCCGGCCTGAAGCAGCACAAGGACCAGCCCACGGTGGTGTTCGGCCACCATCCGCTGGCCGTACCGCACTCGCCCTTCCCGGTTACCAGCGGCCAGCGCCTGGACAGGCGACAGGCCCGGTCGATCCTGGACGGGTACGCCTCGGCGCCCGGGGTCTTCCTGCACCACGCGGGCCACACCCACCGCAACAAGCGGACCGTCGTGCCGCAGACGCCCGGCGTGACACTTCAGGAGGTCAGCGCGGTGAAGGAGTATCCCGGCGGGTTCTGCCTGCTGAGGGTCCATTCCGGCGGCTACGCGCTCAACTACTACAAGACCAGGAGCGGTCCGGCCAGGGAGTGGAGCGAACGCAGCCGTCACCAGGCCGCCGGGATCTGGCCGCAATTCGCCCTCGGCCGCAGCGTCCACGACCGCAACAGCGTGACCGCACACGACCTGTCCGGCATCCACAACCGGCCGACCGTACCGTCACCGGACGGTACGGGTGCCACCCTGGCCGCCAGGTGACTGGGGCCGGGGCCGGCATCAGGGACGCCGATCAGGGCCGACGGGTCGGCGGCCGGGTGAGGCCCGACCCGCACTGCGGATCAGGCCCTCTGACCTGATACTTCACGGTCGGGGTAGCGGGATTTGAACCCATGACCTCTTCGTCCCGAGTCACGGGCACAGCGGTCGCTGAGGGCATCTACGCACGTCGGAGGCCGTGCAGGGTTGTTGACGGTCACTGCTAGTCGCCGCGGTTGCCGTGCCTTGCTGCTGTACTTATAGTTCCGCGTCCGCTGATGGCGGGACTTACCCGCAAAGGCTGACGGACCGTCGTCAGACAGTGCAAGTTTTCGGTCCCTCAAGTCTTCGGTCTCTATGGGTGTGTCGTACACGAATCCGGCCCCGGCGGGAGTCTGCTCGAACTCGTAGCTCTCCCGGTAGGCCCGCGGCAGCGCCTTGACCACCGTACCCGCCGAGAATTTTGGGACCCGCGGACTCCCGCTCTGGCCCCGGACCTTCGCCTCATCGGTCACCGCCAGAGCGGCCACCACAATGCGATCGATCGCGGGAGCACCGATCATGGGTGGGAGCGATCGAAGGGACGACCACTCGTTCGGGCACCGGCAAGGGCCCGACCCGCACCGTGAGGGATCCGCGATGAGAGACTTTGCCGGGGCCAAGTGGGGCTATGTGACGCGCAGAATCAACGACCGGGACGCGACTGTGCCCGGTGGGTCGGTTCGCGAACCGCAGCTCGGGGATCTCGTGGTTGCCACCGTGGCCCGCCTCGGCGAGCTTGACCATCTGGAGGATGTCCACGGTCGGCGCGTCCGTCTCTACTCGGGCGACATCGTCGTGGGTGCGTACGGCAACCGGTATGCCACGGACTTCTACGAGGGTTACCTGCCGACCGGGTCCAACGTCCATCTGCTGACGGCGGGCGGCCTTGTGGGAACGGTCGCCTCGGCGCATGCGCGACGGCTGCCACCGACCGAGTTGAAGGTGATCGGCACGCTGAACGACCGGTCCGGGATGCCACTGTCGCTGGAACACTATGCGCGGACGCCGTCGCCGCACATGGCGCCGGAGTGGGGCACTCTGGTTGTGCTCGGCTCGTCGATGAACGCGGGCAAGACCACGACGGCGTCGGCCTTGGTGTGCGGCTGGACGCGAGCCGGACTGGCTGCCGGTGCGGGCAAGGTCACCGGTTCCGGCAGCGGCAAGGACCGCTGGATGTACATCGACGCGGGCGCCAGCGCCGTAGCCGAATTCCTCGACTTCGGCATGTCCTCCACGTTCGGTTATCCGGTCGAGCGGCTGCAGTCCACGATGATCGCCATCCGCGATGCCCTGGTCGACGACGGCGCGGACGCGGTCGTACTGGAGATAGCCGACGGGCTCCTGCAGTCCGAGACACGGGCGCTTGCCGAGTGCCTGCCCGGATTCGCCCACGGTGTCGTACTGGCGGCGGCCAACGCGCTGGACGCGGTGGCCGGGGTGACGATCCTGCAGGGACTGGGGGTCCCGGTACGCATGATCAGTGGCCTGGTGACCGCCAGCCCCCTTGCCTCCCAGGAAGCACACGCGGCCACGGGACTGCCGGTCCTGTCCCCGCCACAGCTGGCAAACGGCGCGGCAGTGGACCTGGTGCGTGCACCGGTCCGGCAGACCGCCACCACGGCGGGACCCTTCGCCGACGTCGCTGCCCGGGGTTGATGCCCCGTGATCCCGGCGATCGTCTACGTACCTGACGGGCGTACCCGGCCCGGGCAGTTGCGCGAAGCCGCCCTGGACGTCCTCGATCTGCGGCCGGCCGAAGTGGTGCTGCCCGAGGCCACGGTCCGTGACGAGCGCGGCGGGCGGCTGTTCGACGGCTCCACGTTGATGTTCGACCCCGCGGCCGGTGGCGGCCCCCTGGCTGACGACGCCGCAGACCGGCAGGCCCGGGCATTCGGAGTGACCAACACGGCCTTCCACGTCCAGCGTGCCCTGCGGTTCGCTTCAGCCCTGCTCGGCCACCCTCTCCCGCACCTGCTGGTCAGAATCGGGATGCACAACCAGCCCCGCCGCTGGCACGGAGGGCATTACCGGCTTCCCAGGGCGTCACTCACGGACGAGCCCGCCGATCTCAGCTGTACGGGTGAGGTCCATCTGGGGGGCGGCGCCGGATTTGTTCCGGCGCCGGACGGCAGCCGGTATTTCCATGCCCCCGCACACAACGCCGCGATCATCTGTCACGAGGTCGGCCATCATGTGTGCCGGCACACCGCGGACTTCCGGCTCAACCGGCTGCGTCCTCCGGAGCAGCAGACGAACCTGAAGATCGCCCTGGACGAGGGCACGGCAGATGTCCTCACGGCCATCCTGCTGGGCACCCCGGACATCTACGGCTGGCACCGCGGGGCCATCGCCGAGTGGGACCCGCGGCGCCGCAAACTGCAGCCCCGGTGGACAATGGCGCACTTCTTGGGCGGGCGGGACCAGGACCCGCACGCCGACGGAACCGTGTGGGCATCGGCATGCTGGTCCGCTCGTGAGCGGGTCATCGCCACGGGTGCCGACGCGGCGCGCTTCGATGCGGCGCTGCTGCGCGGCATGGAGTCGACCGGAGCAGACCCCGCCCGGCTGACCGAGGACGCCTCGACCGAAGACGCCTTGGCCAAGGAGGCCTTGACCGAGGACGCCCTGGCCAACGAGGCCTTGGCCAAGGACGCCCTGACCAAGGACGCCTTGAACGAGCGCCGCCAGTTCTCCCGGCTGCTGTCCGCGATCACGCGTGCCGACCCCGGACTCGCGCCGGTGGTGCTGACCGCCATGGCCGAGCACGGCATACGCCCCGGCGCGAGCAACACAGCCCTCAAAGACGCCGCCCGCGCGGACCTGACCGGGGAGGTGGGCAGATGAAGAGCCGCCGCGCCGATGTGGGAATGATGCGACACCTGTGGCGATTCCGTTCGTACGGCCGCCCGCACCTGGGCACACTCGTGCTCGGCGTGGGACTGCGCATCGGAGAACTGATCGCCGACCTGGCGGCACCCTGGCCGCTGGCGCTGGTCATCGACAACGTGCTCAAGGGCCGGACAAGCGGCCCACTGGTCTGGCTCACGGGCATCGTGGGCGAGTCCCCGCTGGCCATGCTCACCGTAGCCGCCGTCGCGCTGCTGCTGATCACTCTCGCCTCGGGGACCTTCGACTACCTCGGTGACCGTGTGATGAACAGCGCCGGAGAGCGCATCACCGCGGAGATCCGCACGGACGTCTTCGCCCACATGCAACGGCTCCCCATGAGCTACCACGACCGGCAGGCCGCCGGGGAACTGACCAGCCGCGTCGCGGTCGACACCAGCCGGATCCAGGACGCTCTGGTCGACCTGTTCTCCACACTTCTGCCCGGACTGCTGGCCTTCGCGGGCTACGCCACCGTCATCCTCTCCGTCGACTGGCGCCTGGGGCTGATAGCGATCGGAGGCGCCCCGCTGATACTTTTCACGGCCGCCCGCTACACCCGGTTGACCCGCCAGACGGAACGGCGGCAGCGCGCCGCCGAAGGACACCTCGCCGCCTTCGTCACCGAATCCCTTCAAGGCATCCGTACCATCCATGCCTTCGGCCGCCAGGATCTGCACGACACGCATTTCGCCGCCGGCAACAGCACCACCCTCGACGCCGGCCTGCGCAGCGTCGAACTGCGGGCCCGATTCACTCCACTGCTCGAAGCCGCCGCAGCGGTGGCCACCGCGGCACTGCTGTGGACGGGCGGCCTCGGTGTTGTGAACCACTGGTGGACCGTCGGTCTGCTGGTCGTGGTGACCAGCTACCTCAAAGACATGATCAAGCCCATGCGATCGATGTCCCGCCTCTCGATCACCTTCCCCCAGGGCGCGGCCTCCGCGGAACGCGTCGCCGCCATCCTCGACCAGCCATCGCCGCCCCCGACACCACACCGGCGCCTGCCCGACCGCGCCACCGGCCGGATCGACCTGCGCGACATCACCCTCGACTACGGCCGCGGCCCCGTCCTGAACCACTTCGACCTCACCGTCCACCCCGGCGAACACCTCGTGCTGCTCGGACCCAACGGCTCCGGCAAATCCACCGTGCTCTCCCTCATCGCCGGGCTCTACCCGCCCACCCGCGGCCACCTGCTCCTCGACGGACTTCCCCTCACCGACCTCCCCGCCATCTGGCTGCACCGCCAGATCGCGGTCGTGCTGCAGGACACGTTCCTGTTCTCCGGCACCATCGCCGACAACATCAGCTACGCCCGCCCCGACGCCGGCCCGCACGAGATCGCGCGGGCGGCGGAGGCAGCCCTGGTCACCGAGTTCACCGAACGCCTGCCCGATGGCCTGGGCACCCGGCTCGCGGACCGAGGCGCCGGACTGTCCGGCGGCCAGCGCCAGCGCGTCGGCATCGCCCGCGCCCTGCTTGCCGACGCCCCCGTTGTGCTGCTCGACGAACCCACCACGGGACTGGACAACGCCGCCGAAGAACTTGTCGTCCGCGCGCTCGGCCGCCTGGTCGAGAACCGGACAGCGGTCATGACCACCCACCGCCCGGCCCTCACCCGCCTCGCCACCCGCACCATCCACCTCCACGACGGCGCCCTGCGCATGCGACACAGCCCGGCCTCCCCGTCGGGCCGCCGCGAGACCGCGCGAGCAACCCGCCGGACCGTCTGAACGGCCCAGCCCCCGACACGGCCGGAGCTGCCGCTCCGTCCAACAAGACCTACGCGCGGGCGCCGCCCGGGCACTCGACTCCCAAACGGCTCGCAGGACGACCCCACAAACCACTCAGGGACCGGATCCGCAGTGCGGATCCGGCCCCTGAGCTGGTGTTTCGGCTGTCGGGGTGGCGGGATTTGAACCCACGACCTCTTCGTCCCGAACGAAGCGCGCTGCCAAGCTGCGCTACACCCCGATGTCGCTCGTGTGGCGGCGACATCGATTACTTTAGCCCACCGCTGGCCGGAGACGAAATCCGGTTTTGGGGTGGCTGCGGGGGGTCAGGGGCGGCGGCTGGTGAGGGTGAGGAGGGTGGCTTCGGGGGGGCAGGCGAAGCGGAGGGGGGTGTAGCGGTTGGTGCCGCAGCCCGCGGAGACGTGGAGGTACGAGGTGCGGCCCGCGGAGTGGTGGGTGGAGAGGCCCTTGACGCGGTCCGTGTCCAGGTCGCAGTTGGTGACCAGCGCTCCGTAGAAGGGGATGCAGAGCTGTCCGCCGTGGGTGTGGCCCGCCAGGATCAGGGGGTAGCCGTCGGCGGTGAAGGCGTCCAGGGAGCGCAGGTACGGGGCGTGCACCACGCCGATCGAGAGGTCCGCGTCCGGGTCGGGGCCGCCGGCCACCCGCTCGTACCTGTCCCGCTTGATGTGCGGGTCGTCGACGCCCGTGAAGGCGATCTCCTGGCCGTCGATCTTGAGCCGGCCGCGCGTGTTGTTGAGGCCCACCCAGCCCGCCGCGTCGAAGGCGTCGCGCATCGGTTCCCACGGGTTGTGCACCGCGGAGACGGCCGGAGCGTTGCCGTTCAGGCCGTGCCGCCCCTGGGCCTTCTCGAACAGGTAGCGGGCGGGATTGCGCAGCTTCGGGCCGTAGTAGTCGTTCGAGCCGAAGACATAGACACCCGGGAACTCCATCAGCGGCCCCAGTGCGTCCAGCACCTCCGGTACGCCCTCCGGGTCGGACAGGTTGTCGCCCGTGTTCACGATGAAGTCGGGGCGCAGCCCCGCCAGCGACTGGAGCCAGCGCTTCTTCTTGCGCTGGCCGCTCACCATGTGGATGTCCGACACCTGGAGCACCCGGAGATCGCGCATCCCGCGCGGCAGCACCGGTACGGAGATCCGCCGCAGCCGGAACGAACGGGCTTCGAAGCCGGCGGCGTAGGCGATGCCGGCCGCGCCGACTGCCGCGATTCCCAGGGGTACTCCGTAGCGTGCAAGCATGTGCCCATCGTCGCAGACACCGTACCGGCGCGTAATCCGTGGGCCGGTACGACGGTGCACCTGCCACACTTGCCCCCATGACCAGCCTTAAGTCCAAGCTGAAGGAAGACCTCACCGAGGCCATCAGGGCCCGCGACGAGCTGCGCTCCGCCACGCTCCGGCTGACGCTCTCCGCGATCACCAAGGAGGAGGTCTCGGGCACGAAGGCGCGCGAGCTCTCCGACGACGAGGTGCAGAAGGTGATCGCCAAGGAGGCGAAGAAGCGCCGTGAGGCGGCGGAGGCCTTCGCCCAGGGGGGGCGTACGGAGCAGGCCGAGCGGGAGCGGGCGGAGGGCGCGCTGCTCGACACGTATCTGCCCGCGCCGCTCAGCGACGAGGAGCTGAGCGCCATCGTCACCCAGGCCGTCGAGGAGGCGAAGGCGGCGGGCGCCGAGGGGCCGCGCGCGATGGGTGCCGTGATGAAGATCGTGAACCCGAAGGTCGCAGGCCGCGCCGAGGGCGGCCGCGTCGCCGCCCTGGTCAAGCGCTCCCTCGCCTGACCCGGTCCGGCGGGCGCCCCCGGGCCCGGGTGGCCCCCCCGGGCCTGGCTAGCCCTCCGGTCCGGCAGCAGCCCCCGGGTCCGGCTGGCACCCGCCGGGCCCGGCCGACCGGCCGTATGCCGGATGAGCTGTACGTACGACCGTCGTACGGTCATACCGCGGTACGGCCGTACGAGCGGCACGTACGAGTCGTACGTACGAGCCCGCCGCCCGCACACACGCCAGCACACCGGCATGTACGGCGCGCACACGTGCCGTGCCCACGTGTACCTCGCGCACACGTGCCCAGAGCACATGTCCCGCGCCCACACGTGCCGCGCCCACATGTCCCGTCCGCACATGCCGTGCCCCTACACCGGCATGTACTGGGCCCACATGTGCCGCCCACACGTCCCGCCCCCACACATCCCCCGCCCACACAGAAGCGCCCGGTCCGTGATCTCTCACCGACCGGGCGCCTCGCTCTGCTGAAAAGCCGGCTCGCCTACGGGAAGTTGCCGCCGCCGTCCTGGCCGCCGCTCCCGTTGCCGCCGTTCCCATTACCGCCGCCGTCGCGGCCACCGCCGCCGATCAGCCCCGGCTGCGGACCCCCGGGGAAGATCGGGTCCTGGCCCGCGTTGTTGCCCCCGGGCCCGCCGTCCTGGCCGCCGTTGTCCTGACCCGCGTTGTCGTTGCCCGGCTTGTTCGGGTCCTCGTCGCGGCCCTTCGGCGCGTCCGGGATATTGACCTCGGTGAAGCCGAGAGCCGGCCGCCCGTCCAGCGCGCCCGACATGGCGTCCTTCCAGATCGGCCCCGGAACCTCGCCACCGAAGACCTTCTCGTGCCACTCGCCGCCGATGGTGATGTCGACCATCTTCTTCGAGTGCCGTGGGTCCCCGACCCATACCGCGCCCGACATGTTGGGCGTGTACCCCACGAACCAGGCCGCGTAGCGGAAGTCCGTCGTACCGGTCTTGCCCGCGCTCGGCCGGCTGCCGAGGCCCGCCTCCGTACCCGTACCGTCCTCCACCACGCCCTTCAGCAGCGTGTTGACGGTGTCCGCGGTCGTCTCGGACATCGCGCGCTCGCACTTCGACTTCGGCACCGGCATCGGCTTCTTGTTGGGGCCGGTGATCGACTCGATGGCGATGGGCGTGCAGTACATGCCCCGGCTGGCGAAGGTGGCGTACGCCGAGGCCATCGTCAGCGGCGAGACCTCCTGCGTGCCCAGCGTGATCGAGGGGACCTGCTGGATCTTCTTCCCGTCGGCCCGCTTGACGCCCATCTTGTCAGCCAGCTCGGTCACCGGGCAGACGCCGATCTGGCTGATCAGCTCGACGTAGTACGTGTTGACCGACTTGGCGGTCGCTTCCTTCATCCCGTACGGCCCGACCTCGGACTCGTTCTCGTTCTCGACCGGCACGTCCCGGTCGGTCCAGGGGCCGTCGCAGGTCTGCACCGGCGTCGGGTACGTCATCTTGTACGGGGCCGGGTACGTCTGCGTCGCCGGAATGCCCCGCTCCAGCGCGGCCGCCGCGACGATCGGCTTGAAGGTCGACCCCGGCTGGTAGCCCGCGCCGCCGCCCATCTTCTGGTCGACGGACAGATTGATCTGCGTCTCGTTCTTCCCGAAGCCGTACGGCCTAGACTGGCCCATCGCCATGATCTTGCCGGTCCCCGGCTCGACGATGGTCAGCGCCGTCGCGACCGCGTCGCTCTGGAAGACATGGTCCTTGATCGAGTTCTGCGCCGAGTTCTGCGCCTGCGGGTCCAGGGTCGTACGGATCGTCAGCCCGCCCTGGTTCCACACCTTGGCGCGCTCCTCGCGGTCCTTGCCGAAGACCGGATCGGTGAGGAAGACCGAGCGTACGTAGTCACAGAAGAAGCCCGCTCCGCTGACCGCCGTGATGCAGCCGTTCTTGGGGCGGCTCACATTGAGCTTGATCGGCGTGGCCTTGGCGCGGTCGGCCTCCGCCTGCGAGATGTCGCGGACGTCGGCCATCCGCTGGAGCACGGTGTTGCGCCGCTTGGTGGCCTCCTCCTCGTCGTTCACCGGGTCGTACCGGCTCGGCGACTGGACGATGCCCGCGAGCAGCGCCGCCTCCTCCAGCTTCAGATCCTTGGCGGACTTGGAGAAGTAGCGCTGGGCGGCGGCCTCGACGCCGTACGCCTGCTGCCCGAAGAAGGTGATGTTCAGATAGTTCTCCAGGATCTTCTTCTTGCCCAGCTCCTCCTCGACCTGGATCGCGTACTTCAGCTCCTGGATCTTGCGGCCCAGGGTCTGCTGGGTGGCCGCGGCGACCTTCTCCGGGTCATCGCCCGCCTCTTCGACGAAGACGTTCTTCACGTACTGCTGGGTCAGGGTGGAGGCGCCCTCGGAGACGCCGCCCGACTGGGCGTTGCGGTTGACCGCGCGCAGCACGCCCTTGAGGTCGACGGCCCCGTGTTCGTAGAAGCGCGAGTCCTCGATCGCGACGATCGCCTTCTGCATGTACGGAGAGATGTCCTTGAGCGGTACGACAGTACGGTCGCGCGAATAGACCGTGGCGATACGGCCGCCCTGCGAGTCCAGAATCGTGGTCCGCTGGCTCAGCGGCGGAGTCTTGAGGTTGGCGGGAATCTCGTCGAATCCCTCGACGGTTCCCTTGGCTGCGAGCCCCAGCGCGCCGAAGGCCGGCAGAGCGATTCCTGCCAGGACCGCTCCCGCGAGCACGCTGACACCGAGGAATTTGGCGGCCTGCTGGGTCCCGGTCAGACCCCCGCCCGAGCGCTTCTTTGGCATGAGGGCAGCCTACGTTCTCATTCGCCGGACACGCGTCAAGGCTCTGGCCTAAGCTGTTCTCAACTGTCACAGCAGAGTGGTTGCGCATCAAGCCTCCGACATGAACTTCCGGTGAACCCGAAACGCGGGAAGCGATGTCCGGTACGCCCCGGCCCGTCGCCGGGTGCCCGTTGTGACTCAAGTGAAATGTCCGGCCGTGTCGGATAAGCCGGTTATGCCCCGGGGTCACTCCCCTGGGTGATCTGCCGCGTACGCATAGTCCGTTCGGGCCATTCAAGATTGGGCCCGAGGGGGGTGTTGCGCTGTGCCCGCCTTCCGTAACGTCCTCAACTGGCAGCGGTGAATATGCCGCTGCCGCCGTGGGGGAGCCTCAATTCGGGAGAGGACGGCGCCAGCATGGGCTGGGTAACCGACTGGAGTGCGCAGGCAGCTTGCCGCACTACCGATCCAGATGAACTGTTTGTGCAGGGTGCGGCGCAGAACAGGGCCAAGGCGGTGTGCACCGGATGCCCGGTGCGTACGGAATGCCTGGCCGACGCGCTGGACAATCGCGTCGAATTCGGCGTGTGGGGCGGAATGACCGAGCGGGAGCGCCGCGCACTGCTGCGCAGGCGCCCGACCGTCACCTCGTGGCGACGGCTGCTTGAGACCGCGCGCACGGAGTACGAACGCAGCGCGGGCCTGCTGCCCGTGGGCTTGGAGGATGACGAGACGTACGAGACGTACGCCGCGGTCGGGTAGCCGCCGAACGGCGGCCGGGCCGACCGGATGATGCCGACCCGCAGGTCAGCAGGCCAACACGAGGTCAACACGCCGGCGGGTGGGGCGAGTGCGGTCCGGTGGCGTGGTGGTGAGGGGTGCGGTCGAACCGTACGGCCGAAGTCGGACCGAACGGCCGAAACGGTTCTCCGTAGCTGAGCGCGAGACGGTTCGTCATTCGGCTCCAGGCTCCACAAGATTCGTACGCAGACGCACGGTATGCACGCACAAGCACGTCCAAGGCTGTCGCGGCTCGATCAGCCGCGCCGCCCCTACGACGTCTCGCCGTTCAGGTCGTAGCCCGACCGTCCGCGAGACGTTCGCCGATGGCCCTGAGCCCTGCGAGGTCGTGAACATCGCCCGGCAGGGCGGCCACTTCGGCCACCGCCACCTCGGGATGCAGTGCGGTGAAGCGGTCACGAGTCCGCTGCTCGCGCGCGAGGACCTGCATGCGCTCGGCGTGCAGGCGCAGCAGACCCGCGGTCAGTTGTTCCACAGTTGTGACAGAGCGTGCGTCAGAAGCCTGCGCGAACGTGGGATTCGACGCGGGCGCGGCGGGGTCGGGCGAAGCATGTTCTTCGGGAGGTCCTGCGGCGGGGGGATCTGCGGCTGCGGCGGCTTCCGTGGCCTCGTACGTCCCGGGGGCTTCGGGAGAAGAGCCGTCCGGGGCAGCACCGCCACGCTCAACAGCCTTCCCAGCCTCCTGATCCACAATGCGGCCGTCTTCAAGATTTTCTGCCGCGGCCCGCGCCCGCTCGGCCGACAGCCGGGCGGCGCCGCTGCCATGGACCCGGTTGAGGACCAGCCCGGCCAGGGGCATCTCCTCGGCCGCCAGCCGCTCCACGAAGTAGGCGGCCTCGCGCAGCGCGTCCCGCTCCGGAGCCGCGACCACCAGAAAGGCCGTGCCCGGCGCCTGGAGCAGCCGGTACGTGGCGTCCGCGCGCATACGGAAGCCGCCGAACATCGTGTCCATGGCCGTCACGAACGTCTGGACATCGCGCAGGAACTGACCGCCCAGCAGCTTGCCGAGCGTCCCCGTCATCATCGACATACCGACATTCAGGAACTTCATCCCGGCCCGCCCGCCCATCTTCGCGGGCGCCATCAGCAGCCGGATGAACTTCCCGTCGAGAAAGGACCCGAGCCGCTTCGGCGCGTCCAGGAAGTCCAGCGCCGAGCGCGACGGCGGCGTGTCGACGATGATCAGGTCCCACTCCTCACGGGCCCGCAACTGCCCCAGCTTCTCCATCGCCATGTACTCCTGCGTGCCCGCGAAACCGGCCGACAGGGACTGGTAGAAGGGGTTCTCCAGAATCGCCCGGGCCCGGTCCCCGTCGGCGTGCGCCTCGACGATCTCGTCGAAGGTCCGCTTCATGTCGAGCATCATGGCGTGCAGTTCGCCGGGCCCCTCGACGCCCTTCACCTGCCGCGGGGTGTTGTCGAGCGAGTCGATCCCCATCGACTGCGCCAGCCGGCGGGCCGGATCGATGGTCAGTACGACCGCTTTGCGGCCGCGCTCCGCCGCCCGTACGCCCAGAGCCGCCGCGGTCGTCGTCTTGCCGACACCGCCGGAGCCGCAGCACACGATGATGCGGGTGGCCGGGTCGTCGAGGAGCGGATCGATGGCGAGCGGGGCGGCAGCCGGGTGCAGCGTCATGCGAGGACCTCCCGGTCCTTCGGGTCCAGGGGCAGGTGGGCGAGGGGTACGTGGTGCGACAGCGGTACGTAGTGCGACAGCGGTACGTGAAACATCGTGCGGGAGCGGGACGTACGGAGGCTGGAGCGGGACGTACGTGGTCGGGAGCAACGGGATCGGCGTGACCGTGACGAGCGGAGCAGACCTCTCGTACGGCCGTTACGGGCAGCGCCGCCGGCACCGTCACCGCCACAGGCACAGGTGGAACCGGCACAGGCGTCGGAACCGGCACACGCGGCACCGGCACAGGCACCGGAACCGCGGCCGCACCAGGACCCCCGGCTCACGAGAAGGCCTTCCCCAGGCTCCGCAGCTCCGCCGCCAGCCGGTACAGACCCGCGAGGTCCATCCCCTCCCCGATCAGCGGCAGTTCGTACGCCGGCACCCCGAGCTTCGCCAGTACGCCCCGCTGCTCGCGCTCCAGCTCCACCCGCTGCGCATGCTCCGCGGCCTGTTCGAGCAGCGGCCCGACCAGCCTGGTCGGCGCGCTCAGCCCGGCCGCCGCGAGGGCTTTCGCGACCTCCTTGCGACGGTCGCCGGCCGCGGCCCGTACGGCGGCCTCGTCGAGGAGATGCGGGCGCACCATGTTCACGATCACCTTGCCGACGGGCAGCTCCGCGCCCCTCAGCTCGGTGATGCCGTCCGCGGTCTCCTGGACCGGCATCTCCTCCAGCAGCGTGACGAGATGCACCGCCGTCTCCGGTGACTTCAGGACCCGCATCACCGCCTGCGCCTGATTGTGTATGGGGCCGATCTTCGCCAGCCCCGCCACCTCGTCGTTCACATTCAGAAAACGGGTGATACGACCGGTCGGTGGCGCGTCCATCACCACGTAGTCGTAAGTGAAACGTCCCTGCCGGTCCCTCCGCCGTACCGCCTCGCATGCCTTCCCGGTCAGCAGTACGTCCCTGACGCCGGGCGCGATCGTCGTGGCGAAGTCGATCGCGCCGATCTTCTTCAGCGCCCGGCCCGCGCTGCCGAGCTTGTAGAACATCTGGAGATAGTCGAGAAGCGCGCGCTCGGCGTCGATGGCCAGCGCGTACACCTCGCCGCCGCCCGAGGCGACGGCGATCTTCCGCTCCTCGTACGGAAGGGCCTCCGTCTCGAAGAGCTGCGCGATCCCCTGTCTGCCCTCGACCTCGACCAGGAGGGTGCGCTTGCCCTCGGTCGCGAGGGCGAGCGCGAGGGCGGCGGCGACCGTCGTCTTACCGGTACCGCCCTTGCCGCTGACGACCTGGAGCCTGCTCACGTATTCGAGCCTAACCAGTGGGGCCGCGGGCTACGCACGAGGCGGCCGCGCGGGGCGGCTACAGTCGGGCGCATGACCAAGTGGGAATACGCGACCGTGCCCCTTCTCGTGCACGCGACCAAGCAGATTCTGGACACCTGGGGCGAGGACGGCTGGGAGCTCGTCCAGGTCGTTCCCGGGCCGAACAACCCCGAGCAGCTCGTGGCCTATCTGAAGCGGGAGAAGACAGCGTGAGCGGAGCCGGAGCGGTAGCCGGGGCCGGGGCCGTCGAGGCTGCCCTCGCCGGACTGGGCCTCAAGCTGCCCGAGGTCGTACCGCCGCTGGCCGCCTATCAGCCCGCGGTCAGGACGGGTACGTACGTCTACACCTCGGGGCAGCTCCCGATGGTGGAGGGCAAGCTTCCGGTCACCGGCAAGGTGGGCGCCGAGGTCAGTCCGGAAGAGGCCGCGGAACTCGCCCGTACCTGCGCCCTCAACGCGCTCGCCGCGGTCAAGTCGGTCATCGGCGACCTGGACCGTATCGCCCGCGTGGTCAAGGTCCTGGGCTTTGTCGCCTCGGCCCCCGGCTTCACCGGGCAGCCGGCCGTCCTCAACGGCGCGAGCGAACTGCTCGGGCAGGTCCTGGGCGAGCGTGGTGTGCACGCGCGTAGCGCCGTGGGCGTGGCGGTGCTGCCGCTGGACGCTCCGGTCGAGGTCGAGATCCAGGTCGAACTGATCCCGGAGGACTGAGCCCGCTCGGGCGCTTGCTTGACGGCGGTCCTGCCCGGTGCGCGAGGAGTACGACGCGTGCCGGGCAGCCGTGTCTGCTGGGGCGGTCGTCTCGTTCTGAGACGGTCGTCTCCCCTGAAGTGGCTGAGGCGCGCGGATCTGCTGGGCACGAGTGCCTCACGTCCTGAGCACGCGTGCCCCACCGAGCATGAGTTGCCCCACTGCGCTTGGGTTCCCCTCGAACCTCACCGCGCCAGCGCATAGCATCCGGCCATGCCGAATGGTCAGTGGTACCCGCCCGAATGGCCGAAGCGGATCCGCGCCCTCGCCGCCGGTGAGATCACCCCGGCGGAACCCCGGCGGGCCGCGACGGTGATGCTCCTGCGCGACGGACCGCCCGGCTCCACGAGTACGGATACGGGTACGGGTACGCGTACGGAAACGGGTACGGATACGGGTCCCGGCGGCCCCGGGCCCTACGTGCACATGCTCCGTCGCCGCGCCTCCATGGCCTTCGCCGCGGGCGCGTACGCGTACCCGGGCGGCGGAGTCGATCCCAGGGACGACGACCGGGTCGTACGGTGGGCGGGGCCCGCCCGTGACGTATGGGCGCGTCGGCTCGGCGTCGACGCGGCCTCCGCACAGGCCATCGTGTGCGCGGCGGTACGGGAGACCTACGAGGAGGCCGGAGTCCTCCTCGCGGGCGAGTCCGCAGAGACGGTCGTACGCGACACCACCGGCGACGACTGGGAGGCCGACCGGGCCGCCGTGGCCGCCCACGAACTGTCCTTCGCGGAGTTCCTGGACCGGCGCGGGCTGGTGCTGCGCAGCGATCTGCTGGGCGCGTGGGCCCGCTGGATCACGCCGGAATTCGAACCGCGCCGCTACGACACCTGGTTCTTCGTGGCCGTACTCCCGGCCGGGCAGCGTACGAGGAACGCCTCCACGGAGGCCGACCGTACGGTGTGGATCCGGCCCGCCGAGGCGACACGGGCGTACGACAGCGGCGAGCTGCTGATGATGCCGCCGACGGTCGCGATGCTGCGTCAGCTCCAGTCGTACGGTACGGCCGCAGAGGCGCTCGCCGGGGCCGAGGGCCGGGACATGGCGCCCGTACTGGCGACGGCCCGGCTGGAGGGCGAGGAGCTGGTACTGAGCTGGCCGGGACACGACGAGTTCACGAAGCGCGTGGACCCGGCGGGGCCTGCCGGGCCTGCTGGATCTGCCGCGCCTGTTTCGGAGCCGGTGCAGGGACCGGGACTGGGGCCGGAGCCGAAGCGGGAGCCGGGACCGGAGCCGCAGTCGGGACATGAGCCGGAGCCGGGGCAGGAGCCAAAGCCGAAGCGAGAGCCCGGGCCGGATGCCGGAGGCGCCTCCGACGCCGTACCCTCCGACGCCATAGCCACCGACGGCCATGGCCACGTAACCACCGATGGCTCAGCGTCCGCCGGTGACGCCATGTCCACCGATGGCGCCGCATCCCCCGATGGCGTCATCCCCGCCGCCACCGACCCGGACGCGCAGGACCCGATCAGCGGCCACACCCCGACCGGAGGCCCCCGATGACCGACGCCGCCGCACTCCCCGGCCAGCCGCGCGGCGGGGTGCTGTCCGGCCCGGCGACCGCGCGCGCCGTCAATGTCCTCGCCCCGAACGCCTCCCCGATGACCCTGGACGGCACCAACACCTGGATCGTCTCGGAGCCGGACTCCGAGCGGGCCGTCGTCATCGACCCGGGCCCGCTCGACGACGTACATCTCAAGGCGGTCATCGCCGCCGCCGAGAACGCCGGCAAGCGGATCACGCTGACCCTGCTCACCCATGGCCACCCGGACCACGCGGCCGGCGCGGCGCGCTTCGCCGCCCTGACGCGTACCCATGTACGGGCCCTGGACCCGGCGCTGCGGCTGGGGGACGAGGGGCTGGCGGCCGGGGACGTCGTCACCACCGGCGGTCTTGAGCTACGGGTCGTCCCCACCCCCGGCCACACCGCCGACTCGCTCTGCTTCCATCTGCCCGCCGACCGCGCGGTGCTGACCGGCGACACCGTCCTCGGCCGCGGTACGACGCTCGTCGCGCACCCGGACGGCAGGCTCGGCGACTATCTCGACTCGCTGCGCCGGCTGCGCTCGCTGACGGTCGACGACGGGGTCCGTACGGTGCTGCCGGGGCACGGGCCCGTACTGGACGATGCCCAGGGCGCGGTCGAGTTCTACCTTGCCCACCGGGCCAACCGGCTCGCCCAGATCGAGACGGCCGTCGAGAACGGCTACCGTACGCCCGCCGAAGTGGTCGCCCATGTGTACGCGGCCGTGGACCGCTCGCTCTGGCCGGCCGCCGAACTCTCCGTACGGGCGCAGCTGGAGTACTTGCGCGAGCACGGGCTCATCTAGCGTCCGCCAGGGGTACGAGCGGGCTCGGCCGTAAAGCCGAAGGGTCTCCTCCGGACCGGAGGAGACCCTTCCGAGCAAAAATCCGTTACCCGGCTGCTCAGCGCGAGCGCTTCGCCAGTCGCTCCACATCCAGGAGGATCACCGCGCGCGCCTCAAGCCGCAGCCACCCCCGCTGCGCGAAGTCGGCGAGCGCCTTGTTGACCGTCTCGCGGGAGGCGCCGACGAGCTGGGCCAGCTCTTCCTGCGTCAGGTCGTGGACGACATGGATGCCCTCCTCCGACTGCACACCGAAGCGGCGCGACAGGTCGAGGAGCGCACGGGCCACCCGGCCCGGGACATCGGAGAAGACCAGGTCGGACATCTGGTCATTGGTCTTGCGCAGCCGCCGGGCGACGGCGCGGAGCAGGGCCGTGGCCACCTCCGGGCGCGCGTTCAGCCAGGGCTGGAGATCGCCGTGGCCGAGGCCCAGCAGCTTGACCTCGGTGAGCGCGGTCGCGGTGGCGGTGCGCGGGCCCGGGTCGAAGAGGGACAGCTCACCGATCAGCTCGCCGGGGCCGAGCACGGCCAGCATGTTCTCGCGGCCGTCGGGGGAGGTGCGGTGGAGCTTGACCTTGCCCTCCGTGACCACGTACAGCCGGTCGCCGGGATCGCCCTCGTGGAAGAGCGCGTCACCACGCGCGAGCGTCGCTTCACTCATCGAGGCGCGCAGCTCCGCCGCCTGCTCGTCATCGAGCGCCGCGAAGAGCGGGGCACGCCGCAGAACGTCGTCCACGTGTTCTCTCCTTGTCGACCTGCTCAGGGAACTGTGGTCCCCACCTGCGCGGGAACCGTCGTCCCCATGATGCCGTACGTGCCGCTTCTTCTCGGGTGGCTTGGCATCCCTGGGCCGTTCGGCCCTCCGTCGGATTCCGCTTGTCCGAAACCATGTGATCAGTCACAAGTTTGACGCACGTACGTGCGTTCAGGTGCCCGCTGTGCCGATTCGGGTGGTGATCGGCCATGGCCGGGGCGGATGTCAGTGCGGGGCTTTAGGCTGGCCGAGTGTCGAATCCGCCGATGACAGCGCAGGCCAAGGGGGCTGGAAGAGTGTCAGCGGAGCCAAATTCCGCTGTGGGCGAACAGCCCTCGGCGAAACCGAAGAAAGCCGCAAAAGGGTCCACGGAAGGCTCGGTGAAGGAGCCCGCCAAGGGTTCCGCGAAGGAGTCCGCACAGGGCACGAAGGCCGCGAAGGGATCGGCTGCGGGTGCCAAAGGCGCGGGCGCCAGGTCTACGGGTGCCAAGGGCGCGGGTGCCAGGAGCGCAAGCGCCAAGGGTGCCAAGGATGCGGGCGATAAGGGCGCGGGCGCCAAGGATGCGGGCGCCAAGCCCGAGTCGCGACTGGCCATGGTCCGCCGTGCCCGCCGGATAAACCGCGAGCTGGCCGAGGTCTATCCGTACGCCCATCCCGAGCTGGACTTCCGGAACCCGTTCGAGCTGCTGGTGGCCACGGTCCTGTCCGCGCAGACGACCGACCTCCGGGTCAACCAGACCACGCCCGCGGTCTTCGCGAAGTACCCGACGCCCGAGGACATGGCCGCGGCCGTGCCGGAGGAGCTGGAGGAGATCATCCGGCCCACGGGCTTCTTCCGGGCCAAGTCGAAGTCCCTGATAGGGCTGTCCACGGCGCTGCGCGACCGCTTCGACGGCGAGGTCCCGGGCCGGCTGGCCGATCTCGTCTCGCTCCCCGGCGTGGGCCGCAAGACGGCGAATGTGGTCCTGGGCAATGCCTTCGGTGTCCCCGGTCTCACCGTCGACACGCACTTCGGCCGGCTGGTCCGCCGCTGGAAGTGGACCGAGCAGGAGGACCCGGAGAAGGTCGAGGCGGAGATCGCGGCCATCTTCCCCAAGAGCGAGTGGACCATGCTCTCGCACCGGGTGATCTTCCACGGCCGCCGTATCTGCCACTCCCGCAAGCCGGCCTGCGGTGCCTGTCCGATCGCGCATCTCTGCCCGTCGTACGGCGAGGGCGAGACGGATCCGGAGAAGGCGAAGAAGCTGCTCAAGTACGAGATGGGCGGTTATCCGGGCCAGCGGCTGAACCCGCCCCCCGACTACCCGGGCAAGGCGGCCGCGCCGATGGGTGCCGTATGAGAACCGCGTCACGGGCCACGCCTGCGTTACGTGCCACGGGTTCGGTACGTACCGCGCCTGCGATACGTACCGCACTTGCGTTACGTACCGCACCTGCGATACGGGCCATGACGGGCGGCATCCGCGGCCCCGGGCGGCCGGTGTCCGGTATGCGCCGCTCGGGCGGTGCGGCGTACGGGCGGGGGACTACGGTACGAGGCCGCCCGGGCGGAACGATCCGGCCGGTGGAAGGCGTTGAGCGACAGGGGTGCCTATGACACGAGCCGATGCACGAGCTGATGAGACCTACGGCGATCCGACGGCCGGGATCGCCGTGACCGCCGACGGGCTGCCGGACTGGCTGGCCCCCGTCGAGCGCGCCGCGCAGACCGTGGCGCCCGAGCAGCTCAGCCGCTTTCTGCCGCCGGCGAGCGGACGCGGGCGTCAGTCCGCCGTGCTCATACTCTTCGGCGACGGCCCCCGGGGCCCGGAGCTGCTGCTGATGGAGCGGTCGACCAGTCTGCGCTCGCATCCGGGCCAGCCCTCGTTCCCGGGCGGCTCCCTCGATCCCGAGGACGGGGATCCCGCCACGACCGGGCCGCTGCGGGCGGCGCTGCGCGAGGCCGAGGAGGAGACCGGTCTCGATCCGTCGGGCGTCCAGCTCTTCGGCGTGCTGCCGAGGCTCTACATCCCGGTGAGCGGCTTCGTCGTGACACCGGTCCTCGGCTGGTGGCGCAGCCCCACCCCCGTCGGTGTGGTCGACCCCGCGGAGACCGCCCGGGTCTTCACCGTGCCCGTGGCGGATCTCACGGACCCGGCCAACCGTGCGATCGCACGCCACCCCAGTGGGCATCAGGGCCCGGCCTTCCTGGTGGCTTCTGCCCTGGTATGGGGCTTTACGGCCGGAGTGATCGACCGGATTCTGCATTTCGCGGGATGGGAGCGGCCGTGGGACCGCTCGAAGCAGGTCCCGCTCGACTGGCACACATGACAGTCTGGCCCTCATGCTGTGCCCTTCCGGGGGCGGTGACCCTTTCCGGGCCCTGTGACCGTGGCGGCTTCCGCCACGGCCTGCCGGGCCCTGCCGCCGACCGGACGGGGACTGGGGGCCGTACCACCACCGGCCGGGCGGCGGCCCGTACCGCCGGCCTGGCCGGGCGACCGAGACGTATCCGCGAGGCTAGCGAGGCAATTGACGGTGAACGTGCTGGACATCCTGCTGCTGCTCGCCGCCGTATGGTTCGCGGTCGTCGGATACCGCCAAGGGTTTGTCGTGGGCATCTTGTCCGTGATCGGCTTTCTCGGCGGCGGCCTTGTCGCGGTCTATCTGCTGCCCGTGGTCTGGGCCAGGCTCACCGCCGACTCCGAGGTCTCCACCACGGCCGCCGTGGTGGCGGTGGTCATAGTGATCGTCTGCGCCTCAGTGGGCCAGGCCTTCACCACCCACCTCGGCAACAAGCTGCGCAGGCACATCACTTGGTCGCCCGCCCGCGCCCTGGACGCCACCGGCGGGGCGCTGGTCAATGTCGTGGCCATGCTGCTGGTCGCCTGGCTGATCGGCTCGGCCCTCGCGGGCACGTCACTGCCGACGCTCGGCAAGGAGGTCCGCAGCTCCAAGGTGCTGCTCGGGGTCTCCCGGGTGGTGCCCGCGCAGGCGTCGACCTGGTTCACGGACTTCTCGTCCGTCCTCGCGCAGAACGGTTTCCCGCAGGTCTTCAGCCCGTTCGACAATGAGCCCATCACCGAGGTCCGGCCCCCGGACCCGGCGCTCGCGGGCAGCCCGGTCGCGGCCCGCGCCCAGCGTTCGATAGTCAAGGTCGTCGGTACGGCGCCGAGTTGCGGCAAGGTCCTCGAAGGCTCCGGCTTCGTCTTCGCCGACCGCCGGGTCATGACCAACGCGCATGTGGTCGGGGGCGTCGAGGAGCCCACCGTCCAGATAGGCGGCGAGGGCAAGCTGTACGACGCCAAGGTCGTCCTCTACGACTGGCGGCGCGACATCGCCGTACTGGACGTGCCGAACCTGCCGGCCACGCCCCTCCAGTTCACCGACTCGGACGCGGTGACCGGCGATGGCGCGATCGTCGCGGGCTTCCCGGAGAACGGCGCCTACGACGTACGCTCCGCGCGCGTCCGCGCCCGTATCAACGCCAACGGCCCGGACATCTACCGGCGCGGCGAGGTGCGGCGCGATGTCTACTCGCTGTTCGCGACCGTACGCCAGGGCAACTCCGGCGGTCCGCTGCTCACCCCGGAGGGCAAGGTGTACGGAGTGATCTTCGCCAGGTCGCTCGACGACCCGCAGACCGGCTATGCCCTGACGGCCGATGAGATCCGCGACGACATCACGCTCGGCAGGACCGCCAACCAGCAGGTCGACACCGACCAGTGCGCGCTCTAGCTGCGCTGGTGGCGGAGTCGGGCCGAGACCCAGCGCGCCCTCCGGCGGAGAATCAGGGAAATGCCGAGCCTCGGATCGTGGCCCTGACCTTCCGCGCCGCCCCTCTTGTGGGGGATCGGCCCAGCGGCCGAGCGGCGGTTGCGTGCTGCGTCACCGTAGTCGTGCGTCCAGCCCATACCCCGACGTCTGCCCGGGCCCCATGGTCGGTAACCGTACGGGAGAGGGCCAATTGGCCTATGCGCGAGGCAATTGGCTGTTCGTAGGACAAGCGTTCAGCGGGTGACCATAACGGCCCAGGGGCGCCGCCGTGCGGCCCCGCTGATCAGTCGTTCGGATCACCGGTCCGGGTGATGGTCGGTGATTCGGGTTATATGGTCAGCGATCCGGATGGTCCGTGATCCGGTGGTCGGTGATCCGGATCGTCAGCGATCCGGTTCGGGGTCCTGGAGCCAGTTGATGAGCTCCGAGGAGAACGCCGCCGGATCCTCCTCGTGCGGGAAGTGCCCCAGACCGTCGAACAGCCGCCACCGGTAGGGCGCTTCCACATACTCGGCCGATCCCGCCGTGCTGCGCGTCCGCATCGCCGGGTCCAGCGACCCGTGCAACTGGAGCGTGGGCACCCGTACCGCGCGCTTCATCCGCCGGTTGAACTGGATGCCGTCGGGCCGCGCCATCGACCGCACCATCCACCGGTACGGCTCGATCGAGCAATGCGCCGTCGACGGGATCGTCATCGCCCGCCGGTAGATCTCGATCGCCTCGTCGTCCGGCAGCCCGGGTCCGGACCACTCCCGGATCAGCCGCCCCACCAGCGCCGCGTCGTCCGCGACGAGCTGACGCTCCGGCAGCCACGGCCGCTGGAAGCCCCAGATATAGGAACCGGCCCGGCTCTGCGAGAAGTCGGACAGCATCGCCGAGCGCCATCGCCGCGGATGGGGCATCGAGGAGACCGCCAGCCTGCGCACCAGCTTGGGCCGCATCACGGCCGCGGTCCAGGCGAGATAGCCGCCCAGGTCATGCCCGACGAGCGCGGCGTCGGGCTCACCGAGGGAGCGCACCACCCCGGTGATGTCGAGCGCCAGATTGGCGGGGTCGTACCCCCTGGGCGTACGGTCGCTGCCGCCCACCCCGCGCAGATCCATGGCCACCGCCCGGTAGCCGGCGTCCGCGAGCGCCGTGAGCTGATGCCGCCAGGTCCACCAGAACTGTGGAAAACCATGCAGCAGCAGGACCAGCGGCCCCTCTCCCACCTCGGCGATATGGAAGCGGGCACCATTGGCCGCCACATCTCTATGTGTCCAGGGACCAGGAAGACGGACGGCAGAGGCCGGCGAATCAGCGGCGGTCATGCAGACGAGCGTGCCACAGACGTGACGCGCTTCCCCACCTCGCGGGGGTGGGGCTTGACGTTCTGCAGCACCGCGGCCGTCTCCTTCGCCGAGGCGATGGTCTTCTCCGGCGGCTTGACCTTCTTGAACTTCAGCAGGGCGAGCCCGGCGGCCAGCGCGGCGAGCACCAGAAACGCTGCGCCGACGATCAGGAACGACCAGGCGAGCCCGAGCCCCAGATTGTGGATCCCGTACGCGGCGGCGAAGCTCAGCACCGGCAGCGAGAACAGCGCGAAGACGCCCGCGATGCTGATCGCGGCGCCGCCCATCGCGCCCCGCCTGACGTCCTGTCGGATCTCGGCCTTGGCCAGGGCGATCTCATCGTGCACCAGCGCGGACATCTCGGCGGTCGCGGACGCGACCAACTGACCGATACTGCGGTCGGTGCCGACGGGCTCGACCACTGTGCCGGTCGGGACAGCGTCGGCGACATGCTTGCCGGGGTCGCTCATCGTGACTCCCTCTTTTCGCTTCTGTGCTACGGATCCGATGTCCGATCATGCCGGACTGTTGCCCTTGCCGCGCGCCGCCCCCGCGTGTTCCGCCAGCCTGCGATGTTCCGCGGCCTTCGCCTCGTACAGCGCCGCCATGCGCAGGTGGTACGCCGGATCGTCCTGCTCGTAGACGTCGGGTATGCCGTCGAGGTCCTCGTCCCGTTCCTCCTCCTCGCACAGCACACGGTAGGTGCGGACCCGCATCTTGAGCAGAGCACCGGATATGACGGCGGCGATCAGCGAACCGGTCAGGACGGCCGTCTTCACCTCGCTGGTGAGGACCGGATCGGTGGCGAAGGCCAGCTCGCCGATGAGCAGCGAGACCGTGAAACCGATCCCGGCGAGCGAGGCGAGGGCGAAGACATCGGGCCAGGCCAGGTCGTCGTTCAGCTCGGCCCTGGTGAAACGGGCGGCCAGCCAGGTGCCCCCGAAGATCCCGACCGCCTTGCCGACGACCAGTCCCAGGACGACGCCGAGAGTCTCCGGCTGGGTGAAGACTCTGCCGAACGCGCCTCCGGAGAGCGGGACGCCCGCAGAGAAGAGAGCGAACAGCGGTACGGCCAGACCTGCCGAGACCGGTCGTACGAGATGCTCGATCCGCTCGCCGGGCGACTGCTCCTCGTCCTCCCTCCGGTGGCAGCGCAGCATCAGGCCCATCGCGACGCCCGCGATGGTGGCGTGGACGCCGCTGTTGTACATCAGGCCCCAGATGACCAGCGCCAGCGGGACATACACGTACCAGCCGCGCACCCCCTTTCTCAGCAGCAGCCAGAAGACGGCGAGGCCGGCGACGGCGCCGCCGAGCGCCGCGAAGTTCAGATCGCTGGTGAAGAAGACCGCGATGATCAGGATCGCGAAGAGGTCGTCGACGACCGCGAGGGTGAGGAGGAAGGCGCGCAGCGCGGACGGGAGCGAGGTGCCGATGACCGCGAGAACGGCCAGCGCGAAGGCGATATCGGTGGCCACGGGCACGGCCCAGCCGTCCAGGTTTCCGCCGCCGACCACGTTGACCAGTACGTACACCAGCGCGGGTACGGCCATGCCGGAGAGCGCCGCTATCACGGGGAGCACGGCGGCCTTGGGATCGCGCAGTTCGCCCGCGACCAGCTCGCGTTTCAGCTCGATGCCGGCGACGAAGAAGAAGACGGCGAGCAGGCCGTCCGCGGCCCAGTGCTGTACGGAGAGGTCGAGGCCGAGCGCGCTGGGCCCGAAGTGGAACGCGCTCACGGATACATAGCTGTCGCTCAGTGGGGTGTTCGCCCAGATGAGAGCGACGATGGCGGCGACCAGCAGAATCACGCCGCCGACGGTCTCGGCGCGCAGCGCGTCCGCGAGATAGTTCCGCTCGGGCAGCGACAGACGTCCGAGGAACTTGCGGGCGGGGGGCGTGGGCGCTGACACGGGTCTCGACCTCCGGGTCGGTTCTGTGCGATCGGCGGACATGACGGATCACATGCCGACCAGACTTCCCGGCGCACCCAGAATTTTATTGTGTCGTTGACGCGCTGCCCACCTTACCCGGGGTGCACGGGTGATGTACCGGATGATCTTCATACGGAGCGGTACCGAACAGCTTCACGCGGAGCGGTACGGAACAGAGCGGGGCGCCCGGCACATTCATCGTGCCGGACGCCCCGTACTTCGTACCGCTGCCGCTCAGTCCTCGCTTGCCGCGGTGGGCAACTGCCGCTGGATCAGCTCCATGACGGAGGAGTCGGTGAGCGTGGTGACATCCCCGAGCTGACGGTTCTCGGCGATATCGCGCAGCAGCCGTCGCATGATCTTGCCGGAGCGGGTCTTGGGCAGCTCCGCGACCGGAAGGATCCGCTTCGGCTTGGCGATCGGGCCGAGCGTGGTGCTGACATGGTTGCGCAGTTCGGCGACCAGACCGTCGTCGACGGTCGCGCTGCCGCGCAGAATGACGAACGCCACGATGGCCTGACCGGTGGTCTCGTCGGCCGCGCCGACCACGGCGGCCTCGGCGACCTTGGGGTGGGAGACCAGCGCGGACTCGACCTCGGTGGTGGAGATGTTGTGGCCGGAGACCAGCATGACGTCATCGACCCGGCCCAGCAGCCAGATGTCGCCGTCGTCGTCCTTCTTGGCGCCGTCCCCGGCGAAGTACTTGCCCTCGAAGCGCGACCAGTAGGTGTCGATGAACCGCTGGTCGTCGCCCCAGATCGTACGGAGCATGGAGGGCCACGGCTCGGTCAGGACCAGATAGCCGCCGCCTCCGTCGGGCACCTCATTGGCCTCGTCGTCGACGACGGTCGCGGAGATACCGGGAAGGGCCCGCTGCGCCGAACCGGGCTTGGTCTCGGTGACCCCGGGGAGCGGGGAGATCATCATGGCGCCGGTCTCGGTCTGCCACCAGGTGTCCACGATCGGGGTCTTGCCCGCGCCGATGTTCTCCCGGTACCAGATCCAGGCCTCGGGGTTGATCGGCTCGCCGACCGAACCCAGGACGCGCAACGAGGTCAGATCGAACTTGGCGGGGATGTCGTCGCCCCACTTCATGAACGTACGGATCGCCGTCGGCGCCGTGTAGAGGATTGTGACCCCGTACTTCTGGATGATCTCCCAGAAGCGGCCCTGGTGCGGGGTGTCGGGCGTGCCCTCGTACATGACCTGGGTGGCGCCGTTGGCGAGCGGTCCGTAGACGATGTACGAGTGGCCGGTCACCCAGCCGATGTCGGCGGTGCACCAGTACACGTCCGACTCGGGCTTGAGGTCGAAGACGGCGTGGTGGGTGTAGGACGCCTGGGTGAGATAGCCGCCCGAGGTGTGCAGGATGCCCTTCGGCTTTCCCGTCGTACCCGAGGTGTAGAGGATGAACAGCGGGTGCTCCGCGCCGAACGCCTCCGGGGTGTGCTCCGCGGACTGGCGGCCCACAATGTCGTGCCACCACACGTCGCGGCTGTCGTCAAAGGCGGTGTCCTGGCCCGTACGCCGTACCACCAGCACATGCTCGACCTGCGGACACCTGGTCACGGCCTCGTCGATGGCGGGCTTGAGCGCGCTCGGCTTGCCCCGGCGGTAGCCGCCGTCGGCGGTGATCACCAGCTTGGCGTCGGCGTCCTGGATACGGGAGGCGACCGCTTCGGCGGAGAAGCCGCCGAAGACCACGGAGTGCGCGGCTCCGATCCGCGCGCAGGCCAGCATCGCGACGGCGGCCTCGGGGATCATCGGCAGATAGACCGCGACCCGGTCGCCCTTCCGCACCCCCAGCTCGGTGAGCGCGTTGGCGGCGCGGGACACCTCGTCCTTCAGCTCCGCGTAGGTGATCGCGCGGCTGTCGCCCGGCTCGCCCTCGAAATGGATCGCGACCCGGTCGCCGTGGCCGGCCTCCACATGGCGGTCGACGCAGTTGTACGCGACATTCAGCTCGCCGTCCGCGAACCACTTCGCGAACGGTGGGTTCGACCAGTCCAGCGTCTCGGTCGGCTCGGTGACCCAGGTGAGCCGCCTCGCCTGCTCGGCCCAGAAGCCAAGCCTGTCCGCCTCGGCCCGCTCGTACGCCTCCGCCGTCACATTGGCGTGCGCGGCCAGCTCGGCCGGCGGCGCGAACCGCCGCTCCTCCTTGAGCAGATTGGCCAGGCTTTCGTTGCTCACGACATCTCCCTTTCCCAGGGCGTCCTATGTGTCCCGGGCCTAGCTCATCAGGCGGATGCCCGGGTGACAAGGGTGTTCCGGAAATTGGTTTAGACCTATGTGGCGTCTGCCCCGCTGCGGCGTTCCGTACGGTGGTGGGCGGCCCTCCCTCCCGGGGCAAATGAGGAAGGGGGGCCACACACTCTCACGGATGGGGCAGGGGCCGGGTTCAGGCGCGCGACTCCTCCAGCGTGGTCGGGGTCACCCGGTTGAACACCTCTTCGCCGGCTCCGCCGCCGAGTCCGGCCCCGGTGCCGTCGGCCAGGAGATAGGCCTGGGCCTCGCCGACATGGAAGTACATCCCATGCAGCTCCAAGGTGCCCTCGGCCAGCCTCCGGGCCACCGATTCCTGGGCCCGCAGATGCTCCAACTGCTGGACCACATTGGTGAGACAGAGCTGCTCGACCGCGTCGGCCGGCAGCCGTCCGGCGATCCGGGCCCAGGCGTGCTGCGGGCTTCTCATCCGCTCCAGACTGGGCAGTCCATGGCGCAGCCAGCGCCGCAGGGGTGTCGGAGGCTCGTCGTCCGCGTGGTCGGGCGCGTTGAGCAGGGCCTGCATCGCCCCGCACCCCGAGTGCCCGCAGATGGTGATGGACTCCACCCGCAGGACATCGACCGCGTACTCGATCGCCGCCGCCACCGAATCGTCCGTACCCCCGCCGTCCGTCCCGGGCAGCGGCACCAGATTGCCGACGTTCCGTACGGTGAAGAGGTCGCCAGGGCCGCTTGATGTGATCATGCTGGTGACCAGCCGGGAGTCGGCGCAGGTGAGGAAGAGCTGCGACGGGTGCTGGCCCTCCCGCGCCAGCCGCGCCAGCTCGTCGCGCATCAGGGGGGCCGTATTGCGCTGGAACGAGCTGAGCCCGCTGGCCAGTTGACGGATGCCCGGAGTACGACCAAGGCCCTCAGCTCCCTCCTGCCCGTCCGACTGGGCCCGGCCGGACCGGTGGGTCTCGTCCCACTGATCGCCGGACCGAGCGCCGTCGACAGAGCCATTGACCTCGGTGGCGTCCGTCTTGGCGCCGTCGGGCTGGTCGCGGCGCGGCCAGAAGTCGGCCGAAGCTCCACCGCCGGTCCGGCCGTCGGCCGGGCGCTCCGTCTCCGCCGCCCCCGCGCCGGCGTAGGCGGGCTCCTTGTCTCTCGCGGCGGCCGTCTGCTCCGCCACTGCTTGCTCCTCTGTGGGATGCCGGCCGCAATGGTGGTTGCGCCAGGACGTCCACGGCCGGCAGCAGGCATGGAACTCGGCGGCGGGCTCCAGCCGCGCCCCCGCGCTGCCGGTGAACTCGGCCGTACCGCCCCGCGCGATATGCGCGGCCCGCCAGTCGTACAGCGCCTCATGCGCGGCGTGGTCCATGAAGGACCCGTCCAGCTCGACGACACAGTCCGCGCCGTCCGGCACCTGTTGCAGCATCCGGCTGAGCCTCGGCACGGCGAGGAACGTCAACTGCCCGCGCGCCTGGATACGGTGCACACCGCTGCGCTCCTCCGTGGTGATCCGCGTCCTGGTCAGGCGGTGCAGTGACAGCGCGACCGCCACCGCGATCCCGATGACCACGCCTTCCAGCACACCGGTGAACACGACCGCGGCCAGCGTCGCCACGTACACCAGCAGTTCGCGGTTCCGCCGCACGTTCCGCATATGCGTGAGGTTCACCATCTGGATTCCGACGAACATCACCAGCGCCGCCAGGGCCGCCAGCGGGATCAGATCGAGTACGGGCACCAGCAGCAGGGCCGCGACCGCGATCCACAGGCCGTGCAGCATGGTCGAATTCCTGCTGACGCCCCCGGCTGCCACATTGGCGGCGCTGCGCACGGCGACACCGGTGATGGGCAGTCCGCCGAGCGCGCCCGATACGACATTGCCCGCGCCCTGCCCGGCCAGCTCCCGGTCAAGACGGGCCGACGGGATCTGAACGCGCGGCTCCTTGCGGCGGGCCACCAGCTTGTCCACGGCGACCGCGGAGAGCAGCGACTCCACGCTTCCGACGATCGTGACGGTGAGTACGGCGGCGAGCAGCCCCAGCACCGGCCCCTCGGGCAGTTCGGGCATGGCATGGCTCCGCCAGGAGGGCAGATCGACGCGCTCCAGACTGATCCCGGCCAGGGCGGCCACGGTCGTCGCCACGGCCACTGTGGCGAGCGCGGCCGGAACCTTCCGTACGATCCGGCCCGCGCGGCCCGGAATCCGCGGCCACACGAGCAGCACCGCGATGGTCAGGACGCTCACCGACACCGCGCCCAGATGCAGATCGGCCAACTGGGCGGGCAGCCCCAGCACATTGGCGACGGCCGAACTCTGGGGCGAACCGCCGAGCACGATATGGAGCTGGGCGAGGGCGATGGTGACGCCGATGCCCGCGAGCATGCCGTGCACGATCGCCGGGCTGACGGCCAGCGCCGACCGGGCCACCCGCAGCGCCGCGAGGACGAGCTGCGCGAGCCCGGCGCCGATGGTGATGGCGCAGGTGGTGCGCCAGCCGTACCGCTGGATCAGATCGGCCGTGACGACGGTGAGCCCGGCCGCGGGCCCGCTGACCTGGAGCGGTGCGCCGCCCAGCCGGCCGACGACCAGCCCGCCGACCGCGGCGGCGACCAGACCCGCCTGGAGCGGCGCGCCGGTGGCGAGCGCGATGCCCAGGGAGAGCGGCAGCGCGATCAGAAAGACGGAGATCGAGGCGGACACATCCGCCCCGGCGATCCGGAAGCGGCGCCCGCCCGGAGGCGGGCTGTGGGGTCTCCCGAAGCGTGAGATCCGGCGGAACCGGGATCTGGCTGTGGTGCGGCTCGTCTGCGAGGCCTGGTCGGTACGGGTGCTGACGCAACTGGACATGTTCTCCGTCTCCTCCGGGTGGCGGCGCGGTCGCGGGCATGGGGCGCGGCCGTGAGGCACGGCGTGCAGCAGCGGAATGCGCAGCTCAACTCTTGGTAAACGGATCGTAATGGAGAGTAAAGATTACGGCAGGATTTTCCGCGCAAATAGGGCAATCATTCACCGGTGCGGGTGATTAGTGATTTTGTACGGCTTGTCGTTCCTTCATGTCTTTGGTCTTGATGCGACGGTGTCCGCGCTCGGCGCCGTGCCGGCAGTCGCCGCTCGGCACTTCGGTACTGAAACCTGAAGGAAGAGGGTGGACGGATGCTGGCCGCCACTAGGAGAACCGCCTTCGGCGCCGCCGTCACGGCGTTTGTCGTGGGCGTGGCCGGATGCTCCGGACCGGAGGCGGAGGAAGCCCGGAAAGGCGCCCCCGCAGCCAAGAAGGGGCCCGGCGCCCCCAAGGCGATCGTCAAGCTCATCGGTGACGGCTCGACCGCGTTCACCGGCGCCCAGCCCAAGCTGGCCAAGCCCGAGCGGCTCGAACCGGGGGAGAAGCCTCCGCAGTTCGTGGTGTTCTCGTGGGACGGCGCCGGCGAGGACAGCCAGAAGCTCTTCTCCCACTTCCGCGAGCTGGCCAAGAAGCACAACGTGACCATGACGTACTTCCTGAGCGGCGTCTATCTGCTGCCGGAGGAGAAGGCGGAGCAGTACAAGCCGCCCCAGCACTCGCCCGGCAGTTCGGACATCGGCTTCAACGACATCAAGGGGATCAAGGCCACCCTGCGCGAACTGCGCGCCGCCTGGAACGACGGCAACGAGATCGGCACTCACTTCAACGGCCACTTCTGCGGCGACGACGGCGGCGTCGGCACCTGGTCCGTCGAGGAGTGGAAGAGCGAGATCAAGCAGGCCATGTCCTTTGTGAAGAACTGGAAGACCAATGCCGGGCTGAAGACCGAGGCCCCGCTGCCGTTCGACTACGACAAGGAGATGGTCGGCGGCCGCACGCCCTGCCTCGAAGGGCAGAAGAACATGATGAAGGCGGCGCGGACGATGGGCTTCCGCTACGACTCCAGCGGGATCAGCAACCAGGTCTGGCCCAAGAAGACCGAGGGCATGTGGGACGTCCCGCTCCAGCTCGTACCCGTACCGGGCCGCGACTTCGAGACCCTCTCGATGGACTACAACTTCATGTGGAACCAGTCGGGTACGGTCCATGGCGACCCGTCGCAGCACACCTACTGGGGCAACCAGATGCGGGACGGCCTGCTCCAGGCCTTCGACCGCGCCTACAAGGGCAACCGGGCCCCGCTGATCATCGGCAACCACTTCGAATCCTGGAACGGCGGTACGTACATGCGCGCCGTCGAGCAGACGATCAAGCAGGTCTGTGTGCAGAAGGACGTACGGTGCGTGTCCTTCCGTCAGCTCGCCGACTGGCTGGACGTACAGGACCCGGCGCACCTGGCCAAGCTGCGCACGCTCCGCGTCGGCCAGGCCCCCAAGGGCGGGTGGGAGTCCTTCCTGGCCACGGCGGCCGCGGGCCCGAAGGGCAGCGCCAGTCCGTCGTCCCAGCCGTCCGCCCACGGCGAGAAGCACTGACGGCCCGCTCCCCGCGGTGGCCCCGGCCGCAAGGACCGGGGCCGCTCCCCGCGGCGGCCGGAGCCGTACTACGACGGCTGAGGCACGGCGAGGGTCTCGCTGAGCACGAAGGCGGGGTCGACCTGGGCGGCCAGGTCGATACCCGTCTTCGCGTTGCCCCAGCTCTTGGCGTTCTTGAGGTGGAAGTGGACCATCTGCTGTGTGTACCGCTCCCAGTCGCGGCGCTCGTACGAATCCTCCGCCGCGTCCTGGAGCGTCTGGAGCGCACAGCGGTTGTCCGCCTCCAGCAGGTCGAACGGGGCTGGCCTGCGCTTCTCCATCGCCCGGACCCAGTCCGAGTGCCCCACCGTGATCAGCAGGTCGTCACCCACCTCCGTACGCAGGAAGTCCAGGTCGTCCTCGCCCTGCACCTTGTTGCCGACGACCGCCAGCGAGACCCCGAAGTCCCGCGCGTACTCCTTGTACTGGCGGTAGACGGACACCCCCTTGCAGGTCGGCTCGGCCACCAGGAACGTCATGTCGAACCGGGTGAACATCCCGGAGGCGAACGAGTCCGAACCGGCCGTCATATCGACGACCACATACTCCTCGGGGCCGTCGATCAGATGGTTGAGGCACAGCTCCACCGCGCCGACCTTGGAGTGGTAGCAGGCCACCCCCAGATCGGACTCCGTGAACGGGCCCGTGGCCATCAGCCGGATCTCGCCGCCGTCGAGCGGGACGGGCCGGGCGCAGGCGTCGTACACCGGGTTGTTCTCGCACACCCGCAGCAGTCGAGATCCCTCGCCCGGCGGTGTGGTCTTGATCATTGCCTCGGCGGAGGCGATCCGCGGATTGCTGCCGCGCAGATACTCCTTGATCAGCGGAAGGTGCGCCCCCATCGCGGGCAGCGCGGCGGCCTCTGTCTCGTGGAGGCCGAGCGCGGCCCCGAGATGCTGGTTGATATCGGCGTCCACCGCGATGACGGGGGCCTCGTTGGCGGTGAGATGGCGGATGAAGAGCGAGGACAGCGTCGTCTTGCCGCTGCCGCCCTTGCCCACGAAAGCGATCTTCATGTTCACATAGGGTAGTGGTGATCTCGCTCAAGGTGACCATTCGGCGTGACGAAGACCACTCCAAGGTGGGGCGCGCGCCATGGGCGCGTAGCCTCCCTACTTATGAGTACGACAGCCTCTGACGCCTTCGCGCCGCGGCCTGAAGATCCCCTGGCCGCGCTGGCCGCCCTCCCGGGGGTCCCCGGCGCGGTGGAATCCGTACGCGCGGCGGTCGACCGCGTCTACAGCCACCGCGTGATGCGGCGCCGCAGCAATGAAGTCACCTCGGAGGCGGCCCTGCGCGCCGCACGCGGCTCCGCGGCGCTGTCCGGCGCCGACTGGGCGCTCGAAGAGGTGCGCCGGCGCAGTGACTTCGGCTCGGGCGCCGATGCCCGTACGGTCGGCGCGGCCCTGCGGCTCAACGTGGAGGCCGGTCAACTCCTTTCCATCTGGGCGCAGTCGCCGCTGCGTGTCCTGGCCCGGCTGCATCTGGTGGCCGCGGGTGGCGCGGGCGTCGCCGACCGTACGGTGGGCCGGCCCCGGCTGGCGGGCGAGCCGGTGGTCGAGGTGCCCGGGAGCGAGGCGCCCGGGACGGGCGGGCCGCTGACCGAGGCTCCGCTGCCTGCCGCCGACGAGGTCGCGGGACGACTGGAAGGACTGTCGGAGCTGATCGTGGCCGCGAGCCCCGCCCCCGCTCTGGTGACGGCCTCGGTGGTGCACGGCGAACTGCTCGCGCTGCGTCCCTTCGGCTCGTACAACGGCCTGGTGGCGCGGGCGGCCGAGCGGGTCGTGCTGGTCGGCAGCGGTCTCGACCCCAAGTCGGTCTGCCCGGCGGAGGTCGGCCACGCGGAGCTGGGGCGCGCGGCGTACGCCGCCGCCTTCGAGGGCTATCTCTCGGGGACTCCCGGCGGCATGGCGGCGTGGATCACCCACTGCGGGCGCGCGGTGGAGCTGGGTGTCAGGGAATCGATCGCCGTCTGCGAGGCGCTTCAGCGGGGTGCGGCCTGACCGGCCCTGCCCGAACGGGATTGCGGCGGCACCCAGTTGGCGCCGCCGCCTGCATGTCCGCGGAGTTACCAGGCGTCCTCGATAAGTTGCCCATCAGGTCGGGTGCTTTGCCCGTCGCCTGGTGCGGCTGGCCCGTAATCGACGGGTCGACGTCGCGTGGGTACTCCGTTTTCATACTTCGGTCCGTGGGGCCTTATGCGTTAACTGGTGATCCTCTCGGATGTCCTTGGTCTCGCGGGCCGTTGACTCCTTTGTACTCCAGCCTGCGGTAATGCGGAACCCTTACCCGCACTTCTTTACTTTTAGCTTCAAATAAGGGCGAAACGGTCATGTGTTGACGGCTTTCGGTCGGCTGTGACGATTTCCGGTCAGACGGGTGTGGACTGTCGTCGTCGGCTCGCGTACCAGACCAGTCCGGCCGTCGCCGCGGCGGCGCCCACGGCTGCTGCCGCGACCAGTGCCGGGCGGGGCGGCATGGAGAACGCGGGCAGTCGCTGCTTGAGCCGAACGGGCCGGTTGAAGACCAGAATCGGCCAATCTCGCGCCAGCGCCTCACGGCGGAGCGCGCGGTCCGGATTGACGGCGTACGGGTGGCCGACCGACTGGAGCATGGGTACGTCGGTGAAGGAATCGCTGTAGGCGTAACAGCGGGACAGGTCGTACCCCTCGGACTCGGCGAGCGCCTCGATCGCCTCGGCCTTGGTGGGTCCGTACGCGTAGTACTCCACCTCGCCCGTGAAGCAGCCGTCGGCGCCGACGACCATACGGGTGGCCACGACCCGGTCTGCTCCGAGCAGCTCGCCGATGGGCTCGACGACCTCCGCGCCGGAGGTGGAGACGATCACCACGTCGCGGCCGGCGGTGTGGTGGTCCTCGATGAGGGATGCGGCCTCGTCGTAGATGATCGGGTCGATGAGATCGTGCAGTGTCTCGGCGACGATCTCTTTGACCTGCTGGACGTTCCAGCCCTTGCAGAGCGCGGAGAGGTACTCCCGCATCCGCTCCATCTGGTCGTGATCGGCTCCTCCGGCGAGGAAGACGAACTGCGCGTATGCGGTACGCAGTACGGCGCGGCGGTTGATCAGACCGCCTTGGTAGAAGGACTTGCTGAAGGTCAGCGTCGATGACTTCGCAATGACCGTCTTGTCCAGGTCAAAGAAGGCTGCTGTGCGCGGCAAGGAGTGGTTTTCCACGAGCATGAGCATATGCGCCCACCATTCGGCGTAAGCTCGGGCGCGTGGGTTTGCCTGAGAAGGCTCTCGGGTACACCATGGAAGTCACGGATCGTTCGCGACCGTGCTAACCCGGTCCGGCTCCTCCCCCCCCCGAGTCGGCCGTGGGGACGACCCCCGCTCTCCCCCCCGGCGGGGGTCGTCGCATGTCCGGACGCGTTTTGGGCTCTCCATCACGCCGTCCCCCTCTCCTCGGTGGCTGTGTGCGGCGGCCTCTCTCCATGTATACGCGTCACGGTGCGTAGTCGATGCGCTGCTCTCCGGAAGTCACCGGTATGAGCGAGCGGGATATTCACAACTGGTGAGTTGTCCACAGTTTTCGAGCAAGATCCACACGTTTTTCCGTTCCGCTGCACGGTGATTCCTGTCGCGAAGTTCGCGGAAGCCGGAATCACCGATACCGGATGAGTACGAGATCGCGAGAGAGCGTTCGCAGATCCGGATCGGGACAGAGATAGATAGGGGGCGGAGATCGTGGCTGGATCCATGACATCCGATCGGTCAGAGGTGGCCGAAGGACGCGGGGCGGGACCGCTGATCGTCACCGAGGACATGGGGCTGCTCGACGATCTGCTGCGGCTGTGCGCCGCGGCGGGCGCCGAGCCGCAGGTGCACCACGCGGTGCCGGAGCGCAAGGAGATCTGGGAAGAGGCCCCGATGGTGCTCGTCGGGGACGATGCGGCGGCACGTTGCCGAGGCGCCACCCGCAGGCGGGGCGTGATGCTCGTCGGACGGGATCAGGACGACCCCGATGTGTGGCGGCGGGCGGTGGAGATCGGCGCCGAGTGCGTGCTGCGGCTCCCCGACGCGGAGAGCTGGCTGGTCGACCGGATCGCGGACGCCGTCGAGGGAGTGGGCAGGCAGGCGCTGACGGTCGGAGTCATCGGCGGGCGGGGCGGTGCCGGGGCCTCGACGCTCGCCTGCGCCCTGGCCGTCACGGCGGCGCGGGCCGGGCGTCGCACGATGCTGATCGACGCCGATCCGCTCGGCGGCGGCCTCGATGTGCTGCTCGGCGGGGAGCAGGCGGAAGGCAGACGTTGGCCGGATTTCGCGGCTTCCAAGGGACGGGTCGCGGGCGGGGCGCTGGAGGAGTCGCTGCCCCGTCTCCACGCGCTGCGGGTGCTGAGCTGGGACCGGGGAGACTCGGTGGTGATCCAGCCGGAGGCGATGCGGTCGGTGCTCGCCGCCGCCCGCAGACGCGGCGGGGTTGTGGTCGTGGATCTGCCGCGCCGTGTCGACGAGGCAGTGGCGGAGGCGCTGGCCCAGCTCGATCTCGGGCTGCTGGTCGTCCCCGCCGAGCTGCGGGCCGTCGCGGCGGCCCGTCGGGTGGCCTCGGTGGTGAGCATGGTGCTCCCGGACCTTCGGGCGGTGGTCCGTGGTCCGTACGCGGCCGGACTGGACGAGCAGTGGATCGCCGACGCGCTCCGGCTCCCGCTCGCGGGCGAAGTTCCCCTGGAGCCGGGCCTGCCACAGGCTCAGGACGGCGGAGTGCCGCCGGGGTCCCGGGCGCGCGGACCGCTGGCCGCGTTCTGTACGGCCTTCTGGGAGCGCGCGCTGGCCGGGGACGGGAGCGTGGCGTCATGACCGCCGGGACGGCTTCCGGAGGGCTGCTGGACGCCGTACGGCAGCGGCTCGCGCAGAGCGGGGCGGATCCGACGCCGGCACGGGTGGCTGCCGCGTTACGCGCGCAGGGACGGTTGCTGGGCGATACGGAAGTGCTGGGCGCCGCCGAGGAGTTGCGGTGCGAACTGGTCGGTACCGGGCCGCTGGAGCCGCTGCTCGCCGATCCGTCGGTGACCGATGTGCTGGTCTCCGCGCCCGACCGGGTGTGGGTGGACCGGGGCGGCGGTCTTGAACTGACCGCCGTGTCGTTCGCCGACGCCACTTCCGTACGGAGGCTGGCGCAGCGGCTCGCCGCGGTGGCGGGGCGCCGGCTGGACGACGCCAGACCCTGGGTGGACGCCCGGCTGCCCGACGGAACCAGGATGCACGCGGTGCTGCCGCCCGTGGCGGTCGGCTCGACGTGTCTGTCGCTGCGGGTGGTGCGGCCCAAGGCGTTCTCCCTGGGGGAGTTGACCGAGGCGGGGACGGTGCCGCCGGGCGGCGAGCGCGTGCTGCGGGCTCTGATCGAGGCCCGGCTGTCGTTCCTGATCAGCGGTGGCACGGGTACGGGAAAGACAACGCTGCTCTCGACTCTGCTGGGCCTGGTCGGAGCGCGGGAGCGGATCGTACTGGCCGAGGATTCGGCCGAGTTGAGGCCCGACCATCCGCATGTGGTGCGGCTGGAGGGCCGACCCGCCAACCAGGAGGGCGCGGGACTGGTCGAACTGCGTGACCTCGTCCGGCAGGCGCTGCGGATGCGGCCCGACCGGTTGGTCGTCGGCGAGGTGAGAGGCCATGAAGTCACCGAACTGCTGGCCGCTTTGAACACCGGCCACGAGGGCGGCTGCGGGACTGTGCACGCCAATGCGGCTGCGGACGTTCCCGCCCGGCTGGAGGCCCTGGGGACGGCCGCGGGCCTTGACCGGGCGGCGCTGCACAGCCAGTTGGCGGCCGCGCTCTCGGCCGTGATCCATCTCGTGCGGGACCGCGACGGGCACCGCAGGATCGCCGAGGTGCATGTGCTGGAGCGGGACGCCGCCGGGCTGGTGGTGCCGGTGCCCGCACTGAGCTGGGAAGCCCAGGGGTTCGCGTACGAGCGGGGCTGGCCACGGCTGCGGGAGCTGATCGGGGGCGCGCTGTGACGGGCCTGTGGATGCTCGCCTGCGTATGCGCGGCGGCGCTGTGCGCAGGAGCCGTGCTCCGGCTGACGGTTGGCTACGGGCGCGGGCTGCGCCGGGCGAGGCTGCTGTTCGCGGACGCAGGCGCGCTGGACGAGGCCCCGGCCGGGCCCTTGTGGGGGCGCTGGACGGCGGCGGCGCGTGCACGGGCGGGACGGCTGGGCCGGGAGTGGCTCTGTGTGCCGCCGGCGGTGGCCCTCGCCGTGCTGGGGGAGTCGGTGCTGCCGCTGATCGTGGGCGCGCTGGCGGTGCCGCTGGTGAGGCGGAGGCTGCGGGCCAGGGAGCGGAAGCGGGGGCGGGAGCGCCGGGCCGACGGGATCGTCGCGCTGTGCGGCACCACGGCGGGCGAGCTGAGGGCCGGCCTCCAGCCCGTACAGGCCCTGCTGGCCGCCTCGGCGGCCACGGGCGGGCTGGCGGGCGCGGAGGCCGCCGTACTGGCCGCTGCGCGCTTCGGCGGGGACGTACCGCGGGCCCTGCGGCAGGCGGCGCGTGAGCCGGGCGCGGACGGCCTTGTGGGGCTCGCCGCATGCTGGCGGGTGGCCGTCGACGGCGGGGCGGGGCTCGCGGCGGGCCTGGACCGGCTGGAGGCCGCGTTGCGGGCCGAGCGGGAGCAACGGGAGGCGCTGCGCGCGCAGTTGGCGGGCGCCTGGTCGACGGTCGTCCTGCTCGCGCTGCTTCCGGTGGCGGGTCTGCTGCTGGGCTCGGCACTGGGCGCGGATCCGCTCCGGGTGCTGCTGCACACTCCGGCAGGCTGGGGCCTGCTCCTGGTGGGCGGAGCGCTGGAGAGCGTGGGCCTGTGGTGGGCCGGCCGGATCGTACGGGCCGGGGAGGCACCATGAGCCAGGACTTCGTCCACAGGCTGTGGGGGACACTCCCGGTGCTCGCCGCCCTCGGGTGCGCGGCTCTGGCGGTGGCGGCCGTACGGCGCGAACGGCGGGTGCGGGGGCGGCTCATGGCCCTGCTGGCGGTCGAGGACCGACGGCGGCGGCCCAGACCGGAGATGGCGGCATGGGCGCGGCGCTGGGGATCACCGCTCTGTGCGGTGATCACCGGCTGGGTCCTGGTCGGCGGGGTGACCGGCTGGCTGGTGGGGCTGGCAGGGGCGTACGGGGTGCGGAGATGGCTGCGTAACAGGAAGCCGGACGACCGCCCACGGACCGATGAGGCGGTCCGTCAGCTTCCGCTCGCCGCCGATCTGCTGGCCGCCTGTGTCGCGTCCGGAGCGGGGCCGCGTGAGGCGGCGGAGGCGGTCGGCGAGTCGCTGGGCGGACCTGTGGGCGACCGGTTGGCGCGCACGGCGGCGGAGCTGCGGCTCGGCGGTGAACCCGCCGAGGCGTGGGGGCGGTTCGGTGAAATACCGGGCGCGGCGGGACTGGCCCGCTGCCTGGAGCGGGCGGGGGCCACGGGTGCCCCGGCGGCGGAGCCGGTGTCCCGGCTGGCCGACGGCCTCAGGGCGGAGCGGTCGCGTACCGCCCTGGCCAGGGCCCAGCGGGCCCAGGTGCTGATCACCGCTCCGGTGGGGCTCTGCTTCCTGCCCGCCTTTCTGGCGGTGGGCGTGGCCCCGGTTGTCATCGGTCTCGCGACCGGGCTGCTGAAGGGCAACTGAGCTCTTCGGCCCGGCTCTGCGGCCCGGATTTCTCTTCAGTTTTCAATCAGTGATTCCTACGGGGAGGCAGACATGTGGTTGACCATGCGACGGATGGTTCGTGCGGGGCGGGCGAGGTGGCTGTGGCCGCGTCGGCTCCGTACCGACAGCGGGATGGCCACTTCCGAGTACGCCGTGGCGACCATCGCGGCCTGCGCGCTCGCGGCGGTGCTCTACAAGGTGGTCACGAGCGCGACGGTCTCGGCCGCGCTGCAGTCGGTGATCGGGAAGGCCCTCAATGCGCAGATCTGAGGCCGTCCGTTCCGAGCGAGGGTCGGTGACGGCGGAGGCGGCCGTGGCGGTTCCGGCGCTGGTGGTCTTCGCGACGGCCCTCGTCTGGGCCCTGATGGCGGCCTCCGCCCAGATCCAGTGCGTGGACGC
Organism: Streptomyces sp. NPDC057617; assembly: GCF_042800555.1. Taxonomy (NCBI): domain Bacteria; kingdom Bacillati; phylum Actinomycetota; class Actinomycetes; order Kitasatosporales; family Streptomycetaceae; genus Streptomyces; species Streptomyces sp. NPDC057617. The sequence goes on along the minus strand of NZ_JBHVGV010000004.1, from coordinate 269,261 downwards.
GGCACGGGCGGCGGCGCGGGCCGCCGCCAGGTCCGAGCCACGGGCCGTGGCACTGGAGGCCGCGCGTTCGGCCGCCCCGGAGGGCGCGAAGGTCACGCTGGGGCGTACGGGCGATCTCTGGCGGGCGCGCGTGGAGGCTCCGACGCCGGGGCCGGGCGCGCTGGGCCTGACGCTCACGGCCGAGGCCGCCGCGTCGGCTGAGGACGCCGTGGAGGCCGCTGGGGACGGCATGGGAGGCCCGGCAGCGGCGGAGGTGGCGTCATGACCAGGGACCGGGGGTCGGCGAGTCTGTGGGTGGCGATGGCGGCCACAGCGATATGCGTGGTGTTCGCGGCGGTGCTCGCCATGGGGCAGGCGGTCGTCGCCCGGCACCGGGCGGCAGCGGCGGCCGATCTGGCGGCACTCGCCGCGGCCGACCACGCGCTCCTGGGGCCGGCGGACGCCTGCCGCAGGGCGGCCGATGTGGCGTCGGCGCAGGGGGCGGAGGTGGTGAGGTGCGCGCTCAGCGGGGGCATCGCGGATGTGACGGCCCGGGCCGCCTTCGGACCGTACGCCCCGACGGTCAGGGCCCGCGCCGGCCCGCCGCTGGCGACGCTGCCGCCCGGAGGCGGGGAGGCCGTGCCATGAGATGACGGCGCGGCGCTACTCGGCGGCACTACTCCACGACCGGCCCGACCGGTTCGGCCTCCGGAGTTTCCACGGCGGCCGGGTCCGGAGCCGATCTCAGCAGTTCTGTGAGGAGGCGTACGGCGCCTCGCTTGTGGAGGGGGTCGTTGCCGTTGCCGCACTTGGGGGACTGGATGCAGGACGGGCAGCCGGCGTCGCACTCGCAGGAGGCGATGGCCTCGCGGGTGGCCGCGAGCCACTCCCGGGCCGTCCGGAAGGCCCGTTCCGCGAATCCCGCGCCGCCGGGATGGCCGTCGTACACGAAGACCGTCGGCAGCAGGGTGTCCGGGTGGAGCGGTATGGAGACCCCGCCGATGTCCCAGCGGTCGCAGGTGGCGAAGAGCGGGAGCATCCCGATGGAGGCGTGTTCGGCGGCGTGCAGCGCGCCGCCGAGCTGCTCCGGATTGACCCGGGCCCGGTCGAGCTGGTCCTCGGTCACCGTCCACCACACGGCCCGGGTCCGCAGCGTCCGTGGCGGGAGATCGAGCTTGCTCTCGCCGAGGACCTCGCCGGTGATGAGCCTGCGGCGCAGGAAGGAGACGACCTGATTGGTGACCTCGACGGAGCCGTAGCAGAGGCGTCCGTCGCCCCACGGCACCTCGGTGTCGGTTTCGAGCACGGAGATGGCGGTGGTGTCGCGGGCGGTGGTGGAGTACGGCGGGGAGGCCTCCTCGACCAGGGCGACCGAGTCCGCGAGATCGAGCTGCTTCACCAGGTACGTACGGCCCTGGTGGAGGTGGACGGCGCCGTCGTGGACGGAGGTGTGGGCGGCCGCCTCGTCGACGGTGCCCAGCAGCCGGCCGGACGCCGCCTCGACGATCTGGACGGGACGGCCGCCCTCGCCCCGGATGTCGGCGAGGTCGGCGGCCCGCTCGCGGCGGGTCCAGTACCAGCCCGAGGCGCGGCGGCGCAGCAGGCCCGCGGTCTCCAGTTGCGGGAGCAGACCCGGGGCGGCCGGGCCGAAGAGCGTCAGATCGTCGTCGGTGAGCGGAAGTTCCGCCGCCGCGGCACACAGATGGGGGGCGAGCACATACGGGTTGTCGGGGTCGAGGACGGTGGACTCGACGGGCTGCTGGAACAGCGCCTCGGGGTGGTGGACGAGGAAGGTGTCCAGCGGGTCGTCCCGGGCGACCAGGATGGCCAGCGCCCCTTCGCCGGACCGACCGGCTCGGCCCGCCTGCTGCCACAGCGAGGCGCGGGTGCCCGGGTAACCGGCGATGACGACGGCGTCCAGTCCTGAGACATCGATGCCGAGTTCCAGGGCGGTGGTGGCGGCGAGGCCGAGAAGCTCGCCGGAGTGCAGGGCGTTCTCCAGGGCGCGGCGCTCCTCGGGCAGATAACCACCCCGGTAGGCGGCGACCCGGCGGGCCAGGGAGCGGTCCACCTCGGCGAGGCGTTCCTGGGCGATCACGGCGATGAGTTCGGCGCCGCGACGGGACCGTACGAAGGCCACCGTACGGGCGCCCTGGACGGTCAGGTCGGTGAGGAGGTCGGCGGTCTCGGCGGTGGCGGTACGGCGGACGGGAGCCCCCTTCTCGCCGTGCAGATCGGTGAGCGGGGGCTCCCAGAGGGCGAAGACCAGTTCGCCCCGTGGCGAGGCGTCGTCGGCGACCTCTCGTACGGCGAGGCCGGTGAGCCGCCCGGCGGCCACGGCGGGTTCCGCAGCGGTGGCCGAGGCGAGCAGGAAGACCGGATTCGCACCGTAGCGGGCGCATACGCGGCGGAGCCGGCGCAGCACCTGGGCCACATGCGAGCCGAAGACGCCCCGGTAGATGTGGCACTCGTCGATGACGACATAGCGCAGGGAGCGCAGGAAGGAGGACCAGCGGGGGTGGGACGGGAGTATGCCCCGGTGCAGCATGTCCGGGTTGGTGAGCACGTAGTTGGCGTACTGGCGGACCCATTCGCGCTCTTCGACGGGGGTGTCGCCGTCGTAGACGGCGGGGCGCACACGGTTGCCGAGCGGGGCCGCGAGCGCCCGTACGGCCCGGCGCTGGTCGGCGGCGAGCGCCTTGGTCGGGGCGAGATAGAGCGCGGTGGTGCCCCGGCCGTTGGCGGCCTCGGCTCCGTCGAGGAGCGTGGTCAGCACGGGCGCAAGATACGCGAGCGACTTGCCCGAGGCGGTGCCGGTGGCGATGACGACGGACTCGCCGTCCAGGGCGTGCTCGGCGGCGGCCGCCTGGTGGGCCCACGGGTGGTCGATCCCGGCCCGCAGAATGGCGTTGATCACTTCGGGTCTGACGCGGTCGGGCCAGACCGCATGACGGCCCGGGCGCGGGGGCAGGTGCTCCGTATGGGTGATGCGCGTAGCACGGTCCGCCCCCGCGGCGAGCCGGTCGAGGACCGTGGCCGGGGAGGGCCGGTCGCCCCCGCTCGCTGGGGGCCCACTGGGGTGGAGATTCCTGGCCATCGGGATCGAGTGTGTCACTGGTGTGACGGACAATGGGCTGAAGGCGTCGTGCGCGACTGCCGGTAAGTGATTGAATGCCATCGCGGCTGGCGATACGTCCCCTGGCTCCGTCGGGGAGACCCGAGGGGCGACCGCTCGATAGCAAGGTGCTGGAGGATCCGTGGACCTGTCCCTGTCGACTCGCAATGTGTCCGGCCCTGGTGGCGACCGTACGGTCGTCGAGGTCGGTGGCGAGATTGATGTGTATACCGCGCCCAAGCTGCGCGAGCAGTTGGTCGAGTTGGTGAACGACGGCAGCTACCACCTGGTTGTCGACATGGAGGGCGTGGACTTCCTGGACTCGACCGGTCTCGGCGTGCTCGTGGGTGGCCTCAAGCGTGTGCGTGCCCATGAGGGCTCGCTGCGTCTCGTGTGCAACCAGGAGCGCATTCTCAAGATCTTCCGGATCACCGGTCTCACCAAGGTGTTCCCGATCCACACCACGGTCGACGAGGCCGTGGCGGCCACCGACTGAGGCCGGCCGCAGCTTCCGGAAGAGGGCAGAGGCACCGGGCGTTCCGCCCGGATGCCCTCGCTCGTGAGTTCGCACGCTCGTACGTTCGAGGGGGATCGCATGGCCACCGTTGAACTGCGTTTCAGCGCCCAGCCCGAACATGTCAGGACGGCCCGCCTGGTGGCGGCCGCCGTGGCGCGCCGGGCCGGTGTCGACGAAGCAGTCCTGGACGAGGTCAGACTCGCGGTCGGTGAAGCATGCAGCCGGGCGGTCGGGCTGCACCGCAGCCATGGCATCACCGCCCCGGTGAGGGTCGTGCTGACCGAGGAGGAGAAGAACTTCTCCATCGAGGTCGGCGACGGCGTCACCGGCACCGGTGGCGGTGCCGGAGGCGCGGACTCGGGCACGCCCGAGGGGGCGTCCTCCGGTGATCTCCATGACGGCGACGCCGAGGGCGAGGACGAGATGGGTCTCGCGGTGATCAGCGGGCTCGTCGACGATGTGGAAGTCACCTCCGGAGACGACGGTGGCGTCATCCGGATGAGCTGGCCGACGACTCCGGCCGTCGCGTTGCCCTGAGCCGCCGTCGCGTTGCCCTGAGCCGTGGTGCTCCGAGCCGCGATGTCTTGATCGAACGGCCCCGCCGTCCTGCCTCGAAAGGCCCTGCTGAGCAGGGCCTTTCCTATTTCCCGGAAGATCGTCGATCATTTCATCAATGTGTTTATCCCATTACTTATTTTCAGTGCGATCATTTGCTTACGGATAAGTCAAGGTCAATTACATGTGGCGTGCTCTGTTTTGATCAGGTTCCGCTCCCTACAATCCGTCCATCTTGAACGCTGAGCGTCAAGGAGGACGAATGGCGGGGCACTTCCATCCACAACTGTCCGAACACCCCACATCTCTCGCGGCCGCGATACTCACGGACGACAACCGGCTCATCGTGATCGTCATCGCGGTGGTCGCGCTGGCGGCGCTGTTTGTCGCCCAGCTACTGGTCCGGCAGGTCCTGGCGGCCGGCGAGGGCACCGATTCGATGAAAGAGATCGCGGCGGCCGTACAGGAAGGCGCAAATGCCTATCTGGCCCGGCAGTTGCGCACCCTCGGCGTCTTCGCCGTCGTGGTGTTCTTCCTGCTGATGCTGCTTCCGGCCGACAACTGGTCGCAGCGCGCGGGACGTTCGCTGTTCTTCCTGGTGGGTGCGCTTTTCTCGGCGGCCACCGGTTACATCGGCATGCGGCTGGCCGTACGCAGCAATGTGCGGGTCGCCGCCGCCGCGCGCGAGGCGACCCCGGCGGAGGGCGAGCCGCAAAAAGATCTCACGGCCGTTTCGCACAAGGCCATGAAGATCGCATTCCGTACGGGCGGTGTGGTCGGCATGTTCACGGTGGGCCTCGGCCTGCTCGGTGCCTCCTGCGTGGTCCTCGTCTACGCCGCCGACGCGCCCAAGGTCCTGGAGGGCTTCGGGCTCGGCGCCGCGCTGATCGCCATGTTCATGCGAGTCGGCGGCGGCATCTTCACCAAGGCCGCCGATGTCGGCGCCGACCTGGTCGGCAAGGTCGAGCAGGGCATCCCCGAGGACGATCCGCGCAATGCCGCGACCATCGCCGACAACGTGGGCGACAACGTCGGGGACTGCGCGGGCATGGCCGCGGACCTCTTCGAGTCGTACGCCGTGACGCTCGTGGCCGCGCTGATCCTCGGCAAGGCGGCGTTCGGTGACTTCGGGCTCGCCTTTCCGCTGATCGTGCCCGCGATCGGCGTGATCACGGCGATGATCGGCATCTTCGCGGTCGCCCCGCGCCGCTCCGACCGCAGCGGGATGAGCGCCATCAACCGCGGTTTCTTCATCTCCGCGGTGATCTCGCTCGCCCTGGTGGCCGTCGCGGTCTTCGTCTACCTGCCGTCCTCGTACGCCGGGCTGGACGGCGTGGACGACCAGGCGATCCTGGCGCACTCCGGCGACCCGCGCGTGCTCGCCCTGGTCGCGGTCGCCATCGGGATCGTGCTCGCCGCCCTGATCCAGCAGCTCACCGGCTATTTCACCGAGACCACCAGGCGTCCGGTCAGGGACATCGGCAAGTCCTCGCTGACCGGCCCCGCCACCGTGGTGCTCGCGGGGATCGCCATCGGCCTGGAGTCCGCCGTCTACACAGCGCTGCTGATCGGTCTCGCGGTGTACGGGGCGTTCCTGCTCGGCGGTACGTCGATCATGCTCGCTCTCTTCGCGGTGGCGCTGGCCGGCACCGGACTGCTCACCACCGTCGGCGTCATCGTCGCCATGGACACCTTCGGCCCGGTCTCCGACAACGCCCAGGGCATCGCCGAGATGTCCGGCGATGTCGAGGGCGCGGGCGCACAGGTGCTCACCGACCTCGACGCCGTCGGCAACACCACGAAAGCGATCACGAAGGGCATCGCCATCGCCACGGCCGTACTCGCCGCGGCGGCGCTCTTCGGCTCGTACCGCGACGCCATCGCCACGGCCGTCGCGGACGTGGGCGCCACGGCGGGCGGGCTGACCCTCAGCCTGGACATCTCCCAGCCCAACAATCTGGTGGGCCTGATCCTCGGCGCCGCGGTCGTCTTCCTCTTCTCAGGACTGGCGATCAACGCGGTGTCGCGGTCGGCCGGTTCGGTCGTGTACGAGGTGCGGCGGCAGTTCCGCGAGCATCCCGGGATCATGGACTACACCGAGAAACCGGAGTACGGACGCGTCGTCGACATCTGTACGAAGGACGCGCTGCGCGAGCTGGCCACCCCCGGGCTGCTCGCCGTCCTCACCCCGATCGCGGTCGGCTTCTCGCTCGGGGTCGGGGCGCTCGGCTCCTTCCTGGCCGGCGCGATCGGCACCGGCACCCTCATGGCCGTCTTCCTGGCCAACTCGGGCGGCGCCTGGGACAACGCCAAGAAACTCGTCGAGGACGGCCACTACGGCGGCAAGGGCAGCGACGCCCATGCCGCGACGGTGATCGGCGACACCGTCGGGGACCCGTTCAAGGACACCGCGGGTCCCGCGATCAACCCGCTGCTGAAGGTGATGAACCTGGTGGCGTTGCTCATCGCGCCGGCGGTCGTGCAGTTCAGCTACGGCAGCGACGCCAACGCGGGGATCCGCGCCGTGGTGGCGGTCCTCGCCATCGCCGTCATCGTCGGGGCCGTGTACGTCTCCAAGCGGCGTTCCGTGGCGGTGGGCGACGGGGACGGCAGCGACGGAGAGGGATCCGGCGGCGGGAGCGAGAAGTCGCCCGACCCGGCGGTGGCTTCCTGATGGCCGGCCGGAGGTGCGACCGGGGCCCGTGACCGTACCGGTCGGTTCATGACCGTACCGGAGCGGCAGTGGGCGGGCGGCGCGGAGGGACGCGCCCCCCGCCCGTGGGCACCACCGGGAACGCGTGGTGAGCGTGAGGTGTCTCTCCCTTGGTGCAAATGGCTGCAATAGCACACAGACTGGGCGACCGGGGCGCGGTTGTCGCCCACATGGCGTGTATGTTCCGGGGCCGAGAGCCTTGGAAGGGACCATCCGGTGAACAAGAAGCTTGTGGCCGCGCTGTCCGGCGGTGCGGTACTGCTCATGGCGCTGTCCGGTTGCAGTGACGACAGTGAGAGCAAGGTGAACGACTGGGCCAAGAAGGTCTGCGACCAGGTTCAGCCCGAGCTGGGCAAGATCGGGGCCGCCAACACCTCCATCCAGCAGGCGACCTCGGACAGCACCAAGCCCGCTGACGTCCAGAAGACCGACTCCGCGGCCTTCCAGTCCATCTCCGGCGCCTACAAGGCGCTGGGTTCCGCCGTGAACAGCGCGGGCGCCCCGCCCGTCGCCGACGGCGAGAAGACTCAGCAGGAGGCCGTCAAGGAACTCAACGCCACCTCCGCGGCGTACGCGAGCCTCCAGAAGAAGGTCGACGAGCTGGACACGAAGGACCAGGCGGACTTCGCCGACGGCCTCAAGGACGTCGCGGACGAGCTGGACAAGCTCAGCAAGAGCGGTGACCAGGCGCTCCGGCGGCTCCAGTCCGGCGCTGTCGGCGAGGCGATGGCGAAGCAGTCCGGCTGCCAGAAGACCCCGGCGGCGAACGCCGGCGGCACCGGCGCGCCCGCGGACGGCAACTAGGCCCTATCCGCCTGCGAAGACCGGCCGGACGGGGCCCAGGGGCCGACCCGATCGGCACCAAGCTGTACGTACGTGACGGTGGCGGCGCGCTGCCAGGGTTGGGCGGCGCGCCTCCGCCTCGCGTCACGGCCCGCACGTCGTACCCCGTACCCCCCCGTACACCCCGTACCTCCTGTAAACCTCCGCAACGCCCGCTCTCGAAACACCGCACCGGGGGGGGGGGGGGGGAAAAGGGGGGGAAAGGGGGGGGGTGGGGTGTGGCGAACGGGGGGGGGTCGGGTCTCCCCGCCGCGAGTACGACGAGTACGGGATCGCCCGCCGCGACCGGCTGCCCGCCCAGAGTCAGCG